>JBCBBT010000001.1:0-139202 GCA_038531315.1 Pseudomonadota bacterium
CGGCGCAACGATTTTGCTCCTCGCCCTGCGGCAGGAAACCGGCCGCTGGGCCGCCTATGCGGGCTTTGCGACCGGGATGGCGCTTTGGGCCTGGCACGAGGTGATGTTCCTGCTTGGCTATATCAGCGGGCCGACGCGCAAGCCCTGCCCGCCGGACCTTGCGACGTGGCCGCGCTTTGTCGCTTCGGCAAAAGCGCTGATCCACCACGAACTCGCAATCGCGATCCATGCGGTCTTCATCATTGCGGTGAGCCTTCAGGCGACCAACACGGTTGCGGCGTGGACGTTTTTGCTGCTGTGGGGGATGCGGCTCAGCACCAAGCTGATCGTCTTTTTCGGGGCGCCGAACATTTCCGATGAATTCCTGCCCGCCCATCTCAGCTACCTGAAATCCTATTTTCAAAAACGCGCGCAGTCGCGCGTCGCGCCGCTGGCGATCCTGCTGGCGACGCTCGCCGCCGCGAGCATCATATATGCAGCGATCAGCGCGCCGGCCGGCGGCTACGCCTCGCTTGGCCTCATCATGGTCGCAACGCTTGCAGGCTTGGCCATTCTCGAACACTGGGCGCTGATCTTGCCCCTGCCCGGCTTTCAGGCCGACGCGCATCTGTGGAAATGGGCGCAACGCCCGCAGCAAACCATATCAACAAAACCTGTTTCATCTGAATGGAGACGATGATGAACTACGAGACGTTTTTTAATGAGGAACTGAACCGCTTGCGCGAGGACGGCAATTATCGCGTCTTCGCCGACATTAAGCGAAAAGCCGGGTCGTTCCCTTGCGCCGCCAATCACGGCGAGATCGGCCCGGACAACGTCACGGTCTGGTGCTCGAACGATTATCTCGGCATGGGTCAGCACCCGAAAGTCACGGACGCCATGCACGAGGCGATCAAACAATGCGGCGCCGGCGCGGGCGGGACGCGGAATATTTCCGGTACGAACCATTATCATGTGTTGCTCGAAAGAGAGCTTGCCGATCTCCACGGCAAGGAAGCGGCGCTGATCTTTACGTCAGGCTATGTATCGAACTGGGCGGCGCTCGGCACGCTGGCGGCGCGCATTCCCGGCTGCATCGTCTATTCCGACGAACTCAACCACGCTTCTATGATTGAGGGCATTCGCCATTCAAAAGCGACAAAGCGAATCTTCAAGCACAATGATCCGGAAGACCTTGAGCGCCTGATCCGGCTGGACGATCCGGACGCGCCAAAGCTGATCGCTTTTGAGTCGGTGTACTCAATGGATGGCGACATCGCGCCCATCGAGGCGTTTTGCGACGTCGCGGATAAATACAACGCCATGACCTATCTCGACGAGGTCCATGCGGTCGGGCTCTATGGGCCGCGCGGCGGCGGCATCGCGGAACGCGACGGCCTGATGGACCGGTTGACCGTGATTGAAGGCACGCTCGGCAAAGCGTTCGGCGTCCTCGGCGGGTACATCGCCGCGTCAACAGCGTTGTGCGATTACATCAGAAGCTTTGCATCCGGATTTATCTTTACAACCGCCTTGCCGCCGGCCGTCGCCGCCGGCGCGCGGGCGTCGATCCAGCATCTGAAACAAAGCCATGAGGAACGCGACGCCCAGCGTGATCGCGTCGCCAAAGTGCGTCAGAAGCTTGCAGCGATCGGCATACCGACAATGGAAAACCCGAGCCATATCGTGCCGGTGATGGTCGGCGATCCGGTAAAATGTAAATGGATTTCCGACTGGTTGATGGCCAACCACGGCATTTATGTACAGCCGATCAACTATCCCACCGTCCCGAAAGGAACCGAACGGCTGAGAATTACGCCCTCGCCGGTCCACTCCGATGCGGACATCGATCATCTGGTCTCAGCGCTTTCCGAGATCTGGTCGCAATGCGCCCTCGCCAGAGCGGTCGCGTAAGAGCGGTCGCCTAGGAGCGCTCCCCTAAGAGCGCTCGCCCAAACCAAAGGCGTCGGCGTTTCCTTCAGAAGACCGCATGCTCGCCGCGTTCCGACACGGCGCGCCCGGCGATCAGCTTGTCATAATGATCAAACAGCGTTTGTGCACCGAATGAAGGCGTGAGCGCGCTGTTGTATGCGCCGGTTTCGGGATCAAGCGCCAGCATCGACTCTGTCGCGTAATAATGACCGATCCGCGCCAGCTCCGCCTTTTCGCGCAGGCGCGGCGACACACCGCTCAACAGCGACAGCGCCCGGGCTATGATCTTCAACATCGCCGGCGGCACTTTCCGATATTTTGGCGCGATGCCGAGCGCTTTAAATAAATAAGCGCCTTGCTCACGCGGCGTCACCGCGTCGCCAGGCCCGCCGATCGGTAAAATCGCGTTGTGCCGCGTTTTGTCGTCAATGCACGAAACAATATAAGCAGCTAGATCGTCGTCGCTGATCGGCTTGCACGCCGTCAGGGCGCCGTCGCCAAACAGAAGATAAGGCTTTCCCGCTTTAATGCGGTCAATCTGGCCGGAGAGCGATTTGAAAAACGCCGTCGGTCTGACAATCGAATAGGTAAGACCCGATCCGATCAGCTTTTCTTCGAACGCAAGTTTCGCCTGTTGAAATGCGAGGCGCGGTTTTTGTACGCAAATCGCTGACAACAAAATCATCTGACGGACGCGAGCGGATTTGGCGAGCCTCAGCGCATTACAGTTCGCTTCATAATCGACCCGCCAGGCGTCGGCGGCGACGCCAGTGCGCGATGCAAGACACGAAATCACCACGTCGAAACGCTCGCCCGCAAAACCGTCGGCCGCCAGCGCATCGGGATCGGTTGCAGCGGCAACCCTGACAACGGGGCCGCGCGCCCGGGCGTCGCCATCATCACCCAGCGCGACGCGGACCTCACCCGACGCGGCGCCGATGTCAGATTCTTGTCGGACAACACAGACAACGTCGTGACCGTACGCGACCAGCCTGCGCAAGACAGCGCGCCCGATTGTGCCGGTGGCGCCGAGCAGCAAAACCCGGCCGCCGCCACCCGACTTTACCGCGTCAGACCATTTAGCGTCAGGCTCGACGGTACCAGATGCGACCGTGCTCTTGTCTCGGTTTGAAGGCGTCGTCTCCATGCAAGCGCTTTTAGGGAATTACGCCGCGTCCCGCCATATCAGGCAAAAAGAATCCCGCACCGGCGATGAACGCCGATGCGGGAGACTTGGGGTCTAAATGTTCGCCAGCTAGAAGCGGGCGAACCCATTATCGGCGCCCCACAGGAACCAGTTCTCAACAACCGTTCCGGTTAGCAGGATGCCGATGCCGCCGGTGATGGGGCACAGGATCGCAAACCACCACGCCCAGCGGTGGATCGATTCCATTGACGCATTGAATCCCATCGTCCAGCGCCAAAACAGACCGGCGCGCTCCGAAGCGGTGCCGCGGTCATAAATTTGTTCAATCTCACGTTCGCCGCCATAACGACCAACCGCCAGAATGGTGGCGCCATGCATCGCGAACAACAGCGCCGATCCGTACAGGAAGACAATCGAGAGCATGTGGAACGGATTGTAGAAAAGGTTCCCGTAATTCAACGACAGATTATTGGTCCAGTCGAGATGCGGGAAGATGCCGAACGGCACCGCCTCGCTCCAGGTGCCCATCATCAGGGGGCGAATGAAGCCGCAAACAAGATACAGCCAGATCGCGGCGGCGAACGCCCATGCGATATGCGTACCCATATTCAGCTGGATCGCCCGTCGATAAGTCCGGATCCACCATAATATGATCGCCAGAGTCAGGAACATGCCGGCCATCATCCACCAACCGCCTTCATTCAGCGGCGGAAACGGGTTGAGCCCATGTTCAGGGAGCGGCGGCTCCAGCGCCAGCCAGGGCAGCTGACCGGCGAATTTGACCGGATCCCAGCCGACGCTGGCCCACATGTTGAGACCAATAATCTCGATTGCAAACAATCCGGAAAGCAAGGCGCCGATGCCGGTCCAGCCGAGATATATCGGACCGATCTGCGCATCGCCAAGTTTGCCCAGCCAGGCGCTGAATATTTTCAGATGATCGCGCGACCAATCATCCTTGGGCAATTCGACGCCGGGCTCGTAATGACCCCGCACCTGAATTTGCGTCAGAAGATTCTGATAGTCTACCATGGTCAGTCGGTCCTTACCCGTTCCAGTTCCAGATGGGCAGATTTTTCCAACCATCCCACCATTCAATCCATGAGCCTTTGTAGAATGGCCCGCTAATCACGATACAAACCGCGCTCCAGAAACCAGCGTTCAGCGCCAGGAATAATCCGAGACGGTGAATGCCGATGGTGCCGATCGAGTACCCCATGAAGTCCCGAAAAAACGTGTTTTCGTGCTCAGGCGCTTTGACGACTTTGCCGCGGCCGGGATTTGTGGCCGACAAGATGGCGCCGCCGTGCAGCGCCAGCGCGAAGGTCGTGATGAAGAAGAAAGTAATCGCCACCATATGGGCGGGATTGTAATGGAAGTTCCCATACTGATATCCGGTATAGGATACCCAATCGAGGTGGCTCATGATGCCGTAGGGAAAGCCGTGCCCCCATGCGCCCATCAGGACGGGGCGGATGACGACGAGCGTGACATAAGCGAAGATCGCCACGCCAAAGGCAAACGGCACATGATAACCCATGCCGAGCTTGCGACAGATTTCAACTTCGCGCAGCGCCCAGGAGCCAAAGGCGCCGATCGCGCAGAATGTGATGATTTGCCAGAGCCCGCCTTCCGCCATCGGCGCCAGCGCCAGCCCATAACTCAGGTCAGGCGGATCGATGCTGATCAGCCAGGGGTTCCAGGTGTCTTCCATGGCCGCGCCCCAGAAGATCAACGCCGTACCCAGCAAGGCGAAGAAAGCGGTCGTGACGCCGAAAAAACCGACGTAAAACGGCCCTAACCAGAAATCAAAAAGGTCGCCGCCGATCAGCGTGCCGCCTCGAACGCGATACTTTCGCTCAAAACTCAATAACGCCATTTATCAATTCCTTTTCGATAGGCGTGGGACCCGCTCTTTTCTGGCGCGCGCGTCGAATGCCATCATTAAATCGAATGTTTTGATGTGAAGCCGGCGACGCGAATGCGCCGCCGACTTCATTTGGTCAGGATGGCCTGGAAATAGTTTCCGTCTGGACCGACGATGTCGTCCAGCTGGTGCCATTAAGCCAGTTGTATCTCTCGGTGCTGAGCAAAATGAAGTGAATCGTAAATGCCAACACAGCGAGGAATACGTGAAGTCCAATGATCGCTCTGCGAACATCGAACATCAACCAGATTCTCCACATGGTTTAAGTCTCCAATTGGTAATAAGAAGGTCGTTCTGAAACCATTTCGGTTTCTTTACGGACTTCTTATGTTCCTACATGAACCAAGGGCGGTAGATCCACATCAAAAGATGGGCTACCACCGCGATGCCAGTATAAACACCTGTCAACATGACAATGTATTTATGAATGGATTGCGCTTCTTCAGGGGATATACCCGCCGGAGAACCGCCACCGCCTTCAGTCACTGACATTTCTGCCTCCTTTCTTTGACCAATGGCCTTCGCCGCCGTTAACCCCGCGACTCCGGGCTTTTTGACGGTCGCCCGCCAAAAATCTGGGATTGGCTACCGTCCCGAAAACACCCACGGGATAACGCTGTGCGCCATATTGGCGGCGTCATGAAAAATCGTTCTGTATACTGTTTTCTCTGCTCGCTTGGGCAGCAAAAACCGGATTACGGCCGCGATAAGAAAAATCGGATAGAGCGCGAAGAAATACGCTCTGTATTCGACGCTCTCACCGACATGGAGCGCCTGTTTTTCGCTCAACAAGACGTTTGTCATCGTTTCCTCTCCTTGCCTCGCTATGCCGCGTTCATTGTTTTCAGCGCCTCATGGCTCTGTTCGACGCGGGCTGCGGTAATTTCAGGCTCGCCAAGCGTGCGCGCCCTGGTCTCCGCATGCTCGCGCAGTCTTTTTGCAGCGGAGATCCTTGTCAGAACCGGGTAATTTTCGACGCACGCATCGAGCGTGCGGCTGGCGTCATGGGCCCAGGGCAATTGCGCGACCACGCGCGCGGGCGTCGCCTCGACTTTGTCGAGGTCGGTTCCCAGGGGCAGAATATGAAACAGCGCGTCGAACAACGCGTTGCAATATTCCTGGACGATATAGGCGGCGCCGGCGTATCCCATGAAGGGCGTGCCGGTGTGCCGGCGAATGACCGCGCCCGGAAATGACGCCGGTATGAATTGCGATCGCGCGCCCGCCTCCTGCATATACATGCGCTCATTGAAACTGCCGAAAACCACAAAGGGCGCATTGTCGTTGATCGTCTGGCGCACCAGATCGTTATCGGGTTTCTTTCCGGCGCAACGTGAAACCGCAAAGACGCAGGGCAGCCCGAGATCATTTTCCAGAAAATTGCGAACGCCGCGCGCATAGGTCTCGTTGGCCGCGATGGCGAAATTTGCCGTGCCGAAAAAGTCTTGCGTCACCGAGCGCCACAAATCCCACAAGGGTTTGATGGTCGTGTGCTTTTCCTTTTCGATAAAAGGCTCCGCATCAAGACCGGTCAATTCGGCCAGTTTGCGCAAAAACCTGGTTGTCGAGTGCAACCCGATCGGCGCCTGCAGATAGGGCGCGTCAAGCGCCTCGCAGAGCGATCGGCCAAACTCACGGTAAAGACAGATATTGACGTCGGCGTTAATCAGCTGGCGCACGTCGGCGACGTGACTGCCGAGCGGGAAGACCATATTGATTTTGGCGCCGACGCCTTCGACCAGCCGTCTTATCTCGTGCAGATCCGAGGCCATGTTAAAGACGCCATAACTTGGCCCGATGATATTGACGGTTGGCGGCTCGCCGTCCTTGCGCTTTTTCTTTTTCGGATCGCGGCCCTTGGTCTGACCGAACTCCGACCAAAGCCAGAGCATTGCGCGGTCAGCGCTTTGCCACTGATCCTCGTCGATGGTGCGCGGCAGGAAGCGCTGAATATTAGCGCCTTCGGGCGTCACCCCGCCGCCGATCATCTCTGCAATCGACCCGGTCACGACAACAGCCGGCAAGGCCGGGTCGAGCGCGGCCCGCGCGCGCTTCATGGCGTTTTCAGTGCCATGCTGGCCCAGCTCTTCTTCGCCAAGGCCGGTGACGACAATCGGCAATTCATGGGGCGGCAATGCATCCGTATAATGAAGAACAGACGTGACCGGCAGATTTTCGCATCCGACCGGACCGTCGATCACCACCTGGAGGCCCTTGATGGCGGTGAAGACGTAGACCGATCCCCAATAGCCGCCCGCTCTGTCATGATCCTGGATCAGCATCCGACCGGCGCCTCCAGATCCGCATTGCGTTTGGCCTGAATATCGAGCTTGCGCTGTTGTTTTTTGCGAAACTCGCTCCGAACGTCCGGCGTTTGCTCCCAGACGCCGGCCCGGTCGCCCTCGCCGACGCCCTCAAAGAAGGCGCGCATTTCATCAAAGCGGGCCTTGTTGGCGATCGCCGCATTGACAACCTGCGCCAGCGATGCGGCGCCCGCCGGCCCCATCAACGGACGGGCCGAAATCAGATTGGTAAAATATAGCGCCGGCGTTGCGGTTTCTTTTGCCTTCTGAACGACCGGCGTCGTGCCGATGGCGAGATCGGGCTTGAACTCATGCAACGCGGCGAGATCGTCCTCAAGCGAGGCGCGATATTGAATGCGCACGCCTTTGGCTTCAAGCCATTCGCGGTCCGGATCGGACCATGTCGTCCGGGGACACGCCGTACCGACATACCGCAGATCGGCGCCGGACTCGACCAGCAACCGCGCCACCAACAACTCCGATCCTTCGTATCCGGATAAAGTGATCCGTCCCTTGACCGGCGCGGCCGCAAGGGCGGCCGAAATCGCCGGCAGAAATGTATTCTTCGCTGCATCGACAGCCGGTTGCGCAACGCCGCACGCCTCGCCGATCGCCGACAACCACGCCGCCGCCCCGTCAACCCCGACCGGCGCCGAGCCGACGATCGGGCGGCCCGCCGCCTCAAACTCCCGCACTGAAGCTGTGTAAAACGGATGGATCGCCGCCACCGCCGCACCGTCGAGCGCCGTATAAAGCTCGCGCCATTCGCGCGTCGGCACGACAGCGCCGGCGGCGAGGCCCATCGGCCGCAACATCTGATCGACGCCAATCGGATCGGCGGGAAACATCTCACCCAGCATCGTGACCGTCGGGAGCCCCGCATCCGGCGCCGGCGCGCGCTGAACCGGTCCATTTTCGGCCTCGAGGCGCGCATAGTTCAACATCGCGCCCGCCAGGATATCCTTGGCTTCCGCATGGGTCGGCACGCCGAACCCCGGCACGTCGATCCCGATAATCCGTACGCCGTTTTTATTCTTCGGCAACAAACGCAATGGAACGCCAGAGGCCGTCGGCACGCAAAGGTTGGTCACCACAACCGCATCGTATTTTTCAGGATCGGCGATATCGTCGACGGCGTCCTTGATGTCTTCAAAGAGCTTGCCCGTCACAAGAGTTTCGGAATTGAACGGCACATACCCGACGGAGCGCTTTGCGCCGTAAAAGTGCGATGTGAAAGTCAGACCGTAAACGCAGCACGCCGAGCCCGACAGGATTGTCGCGGTGCGCTTCATACGCAAACCGACGCGCAATGAGCCAAACGCCGGACACATGCTCTGCGGCTGATCATGCGGCCCGACGGGATAGTCTTTTGCATATTGATCAAGCACGTCGGATTGACCGGCGGCCTTCGCAGCCGCGCGCATCTCAGCGGCGCCGCCATGGCACCCAGCGCTCGTCTCCGCGGCGTCGCTACTAATATTTTCTGTATACGCATTACTCAACGCCTCTTGCGACGCCGGCGCATCGCTGCGCGCGTTCTGGTCGTCGAGCGTGTTGATAAGTTCGGTCACGACGGCGTCAGATTTCCTCGTAGATGACTTCAAGAGACTCTTTTTCGAGCGCTTTACCGCCGCACATGTCTTCAATGCTGGCGGGTTCCAACACAAAGTCGGCGCCGGTCTCTTCGGCGGAAAACAGATTCAAAAGACCGTCTTGCGTCAGCGGCGTCGGGTGGATCGGCGGCGCTGTTGCGACATTCGAGGCGAGTTCCTCAAACAGCGGGCCCCAGGCCTCGCCCGGCCTGCCGACGATCTGATAATTGGCGCTTTTACGGCGGATTTCCTCGTCCGCGGGGATCGCCGCCAACAATGGAATGCCGACCTCTTTTGCGAAATTTTTCGCCTCGCCCGTACCGTCGTCCTTGTTGATGACCATGCCGGCGACGCCGACATTGCCGCCGAGCTTGCGGAAATATTCCACCGCCGAACAAACATTATTTGCAACGTATAAGGATTGAAGATCATTGGAGCCAACGACGATCACCTTCTGGCACATATCGCGCGCAATCGGCAGGCCGAAGCCGCCGCAAACAACGTCGCCAAGAAAATCGAGCAGGACATAGTCAAAGTCCCAGTCGTGGAAGCCCAGCTTTTCCAGCAACTCAAAGCCGTGAATGATGCCGCGACCGCCGCATCCGCGGCCGACCTCGGGCCCGCCGAGCTCCATCGCGAAAACCCCGTCGCGCTTGAAGCACACATCGCTGATCGTAACTTCCTCGCCTGCAAGCTTTTTCTTTGTCGAGGTCTCAATAATCGTCGGACAGGCGCGCCCGCCAAACAGCAAAGACGTCGTATCGCTCTTGGGGTCACAGCCGATCAGCAGGACTTTCTTTCCCTGCTGGGCCATCATGTAAGAAAGGTTCGCCAGCGTGAAGCTCTTGCCGATACCGCCCTTGCCGTAGATGGCGATAATCTGGGTTTCCTTGGCGGCCGGCGTCGTCGAAACCGCGTCCGGCTCGTGCGCCGCTTCATCGCGCAAGGCCTTATCGGCGGCGCTGATCGGGTCATCCTTGTCAGGACTTTTTTTATCGTCAAACGGAGCCATGGGGGCGTCTCCAATCCAGAACCATTTTCAAACACGACGCATCTTCAAAAGCAGTCGCATATGCATCCCCCGCATGGGATGCGGGGCGGGTATGAGTGATAAGACCGTCAAGACTGAGCGCGCCGCTGGCGACGAGCGCGACCACCGCGTCCATGTCGGCGCGCTTCCACTCGGCGGCGACGCGCATGCGCATCTCTTTCATGAAGGCTTGCGGGAATGAAAAGGACGGCCGTTCGGCGTAAAACCCGGCGAGCGTGATCTCGCCGCCGGGCGCCATGGCGGCGACAAGATCGTCGATCACGCCGACATCGCCGCTGACGTCGTAAATCGCGCGATAGTCCGTGCGGCCGTCGCATTCGGGCGCCATCACTGCATAGCCGTCAGCATCGGCGCGTTCGGGATCGATCTCCCAGACATTGGGCGCCGGCGCGCCCAGCGCCATCGTCAAGCGCGCCAGCAAGCGCCCGAGAATGCCATGTCCGACGATGAGATCCGGCGGCGCGCCGTCAGCAACGGCGTGATGCGCGGTAGCGGCGAGCGCCAGTAAAATCGCCGTTTCGGGTTGTTCAAAATCGACGACGCAAAGCCGCGCCGCGTCGGCGACAATTCTCGACGCCGAGGCGCCAAAAAGTCCGTGGGCGGCCTCGTAACAAGACGCACCCGGAACAAAAACCCGCTTGCCTAAAAGTTCCCGGCGTTCATCAGCCCAAACAACTTTACCGACCGATTCATAGCCCGGCACCAACGGATATCCCATCCCCGGAAAGGGCGGCATCTCGCCCGACCACAATAGCCGCTCGGTGCCGGCGCTGACGCCGCTCCACTCAATATCGACGATTACATCAGACGAATCGGGCGGTTTCAGATCAAGCCGGCACAGCGATGCGGTGCGCCGTCCTTCAAAAACGACGGCGTCGGTTTCTAATGCGAGATGATCTAACGCCCCTGGGTCCGCGCACGATAAGGGGCTTGCGGAGGACGGCGCCCCGTCGATGACGCCATGGGCAGCGGAAGGCACTTCCATAGTGTCATATTAAATAGACAATGTTTTATGTCAATTCACATTGACGACTCTAGTCGCGCTCAGCGACCAGAATTCGGGTCAAAATCGGGTTGTTTGTTTTGACCTCGCGCGGCCGGCGAAATCCCGCCGCGCACAGAAACGCCGATAGCTCCCGTTTGGAGCGCGGCCGCCCCGACCCCATCGCCCAGAGATAGAGACCGAAATAGGCGTCGCCCATCGGCTCCGCACCGCGGGTTTTGGCCATTGGTTCTGCGACAAGAACCGTTCCGCCCGCGGGCAACGCGCTGTGAACCGACTTCAACAGCGCATGCACGCGCTCGTCGTCGTGATCATGCAGCACGCGAATCAACGTGATAATATCCGCGCCAACAGGCAGCGCATCGTCGTGAATGTTGCGCGCTGCAACACGCACATCGATCCCCTTGTCGGCAAAATTCTGGCGCGCGATGGGCGCAACATTTTCCAGATCGCACAATGTGGCCTTGATCTCGGGGCGTTTTTCTTTCAGGGCGCACAGAAATGCGCCGGCGCCGCCCGCGACGTCCATGACGTGCTCAAATCCTTTGAAAGAAAACGCACTCAGTATTTCCGCGCTGATAAAGGCCTGCGTTGTCGCCATCAGCGCCGAATAAGGAGACGATCCGCCTTCGTCGTAATTCCAGAAGCGCGCCAGCGCGGTGTCGTGGGTGCGCTGGCGTAGTAACGCCACCGGATCGCACAGATCCGCATAAAGCGCGCCGTGATGTTTGATCATGGGAAAAACCGCCGGGTTGCCGAGCAACGCCGCGCCATAAAGCCCGAGCGCATAACCGTCGCGTCGCCGCTCAAGCAGCGACAAGGCGACTGCGGCGCGCGCGAGGCGGTCCGCGCCCTCCTCGGGTAAATCGATGCGCGCCGCAAAGTCAGCAAGCGGCAGCGGCCCGTCCCTCAGGGTTTCAAAAACGTCGAGTTCGACGCATGCGCGCAAAACCTGCGCGTAGGAAAACCCGACGGCCATGTTGAAGGTTTCGCTGGTGCGTTTGCGCACCATCGGGCGGCTCAGCGGAAACGACGCCGCCCAGCGTTGAAATTCGGGTTTGGCGATCACGCGATTGCGCAGATCGCGCATACGATCCAGCAACGAGCCCATCAGGACGGCATTTTCAGCATACGGCAACGATTAAACCGACGCGCTTGATATATTTTTCGGCGTCAGGCGGCTTGCCTGGGCGTGGATCAAGGCGCGCAAATCGGAGGCGCCGTCGCATGCAGGCACCGCGTCGGCGGCGTCCTCCACCAGCGCCTGCAATTGTTCAATGGCGCTTTGCAGCCCGATCGAGTGGACCGCATTGGGCCGCAAATGCCGCTCGTCCTGGCCGGCGGGCTTGCCGAGCGCGCCGGCGTCCATGGTGAAATCGCGAACATCGTCAGCGATCTGATAAGCCTCGCCAAGGCGCTCGCCAAGCCGGCGCCAGACGGCGCCGTCGTCGCCCGCAGCCGCGGCGCCCGCCATCGCCGCGGCGACAAAGAGCGCGCCGGTTTTGGACCGATGATAGGCGCGCAAATCGATATTGGGTTCGCTTTCCCACGCCTGCCCGGCGACAATGCCTTCACGGGCGCCGACGGCGCGGCTGACGATTTTCATCACGGCGACCAGGCGATCCGGATGGGCGCTGCGCTCGCGGAAGAGCGTGTCAAAGGCCATAACAATCAGCGCATCGCCGGCGAGAACCGCCAGTGATTCGCTAAACGCCACATGCACCGACGCCTTGCCCCGGCGCAAATCGGCGGCGTCAAAACACGGCAAATCATCGTGGACGAGCGATGCGCAATGGAGAAGTTCAATCGCCGCCGCGGCGCTCGACGCAAGCTCCATGCAGGCGTCGTCGCCGCACGCCTGCGCGACAGCGAGACACAATTGCGGGCGCACGCGCGCCCCGCCCGGAAAAACCGCATAGCGAATAGCGTCAGCCAGCTTAGGCGGGGTGTCGGGACCCTCAGCCGAGGCGACAGCCCGCTCAATCGCGCGCTCAATCAAGGCGTCCGCATTCATACGCCACTCCCTATTATGTCACTTTAACTTGTCGGTGTTTTATGTCAACTTTACTAGACAATGATCCGAGACACTTGTCACGTGCGCCCTGGCGTTAAAACCGATGGCGATGAACGCATTGCGGATGAACGCTTTGCGGATGAATACATTGCGTTTGAAGGCATTGGCGGCAGACGCCATGTCGACGTTTACGATGGCGTCTAGGCCGAAAGCCGTTGTCGTCGGCGCCGGCGCCGGCGGTCTCGCGGCGGCGGCGCTGCTGACCCGGGATTTTGACGTGACCGTGTTGGAGCGCGCCGGCGCGCCGGGCGGCAAAATTCACCAGAACGCCGTCGGCGGCGCTGCGATTGACGCCGGCCCGACCGTCTTCACCATGCGCTGGGTGTTTGAAGAGCTCTTTGACGCGCTCGGCGAGCGCTTTGGCGATTGCCTGCAGCTGACAAAGCTCGACACGCTGGCGCGCCATTTCTGGCCAGGCGGCGAACGGCTCGATTTGTTCGCAGACAGAGAAAAATCCGCCGCCGCGATCCGCGACTTCGCCAGCGCGGCGGATGCGCAAAACTACCTCGATTTTTGCAAACAAACGCAAAGCATCTACGAGACGCTTCGCGATCCCTTCATGCGCGCGCCTGAACCGAGCCTGTGGAAGCTGATGGCCATGCGCAACCCGTTTAAGCTCGCAGGCATCCATCCGTTCTTGACGCTGTGGAAAGCGCTCGCAGCCCGGTTTCGCGATCCGCGCCTGCGTCAGCTCTTCGCGCGGTACGCGACCTATTGCGGCTCCTCGCCCTATCAGGCGCCGGCCACCTTGATGTTGATCGCCCATGTGGAGCAGGAAGGCGTCTGGCTCGCCAAGGGCGGCATGGGCGCCCTCGCCAATGCGATCTCGGACCTGGCGGCGAAAAAAGGCGCAACGTTTTCCTATGACAGCCACGTTGAACAAATCCTGACGAACGGGCGGCGCGCGGCCGGCGTGCGGATCAGCGATCACGATCGGATGACACGGGATATCGCCGCCGACGTTGTTGTCTATAATGGCGACGTCCACGCGATCGCCGCCGGCATGGTCGAGACGGCGGGCCGCAAAGCCCCGGTTGATCCGCCCAGGGGCGCGCGCTCCCAGTCGGCTGTGACATGGACCCAGCGGATTGCGCGCACAGATTTTGATTTATCCGTTCACAACGTATTTTTCTCGAATGACTATGAGAGCGAATTCAAGGCGACATTCAAAGACGGAAAGGCGCCAACGGCGCCGACGACCTACGTCTTTGCGCCCGATCGCCTCAGCCCTGAGGACAACGAGACCACTGAACGTCTGTTTTGTCTCATCAATGCGCCGCCGCACCATGAGCGTGCAGAATTTGGCGAGAAGGAGATTGGCCAATGCCGCGAAAATATGATCAAGCAGCTCAGCGCGTGCGGGTTGAAGATCACGACGTCGCCGGAAACGGTGACGGCGACGGGACCGGCGGAGTTTTCCAACCGGTTCCCGGGCAGCAAGGGAGCGCTCTACGGGATGGCGACGCACGGATGGCAGGCGTCGTTCCTCAGACCCGGCGTGAGGACGAAGACGCCCGGCCTTTACCTGGCGGGCGGCGGGGTCCATCCCGGACCGGGCGTGCCGATGGCGACCCTTTCTGGTCGGGCCGCAGCAGCAGCGATCAGAGCGGACCACGCTTTGATATAAGCGTCGATCGCAACGGATACGCCTGGTGGTATGTGGATGCGATCAGCGACGACGGCGCTTATGGCATGACGACCATTGCGTTTATCGGCAGCGTTTTCTCGCCCTACTACGCCTGGTCGAAAAAACGCAATCCGTTTAATCATTGTGCGATCAATGTTGCGCTCTATGGCCCGCGCCAGAACCGCTGGGCGATGACCGAACGCGGCGCGGGCTCCGTCACCGCCGAGCGCGACGTGTTTCAGGTGGGCCCTAGCGCGCTCTCATGGGACGGCAAGGCGCTGATCATTGACGTATCGGAAATGTCTGTGCCGGTGCCGCGCAAAATGCGCGGGCGCATACGCGTTACGCCCGAATACCTGAACCCCAACGAACATATTATCGACGATCAGGGCAAACATCGCTGGCAGCCGGTGGCGCCGCGCACGCGCGTTGACGTCGCGTTTGACGACCCCGGAATTTCCTGGTCGGGCAGAGGGTATTTTGACTCAAACAATGGCGATGAGCCCCTTGAAAGCGCCTTTCGCTATTGGGATTGGTCGCGGGCGGTGTTGCCGCATGGCGAGACGGCGATCTTTTACAACACCGATCTGTGGAACGGGACGCGGCGCAATCTTGCGATCAAACTCGACGCCAGCGGGGAAACCATCGAATTGATCAATCGGCCCGAAGCCGCCTTGCCGCCGACAAAGGTCTGGCGCATTGCGCGCCGGACCCGCGCCGACGAGAACGCCCCCGTGCGCGTGTTAAAAACACTGGAGGACACGCCCTTCTACAGCCGGTCGATCATTGAGAGCACGTTGTTCGGCGCACCTTGCAAAGCCGTACACGAAACCCTTTCCGGCGCGCGGTTTCGCTCGCCGATCGTCAAGGCGATGCTGCCGTTCCGGATGCCGCGCATACCATAAGCTTTCTGCTTTCGTGGCTCGGCAGACGAAAAAATATCGGCATTCATGATTCGGTCAGTGCGAGCGTCATCGGCTTGCGCTTTAAAGGTCCAGTTGCGCCGCCGTGTCTGAAATGATGTCCGCAACAGCGGCCGGCGCTTCTTCATGCGCCAGGTGGCCCAGTGTCGCGAGCGGTCGGAAGGCGCCGTGAACAGCGCGCTCGGCCGCCGCGCGCGCGACTTTCGGCGGCACCGCCTCGTCTTTCATGCCGGCGACAAAGATGCTCGGAACTTTTAAGGCCGCGATCAGCCGGTCCATCTCCGCGAGGTTCCAGTGCGCCATCATGCCGAGGGCGCCGGAAATATGGCCCGGTCGTTTCATCAGCTGCGCATAGGCGTCGACCATTTCGGGTTGCGGCGTTGATCCGGTTTGCTCGATGAGCCGGCGAACGCGCCTTTTATCGCGAGCGCCCTGCGAAAAGGCGAAGGCTGCGAATGGATTATAAAACAGCATTCTGGCCATCACCGGGAACATGATCCCGGCTGGTCCTGAAAATGGCGCGAGCGCGCCGTTGAGGCTGACAAGCGCTTTTGCCGGCAAGAGTTCATCCGTAAGCATACGAACGGCGATCGCCGCGCCCGCCGAATGGCCGACGACAATTGCCGGCGCAAAAGCGAGGCGCGCTGATAGCGCGGCGACCGATTGGGCGATATGAGAAATTGTCGGCGGCGACCAGCGATTGGCCTGGGTAAATCCATGCCCCGGCAAATCGAAGGCGCATACTTCAAAAGAACACGCGAGGATGGGCGCCAGTCCGGCCCATGAATGGGTCGCCGCACCCGTGCCGTGGATCAATAAGACCCGCGGCCCCGCGCCCATGCGTTGCACGTGCCAGCGATAATCGCCGGCGTCGACAAAGGCGCTGTTGTCGCGAAGCGGCCACGCGGCGCCATCGCTTTCCCAATCCGGCATCCGCGAAAAGGTGGTCGGCATGGGCGATTACTCCGCCGCAAGGGTCCGCTTGACGGTGTCCGAAACGGCCTTGCTATTGGCGAAAGGCAGCGGCAGATAGCGCGCGCCCATGGCTTCGCTCAACGCCAGCGCTTTTTCCGACGGACGCGCGCCAGTGTCAAAAAACAAAACCGAATAGCCCGCAGCGCGCAGGCGTTCGCCGGCCGCAAGACCATCGTCAAACGCCGCGCCGCGATCCGCCGCGCCATCAAGCGCAATATTGCCGCGACCGTCAGACAGGAAAACGATGAAGGGCGTTTTGCCTTTGCGCTGTTCGCTTTCGGCGAGCCGGTGAGCCGCGACAACGCCAGACGCGAGCGGCGTGCCGCCGCCGCCGGGCAAACCGGTGAGGCTGCGGCGTACGCGGGTCAGCGAGCGCGTCGGCGGAAACAGAAGATCGGCGCGCTCACCGCGAAAAGCAATCAACGCCACGTGATCGCGCCGCGAATAACAATCCGCGAGGAGATGCTCCACCGCGCCCTTTGCTTCGGCCATCCGGTGCATCGCCGCCGAGCCCGACGCGTCCACCGCAAAAATCACAAGGCTTTCCGACCGCGCCACAAACCGCTTGATGCGCAAATCATCCTTGTAGATCGGCACGAGCACGCGCCGGTCGCCGCCCGGCCTGATCTTTCGCCACGGCGCTGCAGCCCGCAGGGTGGCGCTGATATCAAGGCGCGCGCCGTCGCGCGGCGTCCCGCGCCGCGAGGACACCGGCCTGCCTTTCATCAGTGAAGGGATTAAAGCGCCCGACTTGCCGCCGGCGCCGGCGAGACGCCGGTCGCGCCGTTCCCCTTGCGGGCGCGCAAACGTCCAGCCTAGCGCCGCCGATTTCGTCGCGGCGACCAACAGCTCCTCGAGATCCTTGTCGGAGACCTGATTGTCAGCGTCGTCGGTCCGGTCTGGCTCATCCGGCTGGTTGAGTTCCGGTTCCGGAGGCGGGGCTGCGTTCGCCGATTGCTCAGCAGCGTCATATGGGATCGCGCGCGGCCCGAACACCAGGCGACAGGCGGTCTCGGCATCGCTTTCCGTGACCGACTTGCGCTTTTCGCGCGCAGCAAGCACGCGCGCGGCGCGCAAGGCAAAGAGTAAAGCGCGCGGCGAGCCGACGCCGAGCCGGGCCGCCGCTTGCGCCATCGCTTCCAGGATCGCGTCGCTGCACGAAACATGCGGCAGGCGTTCGCGGGCCGCGGCGATGTCGTCTGCAGTGCGCGCCGGGGTTTGCAGCGATGTCGTTGTCAGCGAAGAGGATGCGACGCCGTCAAGGAAAATATGGAAGGCGAGCCTTTCCAGAAGGATCGCCGGCGGCGCCTCCTCCGCGCCGATCCCTTCATCGAGTAAGATGCAGGCGATCCTCGCCGGGTCGCGCCGCGAGACGCCGGCGCGTTCGATCGTGACTTCATGCTCGTCAAGCGCCTGCGCGATCAAGCCCGCGACCCCCGCCGGGGCCCTTTCCGCCATCGCGACGGCGACGGCGCCGCCATGGGCTTTTGAAAGCAGGCCAGGTTCGGTTTTTATCCGCCCCGCATGGAGCGCGGCCGACAGATCAACGCCGCCAATGATCCGGTCGCTATCGGCGTTGACGGGGATTTTGACAAGCGGCGCGTCGCCGCCCGCCAGCGACTGATAGTAATCGAGCCAGGCGCTGCGGACGGGTCCAACCGCCGACCTGATCCGTACGCCGCCGAAACCGGCAGGGTCCGTCGCCAGCAGGCAAGCAACCTGGAGCGCGTCGGCCCAAAATGGATTTTCCGGCGCCAGCGCGCCGGGATGATCGCCCGAACCCACACCCAGACCTGCGCCGATACCTGCACTTTGGCCCGCACTTTGACCGGGACTTTGGCCAGCACATTGATCCGTATTGGGCGTCACGCCGCAAACACGTCGTCAATCGCGCGCGCCACGCGGACCCCGGCGTCGGTCTCATCGAGCGGGTCCTTGCGGAGCCTGTGGCGCAGCGCGAGCGGCGCCACCGTCTTCATGTCTTTCTCAGTGACCTCGGCGCGATCGTTCAGCGCGGCGAGCGCCCGCGCCGCGCGCAACATTGTCAATTCACCCCGCAAACCGTCCGCGCCGAGCGCGATGCAAAGCGCGGCGGCTTTTTCAAGGACATCGTCCGGCACGACCGTCGCATCGAGGCTCTCGCGGGCTTTTTCAATCTTACGGCGGAAGGCGGCGTCCTTACGACGCCATTTCTTGGAAAATTCATCGCTATCGCGCTCGAACGCATCGCGCCGACGCACCACTTCGAGGCGATCTTTGAGATCGCCCGGCGTTTTGACATCGACCGACAGGCCGAACCGATCGAGCAATTGCGGGCGCAACTCGCCCTCTTCCGGATTGCCGCTGCCGACGAGAACAAAGCGCGCCGGGTGCCGCACGCTCAGGCCTTCGCGCTCGACGACATTTTCCCCCGACGCCGCCGCATCGAGAAGAAGATCGACCAGATGATCATCCAGCAGATTGACTTCATCGATATAAAGAAAGCCCCGATGGGCCCGCGCCAGCAGGCCGGGCTCGAACCGCTTTTCACCGGCGACCAGCGCCCTTTCAAGATCAAGCGCGCCGACAACCCGATCTTCCGTCGCGCCAAGCGGCAGGTCAACAACCGGGGCCGGCTCTTTCTTCACGGTCAGCTTCTTTGCCTTCGGCGTCGACGCGCAGCCGTCGCAAAGGCCGGCGACGTTTCCCGGGTCGCACTGAAACGCGCAGCCTTCGACGATATCGATTTTCGGCAATAACGACGCGAGCCCCCTGATGGCCGTCGTCTTGCCGGCGCCGCGATCGCCGAAAGCGAGCACGCCGCCGAGATTTTGATCGACGGCGGTCAGCAGCAATGCTTGTTTGAGATCGTCCTGTCCGACAATCGCGGAAAATGGAAACGTCGCCACGCCTGGTATTCGTCCTTTTTCAAAATCCTATTTCATTCGCCGCAAAAACAAAAGCCGCCGGCATGCCGGCGGCTTTCCAACGCAAAATGCGCTTTTTGTTTATTGCGGTACGGATTTCAAATAAGCGATCACGTCCGCGCGGTCCTGTGCAACCGGCAGGCCCTGGAAAATCATCCGCGTACCCGGGATATATTCCTGCGGCGCTTCGAGATATTCAAACAGAACATTCTCGCTCCAGACGATGCCGGAATTGGCGTTCGCTTCGGAATAGTTGAAGCCGTCAACGGAACCGGCCGCCCGGCCGACAATGCCGTAAAGCGACGGCCCGACGCGGTTCTGGCCTTCCTGGACGGCGTGACACGCCATGCATTTCACAAAAACGCGCTTGCCTTTGGCGGCGTCGCCCGTCAGCCCGGCGAGTTCCGCGCCAACCTCAGAGGCGCCTTCCTGCACCGCAGCGGCGGTCGCGGCGACTTTGTCGGACGCATCGGCCATGGCGGTCTCGATTTTGGCTTTGCCGTCCGCCATCGCGGCGTCGACCTTGGCTTTGCCGTCGGCCATGGCGTCCTTCGCCGCTGCGCCGGCGTCGCCGGCCGCCATCTTCATGGTGTCGGCCGCGTCATCCGCAACGTTCGCCGCCTTATCAGCAACGTCACTCATGGTTTCTCCGGCAACTTCGGCGGTTTCAGCAGCGGTTTCCTTCGCTTCCGCCGCCGCCGCCTTCACGTTGGCCTCAACTTCTTTCGCGGCCGCCGCTGCGCTTGAGTCTTCGCCGGCTTCGCCTGACCCGCCACACGCGGCGACTAATAAGGCCATCGCGCCCGCGAGGGCTGTTGAAGTTTTGATATTCATAAGTTTGGTCAAGAGAAACTCCCTGAAAGGTTCGGTCAAGACAGACGATTTGTGAACTGTTACAACGTTCTAGATGAAGTCATGAACAGGTGCAAATTACTACCCTGACAGGCTCTCGCAAATCAGCGCGCAGCGCGGCCCCGATCGTAAAGCGCACTCGTTCCGGCCATTGATACGCGCCCTTCACGGCCGCGGATCTTTCGAGCCTCGGAAAATTCAATGTACCCCGCGACCGCCAGCGCGCCCGCCACAGCGCGCCCGCCACCGCGAAACTGGGGCCAGGAAACGCCTCCGACGAGCCGCCAATTCAGCGCGGCAACCGGGCAGCGCGTCATCGAAGCGCGTCATCCCAACGGGTCATCGAAGTGCGTCATCGAAGCGGGCCCAGATCAAAATAACGTCCGGGCAAAACTGGTGTTTTATATCGTCTTTCAAAATTCATTATTTAAATGCGTCAGAAAAACCTATGGCGTGATAAGAGCAAACACCCTTCGAAAAGCCTTTTTTTTAAACCGGCGCCGCAAATATCGACGCCCAAACGACAATACGAACTTTAAAGTACAAACCGGCGTTATCAGCCGCCGAGTTGTGGCGCCGTGAAAAATGGTGGGCCCGGAGGGACTCGAACCCCCAACCTAGCGGTTATGAGCCGCCAGCTCTAACCAATTGAGCTACAGGCCCGGTCTTGAGGGGCGGCGGCGGGCGGCGCTCCTTGTGCGGGACCGCGGCTATACCAGTATTGCGGAAGATGCGAAAGGTTCGCCGGCGCGCGGCGCCGTGTTGGTTGGGCGGCGCCGTGTTGCGCGGGCTGGACTGGCGACGCTTTGTTTGGCGCGCGGCGCGCCCTCCGGAACGCTGTCACGAACATTGCGCGGGCGACGTCCCGGCGTGTGCGCCTCTTTTGCGTGCGGCGGCGTTGCCAGTGCGGCGGCGTTGCGAGGGCGGCGGCGGTGCGAGGGCGGCGCCCTCGTGCAGGGGGCAACCTTGTGGGCAGGGCATCCTTGTGCGCGGCGTGTCCTGACACGGGCGGCGGCCTTTTGCATGCGACGGCGGCGCGGCTCGAGCTTGATTTCGCCGGCGGCGCGTTGGACAGTTTGGCCCCGGATGTGCCGCGAAAGGAGCGCGCAATGATGATTTCTGCAGACATGTTCTCGGCCAACAGGACGGCGCCGACAGCCGACACATCGGACGCGCGGGCTGCGGCGACGCGCGCGCTGCGGCGGCGCAGCCGGACGCACAAAACGCACGAGACGCACCAGAAACACGCGACCCTCGGAACACCCCGCCCCTATTGTGCGCGATCCGCGCGCGCGGGCATGGCGCGATCTGCGCGCGCCAGCATCGTGTGTGCGTTTGTGTTTGCGCTCGCAGCGGCCTGCGCGGCGCCGACGCCGTCAAACGCCGAAACCGCCGGCGCGGTCGGCGTCCGTACGATCGTGGTCTCCGGCGACGGACAAGCCTTCGGCGAGCCGGACATTGCGCGCCTGACGATTGGCGTCGAGACCCGCGCGGCAAGCGCGCGCGAGGCCATCGCCGAAAACAACCGCCAGATCGGCGAGACCATCGCCCGCCTCAAACAAAGCGGCGTTGACGCAAAGGACATGCAGACCGCCGCCATCTCGGTTAATCCGCAGTATGATTATTCCGGCCGCGAGACCCCGCGCCTCACCGGCTACACGGCGGGCAACGCCCTGTCGGTCACCTTACGCGATCTCGACAAGGCCGGCGCGACGCTCGATGCGGCGCTGGGCGCCGGGGCCAATCGGCTGAACGGGTTCCGGTTTGACTTTGCCGACCCGGGGCCGCTGCGCGATGCGGCGCGCGTCGCCGCCGTTAAAGATGGACAGCGCAAGGCGCGCCTTTTGGCGGACGCGGCCGGCGTCGCACTCGGCCCGCTCTTGCAGATCAATGACGGCGCGCAGCCGGCGGTGGTCGCGCAGCCGACTGTCGCCTTGCAACGTGCGGAGGCGAGCGCGGTCCCGATCGAGCGAGGCGAGTCGGGCCTGACGGCGCGGGTGACGCTGATCTTTGAAATCCGCGACTAGGTTAGGAAATTTCTCCGTCTACGGCGCTTCAACAGCGGCGGCGTCAGCAGGCGCAGCATCAGAAGGCCCGAAACGCTCGCCAAAGAAATCGCCCTCGGTCCAGACCGGCCGCGTCGCATGGTCGGCGACGGCGCGCGCGACGCGATAGTTGAGATCGGCAAACCGCGCCGCTGACGCATAATCGATCGGCAAGGATGTCTCGTCCGACGGGCGGTGGTAATGGTCGCGCATGAAGTCGGCGAAGATTTTGTCGCCGCCATTGCCGAAACCCAGAAACAGGAAAACCGACGGGATGCCTTTTTCAACAAACCGGTAATGGTCAGACCGCGTGAAGACGCCCTGTTCGGGGATCGGATCGGGGATCACGGCGATATCGGCCGCGCTGGCGGCGTCGCGGACAATCTCGCCAAGGCTTGAGCGCTCGGCGCCGAAGGCGATCACATCGGTGAATTCAAAAAGCGTCAGCGGCATGTCGAGATTGACATTCGCGACCATCCGGTCGGCGTCGATCGTCGGGTAATGGACAAAATAGTCCGCTCCAAGAAGACCTTTTTCCTCCGCCGTCACAGCGAGAAACATCAAGGTGCGTTTCGGCGGCGTGCTGTTTTTAAAACTGCGCGCAACGTTCAACAGCGTCGCAACGCCCATGGCGTTATCGAGGGCGCCGTTGTGGATTTTGTCCTCGCCGCCGCCGCGCGGTTCATGCACGCCCACATGATCGAGATGCGCCGTCAGGACCACGACCTCATCGCGCAGGGCCGGATCGCCGCCTTTGATGATCCCGGCGACATTCGCGCTTTTCTTTTCTTCGAATGTCGAGGCGCCGGCAAGCGACGCGCTCTTGGTGAGCGCAAAGGGTTCAAACCCGCCCTTGCCCGCGTCGGCGATCTCAAGGAGTGCTGCGAAATCGCGCGCTTCGCCGGCCAGAAGTTTTTCAGCGCCTGCGGCGCTTAATTGCGCCGTACCCCGAATTTCCGGCGCTGCGATGTCGCCGACGCCGTCAGGCCCGACCCAGGTAAAGCGCGCGCGCTCGGCAAAAGTGAGCCGGCGCGCCCAGGGGAACCGCTTCAGCCCGGCGCTGTCGGGCAGCGAGATATACCCCACCGCGCCGCGCGCGGCGGCTTCTTTCATCTTGTAGTCGCCCGACCGATAGAACGCATATTTCTCGCTATCGAAAATCTGCGGCGCGCCGGAAAATGCGACGACGATTTTACCCGCGACGTCGATATCGCCGTAGTCGTCATAGCCTTCTTCCGGGGCGACGACGCCATGGCCGACAAAAACAAGCGCGCCCGAAACATCAAAGGACGGCGTCGCCATCGACTGGCCGATCAGAAAATCGTCAGGGTGGGCAAACGCCGTCGTCTCGCCGTCGGCGCCGGTGAGGCTCATGGCGGCCGCGTCCATATCGCGGGTCGCCGCGCGCAGCGTCACGGTCTGGAACCAGCGCCGGCCGGCGCCGGGCTTTAAGCCCTCGGCGGCGAACCGGGCGGCGACATAGCGCGCGGCCGCGTCGTAGCCTTCGTCGCCCGCTTCGCGCCCGGCGCGGGCGTCAGCGGCCAGATAGTCGACATCGGTCTTGATCATCGCGGCGGCCGGCGTCTCGCCCGTCACCGCTGCGGCGGCCGCGCGCGCGGCCTCGTCAACTTTCAGATAGGCGGGCGGCGCATCATCGGTGGCGCACCCGGCGAGGAGCGCCGAGAAAACAGCGGCGGTGAAAGCGGAGACTCGAAAATGCATGGACAACCTCTTTGATTGGCGACGGTTTTACCGAAAGGGGCCGCCCGGTCCAATGCTTGTGACGTATTCAGTACAAATAAGGGCCCCACATCATCGCAATTGTTCCGAAATTGCCAATCGCCGTGACGAGCGTTGCGGCGCTGACAAGCACAGCGACGGCGACCTTGAAGATTGCACGCCGGCTTTGCTGCGCGCTGAAGTAGAGTTCCAGCACCGCAAGCGGGATCAGATAGCATCCGAATGCGATCGCGATGTCGGCGGGACCGTCCAGCGCGTTGGTCATGCCGACGGGGCCCTGATTGACAATAAGCCAGGCCATGATGCCGACGCGGAAAAACCAGACGCCATTGACCACCATGTAAGTGCGCATTGCCCACCGCCGATGCGCGTCGATTGCGCCGGTCGCCGCAAGGCGCCAGGCGACAGCGCCGAAAATCAAAATGAGAACCCCGTCGAGCGAGATCGCAACGCCAGAGATCACGGAGAGATAGGTGCCCCGGCCCCAGGTCAAGAGCAGCCCCGTACACGCCATGCCATAGGCGATGAAAAGAAAGAGCCGACCGTTCCAGCGATGAAGCGCCGGCCAGCGTGTGCGCACAAACGGCGTCAGCTGAATGAGGCCGCCAAAGGTGATCGCCGCCGCCGGCAGGACATGCAGCGCAAACATGACGTTGCCCATGCGATCGCCGGGGACAAAACCGGTGATGATGTCTTTGTCGTTCCAGCCCGCAAAGTCGCCGGCCAGCGTGCGCCCGCCATAATAAACCACAATGAAGTAGATAAAGGCGAGCTGGCCGAACGCCGCCGTCAGGAACCAGACAAGCCCCGCGCGTTGCAACAATAATGCGCCGGGCCCGCGCTGATTGGTTTCGCGCTGATGGGGGTTTTGATTTTTGATGTCATCGATCGTCAACGACGCCTCCTTGAAATTGAAGCTTTTCCGGGGGAGCGCGCCTCCCCCTGGATGAGACGAGGCGTAGCGGCGTTGAGACGAACACTCTCGCCGATTTGGAAATCGGCGAGTAATATTTCATGCGGCGAGACGTTTTTTTGGCGCCGGCCGCTGATCGCGCCTCGATTGATCCGCCGCCGACCAAAGGAGGGACCAGTGCACGCGGGACCAGATGCATTTTTAGGCGGCGTTCAGTTGCTCACGGCGGCGCTTGCGGTTGTTTCGCTCGCGATTGTCGGCCACCGCAGCATGCGTTCGCCCTTGTCGATCTATTTTGCGTTGTTTGCGGGCGCGATGTTTTGCGCAGCGCTGGAGGGATATTACGGCGACGCCCTCGGCGCGCTGCAGCCTCTTGTCAGGATCGGCGGTTTTGCCGGTTGCGGCTGGGCCTGGCTTCTCGCGCGGGCGATGTTCCGCGATACGACTCCGCACAAACCAGCGCAGCAGAAACCAGAGCAGCAGAAATCAGCACAACTGGAATGGGCGCCGCTGGCGCTCGTCCTTGCGATCCTCGCGCCGGAAGTTGCAGCGCTCGGCGTCGAGCCGGCGGCGGCCCATGCGGTCTGGCGGATCGCCGAAAATCTTCAAACGCTTGCCAGTTCCACGGTGCTGTTGCTGGTCTTCATCACCGTAGCGCGCGGATATTCCCCGACCATGGCGGCGTCTGAAAAACGCTTCCGGCAGATTTTCCTCGCTGGTTACGCGGCGCTCATCGGGTTCGGGGTCCTTTGGGTCGGCGGCGACGCCGACGGATCGCTCGCCGTGCAATCAAAAGACATTGTGCAGAGCATTTGCGCTTTGGCGGCGATGACCTTGGCCGCGATCGCCGTGCGTTACCGGCAAGATCATCCGCTTGCGCTTAACCCGCCTGCAATTTCGCAAGCAAACGCGCGGGCGGCGCGCGCCTTGCGCAATGCGCATCAAAAGCCCGATCCGGAATTGTCAGCCCTCGCCCAAAAAGTGGAAGCGCTGGTGCGCACGCCAGAGATCTTTTCAACGCCAAACCTTAAAGTGAGCGACGTCGCCGCACAGCTCGGCGAGCCCGAATATAAAGTCTCAAAATGCATCACCAGCGAAACGGCGGCGGCGAATTTCAACAGGCTGGTCAATCATTACAGGATCGAACACGCCAAACGCGCGCTCGGCGATCCGTCCCTGCAGGAACAATCGATCCTGCAGATTGCGCTTGGCGCGGGCTTTGGTTCCATCGGCCCGTTCAATCGCGCCTTTAAGGAAGCGACCGGCGCGACCCCGCGCGCGTTTCGCAAGAGCGGCCTCGACAAGGCGCATCGCCATATGGCCTCGCCCGCCGACAAGGCGCGGCTCGTCAAAACCTGATGGGCTAAATTTTCGGCAAGGCAAAAAGCCGTCTGCGATTAAGCGCGCATCGCCCCCGGGCTGCGGCGGGTATCGGCCCGTGTCGGTCCTAAAGGACGCTTTCGATCGCGTTGTCCTCGCCCATCAAAACCACGGTCGGTTTATAATTGCGCGCTTCTTCCGCGGGCAACTGACCATAAGCGGCGATGATCACCTTGTCGCCGACGCTGGCGAGACGCGCGGCGGCGCCGTTCAGCATGAATTCTTTCGACCCCCGCTCGGCCGGCAACGCATACGTCGTCAGCCGCGCGCCGTTGGTCACGTTCCAGATGGCCACCTGCTCATGCGGCAGGATCGAAGCCGCATCCAGAATGTCCTCATCGATGGCGATTGAGCCCTCATAGTGAAGGTCGGTCATGGTCAATGTGGCGCGATGAATTTTGGCCTTGAGCATGGTCAAAAGCATGGGCGAGGTCTCCTGGACCGCTGGAAACGGTTTTGTCGGGTGTGGTTCTAGTGAAAGGCCCGGCGATTTGCCAGACGTTTCATATATAGGAACGCGCCGGCGCTTCTCCAAGGCTGGCGGCGGCAATTTTTTCCGATTTTCACCATAATAACAAAGTCTTGCCGCATTTGACCGGATTTCGCCAATGGGTTTTTGCGCAAATCGCGCGGCGGTGTATATTAACCATTAAGAAGCGATGTCGATGGGGATATGACGGGGATCTTATGGGGCCGTTTTTTAAGAGCTTATCGGGGAAGAGCTTGATCGGGAAAACCTTGCTCTGGTGTCTTGCCGCGGTCGCATTGACTGGCGCATTGGCCGGCGCGCCGGCGCTCGCCCACGACAAATCGAAAACCGCTAACGCGTCCGACGCGCAGACGGATGCGGATGACAATGCGATCGCCGAAGATGGCGACACCGAAGACGAAGATCTCGATACGGCGCAAATTGCGCCCTATAAAGGTGGGGGCGCGGCCCCGGGCGAGTCCAACGGCATCGGCCCGGACCCGGACGGCGATTCCAACCCGGCCACCAATACGCGCACCTTCGCCAAGATCGGCGACGCCGCCGAGGCCTCGTTCGACCCGCCCTATCGCGTTGTCACGTTCGAAGCGCCGCCCGGCGCCCATCAGGACAAAATCGCCACTCAGTACGCTGAAAAATACGGCGTCCGGTTCAGTAAAGGCCTGCGCCGTCAAATCTGTGAGGGCCAGCGCTATTTCCGCTACGACTCACAATGCACCTACCGCGCCGCGCCCAGCGGCAAATACGCCGCCGTTTATCGCGACGATTTTCACCGGCCGCTGACGATTGAGTTCCAAAAGCCCGTTTGCGTCGCCGCGCTCGCGATCTATCCCACCGGCGGCAAGGAAGGCGAGCGCTTTGAAGTCTCGCTTCAGGGCTACGACAAAAACGGGCGCAAGCTCGATCCCGCGAAAATCCAGTTTACATGGACCGATTACACATTCCGCTGGCGCAATATGGTCGGCGCCTATTTCCTGAATAACCCCGCGACGCGCGTCGATGTGAATGTGCGCAGCTTTACGAAAAAGCCCAAGCGCGACGACGCCGCCGATAATGACGTTGACGACGGCGCAAAAGACGATGAGGACGCGCTCGAAGAAGACGACGATGACGAACTCGTCGAGGATCGCACCAAGATCGTCCGGTTCCTGATCGATGATGTCGCGTTCATCGATGATGGTTGCGATAAGGAATTGCGCGCTGTTGAGGACGCCGTTTAAAGGCGCGCCGCTGAACAGTCCGACGAGGATCGCCGCCGCCGCAAAATTTATTCACTCACAGCACAAGTTTTATCAGCGTCTCCCCCTGGCTCAACGCATTCTCTCTCCTGAGCCAGAAAAAACGCGCCGCTTCAGTAAAAGCGGCGCGTTTTTTAATGTCCGGCGCTGGCTTCCGATGAAAGCCGCGGATCGGCTTAGCCCTTTGTTGGGGGCCTAACCGGTCTGGTCGTCGATGGCGGCGTCGGGTGCGTTGTTCATGACGCTTTGAATGCCGTTTTTGGCGCCGTCTTCTGATTCGTAGGCCTGGCTTTTGCCGATCACCTCGTGGTTACCCGCTTTCAGCACGAAATACGGCTTGCCGTTCGATTGTTCCTTGATCGCATAGCGGGCTTCTTCAGGCGCGTTTTTCTTGACCGACGCAATCCCGTTCTCAGCGCCGCGCTTTTCTTTGTAGCCCTCGCTGGCAAGGATATTCTCGCCGTTGCCGGCTTTGAGCCGAAAACGATATTCCCCCGCCTTATCCTGATAGAGTTCGAATTTTCCTGCCATTTCCTGACCTCCAATAATACGCCTTTACCGATAGGCGATTCGTTGACTTCGCACAGTATAAGCGCTCTTGCGCAGAAGGGCGACACTACAAATGTTCCAGAATCGTTCCCGGTCGGTTAAGAAAACCCATGAGTTCCAAGTTATCGATTTCAGAACGCGCCCTTGCGGGCCTTAACGCCGCCCCCGCCGGCGATAACAGCGCCGCCGCGCCGGCCTATCTCGATGGGCTCAACGAGGCCCAGCGCGCCGCCGTCGAGGCGACCGACGGCCCGGTTCTGGTGCTCGCCGGCGCCGGCACCGGCAAGACGCGGGCCCTGACGACCCGCCTCGCCCACCTCCTCCACACCGGGCGGGCGCGGCCTTACCAGATTCTCGCCGTGACCTTCACCAACAAGGCCGCGCGCGAGATGCGCGACCGGATCGAAAAACTGGTCGGCGACCGCGTGGAGGGCATGCAATGGCTCGGCACGTTCCACTCGATCGCCGCGCAGATCCTGCGCCGACACGCCGAGCTCGCCGGGCTCAAATCGAATTTCACCATTCTCGACACGGACGATCAGGTGCGCCTCGCCAAGCAGGTGATTGTCGACGCGGGGCTCGACGAAAAGCGCTGGACCGGGCGCGGGCTGGCGGCCATGATCGATGGCTGGAAAAACCGCGGTTTAACGCCGGATAAAGTCCCCGCCAACGAGGCGTATCATTTCGCCGACGGCAAGGGCGTTGATCTTTATGCGGCCTATCAGGCGCGCCTTAAGACGCTGAACGCGGCTGACTTCGGCGATCTCCTTGTCCATAATCTGACGATTTTTCAAAACAACGCCGATCTTCTCGAAAAGTATCAGGCGAAGTTTTCTTATATGCTGGTCGATGAGTATCAAGACACCAATGTGGCGCAGTATCTCTGGCTGCGCCTGCTCGCGCAAAAGCATAAAAATATCTGCTGCGTCGGCGATGATGATCAGTCGATCTATGGCTGGCGCGGCGCTGAGGTTGAGAACATTCTGCGGTTTGAAAAGGACTTTCCGGGCGCCGCCGTGATCCGCCTTGAGCAGAATTATCGCTCGACGCCGGCGATCCTCGGGGCCGCCTCCGGCCTGATCGCGTCGAACAAGGACCGGCTCGGCAAAACGCTGTGGACGGAACAAAATGAGGGCGAACTCGTCAAAGTACGCGGCGTCTGGGACGGCGATGAAGAAGCGCGGCTCATCGGCGATGATATTGAAGCCGAACAGAGTAAGGGCAGGCGCCTGTCGCATATGGCGGTTCTGGTGCGCGCCTCGTTCCAGATGCGTGCCTTTGAAGAGCGCTTTAACACGCTCGGCCTACCCTACCGGGTCGTCGGCGGTCCGCGCTTTTATGAACGCGAGGAAACGCGCGACGCGCTCGCCTATCTGAGGCTGGTGCGCAGTCACGACGACGATCTCGCCTTTGACCGGATCGCCAACAAGCCCGCCCGCAAGCTCGGCGGGCAGACCATGCAGACGATCCACGCCTTCGCCCGCCGTCAAGGGATGCCCTTGATGACGGCGAGCCGGCATCTGATCGAAAGCGACGATCTCCATGGCGCGGGGCGCAACGCCTTGCGCAAATTTATCGAAATGATCGATCGCTGGACGAACGAGGCCGGCGATTTCTCGCCGCGCGACCTCACCGAGCTGGTGCTGGAAGAATCGGGGTATACGGATTACTGGAAAAACTCCAAATCTCCGAAAGCCGGCTCGAAACTCGACAACCTCAAGGAGGTCGTGCAGGCCGTTTCCGAGTTCGACACGCTTGAGGCTTATCTCGACCATGTGGCGCTCGTTGCCGAACACAATGAGGCCTCGGCGGACGGCCAGGTCTGGCTGATGACGCTGCATGCGGCGAAGGGCCTTGAGTTTCCCGTCGTCTTTCTCGCCGGATGGGAAGAAGGCATCTTCCCCTCGCAGCGCGCGCTCGATGAAAAAGGAACCGTCGCCCTGGAGGAGGAGCGCCGGCTCGCCTATGTCGGCGTCACGCGCGCCCAGGAAAGTTGCCGGATTTCCTTCGCCGCCAACCGCCAGGTTTATGGCCGCTGGCAGAACGCGATCCCCTCGCGCTTCATCGACGAGTTGCCGGAAGCCCATGTCGAGGTCGTCTCCGAGCCCGGGCTCTACGGGAACACGGCATCCTCGCTCGCCGCGCATTCGCAATTCACCGCCGACCGCCTGAAAGACGATACCTATTATGACAATCCGGCCTGGCGGCGCGCGCGCGCGGCGGCGACAAGACCGGCGACCGAGGCGCCGATGATCGACGGGCGCGCCCATACGGTGTCGGTGAACGCGCCGGGTAAGTCGAAATTCGCCATCGGCGCGCGCGTGTTTCATCAAAAGTTTGGCTACGGAAAAGTCACCGCCTCGGAAGGCCAGAAGCTGACCGTCGACTTCGACCATTCAGGACCGAAAAAAGTCATCGATTCCTTTCTCGAAGCCGCCTAGCGTCGCAATCGTTCAGGGCACGAGCATGTCATCCCACACATCCTTCAAAGCGGTCTGGCGCGGGCCCCGCGCGGCGATGGAAATCGCCGAGACCTGGTTTTCAGAAATCTGCGACCCGCCGGCGGACGCCGTCTGGCTGACCAACAGGCGGCCGGTCGAGGCGGAGAGCGACGATTGGGCGGTCGAAGTTTATTTCGCAGAAAAGCCCGACCTGTCGGCGCTCGCGCACGCGATCGCAGACTATGATCCGCGCTGGCGCGGCATTGCGCCCGGCGCGATCGAGACCGTGCCGGATAAAGACTGGGTCGCGCACGCCCTTGAGGGGCTCGGCGTCGTCGAAGCGGGGCGCTTTGTTCTTTACGGCGTTCACGATGCGGACAAAGTCGCCGATCAGAACGGCGACAAAATTACAATCCGGATCGACGCCAATCAGGCCTTCGGCACCGGCCACCACCCCACCACGGCCGGCTGTCTGATGTTGCTCGACCGGCTGGCGGGCGTCGCGCCAAAGAAGGTCCTCGATCTTGGATGCGGCTCGGCTGTGCTTGCAATCGCTGCGGCGAAACTCTGGCGCCGCGCCGCGCTCGCCACCGATATCGATGCGGCCTCGGTTGAGATCGCCCGCGAAAACGTTCTGCTGAACGACGCGGACGGTTACGTCACCGTCGAAGAGGCCGACGGGTTCGACCATCCGCTGACCGCCGACGCGGCGCCGTTTGATTTCGTCTTCGCCAATATCCTGGCCGGCCCGCTGAAAGAATTCGCCCCGGCGATGGCCGCCCACACCGCAAAGAACGGCCGCGTCATGCTCGCCGGCCTGATGCGCGAACAAGAGGCCGGCGTACTGGAAGCCTATGAAGCGCAGGGTTTCCGGCTTCTCAACCGGATCGACCATGAAACCTGGCCTGTCCTCCTGCTTGTCTGGCGCGGTTAAGCCAGCGCCGTCTTGATGGCGGGCCCGCGAGGCGCGATAGTAAAAGCCCCATGCTCGAAAGGCCGTTCGATGTTTCAGACTTATGAACCCGTTTCCGATCGCAGTTTTGCGGCGAAAAACCTGCCGCGCCTGCGCGCCGCCCTCGCTGAGCGCGCTCTCGACGGGTTTATTGTTCCGCATGACGATGAATATCAGAATGAATATATCCCCGATTACGCCGAACGCCTGATGTGGGTGTCAGGGTTTTCCGGATCCGCGGGCTCGGCCATTATCATGTCCGACAGCGCCGTTATTTTTGTAGACGGGCGCTATACGTTGCAGGTCCGCCAGCAGGTCGATGAGAAATTCTTTACCTTCGAAGACGTCGCCGAGGTGACGCCGGACAAATGGCTCGCCGACCATGCGCCGGAAAAAGCCCGTATCGGTTATGACCCGATGCTGCATACGAGCGCGGGCGTCGAAAAACTGAAAGCCGCCGCGGCAAAGAAAGGCTTTACGCTCGTCGCCATTGACGACAATCCGGTTGATGCGGCGTGGACGGACCAACCGGCAAAACCCTCAGCGCCGGTCAGCGCCCATGCGCTTACATTCGCCGGGCGCGACTCTGAGGAAAAGCGCCGAGAGATTGGCGAGGCCCTGAAAGAAGCGGGCGCCGACGCCGTCATTCTCACCGCGCCGCCGTCAATCGCCTGGACCTTCAATATTCGCGGCGGCGACGTTGCGCGCAGCCCCCTGCCGCTTGGGCGCGCCATCGTCCGTCAGGACGGGTCGGCGGCATTGTTTCTGGCGCCGGAGAAAACCGATAACGCCTTGCCGGCGTTTCTCGGCGACACGGTCGATCTGAAACCGGAAGCCGGCGTCGGCGATGCGCTCGCAAAACTCGGCGCGGCGGGCGCCAGGGTGGCGCTCGATCCGGCGCTGGCGCCCTCCAAATATCGCGACATCCTCGCCGATGCGGGGGCGGAAATCGTGACCATGGACGACCCCGCCGCGTTGCCGCGCGCCTGCAAAAATTCCGTCGAACAGGACGGCGCCCGCGCGGCCCATGTCCGCGACGGGGCCTCGGTGACGCAGTTTCTCCACTGGATCGCGACCAACGCACAGTCCGGAAATGTCGATGAAATCACGGCGGCCAAAAAGCTTGAAGAATTCCGCCGCCAGTCGGAAGACCTCGCCGATATTTCGTTCGACACGATTTCCGGCGCAGGCTCCAACGGCGCCATCTGCCACTATCGCGTCTCCACCGAAACCGCGCTGAAACTCGCGCCCGGCACGCTCTATCTTGTTGACTCCGGCGGTCAGTACCCTGACGGCACAACCGATATCACGCGCACCATGGCGATCGGCAAACCGAGCGATGAGATGCGCGACCGCTTCACCCGCGTCCTGAAGGGCCATATCGCGCTCGCGACCATGCGGTTTCCGGCGGGCACCACGGGCACACAGCTCGACGCATTCGCGCGCAAACCGCTCTGGGATGTCGGGCTCGATTATGATCACGGCACGGGCCACGGGGTCGGCAGTTTTCTGGGCGTTCATGAAGGCCCGCAACGCATCGCCAAAGCGCCCAACGCCCAGGCGCTGAAGCCCGGTATGATCCTTTCGAATGAACCGGGCTTTTACAAGGAAGGCGAATTCGGCATACGGATTGAAAATCTGGTGATCGTCACCGAGCCGCAACCGCTGCAAGGAGGCGAGCGGCCGATGATGGGGTTTGAAACGATCACGCTCGCGCCGATCAGCCTCGATCTTGTGATGGCCGCGCTTCTGAGCGAAGCGGAAAAACACTGGCTCAACAAATACCACGCACGGGTGCGCCAGACGCTGACGCCTCTCCTGCCGGAGCCGGTCGCGGCATGGCTCGCCCACGAAACCCGCTCGATTTCTTGAAAATACTTTTGCAGCGCCCGCAAAATAGGCGCTGCGGCGCACAGCGCAGCATAACCTAACCGCCTCAAATCAAAGAGATTTCGGGCCCTCACTATACAAACTGTAGGAAACTTATCCCCGCCCCCCTTCGCCGGTCTTAGACTTGCCGCTGTCCGATTGTGAGGCCAGCCCATGGCGACGTAGCGTATTGGGTAGTCCCCCTCGCGAAAGGATGGCTGGGCGCTTTTGGCGGCGACGCTGATGGCGCTGGTCGTTTGACATCGTGAATAGGGGTTTCCGCGTCGGTCCGCCGATCTGCTCGTCAGTCTGTCCGGGAACAGAACATTAAAACCGCCAATCGTCGGCGGGCGCGCCGCTGCGCCAATGGGCGCGCCGCGTCCGCCGCGATCGGGGGGCGAGCCCGCGTGCGCGCTCCTGGGTCAATCGCCGATCAGGGCGAGCCAGTCGTCTTCGCTCATGGTTTCAACGCCAAGATCTTCGGCCTTTTTGAGCTTTGAGCCGGCCCCCGGTCCCGCGACCAGAATATGCGTTTTCGCCGAGACCGACCCTGCGACCTTGGCGCCCAGCGCCTGGGCCCGCGCTTTGGCTTCGTCGCGCGACATTTTTTCAAGCTTGCCGGTGAAGACAATCGTTTTTCCGGACAGGGCGCTGTCGGCGGCGACGGGCGCCGCCCCTTCCGGCGTCACCTCGTGAAGCAGGCGGTCAACCGCCGCCGCGTTATGGGGCTCGCCGAAAAAAGTGATCACGCCCTGAGCGACCAGCGCGCCGACGCCGTCGAGATTGAGCATCTCCTGATAGGCCGCGCTTTCAGGGTCCGCCGCCGCCAACGCCGCAGACCGGAAACTTGCAAAATCGCCATAGGCGGTCGCAAAAAGCCGCGCATTCGTCTCCCCGATATGCCGCGCACCGAGGGCGTTGATGAAGCGCGCCAGCGAAATCTTGCGCCGGTCATTAATCGCCGCGAAGAGATTATCGATGGATTTTGTGTTGGTCGGCTGCGGCGCGCCGTCTTTCAGGACCCGCTCACCGTCCTTGTTGAGTTTATAGGTATAAAGATCGATCTCGCCCGAACGTTGACGCGCTTCCAGCGTAAAAATGTCCGCCGGTTCGCGGATAATCGCCTGTTCGAAAAAGCTCTCGATCTGTTTGGCGCCGAGCCCGTCAATATCGAACGCGCCGCGCGAAACGAAGTGTTTCAACCGTTCAACCGCCTGCGCCGGACAGACAAGACCGCCCGTGCACCGGCGCACGGCGTCTTCCTTACCGGTTTGCGGATTGATTTCGTTTTCCGCGCGGCTGCCGCATTCGGGACAAACATCGGGAAACCTGAATTTACGCGCGCTTTTTTTGCGTTTGGCTTTGACAACCTCAAGGACCTGCGGGATCACATCGCCCGCGCGCTGTATCACCACCGTGTCGCCGACGCGAATGTCCTTGCGCTCGATCTCATCGGCGTTGTGAAGGGTTGCGTTCGAGACAACGACGCCGCCGACCGTAACAGGGCTGAGCCGCGCGACCGGCGTCAGCGCGCCGGTGCGGCCGACCTGAATATCGATGGCTTCAAGAACCGTTGTTGCTTTTTCCGCCGGGAATTTGTGGGCGATCGCCCAACGCGGACTGTTGGAGCGCACGCCATAGCGCTCCTGATAGTCAAGCCGGTCAAGCTTGTAGACGACGCCGTCGATATCATAGCCGAGCCCGCTGCGCATTTCCTCAATCTTGCGGTAATGCGCCAGCAAAGGCTCGAGCGCGGTAAACCGTTCCGTCAGCGGATTGACTGGAAATCCCCACTTCCTGAATTGCCCAATCGCATCCATCTGGGTGTCGGCGACAGGCGCGCTGACCTCGCCCCAGGCATAGGCGAAAAACCGCAAAGGCCGCGCGGCGGTGATCGCCGGGTCGAGCTGGCGCAGCGATCCGGCGGCGGCGTTGCGCGGATTGGCGAAGGTCTCCCCTTTGCGGCCGGCCTCGTCCGCCTCGCTCAACAGGCGTTCGTTCAGCGCTTCAAAATCCGTATGCGACATGAAAACCTCGCCGCGCACCTCAAGGACCGCCGGCGCGTTCCTGATGGACTTGGGAATATCGGCGATCGTCAGCGCATTCGCGGTCACATTCTCACCGACCGCCCCGTCGCCGCGCGTTGCGGCGACAGTCATAACGCCCGCCTCGTAGCGCACGCTCAGGGACGCGCCGTCGATCTTGGGTTCCGCCGTCATGGCCAGCGTGTCTTCGTCATCGAGGCTTAAAAACCGGCGCGCGCTCGCAATAAAGTCAGCGACGTCGTCATCCTCGAAGGCGTTGCCGAGCGAGAGCATGGCGCGGGCGTGGGAGACTTTTTCAAATTTTGGCGATGGCGGCGCGCCGACCTGATCGCTTGGGCTGTCGGCGCGTTTCAATTTCGGATGGGCGCGCTCGATCAACTGATTGCGGCGCATCAAGGCGTCGTATTCAGCGTCGCTCATCACCGGACGGTCGTCGCCGTAATAAGCCTTGCTCGCCGCGTTCAAAATTTCAGCAAGACGCGCAAGTTCGGCGCCGGCCTGATCGCCTGTTAGCGCCTTGACGGGGATCGCCGCCAGATCGGAAGTCTTGTTTCGCTGCGCCATCTTATGCCGGCCGTGTCCTGAGGGGTTATCGCGAAGCGCGCCGGCGCGGTTTGGCTTTGGCGGGCGCGCGCGGCGCTTCGAGGAGGGCGCGCGCTGCGTCGCGGGCGGCTTCGCTGACGCGGGCCCCGGAAAGCATGCGGGCGATTTCTTCAATGCGCTCGGTCGCGCCGAGGACGCGCACCGCCGTCGTCGTCGACGACTTGCCTTCCGATTTCGATATTCGCCAGTGGCTGTCGGCGCGGGCCGCGACTTGCGGGCTGTGGGTCACGACCATCACCTGCGCGTCCCGGGCAAGACGCGCGAGGCGTTCGCCGACGGCGTCCGCAACCGCGCCGCCGACGCCGGCGTCCACTTCATCGAAAATAATAACAGTGCGATTTTCCTGCGCCGCAAGCGCGGCTTTCATGGCGAGCACAAAACGCGATAGCTCGCCGCCCGACGCGATGGATTTCAACGGACCGGGTTTTGCGCCTTTGTTGGTCGCAACCATAAATTCAACGCTGTCGATCCCGTCGGCGCGTGGATGGTCCGTATCGGTATCGATGGCGGTTGCAAACGCGGCGGAGCCTAGCTTCAGCGGCGCCAGCTCCTTGGCGACGGCTTTGTCGAGGCGACCGGCGGCGGCCCGGCGCGCGGCGGAAAGCTTTTCGGCGGCCGCAAAATAGGCTTTTTCGGCTTGCGCGGCGGCGGCTTTCAGCGTTTCAAAATTCGCCTCGCCGTCGTCAAGATCGCAGAGCGCAGCGCGCGCCTTTTGGAAAAACGCCGGCAGTCCCGCCGCCGGCACGCCGTGTTTACGCGCCGCCGCCCGCAACGCGAATAACCGCTCCTCGGCTTCTTCGAGCGCCGCCGCGTCGAATTCAAGCGCCGCCGCAGCGTCCTCAACAGCGCTCCGCGCCTCCATGACCTCGGAAATCGCGGCGTCCATTCTTTCTATCGCGCGGTCAAGCGCCGGATTGGCCTCGCCAATCGTCTCGCTCGCGCGCAATAGCCGGCGCGCGCTGGCCGCAAGTTTGTCTTCAAGGCCTTCGTCGCCGAGCAGCGACAAGGCGGCGGCGAATTCAGCGCTGATTTTCTCCGACGCCATCAACAACCCGCGCCGGGCGACAAGCGCTTGTTCTTCGTCCTCGACCGGGGCGAGTTTTTCAAGTTCAGCGACGACATGGCGCAAATAATCGGCTTCTGCGAGCGTTTTCGCCCGTGCGGCTTCACGCTCGGCGAGGGCGTCTTGCGCGCCGCGCCACGCCCGATAGAGCTTTTCAACGCCCTCGGTTTTTGCGGCGAGACCGCCGAATTCATCGAGCAGCGCGCGATGGGTCGCCGCGGATAAAAATCCGTGCCCGTCATGTTGACCATGAATCTCAAGGAGAGACTGGCCGACGGTTCTGAGTAACGCGATGGAAACCGGCTGGTCGTTGATAAACGCGCGGCTCTTGCCGTTCGCCGTCAGGACGCGGCGCAGGATCACCGCCTCGTCTTCCGTCTGGAGATCGTTCTCTGACAACAGCGCCCAGACATCGTGATCGGCGCGCGGCTCAAACGCCGCCGAGACCACGCCGCGCTCGGCGCCGGTGCGGATGGCGCCCCGTTCAACGCGCCCGCCCACGGCGAGGCCGAGCGCGTCGAGGAGGATCGATTTGCCCGCCCCCGTCTCGCCGGTCAGCGCGGTGAGGCCGGTCTCGATGACGAGGCTCGCCTGATCGATGAGGACAAAATCCTGGATGTGTAACGCTGTAAGCATGACGGCCGGTTCTGCGCAGGAACAGCGCTTGCCCAACCAAGCGCGCCCGCCGACGCTAGCCGGTTTCGCCGATCCGGAAAAGGCGCATGCTGTCGGCGCCGATCAAAACGGCGCGGCGGCCCCGCCTCAAAACATAAAACCGCACCAAAACAAAACGCGCGCTCACAGACCGCGGCAAAACTGGCGCAGATGACCTGTTGAGAGCCTAAAGGGAGGCTTTCTTCTCGCGCTTGCGGCGTTCCTTGGCGGCGGCTTTTTCCGCCTCGACGCGCTCGGCGGCCTCGCGCTCGGCTTCGGCTTTCGCTTCCGCTTCAGCGCTTTCGCGCTCGCGATCAGCCTCTGTCGCGGACTTGCCGTCGACGAGAATGCGCTGGCCGGCGTCGATCGCGGCCCATTTGTCAACCAGACCATTCCGGCGCAGCAATTTGTATGTGTCTTCATACCATGGCGAGCCGGGATAGTTGTGCGCCAGCACCGCTGCGGCGGCGCGCGCTTCGGTCTCAATGCCAATCTCTAGATAGGCTTCGACAAGCCGGTGCAGCGCCTCGGCGACATGGGTCGTCGTCTGGTAGTTGTTGATCACGAATTTGAAGCGATTGATCGCCGCGATGTGTTTGTTCTGCTTCAGATAGAACAGCCCGACATACATCTCCTTGCCGGCGAGATGGTCCGATGTCAGATCAAGCTTCAGCCGCGCATCGCGCGCATATTCCGTCCCCGGATAGCGGCGCACGACATCGTTCAAGGAGGCGACGGCGTTATCGGTGAACCCCTGGTCGCGCCCGACGTCGCGGATGCGCTCGTAAAAGCTCATCGCTTTCAGATAATACGCGTACGGCACATCTTTGTTGCCGGGATGGAGGGCGATGAACTGGTCAAGCGCCGTAATCGCCTCTTCATAGTCGTTCGCCTGATACCGCGAAAACGCCTTCATCAACTGCGCGCGGCGCGCCCAGTCCGAATAAGGATGCTGGCGTTCAACTTCTTCAAAGAAGGCGACCGCTTCGTCATAGCGCTTTTGCTCAAGCCGTTTGGTCGCTTCGCCGTAGAGCGTTTCCACCGGCCGCTCGACATAATCGAATTTCTTCTTCTGTCCGGTTGAAGAACAGCCGGCGGCGACGAGCGCCGCAGCGACAAGGGCGATTTTCCCGAGACCCGATCGCGAGAAACCTACGCGTGAAATTGCCATAAACGAAAAACTCTCAAAGTGGCGACCATCGCAAAGCCAGCCAGCGCCGGCGCGCTTCATCGTAAGGCCCCTTCGCTGTGATAATGTAAAGGCCTCGCCGAACCCGGTCAAATCTTAACACGCCGCGCTGCGCCCCGAAGCGCCCTGAGCGCCCTGAAGCACCCTGAAGCACCCTGGCTCACGTTGGCCGAAACACCGCGGGCGCGGTTAAGGATAACCGCCGAATTTGGCGATTTTTTGGAGCGCCCCGCCCCCAATGCCGCCGGCGCAACTTATCGGGCAAAATTTTCGGGCAAAAGGGTTTGGGAATGGCGTCGGACAGAAGCCTCTGACCGGGCTTGCCACGCACACGTGGGCGCCCCCGCCACGGCCGTCATTTACAGAACCACGTCTTAAGCAGACAAAATTCAGATCGACTAAATTGAGACCGTCTCAATTCAGGCGGAAAGCCGCGCAGCGACCGCGGTCGCCGCAGGGCTTTTCGGTTGCGTCGCGGCGTTGGCGATCGCCGCCGCAAGGCGCGTGTTGAGGTCATGGCCGGGCTTCTCGGCGATGATGCGCGCGCCCAACGGCGCCCCGATCAGCGCCAGATCCCCCAGAAGATCAAGCGCCTTGTGCAAGACAAACTCCTGCGGATCGCGCAGGCCTTGCGGGTTCTTCACTTCGCCGCCGTCGACGACGACAGCGTTTTCGAGCGAGCCGCCCTGACAAAGCCCCGCCGCCTTCAACGCGTCCACCTCGCTCAATCGACAGAACGTGCGCGCGCCCGCGATGCGGCCGCGCAGCGCCTCGATATCGGTGAAATCAAGATCGACCGACTGACGGCCGATGCAGGCCTCATCGGCGAAGTCGATTGCGACCTGCATGGAAAAGCGTTGCGCGGGCTCGGCGCGGACAACCCTGTCGCCGTCGCGCACCTCAACAGGCTCGCGCAGTAAAAGCCGACGACGCGGCGCGCCCTGGCTGGCGACACCTGCTTCCATGAACGCGGAAACGAACGGCGCCGCGCTTCCGTCCATGATCGGCAGCTCAGCCGCATTCAGTTCCGCAACCACATTATCGACGCCGCAAATCGCGAGCGCCGCCATTAAATGCTCAACGGTGGAAACAATGACGCCGTCCGCGTTGGACAGGGTTGTGCCGAGCCGCGTCGTCGTCACCGCATGCGGCGATGCTTTGATGACATTTGCCCGGGAGGTCGACCGCGCGGCGCCGGACACATTGCTTCCGGACCCACTGCTTCGGGACCCAATGCTGCCAGGCCCAGTACAGCCGGACCCAGTGCGCAAGAGCGCGTCGGTTCTGATGAATACAATGCCGGTGTTTTCAGACGCCGGTTTGAGCGTGAGCCGCACGGCCTTGCCGGAGTGAACGCCGACGCCGTCAAAGACGACCGGAGCCGTCAGCGTCGCCTGTCCGCCTCCATCAATGAATGGCATTCAAAACCCTTCTCCGCGCGCGGCCCCTCACGCCCGTTCAAACTCTACTACGTGAGGTCGATTCCGCCACGCAAATAACGGATTATTTCGGTTTATTCAGGACGCGCAGGAACGCGTCCACCGGCGTGCGAGAGGTAACCGGAAAAGCCTATGGAAATGACAACAGCCGCCCTTTTTACGGGAGCGGCTGTTGTGATTTGCACGCCGGACGAGGCTTGCCGCCCGGCCATTTAACCAATTTTTAACCGGCTTTTTTCTTCCGCAGGAAAGACGGGATTTCGAGTTCGGCCTCATCGTCCTCGTCAAAGAGATCGCCGCGCATCATCGAGCTTGGCTTGGCGCTCTCCGGCGGGCGCGCCGGCGGCGTCTCGCGCTTCGGCGGCGCGCCAATCGATTTCAACATGTCGACGGCGACTTCAATCGAATGTTTGCCCAGCGACTGCGCCTCGCGGAAGGGATTGCGCGCCGCTTTGCCGGCGTCCGCCGGTTGCGGACGCGCCGCGGGCCGGCGCACCGGCGATTTCGCCGCCGGCGCCGGGCTCGTCTGGCCGAGGGTCGATGGCGGCATTGATTGCGCGTTCGTCTCGGTGAGCATCTTCTTGATCCGCTCGTGGACATCGCCGACCGGGTTGGCGCCGTCGATTGCGGAGGCCGGCGCGGAAACGGGCGCCGTTGCGCCGCGCACCGGCGGTTGCTGTGGCGGTTGGTTCGGTGCGGCGGGGCGGCTGCGGCCCGGCGCTTTCGCGGCGAGGTTTGAGGCGTCGGCGGCGCGTTTTACGGAAACCGTTTGTACAGGAACGGATTGCGCTGCGGCGTGCTGCGCGCCGGCGTCTTGCGCGAGGACCGGTTGCGGCGCCGGATCAGCGGCGGCTTGCGGCGGCGCATCAGCAGAAACCGGATCGCGCCATGGCCGCGCGGCGGGGGCCTGCGTCTTGACTTCCGGCGGGCGGTTCTCGCGCACCGCTGTGTCGATCCCGGTCGCGACCACGGAAACCCGGACCTTGCCTTCAAGGTCCTGATTGAACGTCGATCCGACAATAATATTCGCATCGGGATCAACTTCGGCGCGGATACGGTTCGCCGCCTCGTCAACCTCAAAGAGCGTCATATCCATGGAACCGGTGATGTTGATGAGAACGCCGCGCGCGCCCTTCATCGAGACCTCGTCGAGCAGCGGATTGGAGATCGCCGCTTCGGCCGCCTGTATGGCGCGCTTGTCGCCTTCGGCCTCGCCGGTGCCCATCATGGCCTTGCCCATCTCGCTCATCACGGTGCGGACATCGTTGAAGTCAAGATTGATCAGTCCCGGCATCACCATGAGATCGGTGATCCCGCGCACGCCCGAATGCAGCACCTGATCGGCGAGCGCGAAGGCTTCGTGGAAGGTCGTGCGTTCATTGGCGATCGAGAAAAGGTTCTGGTTCGGAATAATCAGAAGCGTGTCGACATGTTCCTGCAGCGCTTCGATGCCGGCGGAGGCGATCTTCATGCGGCGCGCGCCTTCGAAGTGGAACGGCTTGGTGACAACGCCGACGGTCAGGATATCGCGCTCCTTGGCGGCTTTGGCGATGACGGGCGCCGCGCCGGTGCCGGTGCCGCCGCCCATGCCGGCGGTGACAAACAGCATGTGGGCGTTGCCGACATGTTCGAGCAGTTCATCGAGCGACTCTTCGGCGGCGGCGCGCCCAACGTCAGGCAGCGAGCCGGCGCCGAGCCCTTGCGTCGTTGAGACGCCGAGCTGAATGCGCTTTTCGGCCTTGGAAAGACCGAGCGCTTGCGCATCGGTGTTGGCGACCAGAAATTCAACGCCCTCGAGCGCGCTGTCGATCATGTTGTTGACCGCATTGCCCCCCGCGCCGCCGACGCCGATCACGGAAATCCGTGGCTTGAGTTCCGTCATTTCCGGCACGCTGAGGTTTAGAGGCATGTCACTCTCCGGTTCGCCCAAATTGGTTTTAATTGTGAATTTAAAGACTTCGTTCAGACCCCTTAACAAATGGTTAACGCGGGCCTTTTGGACGGATGAAAACGGCTTAAAAATTGGCCTTCAGCCATTCCGCAGCGCTCGCCAGGACGCCCCGGCGCTTGAGCGCGAGCGTGTCGATGCGGCGATAATCCGTATCGGCGCCAAAACGGGCCGCAGTGCGAATATCCTGGTGCGGGCGCGCGCGCGAAAGGAGCGCGCCGACGCAGGCGGAAAACTGCGCCGAGGAGGCCGCATCCGGCGCACCGGTCAGCGACACTGGCCGACCGAGCCGCGTCTTGACGCCAAAAATCCGCTCCGCCGTCTCGCGCGCGCCGGTCAGAAGACTGCCGCCGCCGGTCAGCACCGCCCGGCGCATGCCGCGATGGGCGCGCTCAAAACCCATGGCGTCGTGGCCGCCGCCGGCGACCGCACAGACCCGCGCCGCCTCCTCGCGGACCAGCGTCAGCGTTTCTTCCAGACGCGGCGCGATCACCGCGCTGACGTCGGCCCGCGCCGCGCGCAGGGCGTTTTTGTTTTCGCCGAGCTGCGGGAAATCGACAAACCGATGGTCGTCGCCGAGCCCGGCGAGCGCCGAGCCATGCAGCGCCTTGACCCGTTCGGCATGGGCAATTGCGCCGCCAAAAATATGCGCCAGATCGCGCGTGATATGCTCCCCGCCCATCGCAACGCCGCCGCAGCCGATCAGCGCGCCATCCTCATAAACCGCGAAATCGGTGTTGCGCGCGCCCATATCGATGATGGTGACGCCGAGCTCTTTTTCATCGTCGATCAGGACCGCCTCACCGGTCGCAACCGGCCCCGGCACGATCTTGTCGATCCCGATATCGCAGCGCTCCAAAAGCGCGCGCATATTGCCGTCATAGCCGTCGCGGACGGCGAGCCCAACAAGCTCCGCAGACAGAATATCGCCGACATAGCCGCACGGATTGGCGCCGGTTTTTTCACCGTCCACGGAAAAATCAATCGGGGCCGCATGGATCGCGCGCGCGCCCTCGCGGGCGGCGAGCCCGGCGCCTTCTCGCAGGCAATCAAGAACGTCTTCGGCCGTCACCGCGCCGCCGGCAAGGTCAAGATCGACGCCGATCCGGCGCGACAGAAGCTGGCGGCCCGGCGCGCTGATCGAGACGGCGCGCACCCGTTCTCCGGCCATGCGCTCCGCCGCTTCCAGCGCCGCGCGAAAGGCCGTCTCCGCAGCGCCAAGGCGATCGGTACGCGCATCGCGCGGCGCAATCCCCTGCTGGCCGGCGCCGATCACCTCAATGTCGATGTCGCCGTCGGCTGACTCAAGGACGGAAGCAATCAGACAGGCGGCCTTGGACGCGCCGAGATCGGCCGCTGCGATCAATCCGTTTGGGCGGCGGCGCGGGGTCAGGCGCGAATGGCGTACGGGCTCGGATGCGAAGAGGTCATGCTGGGCGGCGCGCTGGGTCATCGCAATGCGTCTCCGAACTGTTCTGGCGGCGCAAAAGAGCCGGCGCTATTGCGCCGCTTCCGGCGCATTTTCCCGCGGACGGATGACGACGTCGGGATTGCGAAGGTCGATATATTCGTTGTCCTGGTCAAGAATGCCGTGAGCGCTCTGCAGGATTGCAAGATAGTCGAGCGCGTCGGCGAACCCGTGTTCCGGCAGTTTAACGTCGACTTTGTTCCGCAGACGCATGTTCCAGCGGCGCTCTCCGACCCGCACAAGCGCGGCGGTGCGTTCTTCAAGATCGGGATGGGCCGCCAGCGCCTGCAGGATTTCTGCGGTCGCGTCCGGCGCGCCGGCTCCGACGATCAGGGGCAGCGACGCATATTCATACGCGCTTACTTCTTTGATGATCGCGCCTTCATCATCGATCAGATGCAGCGCGCCGGACAATTGCCAGACCGCTGCCGGTTCGCGCTCGCGGATCGAGACATGAATGGTGTTCGGCCAGAGCCGGGAGACGGCCGCCGTGCGGACCCAACCGAGATCTTCGACCCGCGCTTTCGCCGCATCGAGATCGAAATGGCCGATTGACGCGCCGACCACGGGCCCGATCGCCACCTCGACATCGGAAAACGCCGCCTGCTGACGGCCCATGAGCGTGATGCGACGGATATCGAACCCGGACGCGATGGCGGCGCCGCGCATCGCCCGGTCGGCGCGCTCGCTCATCAGGCCGACATAACCGCCCGCCCACAACGCAGCGACAATGCCCACCGTGATCATCGTCGCGCCGACGACGCCGGCGAGGGTCAACCGGTGAAACTGGCCGAGGGAGCGCTCGATAAAAGAGGGCGCGCGCCGCGCCGTCCGGCTGCGGGCGCTTTTCGCCGCCTTACCGGTTTTGCGCTTGGCGGCGGTCTTCTTTTTCACCTTTGGCATGATGCGTCCTCAGTGATCCATGCGCACAGCTCCGGAAAGGTCATGCCGAGATAAGCGGCCTGTTCCGGCGCCAGCGATGTCGGGGTTAGACCCGGTTGGGTATTGACTTCAAGGCAGTAAAGCCCGCCGCCTTTATCGGCCGCGTCCGGATCAAACCGGAAATCGGCGCGCGACAGACCGCGACAGCCGAGCGCGCGGTGCGCCCGCAACGCCACCGCCAGCGCCTCCTCCGTCACCGCCGCCGGTAGGTCGGCCGGCAACACATGGCGCGAGCCGCCATCGGCGTATTTCGCTTCGTAATCGTAAAATGCGGTCGCCGGCAGGATTTCCGTCACGCAAAGCGGCTTGTCGCCGAGCACCGCCACCGTCAGCTCACGGCCCGGAATGAATTTCTCAACCAGCACGTCCTCGCCCAGATTCCATTTCGGATCGCTGAGCGCTTCGGGCGGGCGATTGTCGCCTTCATAAACGATATAAACGCCGACGGACGAACCCTGATCGTTTGGTTTGACCACATAAGGCGCCTTGATCACGCCGCCGCCTGCGGCCTCATCGCGGGAGACGATTTTGCCAAACGGCGCAAGGATGCCCGCATCTTCAAACACCGCTTTGGCGCGCTGTTTGTCCATCGCAAGCGAAGACGCGAGGACGCCGGAGTGCGTGTACGGAATTTCCATGACTTCGAGGAGACCCTGAACGCAGCCGTCCTCGCCCCATTTGCCGTGCAGCGCATTGAAGGCCGCGTCTGGTTTCACTTCAGCGAGCTGTTCAGCAAGATTGTGGCCCGCATCGATCTCGACCGCATCATAGCCCGCTTCCCGCAAGGCCTTCGCCGCCTCCGCGCCGGAGCTGAGCGAGACCTCGCGCTCCGGCGACCAGCCGCCTTTCAGGACGGCGATGCGTTTGTATTGACGCGCGCTCATGGCCGCTCCCCTACCCGCCTGATCTCCCAGCGCAGGGCGACGCCGGTCTCGCGTTCAACGTCTGTACGCAGAGATTCAATCAGGGTCTCAAGGTCGCCCGCTGTCGCCGCGCCGCGATTGATCATGAAGTTGCAATGCTGTTCGGAGACCTGCGCGTCGCCGACGATGCGTCCGCGCCCGCCGACTTCGTCAATCAACTGCCAGGATTTGCGCCCGCCCGACAAGGCGAGATCCGGATTGGCGAAGGTCGACCCACCGGTGCGCGCCCTGATCGGCTGGCTTTCTTCCCGGCGGCGCATGATCTCGGCCATGCGCGCCTCAATCGCGTCCGGATCGCCCTCGTGTCCCTTGAACGTTGCTTCAGTGAACACAAGCCAGCGATCGTCGAGCGCGCCGCAATGGCGATAGGCGAATTTCATATCCTCATTAGACAGAACATGGCGCGCGCCGGCCCGGTCGATGGCGACAGCCTCAACAAGATTGTCTTTGGTCTCGCCGCCATAAGCTCCCGCATTCATCGCGAGCGCGCCGCCGATCGCGCCCGGCACGCCGCGGTAAAACTCAAGGCCCGCGACCCCCGCCGCGCCCGCTTTCTTCGCGACCTGCGCGTCGAGCGCCGCTGCGCCCGCCGTAACGGTCAGGCCGCTGACGTCGATTTTGTTGAACCCCGCGCCGAGGCGAATAACGACGCCGCGCACGCCGCCGTCGCGCACCAGAAGATTTGAACCGACGCCCATGACAAACACCGGCACGGCCGGGTCAAGCGAGGCCAGAAACTGCGCAAGGTCGTCTTCATCGGCTGGCGAAAAGAGGACGTCAGCCGGGCCGCCGACGCGAAACCACGTGACCCCCGACAGGTCCGCGCCTTCGATAATCCGACCACGGACCGGCGGCAGGGCGCTGATATTAAACGCCGCCGGCGTCATGTCGCGCGGGCCTCAAGGGCGGCGACAAGCCCGTTGGCGTGCCGCGTGATATCGCCGGCCCCGAGGCACACGACATAATCGCCGGGCTCGGCGAGCGCCGCGATTTCCGCCGGCAAATCTTCAAGGCTCTTCAGCGCGCGCACATCCTTATGGCCGTGAGCGGCGGCGCCGGCGACAAAGGCGTCGCGGTCAACGCCGTCGATGGGTTGTTCGCCGGCGGCGAAAATGTCCGTGACAAACGCGATATCGGCTTCGTTCAGGCACGCGCAAAATTCGTCGAACAGCGCTTGCAGCCGCGAATAACGATGCGGCTGTACGACCGCGATGATCTTGCCCCTGGCGACGTTGCGCGCCGCGCGCAGGACGGCGGTGATCTCCGCGGGATGGTGGCCATAGTCGTCGATTATCACGGCGCCGTTCCAGGCGCCGACCTTCGTAAAGCGGCGCTTGACGCCCTCGAACTTTGCGAAACCCGACTTGATCGACGCGGCGCTGGCGCCCAGCTCACGCGCGACGATCGCCGCGGCCAGCGAATTCAACACGTTATGCACCCCCGGCATCGGCAGGCTGACATCGTCGATCCGCGTCACCTCGGCGCCGCGCTCGCGGAACACAATATCGTATCGCGCAAAACCTTCTTCAAAGCGAATGTTCTCAGCGCGAACATCCGCCTGCGGATTGGCGCCATAGGTGATGAGCTTTCTGTCAGTAACGCGCCCGACAAGCGCCTGCACTTCCGGATGGTCAAGACAAACGACGCCGAACCCGTAAAACGGCGTGTTCTCAATAAAGGCGTCGAAGGCGTCCTTCAGGCTTTCAAAATCGCCCCAATGGTCGAGATGTTCCGGATCGATGTTAGAGACGACCGCCACCGTCGTCGGCAGGCGGAGGAAAGCGCCGTCGGACTCATCGGCCTCGACCACCATCCAGTCGCCTTCCCCGACCCGCGCATTCGCGCCATAGGCGTTAATGACGCCGCCATTGATCACCGTCGGATCAAGACCCGCCTCATCGAGGAGCGCTGCGACCATGGTTGTGGTTGTGGTTTTTCCGTGGGTGCCGGCGACCGATATCGTCCATTTCAGCCGCATCAGTTCGGCCAGCATATCGGCGCGCTTGACGACGGGAATATGCTTGGCGCGCGCGGCCCTTACTTCCGGATTGTCCGCCCTGATCGCCGTCGAGACGACCACCGCTTCGGCGCCGTCCACATTGGCGGGGCTGTGGCCGATGACGACGTCAATGCCCTTGTCGCGCAGCTGTTGCACATTGGGTCCGTCCGCCACATCGGAGCCGCGCACCTGATAGCCGAGATTGCGCATCACCGAGGCGATCCCCGACATGCCGATGCCGCCAATGCCGACGAAATGGACAACGCCCACATTGAACGGCAGCTTGATCTTGATTTCCGGGGCGGCTTGCGGCCGTGTGCTGACTTTTTCGCTCATCGGATACTCTTATACATCGCCGCGCAGCGTAATCGCTTCAACGAGATCGGCAAGGGCCGTCGCCGCCCCCTGACGCACGCGGCCCCGGGCCGCCGCCGCCATGACGCCAAGCCGGCGCGGCTCTTGAAGGAGCGGCTTTAGCGCCGCCGTCAGGGCCTCTTCGCTAAAGCCTGCTTCCGGCAAAAGAATGGCGCCCTGCGCCCCATCGGCGCCGCTATCGGACAAGGCGCGCGCATTGCCGGTCTGGTGATCGTCCATCGCGATGGCGAGCGGCACAAGCACCGAGGGACGCCCGATAATCGACAACTCCGTCACCGTCGACCCGCCGGCGCGCGCCAACACAAGATGCGCGTTGGCGATGCGCGCGGGCAAATCCTTAAAGAACGGCGCGATCTCCGCCGCGATGCCGGCTTGGTCATAGACCGCCTTGACCATCGCGGCCTCTGCGTCGCGCGCCTGGTGGACAACGTAAAGCCGGCTGCGGATCGCTTTCGGCAGCCGCTCCAGCGCGCGCGGCGCAATCTCGGAAAAAAGCGATGCGCCCTGGCTGCCGCCAAAGATCAAAAGCCGGATGGGCGCGTCCGGTTCCGGGCTGGCGAAGTCGCTGTCAGCCAACGCTTTGACAGCATCGCGCACCGGATTGCCGACCTCGTGCAGGCGCCCCGCCGCGCTGAGGGTGCGCTGTGCTTTGGCCGGCATTTTTTCCAGAATGGGAAACGCATGGGCGACGAAAGCCGCGCGGCCGACGAGCAGGCGGTTGGCGCGACCGAGAACGCCATTTTGTTCGTGTACGCCATAGGGAATGTTGAGGGCGCTCGCCGCCTGCATCCCGGCGAAAGAAGGATAGCCGCCGAAGCCAACAGCGGCGGCCGGTTGCATGCGTTTCAGCGCGCGCCGCGCGGTTAAAAACCCGCCCGCCAGCGACACCGCGGCCGCGGCCTTGGCGACGGGGCCGCCGATTGAGGGACTGGCGGCGGAAATCTCTATGCGGTCGTCGTCGCCGAAATTTTCCGCAAAGCGCGCGCCGCGCTTGTCCGTGACCAGCAGGATGCGCGCACCGCGGCGCTTTAGTTCCTGCGCCAGCGCTTGCGCGGGAAACATATGACCGCCCGTGCCGCCGGCGGCGAGCGCAATCAGTTTGCCGCTCACCGTCACGGCATGATTTCCTTGCGCCGGCGCGCCAGTCCGGGCGAGCGCGTCAGGGCGAAGATCAATCCGAATGACAGCCCCACCGCTAACATCGACGATCCGCCATACGAGATAAACGGCAACGTCATGCCCTTGGCCGGCAAGGCGCGCAAATTAACGCCGATATTGATAAAACTCTGTAGGCCGATCATCGCAGCGAGCCCGCATACGGCGCATTGGGCGAAGAGGCTTTTCAGCGTCGAGGCGCGTAGATAAAGCCGCGCGACAAGAGCGGCGAACAGCGCCAGGATCACGCAACAAAAGAAGAAGCCAAACTCTTCCGCCGCGACGGCGAAAATAAAATCCGTATGCGCATCCGGCAGTTGCAGCTTGTAAGACGGGTCCTGGGGATTGCGTCCGAACGCCGCCCCGTTTTGAACCGCCTGCATCGCCTTGTCGACCTGATAGGTTTCCGCGCTTGCCGGATTGAGAAAGCCGTCAATGCGCCGCGCCAGATGCGGCGAGAACGCATAGCCGCCCCACAAGGCCGCCGCCCCAATGGCGCCGAGCCCGGCGATCCAAAGCCAGCTCCAGCCGGCGATAAAGAACATGATCATCCAGACCGCCGTCAGGAGCGCAGCCTGTCCGAAATCGGGCTGCATGACCATAAGCCCGCCGCACACAAGGTAGAGCGCCATGGCGATCATCGCGCCGGGAAACCCGGGACGGCGGGCGCCTTCCGCCAGCATCCACGCGGCCACAACAATAAAGCCAGGCTTGAGGAATTCCGACGGCTGCAACAGATAAGACCCGATCGAAAGCCAGCGATGGGCGCCGTTGATTTCAGGGCCGATCGTCACCGCCGCAATCATCAACAAAAGCGCGCCCGCAAAAACCAGCACGCCAAACCGGCGCGCCTGCAGCGGCGACAACATCGAGACGCCGGCCATCAAAACCAGCGACGGGCCGAGAAACAGCAATTGGCGTACGGAGAAATGAAAGTCATTATCGATGCCGAACCGCACCGCGGCGCCCGGCCCGGCGGCGAGCAATAACACCAGCCCGATCGAAAGGATCGCCGCCACCAGAAGGGCGCTGACGCGATCAAGCGACCACCACCACCGCGCCAGCGGCGAGGTGTCGATGCGCGAGGGCGCCTTCACGCCGCCGCTCCGCCGGTCGACGGCGCCGCATCGTCGCCTTGCGCGCGAATGGCTTCGGCTTCATCCATGACGAGACGGCGAAAGGTCTCGCCGCGGTCTTCAAAGTTCTTGAACTGGTCCTGGGAGGCGCAGGCGGGCGACAAAAGGACGACCGCCTCCTCGCCGGTGCGGCGGCGAAATTCGAGCGCGTCGCGCGTCGCCGCGGCGACAGCGACAGCGAGGTTGCCGCACTGGACGCTCGCGACAGCCGCGCCAAGCGCGCGCTCGAAATCCTCGGCCGCATCGCCAATCAGATAGGTCCTCTGTACACGGCTCATCAACGTCTTCAACGGCGCTGCGCCGTCCTGTTTCGCGCGCCCGCCGGCGATCCAGAAGATATTGTCAAACGCCGTCAGGGCGCGCGCCGCGGCGTCCACATTGGTCGCTTTGGAATCATTGACGAAACTGACGCCGTCGAGACGCGCAATCGTCTCTGATCGGTGAGGAAGGCCTTTAAAACGCTCCATCGCTTTGATCGACACCGACGGCGCGACGCCCAGAATGCTGCAGGCGGCGAGCGCCGCGGCGGCGTTCTGGCGGTTATGGGCCCCGCGCAAGGTCGGTATCTGGTCAACGGCGCCGGCCTCGCCGCTTTTGCCGCTGAGGTTGTAATAAAGATTGCCGCCCAGCGAATAGACGCCGTGCCCGAGCGCGCCCTTCACCGAAATCGGGTAGACGCGCGCCTCCTGCTTGCCGGAAAGGGTTGCGCAGATGCCTTGCGCATATTCATCGTCAACGCCGATGATCGCCACATCGTCTTTCGTCTGATTAAAAAATATCCGCTGTTTCGCCGCCGCGTAGCCCGCCATATCCCCGTGGCGATCGAGATGGTCCGGAGAAAGATTAAGAAGAATGGCGATGTCTGCATGAAACGATGACGCCAGATCGAGCTGGTATGATGACAGCTCCAGCACGTAGACGCGGTCTTTATGGAACGGCGCCATCGCGAGGAGCGGCTCGCCGATATTGCCGCCCACGCCGACTTCGCGGCCGGTGTCTTTGAGAATATGACCGATCAGCGCCGTTGTTGTGGATTTACCGTTCGAGCCGGTGATCGCAACGATGTTTGGGCGCTCGGCTTTGGTGCGCGCCGACAAGGCCATGGCGAAGAGTTCGAGATCGCCGAGAATTCTGACCTTGGCCGAGCGCGCCTTGCGCACGATGGCGTGGGGTTTTGGATGGGTCAGCGGCACGCCAGGGCTCAACGCCAGAAACTGAAGCTCCGCCCACGGCCAGTTTTTCGGATGTTCGCAAGAATAGGCCGTGTTCGCCGCGCGCTCCCTGGCGGCGGGATATTCGTCCCAGGTAAAAACCTGCGCGCCCGAGGCCGAGAGCGCTTTTGCGGTCGCAAGACCCGTTGCGCCCAGCCCGAAGACGGCGGTCTTTCTGTTTTTCAGATCGGGCAGAATGATCATCGATGGAGCCCTTCAGGTCGGCGTCAGTTCATTGTCTTCAATGGCGTTAGCGTAGTTTGAGCGTCGCAAGACCGATCAGCGCGAGGATCACCGCAATGATCCAGAAACGAATGACAATCGTCGATTCCTTCCAGCCGAGTTGTTCAAAATGGTGGTGGATCGGCGCCATCCTGAACACGCGCTTGCCGGTCAGCTTGAACGAGGCGATCTGGATCATGACCGAGACGCCCTCAAGCACGAAAAGCCCGCCGACAATGGCGAGAACGATTTCATGTTTGGTGGCGACCGCAATCGACCCGATCGTGCCGCCGAGCGCCAGCGAGCCGGTGTCGCCCATGAAGATTGCAGCGGGCGGCGCGTTGAACCACAAAAAGCCCAGCCCCGCGCCGATGATCGCGCCGCAAATGACGGCCATCTCGCCGACGCCGGGCACATAGGTCACTTGCAGATAGCCGGCGAAATCAGCCCGGCCCACAAGATAAGCGATAATCGCATAGGTCGCGGCCGCGATCATGACGGGCACAATCGCAAGCCCGTCGAGGCCGTCGGTGAGGTTGACCGTGTTCGAGGCGCCGACAATCACAAACGCCGCAAACGGAATAAAAAGCAGGCCGAGCGGAATAAACAAATCCTTGAAGAACGGGAGCGGCACCGAGGTCTCAAGACCCGCCGGAATATCGGGCGATGCGCCAAGCGTGCGCATGCAATACCAACCGGCGAGAAGCGCGACGGCGAACTGAAAAATCAGCTTGAAGGAGCCGACGACGCCGCTCGCCGATTGTTTCGTGACTTTGAGATAATCATCGACAAAGCCGAGGAGCCCGAAGGTCAGCGTTACGCCCATCACGACCCAGACATAAGGATTGTCGAGGCGGGCCCATAAAAACGTCGCCACACTGAGCGAAAGGAGGATCAGGACGCCGCCCATGGTCGGCGTGCCGGCTTTTTCAATGATGTGGCTCTGCGGGCCGTCCTGACGAATTGGCTGGCCCTTGCCCTGTTTGCGACGCATCCACCGGATCAAGGACGGGCCCAGGACAAACGACATCAACAGCGCCGTCATGACGGCGCCGCCGGTTCTGAATGTCAGATAGCGGAAAACATTAAAAAGCTGAAAGTCTTCAGCGAGCGGCGTTAAAAGGTAATACAGCATGAATGTTTCAAAAGGCCCTCAATGAGGCGCGCCCGTGACGCAACCCGATTATTTTTGTGGTGTTCACCCGGTTTGTTGTTTCACATCAAGCCCCGCCGCACGCAACTGCGCCACAACGGCCCCGAGGCCGGAGGCGTTCGATCCTTTGACCATGACGATATCGCCGTCGCGCAGATCGCCGATCAGCGCCTGCGCCAGGGCGTCCGCGTCGCGGCTGTGCTCGGCCTTCATGCCGTCGGGAACCGCGTCCCACAAGTGCGCCATCGCCTCGCCCGCCGCGTAGAGACAGTCGACTTGCGCCTCGATCAGGGGCTGCGCGATATCGCGGTGAAGCGCCGCCGACGCGGGCCCGAGTTCCAGCATATCGCCGAGCACCGCGATCCGCCGCCCGCCAGCGGCCGGCGCTTGCGCGCCGAGGAGTGCGATAGACGACGCCATCGACGCCGGATTTGCGTTGTAGCTTTCATCGATGAGGGTGATGCGGGCGCCGGCGATCTCAATCAACTGCATCGCGCCGCGCCCGGCCCCGGCGCCAAACCCGGCGAGCGCATTGACAGCGGCGTCAAGATCGGCGCCGACCGCCTCAGCGGCGGCGAGCGTCGCCAGCGCATTCACCGCCTGATGGCGCCCCGGCGCGCCAAGGCGAAAACTCTGCGCGTCGCCGCGGATCTCTGCGGTCACCGATGACCCGCCGGCTTTGTCCGGCGCGCAATCAATCAGGCGAAAATCGGCGCCGCGCGATGCGCCGAACGTTACCCGGGAACCAGCCCCCGCTTCGTCAGCGCGGCGGCTCAACAAGTCAAAATAGTCATTGTCAGCCGGCAATACCGCAACGCCGTCTTTCGTCAGTCCCGTGAAGATTTCCGCTTTGGCTTCAGCGATCCCTTCGATGGAGTCAAAGAACTCCAGATGCGCCGCCGCGACCGTCGTGACGATGGCGACGTGCGGTTCGACCAGCCCGGTCAGCGGCGTGATTTCACCGGCATGGTTCATGCCGATTTCGAAGACGCCAAAATCGGTGCGCATGGGCATCGACGCCAGCGTCAGCGGCACGCCCCAGTGGTTATTGAAACTTTTGTCAGCAGCATGAACAACCCCGCTCGGCGCCAGCGCCACGCGCAGCATTTCTTTCACACTGGTCTTTCCGACGCTGCCGGTGACGGCGACGCGTTTGCCAAAATTACGTAGCCGCGCGGCCCGCGCAAGATCGCGCAATCCTTCGAGCGTATCGCGAACCACAAGCAGCGGCTTTCCTTCGGGCGCATCCGCCGGCGCACGCGCGACAAGCGCCGCGGACGCGCCGCGATCAAAGGCGTTCGCAATAAAATCATGGCCGTCGCGCGCATCCTGTAATGCGACAAACATTTGTCCCGGTTTCAGCGTGCGCGAATCGATCGAAACGCCGCGCGCCGCCCATTCCTCCGCCTCCCAACGGTTCGGATCACCGCCCCGCGCACAGAGCGCGCCGCCCGTCGCCGCCGCCGCCTCGTAGGCCGTCCAGAACCCGTCGCTCATGTTGTTTCTCCTCCACCATACGCCCCATCGCCGCCCCGACGCCCTACCCCGAGGGCGGCGCGCTTTTCAACGGCCTTCACCGCCTCCTCGCCATCACTGAACGCAATGGTCTTTGTCCCAATTGTTTGACCGGTCTCGTGCCCCTTGCCGGCGATCAACAGGACGTCGCCCTCACGCATCATGTCGACGCCGGCCTGAATAGCTGCGCCGCGATCGCCGATTTCATGCACGTCAAGGGCCGCGCCGGCGCCCTGCATGACGCTTGCGCGGATCGCGGACGGGTCTTCGCGGCGAGGATTATCATCGGTGACGATGACGCAGTCGGCGCTTGCCGCCGCCGCGCCCATAAGCGGTCTCTTTTCGCTGTCGCGGTCGCCGCCTGCACCGAGAATAATGATGATGCGGCCCGCCGTATGCGGACGGATAGCGCTGATTGCCGTCGCCACGGCGTCTGGCGTATGCGCATAGTCCACATAAACGCCGCCGACGCCGTCAATCTCAGCGACTTTTTCCATCCGCCCCGGCGCGCCGCGCAAGGAACTGAGAAGCGGCGCAATATCTTCGATCGCAAAACCGGATGCGGCGACAATCGCGGCGGCGAGCAACGCGTTTTCAGCCTGAAACGCGCCGACAAGCGGCAAATCGATTTCGACGTCAGTGTTCGCGGCGCGAAAGCGGACGAGGAGCCCCGACGCTGTCGGCTGAATATCGTTTGTCGCGATAAAGTCGCCGTTTGCGCCGACGGTCAGTACGCGCCGGGCGTCGGCGCGCATCGCCGCCGCCAAGTCCGCGCCGCCGGCGCCGTCGACATTGACAATTGCGGCGCCGTCGTCGCTCAAAAGATCCGTAAACAGTCTTTTCTTGGCGCTGAAATACGCATCGAACGTCGCGTGATAATCGAGGTGATCCTGGGTAATGTTTGTGAATGCAGCGATAGAAAACCGGACGCCGTCGGCGCGATATTGCGCAAGCGCATGGCTCGATACTTCCATCGCTGCATGCGTGACGCCGACGCGCGCCATGTCACGCAGGGTCTCGTGGAGGACAACCGGTTCCGGCGTCGTATGGTCAAGCGGGCGTTGATAATTTGGCCCCGATGCGCCGAGCGTGCCGATTGAGCCGGCGGCGACGCCCAATAAAGTCCAGAGCTGCGCAGCGAAACTGACGACGGAGGTTTTGCCGTTGGTGCCTGTGACGCCGACCATGGTTGCGGGCGCCGGGCGGTAGAATTTCGACGCCATCATGGCGAGGCGCCGGCGCGGCAGCGCATCTTCGATTGTGATGACCGAAGCCTTGACCCCCGGAGAAGCCAATACGGCGACAGCGCCATTTTGCTCTGCTTGCGGAATAAAGCGCGCGCCGTCGATTTCAACACCGGGCAACGCGGCGAACAAATAGCCGGGCTTGACCTGCCGGCTGTCCGACGCAAGCCCGGTGATAACCGGATCTTCCTCGCGGGTCTCGCCGCTCAATTCCGACAGTCTCATGGCGAGCCGGCCCCGTCCGCCGACGCCTCAGCGCGGCTTTCCAGCGCCGGCGCAAGCGCCGCCTGTTTTTGAAATTCGGGAAAGAAGCCGGCGAGCGCTTCGGTTTCGTCAACCGGCATCACGCCCAGAACAGGCGCGATCTGGGTGACGATGGTTGCGAATGCGGGCGCGGCGTTCCACCCGGCCGTCGCATAACCGAAGGTGGCTTTGGTCGGTTGCGGCTCATCGAGCGATACAAGAACCGCATAGCGCGGCGCATGGCCGGGAAACGCGCCGACAAAGCTCGAGATACGCGCGTTCTTCGCGTAAGCGCCGGCCACGGGTTTGTCAGCGGTCGCCGTTTTCCCGATGGGAAAATACCCCGGCGCTTCGGCTTTGCTTGCGGTGCCGTCCGTAACAACCCGTCTCAGGATGCGACGCATGGCGATGCTTGTCGCCGGCGAGAACGCGGCTTGCGCAGACCGCGGCGCCGCGGTTTTGAAAAATGTCGGCGTCACATACTGACCGCCATTCACGACAGCCGCATAGGCGGCGATCATGTGAAGGGGCGTCACCGAAATACCGTGCCCGTAAGAAACGGTCGCTGCCTCGACGGGCCCCCACTTGAGGGGTAATTGCGGCGGGCGGTTCTCGAGAAGCTCAATCGCGACAGGGTCAAAAAGGCCGAGCCGGTCAAGCCCGGCCCTTTGGCGATCAACGCCGAGCAACGCGGCCAGTTGCGCCGCGCCAATATTAGATGAGTACTGAACGACTTCTGACAGCGTCAATACGCGATTTTCGCCATGGAAATCGGAGATCGTCCGGTCAGCGATTTTATAAACGCCGCGCGCATCAAACATCGTCCGCTCTTCGGCGACGCCGGCGTCGAGCGCGCTCGCCGCCGTCAACGCCTTGAACATCGACCCAAGTTCATAGCGGTCATAGGTGGCGCGATTGCGGCGCGCATCGGCGGGAAAAGCGCCCGGACTGTTCGGATCGAAATCCGGGAGGCTGGAAAGCGCGATAATCTCGCCGGTCGCAACATCCATCACAAGCGCCCAGCCGGCGCGCGCGGAAAATTCTGCGATGGCGTCCGCCAGCGTCGCCTCGACAATGCGCTGAACACGCATATCGAGCGACGCGGCGACCGGCGCGCCGCGATTAGACCACGCCGCCTCATCGGCGCCGCCGGTCCGCTCCAGCGCCGCCTCAAGGCCCATCACGCCGCCGCGGCCGCGCTCGGTGTGACCGACGACATGGGCGCCGAGAGCGCCTTGGGGATAATATCGTTTGTACCGGGACTGAAAACGCACACCCGGCAAGCCGAGCCTGAACACGGCGCGCTTTTGATCGGGCGTCAGATCGGCCGCGACTTCGACATACCGGCCGGCGGCGAGTTTTTGCGCCAGCGCCGCGCCGTCAAGGTCCGGCATCACGCCGGCGAGCGCCTGCGCCGTTTCTACGGGATCCCAGACTTCCGACCCCGCAACCTCAAGCGTCACCATGGGCAGGTTGGTGGCGATAAGCGCGCCGGTGCGGTCGGTAATTTCAGGACGGCGCCCGTCTTGTTGCGCATCGGCCGTGAAGATCTTGCGCCCTATATCGGCGGCGCCGAACGCGACATAGGCGAGCCGCACGCCGAGGGCCGCGAAGCCGAGACAAAATACCACTGCGCACATCGCGATGCGCCGGCGCGACTGGCTGGCGATGCGCGTGCGCGTCATGGCGCGCGCCGCAACCGCCGGCGACGCCGCGCTTGGCGCGCGCTCGTCGATAACATAGCCCTTCGGCTTTGCTTTTCGGCGCCAGAATGCCATTCCTATCCGCAACTCCTTGACCGCGCATCGCTCACCCGGGAGCGTCTTTGGCGCGCTTATTCGTCCTGATCGTCGTCGCTGTCTTCAGGCCGCGCAAAAGAAGCGTCGACCATGGCGATCGCCTGCATGATCGTATCGCCGGTGGGCGGCGCCGGCCGGCGCAGCGGCCCCTTGCCGTTTTCATTATCGCCGCCGCCGAAGGCGACGATAAAATCGTCAGCGGTCATCAGTTGTTTACCGCTCATCGGCTCCAGAGCCGTCACTTTGCCGGCGATCGCCGCGAGACGCTCGGGGCTTTCAAGGTACGCAATCTCAGCGCGCAGGAGCTGTATCTCGGTCGCTTCTTGAACCTTGGCGCGCTCAATAGCGTTGATTTCCTCGCGTAATTGCTTGACGCGCACCTCTGCCTGGTACCGCCCCGCCGCCGCTGCGGCGAGCATCAAACACAAAAGAACCATCGTAATACGGATCATAAGATTACAAACTCCACTGATTAAGAGAGGCGGTAAGAGTATTGGAAAGCGACAAGGCGCGCGGCGCAAAGGCGTCGACGTCGTCGCGGGCGGGACTGTCGAGGCGAATGCCGGCGCGCAGCTTTGCTGACCGGGCGCGCGGATTTGCGACAATTTCGTCCGGTTGCGGTGTTTGTGCTTTAGCGTGAAGACGGCGAAATGTCTGCGTCTTCGGCGCAGTGGCGGGCGCATGGCGAGACGGCGCGCCGCTTGCACCGCTGCGATCGGCGAAAAAACGCTTCACGATGCGGTCCTCAAGGGAATGAAAAGTGACGACGACGAGCCTGCCCGCCGGCGCCAGCATTTTCTCCGCCGCCGCGAGGGCGCGCGCCAGTTGGCCGAGCTCATCATTGACGAAAATCCGAAGCGCCTGGAAAACCCGGGTCGCCGGATGGATCTTGTCCTGCGGTCTTGCCGGCGCGGCCTTGGCGACAATATCGGCGAGCCGGTCGGTGGTCTCGATCGCTCTTTCGGTCCGGGCGCTGACGATGGCGCGCGCAATATGGCCGGCGCGTCGTTCTTCGCCATAGGCTTTGAAGATCGCCGAGAGATCGCCGGCCTCACCATTGTTGATCACGTCGCGCGCATCGGGGCGCGCCTTGTCCATCCGCATTGATAAGGGCCCTGCCCGCAAAAACGAAAAGCCGCGCTCGGCTTCGTCAAGCTGCATGGAGGAGACGCCGAGATCGAAGACGACGCCGTCCAGTTGTTCAATGTTCTGCGCAGCGCAAACGTCTTCAAGCTGGTCGAACGGGCTCTGCACCAGCCGTAACCGGCCGCCATAGCCTCGCGACCAGGCCGCAGCGCGTTCGATTGCGGTCGGATCGCGGTCTAATCCGTAAACGGTGCATTGTGCTGAGGCGAGGATGGCGCGCGTATACCCGCCCGCTCCAAAGGTGGCGTCAATATAGGCGCCGCCATTTTGAGGCGACAGCGCGGCGACCGCCTCGTTGACCAAAACAGGGATATGCGGCTGTCCGCTCACGAGACCGCTTCCTTCGGCGCCGAAGCCGGCGCCGGCGCAACCCCGCTGCGCAACGAAAAGCGTGCTTTTTGCGCGCGCTCGACAGCCGCAGCGAGACGTTCTTTCATGACGCCCGAATTCCAGATCTGAAAAAAATCACCGCGCCCGACAAAATCAGCTGCGCCGTCGAGTTGCGCGTGCGCGATAAAAGCTTTCGGCAGACTGATGCGTCCGTCCTTGTCGAGACCGAGTTTGCGCAGACGTCCCATGATGGCGATTTCCATCGCCTCGCGATTGGGATCATACGGGTCGAGCGTTGAAAGGCGCGATTGCAAGCGCGCCAACAAGTCGAGCCCGCCGCAGTCGAGATAAGGTCCTTCAAGCGACGGCACGCAAACGAAGCCGTTGAATGCGGCGGTGTCGAGCGCACGCCGAAAGTCAGCCGGCGTCGCCAGCCGTCCTTTCGCATCGATCTTGTTGGTGTGCGACCCCGTGAAGAGCGCTTCCGCCGACCGCATCATGATGTTCGCCCTGCCGTTTGATGGGATTGGCGAGCCCGCCGCCCCGCATCGACCCCGCACGGTCCTTCCGCGCGTTGTCTGCCATTTTATGGGATATCATGGGAAATTATGGGGCGTCAAACGCCAATCGCGGTGCGGGACGCTTTTGTCCAAGACGATTCCGGATCGGAAACGTCGGAATAGAGCCCTCGAATCACAACGAAGTCTCTGAAATCGTTAACAAACAATTAAGGAAAGCGGCGCTCGCCGACGGCGGCGTCGCCATGGGCCGCTCAGCGGACCACCCGCGTCGCCATTTCGGTGGATTGGGCCGTGGCGCGCCGGGACTTGTTTTTTTGCGCCGTTTTTCGCCGCACCTCCAGGAGGTGCTCGATTTTTTTGACCTCGCGAAACGCGTCCGCCAGCTCAGCCCGCGCGTCGTCGATCTCCCGGGTCAGCCGCTCACAAGTCGCATCCAGCGCCCGGCTCTTTTCCTCAACGCCGCCCATATAACTTTGCAGGGAATAGAGGTTGGGGTTTTCAGCGCTCAATACGGCGTTGCTTTCCGCCGACGCCGTTTGTTTCAGCCAGTCCCGCGAGGTTTGCGCAGACGCCAGCGCGGCTTCAAGATTGGCGACATGACGCCGGCGCTCGTCGGACGTCGCCGCCGCCACCTTCAACAGCTTTTCAAGGTTCTTTTCTTCGCGGGTCATCAGGGCCGCTCACCCTTTGTTCTGATCAAGCCCCACCGGTCAGAGGCTCACTGTTTCCTCAACCGGCGCCGCTTGGAGGATTTTCTCCAGGGCGGCGCCCGTGCTCTCCATCGAGACGCGATGGTCACGCGATTGCGTTAAGAACTCCTCAAGCCGGCCGTGAAAGGCGATCGCGTCGTCCGTCTCGGCGTTTGTCCCCGGCTGATAGGCGCCGATACGGATCATCTCACGCATGTCTTCGTAAAGGCTCTCATGGCGGCGCGCCGTGGTCGCGAGTGCGGCAAAGCGCGGGTCAATTTGGGACGCCGATAGCCGCGAGACCGACTTTAAAATATTAATGGCGGGAAAACGCCCGCTTTCTGCGACGCGGCGATCAAGAACGACATGGCCGTCCAATAACGCGCGACAGGCGTCTGCGACCGGTTCATCGTGATCGTCGCCGTCAACCAGAACAGAAAAAACGCCGCTGACCGCGCCAGAGCGAGCGCCTTTGGGCGTATCGCGTCCTGGACCGGCGCGTTCGAGGATCTGGGGCAACAAAGAAAAGACCGACGGCGGATAGCCGCGCGCCGCTGCGGGCTCACCGGCGGCAAGGCCAATCTCGCGCTGGGCGGCGGCGACGCGGGTCAAAGAATCCATCAGACACAAAACATGAGGGCCCTGAATATGAGGGCGTTGTGCACCCTCGCCTTGCACGGCGTAATCGCGAAAATATTCGCAAAGCGTCATCGCCAGAAATGCCGCCTCGCGGCGCATGAGAGCGCTCTCATCGGAGGTGGCGACAACAACGACAGACCGGGCCAGACGCTCAGCGCCCAAATGATCCTCAACAAACTCGCGCACCTCGCGCCCGCGCTCGCCGATCAATGCGATCACAGCAATATCGCATTCGGTATTGCGTGCGATCATTGAGAGTAGCGATGATTTTCCAAGGCCGGCGGCCGCGAAGACGCCCAGCCGCTGACCGGCGCGGGCCGGCGTGAAAGCGTTCATCGCCGCAACGCCAAAATCGAGCGGCGCGCCAAGCCGCGCGCGCTGCGCCGCCCGGGGCGGCCTGGCGCGGGTCGGAAACGACGCCGCGCCGCGGGGCAATGGACCAAGTCCGTCAACGGGATCGCCAAACGCATTGACGATCCGGCCGAGCCACGCCGGCGAGGGCGACACTTTTTGCTGCGCGGGACAAAAATTGACGCGCGCGCCGCGCCTGACGCCGTCCACCGCCTGAAACGGCAGCGCAAGCGCGTGTCCCGCTTCGACGCCGATCACCTCGCCGACAAGCAAACCCTTGGTCGTTTCGATTTCGATCCGCGCGCCGAGCGCCAATAATCCGAGACGATCTTCAATCGCAACGCCCGCGCTGGTCACCGCGGCGACGACGCCGGTCGCGACAAAAGGGTTGAAGTCGCGCGCCAAATCATGCGTCCGTGCGGTCAACTTGTCTTCGTATGGCAAAGCGTTTTGCTCACTGCTTGAGGAGACGTCAAATTCGTTTCTGTAAGAATTAACGCGGAAGGCCTTAAATCGGCGTAAACTGGTAAATCGCAAAACGTCAGCCGCGCCCCGCAAGGCGTTAACGACAAAATGGCGTTCTCAATGATTTGCAGGCGATTAGCGCCGGAGCGGATTCATCAAGTTTTCCGCGGCCTTAATCGGATGAAAGAAATGCGCGAGGCTTTAGCGCCGTTATTAACCTTTGTGAAATGTTATCAACCTTAAGATCAGGCCATCAAAACGACAAAATGCGGCGCAGTGACGAAAAACTGAGGGGCGGCGCAAGACATGCGAATAGGAGACGGGCCTCATGCGGGTACTGCTAATCGAAGATGACGGCGCCACGGCGCAGAGCATTGAATTGATGCTCAAGTCCGACGGCTTCAACGTCTATACGACCGATCTCGGCGAAGAGGGCGTCGATCTTGGCAAGGTCTATGACTACGACATTATCTTGCTTGATCTGAACCTACCTGACATGACCGGGTTTGACGTCCTCAAAACACTGCGCGTTTCGAAAGTGAATACGCCGATTTTGATCCTGACGGGCCAGGGCGACATCGAAACGAAAGTGCGCGGGCTCGGGTTCGGCGCTGACGATTATATGACCAAGCCGTTCCACAAGGACGAGCTGGTCGCGCGCATCCACGCCATTGTTCGCCGCTCGAAAGGCCACTCACAGTCGGTCATCACGACCGGCGATCTGGTGGTGAACCTTGACGCCAAAACCGTCGAGGTCGCCGGTCAGCGCGTTCACCTCACCGGCAAAGAATACCAGATGCTGGAACTGCTCTCGTTGCGCAAAGGCACGACGCTCACAAAAGAGATGTTTCTGAACCATCTTTACGGCGGCATGGACGAGCCGGAACTGAAAATCATCGACGTTTTCATCTGCAAGCTGCGCAAGAAGCTCGCGGCCGCAACATCGAACGAACACTACATCGAGACCGTCTGGGGACGCGGCTATGTGCTGCGCGACCCCGCCGAAGAAAAGGCCGCGTCCGTCGCCTGAACCGGCCCGGCTCTTGCAGCCGATCCGGCAAACGTACACCACTTGCACACTCAAAAAGGGCGTCTTTCCTCGGAAAGGCGCTCTTTTTTGTGATCTGCAGCGGCTCGAATTCGGGCTTTCGACGGCCTATAATCGCAAACAGCGGCGGCGAACCCGGCCGATTTTGGGCGGGTTATCCTTTGTTGGCGCGCTTGCGACAAATCTCGCTTTGAGACGTCTTTAATCCGACGGATTTAAGCTTTCGTACCGTTTCAATAACAAACAATATAAAGGCCGGTCCTATGAGACCCCTGATTTTGGGCTTACTTTGCGGCGCAGTCGCTGGCGCGACCGCTACAGCGACTATCACGATGTGGCGCTCGGGCGACGACACGCCCGGTCAGGCTGCGACCCAACAGGCCCGTCCGGGCGGCGCGGCTGCGGGGCGCCCAAATCCGGGACGGCGGGGCGGCGGACGCGGTTATGCGCCCGCTGTCGAAATGGCGACCGCCGAAGAAGCGGCCATCAAAAAAGTCATCTCCGTGATCGGCGAGGCCCGCGCGCTCCGCAGCGTCGCGATTACGTCCGAAGTCACCGGCCTTGTCGAACAGGTCGCCATTGTTTCCGGACAGAAAGTCAAACGGGGCGATGTTCTTGTTCAGGTGGAAAATGACGGCCCGACCATCGATCTGAACCGGGCGCGCGCGCAATACCCTATCGCAAAAGCCAACGCCGCGCGTTTTAAAGAACTGGCCGCCGCCGACGCCGCCTCCGAACAAGAAGCCGAAACGGCATTCAACGCGCTCAAAACATTGGAGGCAGAACTTCAAGCCGCCGAATATGCGCTGGCGCAACGATCGATTGCGGCGCCGTTTGACGGCATCGCCGGCCTCACCGACATTGAGCCCGGCGATTACATTCGGGCCGGCGACATCGTCACGACGCTGGACGACACCTCATCGGTCGTTATTCAGTTCGCCGTGCCCCAGGAATTGGCGGCGTTCATCAACATCGGGCAATCCGTCAACGCGCGGCTGACCTCCGGCGGCGGCGTTAAGCTCGATGGATCCGTTACAGCACTCGACAGCCGGATCGACCCGCAATCGCGGACGCTGCGTGTGGAAGCGACGGTCAACAACCCCAATGGCGCACTCATTCCTGGCGCTGTTTTCAACATCGAGGCGACAAGCGACGGCGCTCCGGCGATTGCAGTCCCGGGGCTCGCTCTGCAATGGGATCGCTCGGGCGCTTATGTCTGGAAGCGCGGCGAGGATGGGGCCGCAGTGCGCGCCGGCGTTTCTATTCTCCAGCGCAACGACGACATCATACTTGTTGAAGGCGACATCGCTGTTGGCGATCTGATCGCCGCGGATGGCGCCGACCGCGTACGCCGCGGCGTACCGCTGCCGGCCCCACAAACGCGTTCAAAACCGTCAGTGAACAGACAACGCTCCGGCGCCGCGGCTCCGGCCATTTTAGGCAACTGACGTGGCGCATAGCGATAAGTTCCCACACGCGTCTGAACACACGCCGCCGACAACCGCATCGGGAGACTTGAGCGGCGGCGTCATCGGCGTCTTTATTCGCAGGCCCATTCTAGCGGCTGTTGTCAGTATGCTCATCGTTCTCGCCGGGCTCGCCGCCATGACCGGGGTTGAGGTGCGCGAGCTTCCGGAAGTCGATCAACCGGTCATCTCCGTTCGCACCACCTATCCGGGCGCCTCTCCGGAATCAATCGACGCTGAGTTGACATCGGTGCTTGAAAGCGCCGTGGCGCAAGTGAACGGCGTTGAAACGATCTCATCGACGTCATCGTTCGCCCAAAGCCGCATCACCATCGCCTTTTCCGGCTCGGTCGATATCGATATCGCCGCGACGGACGTAAAGAACGCAATTTCAGGGATTGGCCGCGATCTGCCCGAGGGCATCGAAGAGCCGGTCGTCAGAAAAGCCGATACGGACGCCTCGCCAATCATGCGGTTATCGGTTTCAGCCGCGGACATGGAGCCTGGCGCCCTCGCCGATCTCGTCGATGACGTCATCCTGCCCCGCTTGCAAGCGGTGGAAGGCGTCGCGCAAGCGGACGATTACGGCGTTCGTAATCGCGTAATCCGTGTCCGTATTGTTCCGGCATCTCTGTCGGCGCGTAACTATACGGTCGCCGACGTTAATCGATTACTCGCAACCGCATCGCAAACCGCCCCGAGCGGGCGCATTCGCAACAGCACGCAGCAAATTCTGATTCAAACCGATGCACAGGCCGTGACGCCTGAGAAGATTGCCGACCTTCGGCTCGACGAAATGACCCGCCTGGCCGATGTCGCCATCGTCGAATGGGGCTTTGAAGACGAGACGACGACGGCGCGCGTTGACGGCAAACCGGGCATCGGGATTGGTATTATCCGACAGGCGCAGTCAAATACGGTGGCGGTGTCGGCGGGCGTGCGCGAAGCGGTTGCCGAACTTCAGGCCAGTCTGCCGCCCGAGGTCGACATCGACGTCTCGGTTGACGATTCAATTTTTATCAATGCGGCGATCAGCGAAGTCTTCAAAAGCCTTCTGCTTGCCACATGCGTCGTGTTGCTGGTTATCCTGGTCTTTTTGCGCAGCCTCCGCGCAACGATCATTCCCGCGGTGACCATTCCGATATCGCTCCTCGGCACCGTAGCGGCGCTTTGGCTTGCGGGATTTTCCATAAATCTGATCACGTTGCTTGCCCTTGTCATGGCGACGGGCCTTGTCGTCGACGACGCCATTGTCGTGACGGAAAATATACAACGCTGGCGTTTCAAAGGCGCCGGCAAACGGGCGGCTGCGGTCGTCGGCGCGCGTGAGATCATTTTTGCCGTGCTTTCAACAACCGTAACACTCGCCGCTGTCTTTATCCCAATATCATTTCTGCCGGGACAGGCGGGGCGGCTGTTTTCCGAGTTTGGCTTCGTTATGGCGTTCGCCGTCCTGGTGTCCTCGTTTGTTGCGTTGACTTTATGTCCGGTACTGACGGTCCTTCTTGGCCGCGACGCCCGCAAAGGCGATCTCGCAGAAGACCGTCACCTGCCTGCACATAAACGCAAGGCCAGCGGCCCGTTGACGGCGTTTTACGGATCTGTATTGCGCTTTTGCCTGCGCGCGCCGCTGATCCCTATCGCCCTGTCGCTGGTGTTTGCGGCGGGCGCGCTCACCTTGTTGACCTCGGCGCCGCGCGAGCTCACGCCCGTCGAAGACCGCGGCCGCGTCTTCGCGATGGTCATCGGTCAGGACAGCGCGAGCTTTGATTATCTCGACCGCCGCGTTCTTGAAATGGAAGCGCGCATGGGCGCGTTTGTCGAGGACGGCGAAGCAACGAGCGTGATGTCAATCAACGGGATTGGCGGCGGCAACCGTTCTTTCGTAATCTTGCGTCTGCCGGACTGGGCCGAACGCGACAAGACACAGGCGGTATTTGAACGCGAAGTGCGCGCCATGATCAGTGATATCGCCGGCGCGACAGCTTTTGTGCGCCGTGGGAACTCACTCGGAATTCGCGGCGCTGGCCAGGGTTTGCAATTTGCAATTGTCGGCGACGACTACGACGCCGCCGCTGAGGCGGCGGAAGCCTTGAGCGCGCGCTTGCGCGAGAGCGACACCTTCACCAACGTCCGCCTCAATTTCCAAATTTCCCAGCCCCAGGTGACGATAGAAATAGATCGCGAGGCGGCGACGGCGCTGGGCGTTCCAATCCTCGATATCACCAGTGCGATCCAGACGCTTGCGGACGAGACGCGCGCGGCGCGCGTTTTTGTCGGCGATAACGCGATCGATATATTGACGTCATCGGCCGGCCTTCCTGTCAATGATCCTACCGACCTTGAAAATATCTTTGTACGCACGGCTTCGGGGAATACAGTCCCGTTATCGTCAGTGGCGACGGTGCGCGAAGTGGCGGTCGCGGCGAGCTTGCCGCGCGAACAACGCCGCCGCGCCGTGCCGGTATCCGCCTCGCTTGCAGAAAGCGCCCGCCTCGGCGATGCGATCAGCGAGATGCGCGCCGCTTCTGAGGAGGTCTTATCAGGTTCATTATCGGTTGCGCTTCTTGGCGAGGCGCGCGTTCTTCAGGAATCAAACAACGCGACGCTGTTAGTGTTCGGTTTCGCAGCGCTTATTGTCTTTCTCGTGTTGGCCGCCCAATTCGAGAGCTTTATCAGCGCCTTGATCATTATGACGACCGTGCCGTTCGGCCTTGCGGCGGCGCTTTACGCCATCGTTTTAACCGGCGGGTCGATCAACTATTACAGCCAGATCGGGCTCGTCTTGCTGATCGGCATCATGGCCAAAAACGGCATCCTGATTGTTGAGTTCGCCAACAAACTTCGCGACGAAGGCGAAAGCGTCGCCGAAGCGATTGAACATGCGGCGATGACGCGATTGCGCCCGGTGCTGATGACCGCAATTTCAACATTGCTTGGCGGCTTGCCGCTCATTCTCGGCAGCGGGGCCGGCGCTGAATCGCGCGCCGCCCTCGGGTGGGTTATTGTCGGCGGGCTCGGCTTCGCCACCGTCTTTACGCTCTTCCTTACGCCGGTTGCATTCAGGCTGCTTGCAGGATTAGCACGCCCCCGCGGCAGCGAAGGCGCGAAGGTTGCGGAGGAATTAAAAGAGCTGGAAGCCGCCTATTAGGCGTCGGCGTCGCGCTTGACAAACGTGACGGCGAACAGCGGCTCACCGTCAAAGATATCCTTAGGTTGCTCAACACCTTCAATCATCTTGAAGGTCCGCGGCGTGATAGAGCCTTCCATCCGGTAGCCCTTTTCCGCCATGTTGCCGCGGTGAAATTCAAGGGCGGCAGCGGTGAATTCGCGGGCCAGTATCGTGATGCGCTCGGGATCGTTCGCCATTGGTCAACCTCTATAAACCGTGATTTGCGTTTTGGTGCAGATTAGGCCGCAATATGGCGGCGCATGCGTGACTTGTCCATCGCGACATTAAGGTATGATCGCACGGGAGACGCCAATGAAAATTCGGAACGTTTTGGCGATAGACGGCGGCGGCGTTCGCGGCATTGTCGCCGCAGTGTTGCTCGACGCCCTTGACGGCGAGCGGCGCGCCCTTGGCGCGCAGCGGCCGCTATCGGATTGTTTCGATCTTCTTGCGGGCACATCGACCGGTGCGATCATCGCCGGCGGCCTCGTTGCGCCCGATAAGACGGGCGAAGGCCCGCGCGCGACGCCTGCGGTGCTGCGCGATTTGTATCGAAGTGAATCAGCGAACATCTTCCCGCGGCGGTTTTGGTGTCGCTTGCCGGTTATCGGACGGCTAAGGCAGTTTTTTGGTCCGCTCTATCGTCCTGACGCGCTGATCCGAATTCTTACCAATCTGTTGGGGGACGCATCTTTTTCGGATTTGCGCCGGAACCTGATTATTTCAAGCTATGCAATCGACCCGCGCGGCGCCGCATTCTTTCGCGGCGGCCCTGACTATGCCGGCAAAACGCTGCCCCAAGGCGTGACGCCGCCGGCGCTGGGCGTTTCTCTCGTTGACGCCATCGTCGGCTCGGCCGCTGCGCCGACCTTTTTCCCGCCGCATCAAATACGCGACCGAAATACGGGGGACATTTCTACGGTGATTGACGGCGGTGTCTTTCTAAACGATCCCGCGCTCCTCGCGCTGGCGGAAGCGGTAATGTTGTTTCCCGACGACGACATCCGCGTGATTTCGGTGGGCACGGGCAGGCTGACCAACCCCTACCCCTTCAATCGCGCCAGAAGCTGGGGGTTTTTCGAATGGCTGTCGCCGGTCGGCGAATTCCGCACACCACTGATCTCGGCCATTTCCGATGGCCAAGCGCGCGCCGTTAATGCGCAGATGAAGAAACTTTTGGGCGCGTCACACTATCATCGCTTCGACTATGATTTATCGCTCGGATACGGCTCGCCCAATCTTGACGATGCGTCTCGGACCAATATGAAACGGCTTGAAGAGGGCGCGCTCAAAATGGCCGAGAAAATGCGCCCCCAAATACGAGAAGTGGCGAAGCTTCTCGATCCCTAATCTGTCAGCGCTATTGGTTATGTTGCTTACGCACGTCGCTCACGAATGGCGCCGGCGTTTATTGTAGAAAGAACACCGGCGCAAATGTCTGCGAAGCGATTGGGTTGTTTGGAATTTAAACCGAAGCGGTTTCGCGTTTTTCCATCAGCGTATCGAAGTTCGCCCAGACGCCGTCCGAGCCATGCCACTCGCCGCGCGTCGCAGCTTTTGAATACTCCGTTGCGCGCGCCTCAAAGAAATTCGCATGCTCGACGCCGTTGAGAATTTCGGTGAGCCAAGGCAGCGGGTGTTTCTCAGCGCCGTAGATTTTTGGCAAGTCGAGTTGGCCCAACCGCCAGTCCGCAATGTAACGAATATAGGCTTTTATATCGTCTGCCGTCATACCTTCCACCGGTCCCATCTCAAAGGCGAGATCGATGAACTTGTCTTCCAGACCGACAACCGTGCGACAGCAATCAATGATGTCGTCAGCAACGCTTTTCGTCACGCAGCCGGTTTCTTTGGCGAAGGCGTGATAGAGTTTGACCATGCCCTCGCAATGGAGACTTTCATCGCGGATCGACCAGGTGACAATCTGGCCCATGCCCTTCATTTTGTTGAGGCGCGGAAAATTCATCAACATGGCAAATGATGCAAAGAGTTGAAGCCCTTCGGTAAAGGCCCCGAACATCGCAAGCGTGCGCGCAATATCCGCTTCGTTATCGACGCCGAATTGCTGCATGTAATTATGCTTGTCCGCCATTTCCTCATATTCAAGAAACGCGGAGAATTCTGATTCCGGCATGCCGATCGTCTCAAGCAGCAATGCGTAGGCTGCGATGTGGATCGTCTCGATATTTGAAAACGCCGACAGCATCATTTTTACTTCAGTCGGCTTAAATACCCGCGCGTAGCGCTCCATGTAATTGTCGTTCACCTCGACGTCGGACTGAGTAAAAAAGCGGAAGATTTGCGTCAGCAAATTCCGCTCCGCATCAGTGAGCTTGTTGGCCCAATCCTTACAGTCTTCACCCAGCGGCACCTCTTCCGGCATCCAGTGCACCTGCTGCTGGCGCTTCCAGAAATCGTAGGCCCACGGATAGCGAAACGGCTTGTAGGAATGCGACGATGTTAAAAGGCCCGGACGGGCGGCGGTTTCGAGCGTATCCAGCATTTTGAGGTCCGTTTTTCAGTTTTTTGGGCATTTGGATGACAGGAAATACATACTACATGTGGTATCCCACCGCCGCAAGCTATCTACGGGTAGTTATTTCCACAAGTGGGCTGGTTTGTCGCGATGCGCCGGCGGCCCGGCGCTTGCACCGAACGCGGCGATTATCGCCTTGCGTTCCGGACCGAGCGATTGGATGAAAGCGCAGCAACATCCGACCGCCGCAACGGCATAGCGATTTCCCGAGATGAAGGCCGTGCCAATGGGCGAGAGACCGCCAGAAACAACGCCCTCACTGAAGCGGCGCGCGTTTTTCGGCAGCGCCACCACACTTGCGGGCTTTAGCGTGACCCAGGCGATCAGGCTCGCCAGCAATCTCATCATGACGCGTCTGCTTGCGCCGGAGGCGTTTGGCCTCATGGCGATCGCTGTCGCCGTCAATATGTGGATATCGATGCTCACCGATTTCGGCGTAAAGGCCAGCATCATCCGCAGCAATAACGCCAACGATCCGGCATTTCTCGCAACCGCGTGGATGACGCAAGTCGTGCGCGGCGCCGTCATCGCCCTTGGCATCGTCGCGATCGCGGGGGTGCTGTGGTTATTTCAAAAAGATGGCGCGCTGCCTCCTGACAAAATCTACAGCGATCCGCGCCTAATCGTATTCCTCCTCGGCATTGCATTTTCCGTTTTTCTGACGGGGTTGCGGTCCATCAAAGCGACGCTCGCCGAGCGTGACATGAAACTGCAGCGCGTCGTCGCTTTGGAAATCAGCGGACAGCTGGTTGCGATATTTGTTTCGATCGCATTCGCCGCACGCGGCGCCGGGGCCTACTCGTTGATCTACGGGATCGTCGCCGCAGCGCCATTTATTGCGATTGGATCTTTTGTCGCGTTTTCAGGACCGAAGTCGCGGCTCGGATTTCACAAAACTTATTTTCTGGAGATCTTCAACTACGGAAAGTGGTTGTTGTTGGCGTCTTTGTTTGGGTTCGTGATCAATCGCGGCAACCAGGTAATTTTTGGCGCCTTAATGACCAAGCTGGCGTTCAGTTTTCTGGCGATCGCCACAATCTGGATCAACGCCGCCGAAGCGGTGGTGACGACGGTAATGCAACGCATCGCCTATCCTGCATTTTCAGAAATTCATCGCACGCGCCCTGCCAATATTGAAAAGGCCTATCGATCTTTCCGACTGCTCGCAGATATCGCTTGCGTTGCAATCTTCGTCAGTATCGTGCTTTTTGCCGACGCCGCCCTCGCGATCCTGTATACGGAAGACTACGCGACCAATATTGCACCGTTCATGAAGTTGCTCTCGGTGACGATCCTGTTTCTGCCGTATAATTTGTTGAATACAGTGATGCTGGCGGCCGGCGACAGCAAACGCTTTACGACGGTTGTTTTCGCGCCGGCGATCGCGCTGATCGCGCTGACGCCGCCGGTCTTTGGACAATTTGGTGAAACCGCAGCCATTCTTTTCGCCGCCGGCATTAGGGCGCTATCCTTGCCGCTAATGTGGCGCTACGCCAATCGCGTGATGCGGGTTGATTACCGGCGCGAACTAATCCCACTGATAATCGCCTTCGGATTTATCTTCGCGGCCCTAGCTACTGACACAATAGTTTAGGAATGCCGCGCGGCGATTATCGACCGCCGACAACACGCCGCTCGACTTCCTGCTTCAGGGGGGTTTCCTCATTCCACATATGCTCCATCCAAGGAGGGCGCGGCTTTGAGGGGTCAAAGGCGTAAATTCTGCCGAAGTCGGAATTGATCGTACCGGGGAAACGCGCGGCAATCGCGCTATCGACGCTGGCCCTAATCCGGGCTGCCTGCGGCGACGTGCGGAACTCATTGTAAAAATCGAGCGCGGCCTTATTGCTGTTAAGCGCGGGTTCCAAGGTGTCGTGATCGCCGCCCTCGTAATCGCCCAAATAGCGAACGCCCCGATCGCGCGCGATCTGTCGATGCTCGCTCTTCTGTTTGAGCATCCAGGCGCGGTTATAAGGGATCGGCTGTTCATTCAGGATCCAGCGCTCAATCCGGTTCCTCAGCGCTTCGGGATCTTCTTCAAGATCAGCAAGAAACCGACGCATCCATGTCTCCCGCGTTGGCGCGTTATACATATTGCCGTTGCGATTCCACTTGAAACCACCGCCAAAGTAGCTGGTCGTCGCCAGTCCGAACCGTTGAAGCTGCTGCGCCGACGGCCCGCCGCCCCGCTCGGTTTGGTAATAGTTTTCGACACCGTCGATAATCCGCCGGGTTGGCCCGGCGACTGCCGTTTGCACGCCGAGCACCAGCGTCCATTCCTGGTCGCGTCCCGCTCGCGTTAACGCATCTTCGAAAGCATGCGCCAGTCGGGCGGACAAGAAGCCATAGGCGTAACGCGCGTTGACTTCACGACCGCGCCCTTCTCGCAAGGCGTCAGACATGCCGAAAAAGAAACTCGCCGTTTTTGCAAAGCCCGGCGCGTAGTTCCAGATCTCATTTGCGAGTTCGAGATACAACATCCGGTCTGCCGGATAATCCTGTTCGATCAATGACTGAACGAGCGCATCCGCATACCGATCAAGTTCGTTACTCGCAAAGATGTCACCGGCATGCTGCGCAACGCGTTCTCGCAAAACCCCGCGCCTGCCGCCGCCAGCTTGCGGTACGGTTATCTCGCGGAAGTAATCCTCCTGATCAAAAACATCGGGAGCGCCAAGCATGTGCGGCACATTGAGCCACAGCGCAGCCCCCGTTTCAGTCGCCAGCTTTACATTCGCAGACAAGGGCAGCCCGCGCGCAAAATCAGTTGGATAAAACTCAGACGGATGAAACCCAAAGCTAACATCATCAATTTTCGCAATTTGATCGACGTTTCGCACCCACGAGTTATTGGCGCCGTTCATGTCCATCGTGCGCACAATGTCGTATTTGGAAACCAGATCGCGAAAGCGCGTTGAAAAAATCGCTCCATTTTTCAAAGCTGCTTCATCCTCAGCTCTGAAAACTCTCACGTTGCGGACGCCTGCTTTTCCAATGCGCGTTATCTGGACGAGCGTCCACCGCGCGCGGTCGGGTGAGAAAGTAAGTTCGATACGATTTTTACCGACGCGGCGCACAGAACTTGGCTCGCCCAACCGAAATGCCAGATCGCCGTCACCTTCCCAGGTCGCCACATAGCGGCCGCTATAATATTCCGGATACCTCGCCGCCTGCCCCCGGATGAAGCCAAGTTCAATTGGCTTTCGGTTTGGCAGCGACAGCCACGTTTTCGTGTTCGGATCAAAATGACCCTGTTCGATCATTTCAGCGAGCCTGATCGGCTGGCCGCCTTGCGTGCGCCCGGCGACATTACCGTAAGAGTTCACCGCCAACAGATTGATCAGGTGGTCTTCAGCTGATCCATGACCCATCCGGCTTGGACCGTACTGGTCCTGCAAGGACGCGCTTCGCGGCGAAGATGCGGGCTGAGCAGGCGACTGGGACGCCGTATTAGCGACCGGGGCTTCAGTTTGCGGCGAAAAACCGGCGCTTTCGACGGCTTCAACGCAACCGGGCGAAGCAAAAACTCCGCATAGCGCCAAAACAGCTGGCTTTAAAAACACTCTTATGGAAAGTCTTTGTTTCTTCACGGTGCGGCTTCTCGTTGTTCTAGCGTCTAGTTGTTTTTGCATCCGGCCGTCGCTCACTGCGGCGCCAGCATAAGCGCGGTTTCAAATGGAGATTGAGGAATTTCCTTCGTTGAGACGTTACCGTCTTTCACAGCCTCGCGCCATCCGGGACTTAACGCTTTTTGTCCGAACGTTGAGTTGCGCAAGCAATGATAAGCGCGCTTTTCACATTATGGCGCACGCCTTTATCGGTCAAATGGTCAGGCAAACGGCTTGCGCAAATGTCATGATGGCTCATCGTCACCGTTAAAACACCGTAAGAGGAGCAATTGTCAGGTTATTGACCCCTCGACCACCCGAAATGTGGGCGCGTCCCAAACCGAGCGCTTTACGTCTCGCGTCTGACATATTGACGTAGATGCACTGGCAACGCCGTGGGGGCTGGATATTTTTTTGACGCCGGCTCGACCGATTCTTCAACGGCTGGATCAACGGGCGCAGCGGCGGGCGCAAGTCCTTCAACGCTGAGCTCGCGGGCGCGAACGACGCGCGCCATGGCCACGGCGAACCCTGTCAAAAACCAGTCGATCTGTTCTGTTTGCGCGGAGCTGCTGGTTATTGCCATCATCGCCATCAACGCGGCGAGCGCGACAAAGACGCCGCGACATAATTCTGCGAGTTCCGGCGCAACACTGCGCGCTTTTTTGAAGGCCGACCAGATCATGCTCAAGGCGCATAAATGTGCGCCAAGATAAAAGGCGAGCCCGACATAACCGACCTCGAAGGCGATCTGCAGATATGAGTTCACGACGTCGATGATCCCCTGCCCCTGGATGAGCACCTGCATCTTCGGGTGTTCGTATACGTCGATACCGCCAAAAAGCGGCTTCTCACTTAAGACTTCCAGTGAAATATTCAGAAGGTCAAAACGATAATCGATCGTCTCCTGATCCCTGCCGCCAATGAACGGCAAAAGATCGGCGATCGTCCGTCCAAAGGGGCTAAACAGACCTGCGATCATACCGACAATCGCGACCCCGCCAAACTTGAAAAGACGCTGAACGGCCTTCTGCCCGGTCAGGATATACAGCACCCCCGCCCCTGCAAGGCCTACCCACGCGCCGCGGGATAACGTGGAAAGAACGCCGATGACCGCCGCAAACAGAACGCCGTAGAACATGAATTTTCCACGCTTTACGAGCGACAATAGCGGCAGGGTCAAAATGATCGCGAGGGTGACGGCGCTGCCAAAAAAGATCGGTGCAAATGTTGATCCGTATGCACGCAGATAACCGGATCGTTGGCTGTATAGTGAGGTTTGCGTACCGGCGCCCCACTGACCAGGTATGTGCCCATAAAAGTGCCAATGGCGCAGTGTTTCCAAAATGGCGAGACCGCCAAGCGTCAGGAGTGGAATCGCGAATGCGAGCGCCATCACGCGGCCGTCTTCGAGCGACTTTGGCCAGCGGCTGAAAACCACATAGGGCGCGGCGAGTGTGATCAATATCGTCACAGATCCGCGTAATCCGGTCGTCAGGTTTTCGTCACGGAAACCCAAAATCACGGAAAGCCCAAAAAAGAGAACGAAGAATAAATCCGTTAAGGAACCAATTGGGGCCGACTTGCGCATGCGCACGCCGATAAACATCGACGGGATCAATATCAGCACCGACAGCAACACGGCTGGTTTCAGTTCAATAAGGCTGTTGATGGGACCAAGCGAAATGATCCGGCCGAGGGGCGGCAGACACAACAGTAAGAGCAGATAAATGGCGGGATAAAATTTCTCGCCCCTGCCAAGCAGCAGGATCAAAATGCCGCTCAGGATCATGGCGACCCAGAAATCGGGGCTAAGGAATACGATGACCGTCGCGCCGAAAACGAGGGTCATCCAGACCGTAAGGCGCGCGCCGCCTATACTGTCGCGAAAAGACGTTCTGACGCTGAAAAACACTGCGCCGAAGGCGACCAGCAACACGACCAGTGCCCGTATCGACAAATCCACGAAAAACCTCTTAAGCGCCTGCCTGAACGCGCCAACTGCGCCCGGCTTTTACTAGCCGTGATTTTTCGCTTTGTCCCGCAATTTGCGCGCCAGAAGACGATCGGTCCGGGGGCGCGCCGTCAGAAGCGGGTTCGCGCGCCGATCAGGCGCGCGCGATCGCGTAGCCCTTTTCCGTTTTGCGGGTGACGACGCCCTGAACGACGCCGATTTTGACGGTTTCGCCAATATTGAGCGATTGCGTCGTGATGATTTCAATCCCGCTAAAGGAGATATTTGCAACTGAACAGCGAAAAACTTCATTATTTGCGCGCGCACCGTCAATGAAATCAAGATCGACGGTGCGCCGCTCGTGTTGCCGTCTGTCGCTGATTTTGCCGCGCCGGTCAGAAAGGTCGCTTTCAATATCCTCGCGCGCAAAAAATGCTTCGATCGAGCGCTCGAGGCGCGCGAGTTTCGGCGTCGTCAAGTTCATTTTTACAGCGAAAGCGCCCTCTTCATGACGCACGACGCGGCCTTCAAAGCGGCCGATTTCATCCATGTACGCGACGACCGTATCGCCGATATTGGGGAGTTTGCTGCCGCCAATCCGAAAGCCGTCCGGCGAGATATCGAGCAATTCGCCCTGATCTTCGAACCGGTCGATAACCATGAAACGCACCAGCGTATTAAGCTGACGGCGTTCGTGCTTGCGCCGATCATATTTGCGCCGCGGCGGGACCGCTTCTCCCGAAAGACTGTCGAGCGATTCATCTAATGCGCGGTCTTGCCAACGGCTTTCAAGCGCTTCAGACATGATGTTCTCCCTTCATCATATCGGCGGCTGTGCAATGGTTTTTCAACGCCGCCCACGGATAGAACGGTAAACCGCCAGAAACTATCATTTCGTATCTGAATTGTATAAAAATCTAATTAAAAGCGATTTTTTCTCATTTTATAATATTTTTTCTACTTCTGATTGCTTCGGTAAGGCTGATTGAGCGCCCAAACGCGTTGTCGCCAGCGCCCCGGCGGCGCAGGCCTGCGTCAACGCGTCCTCAGGCGCCGCGCTGGCGGCCAGCGCCGTCGTCAGCGCAGCGCTGAAACAATCGCCGGCCCCGGTCGTGTCCATGACAACGACTTGCGGCGGGCGCGCCCGCGCAAGCTCGACGCCGGCGCGGCTCAAAATGGCGCCCTCGCCGCCGAGGGTCACCGCCAGCAGGCCTTTAAATTGCGCCATCGCATCCGGCGCGTCTTTCTTTAGGGCGTCATATTCGCCTTCATTAACAATCAGGAGGTCGGCGCGCGCCAGAAGCGCCGGACCGATCGGGGCCATGGGCGCGGCGTTGAGCGCAAAAAAGACGTCGCGATTTTCAACCGCTTTCAACGTTGCGGCCTGCGGCGTTTCAAGCTGCGCCAACACCGCGTCGGCGGCGCAGTCAGGCACATGCGCCGGTGCGAGCTCATAATTGGCGCCGGAAGCAACCGCGATCTGGTTTTCACCATCGCCGGCGACGACAATGAAAGCGGCGCCGGTCGGAGCCGTCTCGCTGCGCGACACGGCGCTGAGATCAACACCGTCAGCGTGAAGATTTGAAAGGGCGGCTTGTGCGTATGCGTCCGTCCCGACGCGCGCGCAGAGCGTGACGTCCGCGCCGAGCCGGCGGGCCGCCAGCGCCTGGTTCGCGCCTTTGCCGCCGGGCGTGGTCGTGAAGGCCCCGCCCGTGACCGTCTCACCCGGCGCCGGCAGGCTCTTTGCGGTGATGACAAAGTCGAGATTGACCGATCCGACCACCAACAACTTCACTGGTTTCCTTGTCCCCGTCATGAGAGCTTTTCCAGGTATGAGAGCAGAAGCGCAAAAAACCCGTCGCGATTGACGCTATGGGCCCAACGCGCGTTCGCCGGCAGGTCGGTCGCATTCCAGAAATCGACCGATGTATGACCGAGGGTCACCGGCGACTGCGTTTCAATCCTGATATTACAGTCTTTGAACTGAAAGAGCGACGGCTCAAGCAAATATCCAATGGTGCACGGATCATGGAGCGGCGCGCCGTCGGTTTGGAAACGATTGGCGTCGACGAACGCATATTTCGCCAGAATATCATGCGCCGCGCTCGCAGCGTTGCGGCCGGTTGCGCGCAATGCCTCCAACAGCGCCGGCGTTGTAATCAGCTGATGCGTCACATCGAGCCCAATCGCCGTGATCGGGCGTCCACAATCGAAAACGATCGCCGCGGCGTCAGGGTCGGCAAAAATATTGTATTCCGCCGACGGCGTGACATTGCCGCCTTCGCGCATCGCCCCGCCCATGATGACGATCTCGGCGACGCCGCTGAGCGCGTCCGGCGCGGTCTCAATGAGCTGCGCAACGTTGGTGAGCGGGCCCGTGGCGACAAGCGTGACCTCGTTTGGCGCGCAGGCGCGCAAATGATCGATCATGAACGCGACGCCGCCCTGAGGCTGTAACGGCGTGCGCGGCTCGAAAATCTCGATCCCCTCCAGCCCCTCGCGCCCGTGCACGTGGTCGGCGACTTCAAGCGCGCGCTTCAATGGCCGATCGGCGCCGGCGTAGATCGCAACATCCGTGCGCCCCGCAATATCGGCGATAAGCCGCGCATTGCGCGCCGTCTTGTCGAGCGACACATTACCCGCGACGGCGACAATCGCGCGAATGTCGAGCGCGTCATGCGCCGCAAAGGCGAGCAATAGCATTATCGCATCGTCCTGGCCCGGATCGCAGTCGATGATAATCGGGCGTTTTTCTGCTTGCGTCACGCTTGCGCCTCCGCAATTTGCGGCGCCAGACGCTCAATGAGCGCGCTGATATTCTCGCCGGCGACGCGCGCATGGGCCAAAACTTCTTCGATTGTGTCGGGCTGTTGGTTGGGCCCGCCGTCGGCCTTGTTGGTGATGGCTGACAATCCGAGAACTTTCATGCCGCAATGATTGGCCGCGATGACTTCTAGAACCGTCGACATGCCGACCGCGTCGGCGCCCATTTGATGAAACGAGCGGCGCTCGGCGGATGTCTCCAGCGAGGGGCCGAGCACGCCGGCGTATACGCCCTCGCGCAAGACGATGCCCGCCTCTTGCGCGACCGCGCGCGCCGCTGCGCGCAACGCGCGGTCATAAGCTTGCGACATATCGACGAAGCGCGGCCCGATCTCAGGGGTCTCCTCGCCAAGCGTCGGGTTCGCGCCCGTCAGATTAATGTGATCGCTGATCGCCATGATCTCGCCCGGCGCATAGCCCGGGTTCAGGCCGCCAGCCGCATTGGTGACGATCAAGGTGCGCACGCCGAGACTGTGGAGCATATAGACCGGCATCGCGACATCGAGCGCGCTCGCGCCCTCGTAAAGATGAATGCGCCCCTCACAAATCGCAACGCGCGTCCCGGCGATGACCCCGGCGCGCAGCCGTCCGGCATGGCCCGGCGCTGTCGCCGCCGTCAGACCGTCAATCGCGCTATACGCCAAGCCAGGCCCGTCGCCCGCTTTTTCCGCGAGCGCGCCGAGGCCGCTGCCGAGGACCAAACCGATGGGCGCACGCCAGTCGCCGCCCGCCGTCTTCAAAGACGCCGCCGTCCGCGCCAGACGCGCGCGCAACGCCGTCATTGGCCGCGTCCCATCATCAACGCCCGCGTCAGGCCGACGGCGCTGATCGCCAGCCAAAACAATTCGATCACAAACGATGCGGTGTTGAAGGTGTGCATCAGTGAAAACAGGATCAAAAGCGCGCCCAGGCCGTTGAGCGTGGGATAAAGCGGGCGATTGACGTCCATCTTTCCGATTTGTGAAAGAAAGTAGGTCGCGACGATAAAAAAGACGCCGACGAGGCCGACGCCGTCCGCGAAAGTCAGGGCCATAAAGTCATCAAGCTCCAAAATAACGGGTCGAACGAACAAATTCGCGGCGGCGACGCCGCCGCCAACGCGGTGTTTCCACAGCGCCGGCCAGTATAATGGCGGTTCAGGGGGGCGGGGAAACGTTTCCCACAAACTGTAGGAAAGTTTTCCGCATATCCTGCTATCGCCCTGTTTTTCGCACGCTTTTTCTAAGGTCGCCAGGCGCAAATAAGTGCGCGCGCGCCGCGTCGCGGACACAGCCGCGAGCGCACGCGATTTGCGCGCGACGCCATGTGTCGCCTTTTCCCGCGACTGTGTCCGCAAGCACGCAGTTCGATGACAGATTTATGATAAGACGCGGTCGCGCGACCGAAGAATCGCCGCAGTTTTTGTTTCGCGGCGCTCGCCGCCACACGGCGACAAGCGGCCGTACCGAACCGAACGCATTTAACGAAGCGCCATGAAAAAGGGCGCACAAAAAATCATATCAAGGGGCGCGAAATGGCCAACGATAAAATCGCCATCTGGTTGCGTATTCGGCGATAGTGTCTCAGGGGGTTTTTGGGGGTTACGAGTGGCCAGTTAGGAATGGCCAATTACGAGTGGCGGATTATGATCGGCAAGTCAGCACACTGATTTCCGGATGATAGCGCTGGCTCTAGTTCGACGGGTCAAGATAGGGAAAACCATGTCACGCACAAAAATCTTTTTCATGAACACGATTGCGGCGACAGCAATGATCGCATCCAGTGCAATAGCTCAAGAAGGCGGGGGCCTTGATGAGATCACTGTCACGGCCACGCGCCAGAGCGAGAACCTGCAGGATATTCCAGTGTCCGTCGCCGTTGTGTCAGGTGAGAAACTCGATGTTCTCGGATCCGGCGGCCTTGACGTCCGGTTTTTGTCGGCGCGCATTCCGAGTTTGCAAATTGAATCCTCCTTTGGACGGACCTTCCCGCGGTTTTACATTCGCGGCCTCGGCAACACCGATTTCGACCTCAACGCCTCGCAGCCGGTATCCCTCGTATTTGACGATGTCATCCTTGAAAACCCGATCCTCAAAGGGTTTCCTGTTTTTGACCTTGAACGGATCGAGGTGTTGCGCGGCCCGCAGGGCACGCTCTTTGGACGCAATACGCCGGCTGGCATCGTCAAATTCGATTCTAAGAAACCAACCGATGAATTCGACGCCTACGGACAGGTTTCCTATGGCCGGTTCAACGCCGTAAACTGGGAAGGCGCCATTGGCGGGCCGATCTCAGATACGCTTTCGGTGCGCGTTTCGACGCTTTTTCAACGCCGCGACGATTTTGTCGATAACCTTGCGCCGGGTTTTGAACAGGAAGACGCCCTTGAAGGCTTTAATGAGTTTGCCGGCCGGGCGCAGGTCTTGTGGGAGCCGAACGACCGTTTGTCCGTCCTCGGCAACGCCCATGGGCGACGCCTGCGCGGCACGGCGCGTTTGTTCCGCGCCAACATCGCGACCGGCGACAGCGACGGCGTCGCCGATACGCTGACTATCCAGAACGATCCGCTTGACCCGACGGCGGGATCGCAGACCTTTGATTTTGATCGCCAGCAGGCGTTTGTCGACGGCGTCAACTTTCAGGAAGTCAACGAATTCGGCGCCATCTTGAACGCGAGCTATGATTTCGGCCCTGTGACGCTGACGTCGATTTCCGGCTATGAAAGCGCTGAAATTTTCACGCGCGGCGATATTGACGGCGGCACGGGCGATTTCTTCGAGGCGGACTTTTTGCAAAACGTTCTCGGCCTGCCGCCGACGCCGATTGGCCCCGGCGCCGGCGTAAACCCGCTCATTATCCCCTTCCGCGCCGATACGCAGGATAATATTCCGAGCCTCAATCAGTTGACGCAGGAATTCCGCCTCGCTTCAAACGGCGACGGGCGTTTCAATTGGCAGACCGGCTTCTTCTACTTCTACGAGGAAGTCGACATTGAAACGATCGACTTCGGCGATGAAGCGGTGGCGCCGGGCGAAGACACCCCGCAGGCGCTCTCGACGCAGACGCAGATCACGAATTCCTGGGCGCTTTTCGGCTCTGTCGATATTGATGTGACCGACCGTCTCAATCTACGCGGCGGCGTTCGGTATACGGATGAGGAAAAGAGCCTATCCGCCTTTCGCCCGATCGATGGTCGCCCTGGGTTCCTCGGCTTTGGCGGGCCTTTCACGCCGCAACAGGTCGACACCGAAGACGGGGTCGTGAGCTGGGACGTATCGGCGACCTATGCGCTCGACCAGGACACCAACCTTTACGCGCGCATCGCCCGCGGCTTCCGCGCACCGAGTATTCAGGGCCGTATCGCCTTTTTTGCCTTCGACGGAACCAACGCCGCAAACTCGGTGACAGTCGGCGATACGGAAACCAACATCTCGTTTGAAGGCGGCATCAAATCGACGCTGGCCGGCGGGCGGGCGCGCCTTAATCTTGGCGGCTTTTATTACACCATCGATAACCAGCAGCTGACCGCTGTGGGCGGCACGCAAAACTTCAACTCGCTGTTGAACGCGGATGAGACCGTCGGTTACGGGTTTGAATTCGATCTCGACTGGCAGGTGAACGACAATCTTCTCGTTACAGCGGGCACAAGCTACAACTTTACGGAAATTCGCGACCCCGGCCTGACGACGGCGGGGTGCGGTTTTCTTCAGTGCACGATCACCGACCCGTTCACAGTGGTTGGCGGCGTACCGATCGTGAATATTGACGGCAACCGCCTGCCCCAGGCGCCGCGCTGGATCGCCAACTGGACAGCGCGCTACGGCGTTCCGTTCCGCGATGGCGAATTGTTCGTCTTCACAGACTGGGCGCTCCGCACCCGGGTGAATTTCTTCCTGTATGAGTCGCTCGAATTCCAGGACGACTTCCTGATCGAAGGCGGCCTGCGGGCCGGCTATGTCTGGGCGGACGGCAAGCGCGAACTTGCGGCGTTCGGGCGCAACATCACGAACGATCTGTCGCTTACGGGGGCGATCGACTTCAACAACCTCACCGGCTTTATCAACGAGCCGCCTACCTGGGGCGTTGAATTCAGAACCAGTTTCTAAAAGCTGGCGGTTTTTGCATTTTACCCCCTCCGCAGCGCTGCGCTGCGGAGGGGTTTTTTTCGCCGCAAATCTCACGCCCCCTCGCGATTTATTGGTTGGCCGTTCCCTTCGGCTTGAGGACCGTCAGCCTTTCGCCGGGTCGGCGCTCATTTGAAATATCTTCAAGGACGCCGTTTTCCATTTTTAAAACGCGGTCGGCGATACGGATCAGCTCCGGGCGATGGGCGATGACAAATTTTGTCATCGCCATCGATTTCAGGACAATGCCGATCTCTTTTTCAGCCGCTTCATCGAGATTGGCCGTTCCCTCATCAAGAAACAGCATCTCCGGATTTCGATAGAGCGCCCTCGCCAACAGCAGCCTCTGGCGCTGGCCCCCGGACAAGGCTGCGCCCATGTCGCCGATATAGGAAAAATAACCCATGGGCATCGCCTCGATTTCATCGGCGATACGCGCGGCGGCCGCGGCCTTCTTCACACGCTCATCGTCAAGCTCAGGATCAAAAAAAGCAATATTTTCCGATATCGTGCCCGACAACAGATTATCGTCCTGCATGACAACGCCAATCTGTGAACGGAAGTTCCTCAATCCGTGCGCAGCAATCGAACGACCGTCAACGAGGACGCTGCCGGAAGACGGCGCCAATAGGCCGAGCATCACTTTCAACAGTGTCGTCTTACCGCCGCCCGAGGGGCCCGTAAGGGCGACAAACTCGCCGGCGCCGATCTCAACATTCACATTCTCGAACACACAAGGTTCGTGCACGCTATAGCGAAAGCTGAGATTGTCGAGCTTCATCGCGCCCGTTAGCGCGGCTTGCCCGTGCGCAGCGGCGCGATCAAGGCCCTCCTCCCGCGGGGTTTGCACGATATCGGTCAGCCGGTCGACATGGAGCCCGAGCATTCGAAACTCAATGCCCTTTTCAACTAGCCCCAATACGCGCTCGACGAAATTCTGCCTGTACGCCATGAATGCGAAAAGCATCCCGATGGTCATATCGCCGCTCATCACAAATAACGAGCCGGCGAAAACGATCAGCACCACCTGAAAGCCAAAGGCCAGCGCATTGGCCAGCTTCAGGATGATTGTCAGTTTTTCTTCCGCAATCGTCGCATTGACAACGCGGGTATAAGCATTGCGCCAACCCGCTTCGCGATCGGCCTCTCCGCCAAAAAGTTTAATCGCGCGGGCGCCGTTCAGCGTCTCCATCAGGAAAGTCTGCTCGACCGCCTTGTCGATAATCTTCTGCTCATTGCGACGGCGGAGCATAGGGAAAAGAATGAGCGATACGCCAGCGAATATCGCAGTCGTAAAGAATACGATCAGAGCGAGCCGCCAGTCGTAATAGATGATCAGCGCCGCTGTCGTCAGCGCCATCAAGCCATCGATCAAGGCTGCGACAACGCCTTGCGTCATCGCTTCTTGTATCGGCTGCACCGACATCATGCGGGAAATAATGTCGCCCATGTGACGTTTTTCAAAATACGATGTCGGTAGCCTGATCAAATGGCGCAGAACATTGCCGGCCATTTGAAAGGTCAGCGATTGACCGATCAGCAGGATGACGAGCGACCGCAGGGCTTCGGTCGCCGCGCTCAGGAGATACAAAAACCCAAATCCCAGCGCGAGGATCAACAAAAAATTCTGGTCATATCGGATGATCGCTTCGTCGACGGCGATTTGCAGATAGAGCGGCAACGCAAGAACAAAGGCCTGATAAATAACCGATAGCAAAATGATTTGCGCCAGCGCCCTTTTGAGGCCGCTCATCTTGCTCCAGAAATCTGTCAACCGCGTACGGACCAGATGTGATTGCGGTTTGAAGCTGGCCGTGGGCGAAAGCTCCAGCGCCACACCGGTGAAATGGCTTGACGCCTCCGACAGCGACATCTGAATGCGGCCGCGCGCCGGATCGTTGATCACAAGCTTGTCGCCGCGGGTTTTCACCAGAACGACAAAGTGGCTCATGTCCCAGTGTAAGATCGCCGGACAGGAGAGATCGGGCAGGCTCTCCAGCTCCAGCTTGACGGCGCGCGCGCTCAGCTCAAGGTCGTCAGCGATCGCAATGAGCTGGCGCAGCGTCGCGCCTTTTAACGACGGCGCATATTTCTGTCGCAACTGAAGAATATCGATGTGGAGGCCATAATGTGAAGCGACCATTGCAAGACTTGCAAGGCCGCATTCGGTCGCTTCGCCCTGAATGATTGTTTTCATTGCGGCGTCCACAGATAAAAAATGGCCCGGTCCATATTGCTCAGGTCCCGGACTGCAAAAGGCGCCACATGCGCCGCCGCTCAAGCAAAATGTCGGCCTTTAAAAGCATGCCCGCTTGCAGCGGAAAGCGATCGTCATTGAAGGAAATCGACTGCTCCTCGATATCGACTGTGACGCTGTAGACCGGCTCTTCAAGCGCAACCGAAATCGGCAGCTCGCTCGGATTATAAACCGACCGCGAAATGGTATTCACGGTGCCGCGCACGACGCCGAATTTCTGATGGGGAAACGCGTCCAGGCGCAGGTTCACATCCTGGCCGGATTTTACAAAGCCGGCCGCACTGGTCGGCACGAACAATTCGACTTGCAGGTACCCGCCCTCCGGGATAAGCGCCATCAGCATTCTGCCGCCGCCGGCGGTCTGCCCTTTGCGTAGCGGCGCCGCGGCGATAGAGCCCGCGACGGGCGCCGTCAGAACGATGCTCCGGCTCGCTTCATATTCCGCGCGTTGACGTGAAAGCGTCTCCAACTGGTTTCTCAATTCCGACGCCGCCGCTTGCCGGTCGCCGGGAAGATCGACAAGCACCCCTTCCGCCTCCTCGATCTGACGGGTAATCGCCAGCCGCTCACGCCCCAGCTGGGTCTGGTTTTGCGTCAAAATCAGCAAGGCTTCTTCATGCTCAAGCACTTCGATATCGGACGCATTATCTTCGGCGGCGAGCGCGCGATAACGCCCGAGCACCTGATCAGCAATTCTGACGCGCTGCTTCTGGGCTCTTTCCTGTTGTTGGACGGCGGCCAGTTCAACCTTCAGGCTTTCGACGCGCGCCCTCAGCTGTCGCTCTTTTGCGTCATACTGTTTTTGAAGCGGCGCGAGGCGCTCATAAACCTCGTTGTACTGCGCATTGAGGCTTTCCAGTTTCACGGTCGCAGCGCTTCGCCCGTCGGTCAGCGCGTTGTCGAAGTCAAGCGTCACAAGCCGCGCGCCGGCGGCGACCACATCGCCTTCTTTTGCATGAACTTCCTGGATTACTCCTTCTTGCGAAGAGACAATTCGTACAAGGCCTTTATCGGGGGCCAGCCATCCGATTACCGTTTGCTTTCGCGTATAAGAAGCAAAGACCAGAAAAATGAGAAGGCCGATGAACAATAGCGATAATAGAAGCGTGATCGTCCAGTGAGATAACGGCGTATCAAGGCGCACTTCGCCGTAGAGGCGTTGCGTTTGTTTCTCGACGACTTCTTTTCGAAAAAGTGCCATAGCGTTGATTATGACCGGCAAAATCCGTGATGACGAGGAATTTTAGCGCGGCGGCTCAAGCGCCAATATCGACGGCGTTTCGGGATCGGCGCACCGCAAGAGGCCATAACCGATCCCGGCGACGCCGGACATCATGCCAAGCGGCTGCACCTGCGGGGCAAAACCGGTCCGCCAGCCGACTTTGGAGATGCTTTTGAGGACGCCGGCGGCGATCCGGTCGACGGCGTCCGACAAGTCCGGCTTGTCCAGTGCGGCCGCCATGACGCGCATACAATCGAGATTTCCAAAATCGCCGTGGCAAAGGCTGTGATTGCGGCCAAACCCTTCCGTGCGCGTCGTTGCGGCGGCTGTAAGAATCTCCTCGTCAACGTCGCCGCCGGACGGCGCCAGACCCTGCCGTTTCATCAGGGCCCGACTGAGACCGATCCCCGGCGCGCCGTGGCACCAGGCGACAACAAAGTTCTCAGATTGCGCTTCGGTTTCGCCGGGCCTCAGCCCTTCACGGACGTCGCGCCAATTGCCTTCTCGCGGGGCGAAAAGACTTCGATCATAGGCCAGCGCTTTCTCGCCAACTGCAGAAAATCGCTGGTCGCCAAATGCTTTGCCAAGCCGTCGCAATGCCAGTGCAATGCCGGCAGCCCCGTGGGAAAATCCACCCAGCGGTTTTGGGCCGGCGACGTCCAGCAACCAGCCGGCGCCAGTTTCAGTTTCTACAACATTCGTCAGCAAATGGTCGCCGCAGGCAAGCGCATGGTCGCGCAGGTCGGGGTCGCCGCAATCGATCAGATTTAGCGCGCTTAACAAAAATCCGGCCGCGCCCCCCACGACGTCGTAGATCCTGTCATCGCGCGCGAGCGTTTCGGCCGGCGGCAGCAGCTCCATGATGTCTGAGACAGTCGACGGATCATCCCACAACGACGACAAATGATGCGCCGTATAGAGAAGGCTTCCCCATCCGGTGAAAGCGCCGATGCCGTCGACCTGTCGCCGCCCGCCGCGCAAGATAAATACCGTATTTCGCCAGGCCGCTTCAGCGATATCACGATAGGCGCCCTCGCCCGACGTCTTTGCAAGATAGGCGAAAAAGAGCGCCATGCCCGGCAAACCGGAATAAAGGTCCTCTCCAGCGTCGCGGTAGACCCAATGTACGCTTTCGCCAGGCACACACGTGAACCACGAGGCGCCGCCGCCGCCGCGAAAACTCAACCGCGCAAGATATTCAGCAACGTCCCTCGCGGCGTTCAGATAGTCCTGCGGCGGACAAACCGACGGCGCCGCATCAATGGGGTAATCTTCAAACCCGCCGGCGCCCGCATTCGCCGCGCGCACGGACAGTGATTTCTCGATTAGCCAACTCTGTCGCAGCCGGTCGGCGGGGCCGAAGTTTTCGAGCTTTTCGGCCATCGTTTCGCGCGCTGAGACGGGGAAAAAATCGTCGAAGGTTTCACCATTGCAAGCTGTCAGCGACCGTTCGCCGACAAGCGTTGAAAAAGCCGGAATATCATTGCGCCAATAGGCTGCGCGCTCGGCTTCAGCGACGTGCGCCAGGACAGGATATCGCACGACATCGACCCAAAGCCGATCGAAATAAAGATCCCGCTCAAGCGCGTTGCCCAGCATTCGTGGATGAAATGCGTCCGATAGTTGCAGCCCATAATAAAATGTCGGCCGCAGAATAATTCGGACCTGCGCATCGTCGAACACGCTGAGAGGTCCGCGCTTTGACAATAAGAATTCTCGATTTTTCGCGAGCATGTCATAAGCGTCATGAAAGCCATCGAGGAGGTCGGCAAGGAAGTCGCTCGCGTCAACTGGCGCGCCTTGCAAGGTTGCGAGATGATTGCCAGGCGGGATCGGCGTCTTTTCACGTATTAGCCGCATGCGATCCGTACCGGGATCAGCAATGACGAGCAACGCCACAGACGATAACTGGTCGCCCGCGGTCAAGCCGCCGATATCGACGCCGTCGCGGGCGTCGCCGGTTTTCCAAATCTGTTGCGGCAAGAGGCCAGGCCCGAGAACTGACCTGAACACTTCGTTTCCTGGCGGCGCATGGTCGCCGAGAAATCCAAGTAACGACAAATCTGGCTGGATCAGCGTTTCAAGATCGACGAGCATGGGAAACGCGCCGGCGGCGATAATGTTCTCGTGGTGAAAGTCGCTCGCGTTGAACAGATAAAGCAAGCCCAAATAAGCGCCTTGCCGGTAGAAAAAATCCTTGACCTCGCCTGCGTCAGCGCAGGGCTTTTGCTCGATATATTCGACCCAGCCATATCCATCTTGCGCCAGGACCTGCGGGAGCTTCAGGTCTTTTTTCAGATCCTGCGCATTCACCCAATCAATGAAGCCTGCGAATGCGCAATAGATCGAGAGCGACTGCGGCCGATATACGAGTTTCTCCCCCGTTGAAAATTTTAGGATCGATACAGATCGTCCGCCATGGTGATCATCGCCAGCTTCAAGCACAATTGACGCAAGCTGTTTTGCCTCCCCCGAAAAGAACATTTCGAAAATCGCCGCTTCATCGCGAACGTAGGCGTCCAGCAGCTCGCTGACAAAGCGCTCCCATTGCGCAATCGCCTCCAGCAAGAGCCTCAACAGCACCGGATAAGCCTCAAGCAACGTGTTCCGGTAGTCGGGCTCACCCACAAGCGCGCAGAAATGATCGAAACGGGCCCGCGGCGTTGTTCCGTCTAATTCCTTGTGCTCTCGCTTGCGTTCCAGTTCTTGCAGAAGCGCGCGCTGCGCCATTCTCGCGACTTTGCCCAGCAGAAATGAAAATGCGTCGTCGACAAATTCCCGCCTGTTTAGGTGGGATTGCGCACCCGCCGCGACGCTATATTGGTCAATCCGGGCATAGGCGGCGGCTAACTCAGGGCCGACAAGCGCCGGGAAAACCTCAAGGTGTTCGGCGTTCGCCGGCGGAATGCGCGCTAACAACTCACGCCATTTTTCGTCATAGCCGCCAGTTTCGCGGACATGCTCTTGGGGGATATGGCCGACAATGTTGCCGTGTAACGCATGGTTGTCGCGTGACGCACGGCTATCAGATGACGCATTGACCAGATCGTCCTGCGTGCGGCGCTTAGTTTCTGGATTCACGGAGAAAAGCCGCCGACCGGTATCGTTGTCCGAAGCGCCCGCAAGTTCCGCCGGCGTCGGTTCTAACGACAGAACATCGATAAAACCCTCAAAGGTGAGGTCGGAGGCTTCGAGGCGCCGGCTAAAAACATCGTCATTTTCAAAGGGACGTTGCGCGCGCCACCGCTGCACCAAATCTAGCAAGTCAATGTTCGAGCCGCGCGTTGCGTAATTTTCATGCTTATCGACGTGCAGCGCCTCAGCACCCAGCCCATCGACATAATTGTCGCCGCCGTCGCTAACGAGGCCACGCGACATCGTGCGCGCTGCAATCAGTTTTTTTCGGTCGTTAAGGTTTAGAGCGCGTGCGCGCGATCCCATCTTGCGTTCCAACATCTGAAACGACAGGCCGGCCTCAAAAAGAGGCCGACCCTTGATCGTCGCCGATCAATAGCAGTGCTTCGGCGGGCAAGGCGAGCTAAACGGCGACGGGCCGCCGCAACCGCCGGAAACGCTGGCGAGCGCTTCGTCGTCGAGCTCGAGAATATCCCCGGCCGCGCTCTTCTTCGGCTCGGCAAGTGCTTCTCTCTTCTTGGGGTCACGCAACGCTTTGAGCAAGTCTTCTTTTTTCACAAGTCCTCCTTCAGCGACGCAGAGGTCACTGTTGTTAATGTAAAAATGCTAGACACTCTAAGGCTTGAAAGAAGTCTTTGACGCCACTCGCATTGAGCAATACTAGCTATACGGATCAAAAACGTCTTCCGTTTACAGGTAAACACCTTTTTCATTCGCCAACAAGTAAAAAATCGATCATGTCGGCTCGACGCCCGGAGTAAACTACACGGTGTACAAACTTTTACCTGATCGTTTTCAAACCGCTGGCTACGCATCAATGCGGAAACCGGCGCCAAAATCAGCCAAGCATTGCGACGATTCGGCGCGCAACTCGGAAACTGTTGGCGAGAATCGTCAGCGTCGGCGGGGAACCGCCGGACGTCGGCATAAAGGAGCCGTCGACAACGAAAACCCCCCGGGTCCCGTGGAGTTGGCAATCCCTATCGAGCACGGAGACCGACGGATCAACGCCAGCGCGGCACGTGCCCATGACAAGATAGGACGATGTCGCACCGATATCGGTGAGCTTTACAGATGTCGCGCCTACATCTTCGAGGATTTCCCCAGCGCGCGCGCCAAGCCATGCGCCGACTTTTCTGTGATGCGGATGCGGATCGAGGTGTATCCGCGCGACCGGCAGTCCCCAACGGTCTGTGACGTTATCATCTAACTCAATAAATGTGTCATCCGTAGCGAGATAATCGTGGAAAACTTCAAAGTGTAGACGCTTTGACCGACCATCATGACGCGCGTCGTCGTCCGGCCTTAGCTGCGGTTCAAAATCAAAGCGGATGACGCCGCCCTTTGCCAGCGCGCAGACATCGTCCGGCAGGAAGTAATAATCCATGACTGAGCGACCGACGAAGGGATCGCCGCTCTCGTCAGCATTGCCGGCGCCTTGCGGCAGGTCGCCATGGCCCATGGTGACCGCGTGAAATTGCAAATTGCGGCCAACGAGACCATTGTCGTTGCCGAGGCCGTCAGGAAACCGGGCCGATTTTGACAACAAAAGAAGGCGCGCCGATTCAATGGCTGAGGCGCAGATGCAAACGATCTTCGCTTCGACTTCAATGTCAGCGCCGGCCTCGTTGCGGTAAACAACGCCCTTTGCGCCGCTATGTCCGACGCGCACCTCGCGGACCATTGCATTTGCTTCAACGCGGCAAAAACCGGTTGCTTCCGCGCGCGGCAACAGGGCTGCCTGCGTTGACCCGCGCGCGCCCGTCGGACAACCGAACCCCGCACATGACGGGCAATAGGAGCACGCCGGCCGGCCCTGATACGCTGATGAATTCACGGCGCGCGGCGTCGGGAAAGCCGTGAGCCCGCGCGCCCTGCATGCGCTTTCAATATCGGCGGCGATCGGATGGGCGCGCAACGGGGCCATCGGATAGGCCGACGAGCGCGCGCCTTCGAACGGGTTGGCGCCGCTAAGACCGCTGACCCCCGCCTCACGTTCCGCCTCTGTGTAGAAGGGCTCCAGGTCGTGATAGCCAAAGGGCCAGTCGGCAAGCCCGAAGCCGCCTCCAAAGCGAGACCGCATCCGGAAATCATCCGGATGAAACCGATAGAAGTAAGCGCCCATATGCGCCGTTCCGCCGCCGACGCATGAGGCGACCCAGCCCAGCGTTGTCCGGTGCGCCATTGTCGTTTTTTTGGTTACAACAGTGTGGGGATCATCTTCAATCGAGGGCGTGAACAGGCCGTGTTCAATGACAAGCGGGTCATGAACATAATCGTCCGGATCAAAGCGCGGGCCTTTTTCAAGGACCAGCACGTTCTTTTTCGCCTGCGACAAGCGCAACGCCAACGGGCCGCCGCCCGCGCCGCTTCCAATGATGACAACATCAACGCGCATAAGCTTGCCGAAGGCTAAAGCAAAAGGCCCTTGACGCCTATAGCGCGCCGTCATCTATTCAGGCGGCGGAAGGACGCGGACGCATGACCGATACCGACACATCAACCACGCCGCCTGACGCCGCAGCCGAGGACCGGTTTCGAAAACTCGCCAATGCCTATCAGATTTCCTGCGCCGTGAACGCAGCGGCGCGACTGCGGCTATACGAAAATCTGGACCATGCGCCGGTTCCGGCCAACATATTGGCGGAACGCGTTGGCGCGAGCGCCGGACCGTTTCGGCGACTACTCGATTTTTTGGCGCAACTCGGCGTGGTACGGATCAATTCCAGCGCTCACGTATCGCAAACCGACTTAACGCCGTTGCTCGCATCTGTTGACTCGATTGCAGAAGGTGATCACGCCGTCGACGCGTGGCAAGCCTTGCCCGAGGCGCTCAAAACCGACAAGACGCCTTTTGAAGTTGCGCATGGCGCGCCATTTTACGCCGTTGCGAAAAACAACGACGCCCGGGCGGCGGCCTGGATCGATCGGAACCGTCGGATCGCGGCGCGCTGGGCCGGTCCTGTGGCCGACGCGCTTCCTTTGCGCGCTGGCGCACGGATCGCCGATCTCGGCGCCGGCAATCTGGCGCTTGCGCGCGCCGTCGCGCGCCGCCAGAACGACGCCGACATCATTGTTGCGGACTTGCCTTTTGTCATCGAGGAACTCGGCGGCGCCGATCGATCGCCCCTCGACGACCGCCACATCAGTCTGCTCCCGTGTAATCTTCTGGAAGACCCGATCCCCGAAGCAGACGCGTTTACACTGTCACGCGTGCTCTTGAATTTCGGCGATAAAGACGTGATCGCGATCTTGCAAAAATGTCGTCAGTCGCTGCGCGAAGACGGCAGGATATTTATCGCCGAAACCCTGATGCCGGCGCCAGACGACCCGCGCCGGGCCTTCCAGGCGGCGCACGATCTTCATCTTCACGTATTGTGGGGTAGCAAACAGCGCACCTTCGAGGCCTTCGCCGAATTGATAACTGAAGCAGGCCTCGCCCCTACAGAAACAATCGACGTTTTCGATCAGGGCCAATCTCTGTGCACCGTCGTCGTTGCAGGCCACAGATAATACCTCAAGAAACGGACCTCGCACCGCTCCGTTCAATGGCGTTGGGTCAAGCCTGTCGGTCTTCGCCGACGGGCGGCAAGATGACCACCGATCGTCCAACGGGGCTCCACCCCCGTTGAAACGATCAAGCCTATGAGTATGACGCTGAAAACCGCCTCAATAAGGTGTTCGCGTCTGCGGGCGGGGCGCAGATCGCCGGTTATTTCTACAACGCCGACGGCACCCGCCGCTATTCCAATGAGCAGACCCAGCAGCATGCGTATTACGATGGCGACCAGGAGATCTACAACACCGACGGCGCCGGCGGCTCAAACTTCGATCTCAACGACGTGATCCGCCGCTATATCCGCCTGCCCGGCCCGCGCGCGAAGCCGCGCTTTCTATAAGTAACATCGCCTTCGCGATCGGGTCGATGAAGTATTGCTGATGATCGACTATGCGGCCGGCAATCCGGACGGCGGCGCAGACGGCAAAGAGGTCTGGGCCCACGCCGACCGCCTGGGCACCGTCGTCGCAACCACGGATGCGTTTGGAGTGGTCATCGACCGCTATACCTACTCCCCCTACGGAGAAGTAGGCCCGGAAGGCTCAAGCGGTTTCCCCTTCCGCTTCACCGGCCAGCGCATCGACGCCGCAACCGGGCTCTATTACTACAAAGCCCGGTATTACGCCCCCGAAGTCGGCAGATTCCTCCAGACCGATCCGATTGGGTATGAGGATCAGCAGAATTTGTATGCCTATGTCCACAACGATCCGGTGAATTCCACGGATCCTACTGGAGAATGTGGAGCTTCGCCTTATGCTTATCACCATATTCCTTTTTGCCAAGGCATTGCTTCTGTTACTCAAGCGTATGCTAATTTTGCTCAGCACAGTTATAATCTAAGGAGTGCTGACCCTAGAGTTCGCGCCAGAGCCAAAGCCGTAAATAATGCTTTGCTCGTGGCGAGCAGGTTCTTTGCTAATAACCCTGTCGAGTCGGTCGAATTAGCTGCAAAAGGCGTTAAGGAGAATAGAGCCTTTGCTGCAGGCCGTACGGTTGCGAGTATTGGTCTCGGTGTTGCGCAAACTAGAGGCTCCGGTGCAGCTGGTGCTGCAGCGGCGGGTCTCGCGGTCGCTAATTTTTCTGTAACTCAAGTTGGTAGCGCGATAGGCGCAATTGATGGTCTTTTTAGTAAAATTGAATCAAGAGGCTTCGACCCTTCGGCACTTTCTGATGATGCCATTGTAAATGTATTTTATGCAGGTGCTTCAGGCATTAACTTGAATTTTGATCAAAAAACCGGGACAGTTAGTGCTAGCGTCACAAGAAGCCAACCGGGCTCGAGGATAAGGATAACGAGGTCTGTTGTTATTTGTACTTTTAATGACGAAGGAAGTTGTCAATGAGTGAAAAAATTTTAAATGGTAAAGCGCAATGCGTACTATCGCGATAGTTACGGTTGTAACTGCCTCTCTTTTCTGGCTACCTGCGATTTTTCTTGGAGCTGATGGAATAGACTGGATTTCATCGGCGATTTACGCTGGTTTCTTACTCTTTGCGATTATTTGTTGGCTTGCAGGGAGGAAGAAAGGTTAACGCATTTGAGAGATAAAGGCCGTTCTATTTTTATTCTTGTCTTTTTTTTAAAATCGATTCTGTTACTTGCAATGATCTATTCCCTTTGAACGTGATCGCGTTGAGATTGTGAAATTGGCTGTGTCAAAAGAGGACGGCAATCATAACCGTCTGACGCCAACGCCAATGTGACGGCGACGCTGAAGCGCGACGGGCGGGTGGTGACCTCCGTGTTCGACGCGCTCAATCGCCAGACCGAGCGCACCGTGCCCGGAACGTTTGCGGCCGACGGGGCCTCCACGGCGACGCATAAGTTCGCCTATGACAAGACGGGGCGCATGGTCTCAGGCCTGCACGCCTATGTCATGCAGGTCTACGCCTATGACAAGGCGGGCCGGCTTCTGACCAAGGGCCATCGGCTGTCGGCGCCGTTCGCCGGCGAGCCCACCGTCTCCTACGCCTATGACGCGGCGGGCAATGTCGCTGGCCTCACCCATCCTGACGGCTATCGGCTGTCTTTCACCTATGACGCTCTCAATCGCGTCACCGGGGCCTATGACGACAATGGATCAAATGGGGGATCAAGCCCCGCCGCCTTTGCGACGCTGACCTACGATCCCCTCTCCCGGCGCAAGGCCCTCATCTACGCCAACGGGACGCGCTCCGACTACGATTACACGGCGCGCGGGGATCTGACCGATCATGACTGGGACCTGCCGGGCGGGCCCGCTACGCCTGAGATGGCCTGGCATTATGTCTATAATGGTCAAACGGGGTTGGGGCTCCGTTTGACGGGCAGCTCCTGTCGAAGACCGTCTCCGATCCGTTCCTGCACTGGGGCCCGGCGGCCTCAGGGCTCGTGACCGACACTTATGCGGTGAACGCGCTCAATCAGTATACCAACATCAAGGGCGCGGCCCCTGCGTATGACAAAGCCCGCGCGCGAAGGCGCGCACGCTAATATATGCCTGTCGGCCTTCGCCGACGGGCGGCAACATGACCACGGACCATCGCGGCCAGGCCTATGAGTACGACGCTGAAAACCGCCTCAATAAGGTGTTCGCGTCTGCTGGCGGGGCGCAGATCGCAGGCTATTTCTACAACGCCGACGGCGCGCGCCGCTATTTCAATGAGCAGACCCAGCAGCATGCCTATTATGACGGCGACTGAGGCGCCCCCTTCTGGTCCCGCATTCAGAATGAAAGTCCTTGGTGGTAGTTACGCTTCAAAGGGTTTATATTTTTGGAGTGCCTCCGTAGGCGGAATTTCGGAGAAATTAGATGACAAAATGGATGATTTCGATAGTCGTTTCGCTGTTTATTCTGGGCTGCCAAGCACGTATCTATGCGGATAATCGATCTGTGTCTGCTCAGCCGATTACGGCAGCCAAGTTTGCAGATAATCCAGAACAATACGACTCGAAGAAGGTTGTAGTGCGAGGATATTTGGCTCCTGCAGGGCGTGATCTTATCGTCTATCCGAGCAAGCAGGAGGCAGATGAATCAAATTATTTTGAGAACTCAGTGTTCGTGTATGACACATCTCCGGACCGGATTTTGGGGTTTGAAGGCACGGAAGAAGACATAAATTGTACTCAACATTATGTTGAATTGACTGGCGTCGCGGGGCTTCTGAAAGCACGAGGCTTCTACGGAATAGTGGAAATTTTAGAAATCAGAAGATTCGAAAACGCTCAATTTTTGGGCGAAGGTGAGGTTTGTTTCTTGGCTTAGGATTGCATCGATTGACGCTTACAGAGGAAAAGCAAGATAAAGCGAAACGGCGTCCGGCAATTGCCGGACGGTGCATGGATGCCCTTAACACCTTGTCCGCACACTGTTTTTTTGGCGCCAAATTGGCGCCCCCTTCGCCGCCGATGGCGCCATTTTGCGCATGGTTTGCACATGGTTCCCGCGACGCGTTTGTTGTTGTTGATTGTTTCATGAGTCGCGGGAGCGCTCCCTGTTTGACGTCACCTGAAGACGCCTGACGGTCTGCATCGCCAGCCAGCCGTTTCTTTCCGGCTTCCAGAAATTCCTTCGACCAGCTCGAATACAAACTCTGTGCAATATTCTCGCGACAGCATAACTCGGTAATAGAATGCTCACCGCGCAAGCCAGACAACACAATTCCGATCCGGTCTTCTGTCGAATATTTCCGGCGCGTCGCACGGCAAATAGAACGCACATGGCGTTCACCACTCTCAATCATTTCTTCTTTGCGGCCCATCTCTAACGCCTTTTCAAGCCAAGAAATGAACCAGAAAAACTCCAATCAAATTAACGCACCTTTTGTTCTACAACGGCTGACGTCAAACACCTTTCAACATCTTACAGGAGATTTGCATGAATGAATCGCAAGTGGCGGAGAAGAATGGATCAACTTCGAACCCGCAGGGTTCGCAAGCGCGACCGCGCACCGCCCCGGTCAGGGCGCCCCATCGGAGACGATCGCGAAGCGATCTGTCGCGAGATATATAGAGTGGCGGACAGAGAGGGATTCGAACCCTCGAGACGGTTGCCCGCCTACACGCGTTCCAGGCGTGCGCCTTCGACCACTCGGCCACCTGTCCATACCGTGGTGTGAGCGCGTGCGTGTACACCACGCGCGCCCCGGAAATCAAGGCCCGGGCGGCGCTGGGCGGGCCGCTCGCTGTTGCGGCGCGGCGATTGCAGGGGCGGTGATATGGGGGTAGCATGCCTTGTCGGAGGCACGAGCGATCAACGGTCGGTCTTCGGATGTGCGTAAGGGGCTAGTAAAGGGGATCGGACGACTATGGCGGCTTTCAGATTTATTGCGTGGTTGCTTGTGTCGCTCGCCATCGCGCTGCTTGGCGCGGATGCGGTGACGTCACTGGAGACCGGCGCGCCGGTGGTGCGGTCGACCGCCGACATCATGGCGCTGTTCGGGGCGGACGGCGCGGCGATCGCGAGTGCGGCGCCCGGCGGCGTCGCCAAGGCGCTCGCCACCATGCTCGGTCTGCCGTTATGGGCGATCACGGGCGTAATCGGCGTCGTGTTGACGCTGGTGTTTCGCCCGATCGACTGATCGGTCTTTATTGCGACGACTTTTCTTCGTTCATGATCGCGAACGGCTCGTGCAGCAGGTGAAGGCCCGCTTGCGCGCCGCTATCGACTTGCGCGAGTAGGCGTTCGCGATCGCGCAGCCGAAACTCCTGGATGATATCGCTGATCGCGGTATCGCCATAACCGAGCCGCGACAGCGTTTTGCGAGCAATGACGAGGCTTGATTCCAGTGTTTCGCGGATGATGACGTCAGCGCCGAGCGGGTTCATCTCCATTTCGTGCAGGCGATCATGGGCGACCGCGAGGATCGGCACTTTGGGACAGATCTCGCGCAACGACACAATCGCGGCGTTGACCGACGCCTGATCGTCCATACACAGAATAATCGCTTTTGAAGACTTTGCGCCGGCGGTCTCGAGGACGTCGAGCCGGGAGGCGTCGCCAAAATAGACTTTAAAGCCAAATTGCTCCGCATTGCGAATATGCGCAGGGTCGCGGTCAATCGCGGTAATCTTCACGCCGGAGTTTTGAAGCACCTGAGAGATAATCTGTCCCATGCGGCCGAAGCCGGCGATGATCACGCGCCCTTCATGGCCGGGCGGGCCTTCCATTGCGCCGCCGTCTTCGCTCTGGGGCGCTTTCAGTTTTTCGGTCGCCATCATCGCAATCGGCGTCATCATCATGGAGAGCGTCACGATCGCGGAGATCAATGTCGCCTCGCCATTGGTGAAGAGCGCCGAGCCAACGCCGAGACTGACGACCACAAAAGCGAACTCGCCGCCCTGGGAAAGAACGGCGCCGGTCCTGATGGCGTCGACGGGCGCGGCGCCAAAGGCGCGCGCTAAAAGAAACAAGATCGCCGCCTTCAACAGGACGAGCCCGAGAGCGCCAAAAATCACGATCTGCCAGGCTGCAAAGATCGCCGGCAAATCGAGCCGCATGCCGATCATAATGAAAAACAGGCCAAGCAGGAGACCGCGGATCGGCTCGATATCGGTCTCGATCTGATGGCGATAGGAAGACTCCGCCAACAAGACCCCTGCGAGAAACGCGCCCAGCGCCATCGACAATCCCGCCCAGGAAACCGCGAGCGCGGTCGCCGCCACGACAAAGAGCGCGGTTGCGGCGAAGGCCTCGCGCGAGCCGGAGCCGGCGACGATACGAAAAACGGGGTTCAGCGCATAGCGACCGACGAGGACAAGCATCGCGATGACGCCGACCATCTTCAGCGCATCATTAAGCCCGAGCGCGCTTTCGCCTGCGCCCGCGACAAACGGGATGACAGCGAGCAAGGGAATGACCGCAACATCCTGAAACAACAGCACCGGAAACGCGCGCGCCCCATGGGCGCTGTTGAGTTCGCCCCGGTCTTTTAGAAGCTGCAACGCGAACGCCGTCGAGGAAAATGCGAGTGAAAAGCCGGCGATGACCGCAGCCGGGCCATCCATGACGTCGGCAAAATAAAAAATGGCGCCGATAACGCCCCCGGTGATCGCCATCTGGCTCGCACCGAGACCGAAGATATCGCGGCGGAGCGACCATAGTCTCGATAAGGACAGTTCCAAGCCGATGATAAACAAGAACAGGACAACACCGAGCTCGGCGACATGGAAAACGTCTTCTTCCATGGCCATCAGCCCAAGACCGTGCGGGCCGACGACAAGGCCGGCGGCGAGGTAGCCAAGGATCGATCCGAGTTTGAAGCGATTAAAAACCGGAACCGCAATGGCGGCGGCGCCTAAATAGGTCGCCGCCTGTACGAGAAAATCGGTTTCCGCGCTCGCCATGATCGCTCCGTCGTCGGTTTGTGCGCCGCCCCCGGTGTCCGGCGCGCGGTCTCATATGCGTCAGAGTACGCGCCGAAACCGCGACGCGGGTCACAGGCCGCACCGTCGGACTGCGCTGCCGGCGCGCCGCCTCAGCCAATCCCAATGTCGCGCGGCAAAAATCTCGCGCGGGTCACGCTTCAAGGCCCAGCATCTCCGGCAGGCCGAGCGCCAGATTGAGATTTTGGATCGCCTGAACGGCCGCGCCCTTTAACAAATTGTCTTCGGCGGCGACCACAACGCCGTGGCGCCCGTCCTCACTCAGTGAAAACCCGCCGACGAGAATCCCGTTCTGATGGGCCCCGTCTTTCAGCGCAGGGGCGTCTTCAACGAGCTTAACAAGCAGCTCGCCGCCATAACGATCAGCGTAAAGCGCGCGAAACTGATCGCGGTCGAATTTCGTCGCCAGCGGCATATGCGCCGTGACGGTCAGCCCACGGAAGGCCGGATGCACATGCGGGCTGAAGCGAACATCGACACCAAGATGGCGGGACGCCTCGCGTTCATGTTTGTGGCCGGTCAACGCATAGGGAATAAGGCTCTCGGCCAGCGCCTCAACATCGTTGCGGGGATTGGGCGTCGTCCCTGCCCCGGAATAGCCGGATACGCCAAAGACGCTCGGCGCCCCCGCGAGAACCGGCGCCGCCGGCGCAAGCGCAAGCTGCATGGCTGTCGCATAACAGCCAGGATTAGCGATCCGCCTGGCGCCGCGGATTTTTTCACGGTGCAACTCCGGCAATCCGTACGCCCAACCATCGTCGAACCGTCTGTCTGCTGACAGGTCGATCAGAATGCGGTGCGACGCGGTTTTGTCGAAAGCATCCACATAGGGCGCCGAAGCGCCGTCCGGCAGGGCGAGGATAACCGCATCAGCGCGGCGCGGCGCGGCGATTTGCGGGTCCATCGCCTCGAACGTGACATCATCGTGGAGATCGGGCGTGATTTCATCAACGCGCCGACCGGCCAGTTCGCGCGACGACGCATAGGCCAGCATCAGCTCCGGATGTCCGCCGATCAGGCGCATGAGTTCCTTGCCGGTGTGCCCGCGTGCGCCAATGACGCCAATTAAATAAGGCTCGCTCATAAGGTCGCCCTTTGACCGCTAATCCTGAAAACTGTCCGGCAATGCGGCGATCGCCGACACTCTTTTATTTATGCGATCGAAATCATTGTCGCCATACCAGAAGATCGTCCACGGTCCGCGCTTGACGCAACCATCGGCGACATCGGCGTAAAAGCCGTTGAAGCCGTTGGCGGTGCGCGATCGCCAATAGAGCGTTTCGACCTCAGAGGCCATGCGCCGCCAGACCGTACGCGCCAGCCCCTCGCCCCGCGCCTCATCGATAACGGCGAATTTGTCGAGATAGGCGACATCGCCAAGCATCGTGATGAGGGCGCCGGCGCGATAGCTTTCCGACATGAAGGCCTGTTTTAGCTGGAAATCGTTCCACCAGTCGGCGCGCAAGGGGCGCTCGAACGCGGCCTCGACCAGCGCGCAGGTTTTATCCGCATCCAGATCGGATTTCTGCGCAACGGCGTCGATCAGCTCCCCCTTGCGGACCAGCGTCCCGGCGCCGCCATGGGTGAACAGCTCCTTGATCAGCCCCGCCGGATTGGTGATCGACACCGATGAGCTCAGCGGCGCATCATCAAGCAGGCATTTGATTTCCTGAATTTTCAACTTCATGCCCGAATGGACATGGGCCTGCCCCATGAGATGGTCGTAGTCGGAGGCGAGATTAATCGAATGGATCGGCGCGCCGTCCTCGCCGAGGAGTGCCCCGACGCCGGTTAGAAAGATGATCTTCAGCGGCTGCAATGCATGCACCAACGCGCGCGTGGCGGCGTCCGCATTGACGTTGACCAGCTGACCGCCGCTGGCGACGCCGAGGCAGGTCAGCACCGGAATGGCGCCGGACGCGACGATCGACCGGATGATATCAAGATTGATGGCGCTCGGCTCACCAACAAATCCGTATTTATCCTTATCGAGATAATCGGCGTCGATCACGCCGGCGCTGATCGAATGCGCCGAGACGCCCTGCCGGCGCACCGCTTCGACAAGCTTGATGTTTTCACCGACAAAAACCCGCCGCGCGATGTCGAGGGTCTGCGCGTCGGTGACGCGCAACCCGTCAATCTTCGGCGTCTCGATCGCTGCAGCGCTGAGCGCGGCGTCCAGCTGCGGACCGCCGCCATGCAGGACAATCGGCGTCAGGCCCACCGTATGCAGAAAGGCGAGCGCCGCGGCGGTTTCCTCCAGCTGCTCAGCGAGGATCGCGCCGCCGATCTTGATCACCGCAAAGCGCGACTGATCGACTTGCGCAAACCGCTGGAGATAGGAGCGAATCTCCTTGCCGTCCGACATGTTGGACAGGAGCTGGACGATGGTCTCGCGGGTGTGGCGGTTGGGGGTCATTGGGTTTTCTTCAGTGCGCGTTCACGATCTTCGCGCCCGAGAACGCGAACAATCAAAACGCTTTCCGGTTCCTGCATGTAGTAGATCGCATGCACGCCGTATACGGATCGCCTGAGACGTTTGTCGAGCCCTGTCATTACCGGATACATCTCAGGTCTCGCCGCGATACGATTGAAGCGTTCGAGCAAACCGTCATAATATGCATCCGCCTGCTCTTCTCCATGTCTTTCATAGCCATGGCGATAAAGCCGCGCGAGATCTTCATCGGCGGCTCGGCTCAACCGATAATCGACCATCAGCGTGCAAGGCTCTCCTTTTCAGCCCGGCGCACATCTTCAGCCGAACGCTCGCTGACGCCGCTTTCAAGGCCACGAGAGATTTCAGATCGCAGCCAGTCGTCGCCGGCGCCCTCGCGCATGACCCGTTCGCGGATTAATTCACGGATGACCTCGCTTTCGGAGTTGTACTGCCCCGAGGCCACCTGCGCCTTGACCCATTCGTCATGCTGCTCCGTGAAAGAGATGCTCTTTCTGACTGTCATATCGTTCACTTCCGATCCACTTTGCATCATTGTTGCGCAATAGTGCACCAATTTTCATCATTTACAAGTAGCAAATCTTGGAGAGTCCAAATGTCTGTCATCGGTCGCCAACAGGGCGCGCCCCGTACATGAGGCAGTTCCGAAAAATGCCGCCAAGTCAGCCTTGATTGCGTATTTCACCACGAAAGTCTTCTTCCCATTGTTTCAAAGTCTGATTGAAATAGCGCCTAGGAGTCCAATCCATACGGCCAAAAGGTTCAGAGACACCAATGTGAGTAGGCTTGGTTTGTAGAAATAAATTCTCTTTCCACGGATAGAACAGATCAACCTTTTCACCGGCTTCGAGCTTTCGAGGCAATTGCCCGAATAAAACATTGTCAGTCAGATGCAATGCAGAACCATACTCTTCTTTTCGGAAAACCCTCCTCCACCATGACGTCCGTCTCACTTGGGTCATGTCCAGTTGAAAGCTTCCCGAACCGTGATTTGTCGCGGAGATGTTCAGGAACGGCCCAATACTTTTGTTCCCATCAAAGATCTTCCGCTTTGAAATGCTTAACTTTGCTTTTGGCTTAAGAGCAACATCGCGATCAATATTCCAACCAAGCGAAACACCAGAAATCAGTAATGCTACTGCACTGATTATAATCGGCAACGCGAATTCAAGTTGAAAGCCTTCTGGCGAAACAGTCACACCAACGCCTTCATGATCGCCTTTTGGACGTGCAACCGGTTTTCCGCCTCCTCATAGGCGATGCATTGCGGGCTGTCGAAAACGGCGTCGGTGATCTTTACATTCCGGCGCATGGGCAGGCAGTGAGAGACCAGCGCATTATTCGTATGCGCCATTTTCTCCTCATCGACGATGAAGTGTTTATAGCGATCGCGGATGCCTTTTTCCGGCTCCCAGTTTCCAAAAAAAGGTAATGCGCCCCAGCTTTTGGCGTAAACGACATCGGCGCCCTCATAGGCTTCTTCGATATCATGAGAAATCGTCAGCGCCTGACCGTTCTCGCCAGCGTCTTTTGAGGCCTGTTCGATATAGCGATCATCGAGAACGTAATCCTCCGTCGGGCAAAGAAGCGTCGGGGCCATGCCGAATTTCGCCGCGATCATCAAAGCGGAATTGGCGACCGCCGTATTGAGCGGCTTGGGGTGATAGGTCCATGTCAAAACGAATTTCTTGCCGTCAAGCGCGCCGAGACGTTCCTGCAAGGCCATGATATGCGCCATCTCCTGGCAAGGATGGGTGATCGTTTCCATGTTGATCACCGGCACGTCGGCATATTGCGCAAAGGCGTTCAAAATCTTGTCCTTGCGGTCTTCGCGCCAGTCGACGAATTTCGGAAAGGCGCGAATGCCGATCATGTCGCAATAGCGCGACAGAACTTTCGCCGCTTCTTTGACGTGCTCCTCCGCCTCGCCGTCCATGACGACGCCGTCTTCGAACTCAAGCGGCCACATCCCGCCGGACGGCGACAAAACCACCGCATGCCCCCCGAGTTGTTTCGCGCCGACGTCAAACGACGTACGCGTGCGCAGCGAGTTATTCAAAAACAACAGCGCGACGGTTTTGCCCTTCAGGGCGTCGCCATGGGGGCTGTTCTTCAAGGCCTGCGCATCGTCGAGCATCGCCTGCAACTCGGCGCGCGACCAGTCTTTGGTGTTCAAAAAATGTCTCATCGGTTCTCCATTAAGCCGCACGCCCCGCGAAACCAAGCCGGCTTTACCGCCCGCGTCTTCTTTGCCGCCGGCCCCTTCTTTACTTCCAGTTGAGGCCGCGCCACATCTGGCCCGTCAAAAGAGGATCGACCATGGACAACCGTGACGCCGCCATCACTGCGCCGAAGAAAGACGCGCCAGAAACCGTTCGCCTCGCCGACTACACGCCGCCGCCTTTCCTGATCGATACTGTTGATCTTTATTTCTCCCTCGATCCAAAACAAACAATCGTGACCTCGCGCCTGGCCGTTCGTCGCGGCGACGGTGTTCCGTCAGATGCGCCGCTCGTCCTCAATGGCGTCGATCTCGATCTTAGGGCTGTCAGAGTAGACGGGGAAAAGTTTCCTACAGATTGTATAGTCGCCGATGAAAATTCCTTGACGCTCAAGGGTTTGCCGGAAACTTTCACGCTCGAAATCGAGACCGCCTGCGCGCCGGAAGCCAATACCGCCCTGTCCGGGCTCTATCTGTCGAACGGCATGTTCTGCACCCAATGCGAGGCCGAAGGGTTCCGGCGGATCACCTATTTTCTCGATCGGCCGGATGTTCTGTCGAAATACACCGTCGCCATCGAAGCCGACCGCGAGGCGTATCCCGTGCTGCTCGCCAACGGCAATCCTGTCGGCGCCGAAGACGCCCCGAACGGGCGCCATGTCAAACGCTGGGAGGACCCGCACCCGAAGCCGTCCTATCTGTTTGCACTGGTCGGCGGTGATCTCGCCTGCGTTGAAGACGCCTTCACCACCGCATCGGGCCGCGCGGTCGCCATCAGGATTTACGTTCAGCATCAGAACAAAGACAAATGCGGCTACACGATTGATTCGCTGAAGCGCGCGATGCGCTGGGACGAGGAGACATTCGGGCGCGAATACGATCTCGACATCTTCATGATCGTCGCGGTCGATCACTTCAATTTCGGCGCGATGGAAAACAAAGGCCTGAACATATTCAATTCTGCATATGTTCTCGCCAGCCCGCAGACGGCGACGGATCAGGATTACGAGATCATCGAGTCGATTGTCGCGCACGAATATTTTCACAATTGGTCGGGCAATCGCGTCACTTGCCGCGACTGGTTTCAGCTCTGCCTGAAAGAAGGTTTCACCGTCTTCAGGGATCAGGAGTTTTCAGCCGATATGCGCTCGCGGCCGGTCCAGCGCATCAAGGATGTCCGCCGCTTATGGTCCGGACAATTCCCTGAAGACGACGGCCCGCTTGCCCATCCGCCGCGCCCGGATCGCTACATCACGATCGACAATTTCTATACGGCGACGGTTTACGACAAGGGCGCGGAACTTGCGCGCATGTTGAAAAACCTCCTCGGCGAGGAGGCCTTTCGCGCCGGCAGCGACCTCTATTTTGATCGCCATGACGGCACGGCGGCGACGGTTGAGGATTTCGTCAAAGCGATGGAAGACGCGAGCGGCAGGGATCTGACGCAGTTCCGCCGATGGTACGAAAGCGCCGGCAGACCGCGCATCGCCGTGACGCACGAGCCAGATGGCGCGATCTTCCTAACACAGAAGACGCCGCCGACAGCGGGCGAAGCGGAAAAAGCAGCCCGCCATATTCCGATCAAATGGGCGGCCTATGGCGCTGACAGCGGCGCACTGATCGACGAGGGGCTCATCGAGTTGACCGAGACCGCCCAGCCGCTGACGCTGAAACAGCAAGGCGAGCGGCCGGTGCTTTCCTTCCTGCAAGGATTTTCAGCGCCGGTGACGCTCGACTACGAACAATCCGTCGCCGACAGGCTGACCTTGATGGCCCACGACCGCGACCGCTTTAATCAGTGGTCGGTCACATTTAATTTGTGGCGGGACCTGTCGCTGGCGCGCGGCGGCGTTATTGAGATTGAGGCGCTTGACGACACCATCGCGCAATTCGCTGAGGCGCTGGGCGCTGCGCTCTCCGGCGGCGACGATAACGCCGATCCCGCGCTGGCGGCGGAATTGCTGCGCGGGCCGACGGCGTCGGACCTTGCGCAATATTGCGATGTTATCGACCCCGACCAAATCGTCGACGGCCGCGCCGCGGTGCGCGCAGCGGTCGCCGGCGCCCTTTCGGGGCCCTTGCACGACGCCTATCACCGCATGGCTTCAGACGCGCCCTACAGCCCTGCAGCGGATCAGGCGGGACCGCGCGCGCTTAAAAACGCCTGCCTTGCGCTGCTTGTCGCGGGCGGCGACAGCGAGATCGCCGAGCGCCAGGCGCGCGAGGCCCGCAACATGACCGACGAAGCCGCGGCGACCGCGGCGCTCGCGCTGTCCGACGGTGCGGCGCGAGAAGAAGCGCTTGAAAATTTTTACCAAAAATGGCGCACCGACCCGCTGGTCGTGAACAAATGGCTCGCCTGGCGTGCGCTGTCGCCGGCGCCGGACGCGCTCGAAGACATCAGGGCATTGTTGCGCCACGAGGCCTATGACAGCACAAACCCCAACAAAGTCAGGGCGCTCATCGGGGTCTTCGGCCGCGAGAACCTGAAATCTTTCCACAGCGCCGACGGCGCCGGCTACCGGTTTTTCGCAGAGCAAATCCTCCTGATCGATGAGAAAAACCCGCAGCTCGCCGCGCGGCTCATCACGCTTGTGGAAAACTGGCGCAAACTGGAGCCCGCGCGCCAGGCGCTCGCCAAACAGGCGCTTGAAGACATCGCGGCCGCCAAACCCCTCTCGTCCAACGTTTACGAGATGGCGACGCGCCTGTTGAAAAATTAATGAACCGCTGAACGGAACGCGCGACCGCAATCAATGCGCGCAGAAGACGCCGGCGCAACCGATTCGCGCGTGACACGCGCGCGCGAATAGGAATAGTTTCCAAATCGTAAACGCCGCGATTGAAGCGGATCACCCTGACTTAAAAAAATAGTCCAAAGCGGCACTCATCCGCGCAGCGGCAGACAAGATGGCGACGACATCACAAGGCAAGAACGCAGCCGCCGCGCATGCAGCCGCATCAAAAAGCCGGCAAGCGCGCCCCCCCGCCGGCCGCGGCGCGCCGGCCCGTCCGATCACGCTATCAACCCCCGCCGCGAACGCCCGGCAGGACCGCTCCGGCCTTTCCGGACCGGTCGCCGCGCTTTCCGCAAGACGCCTCGCCGTTTTGACCGGGCTCTTTGTTTTGGCGATCGGCGCGTTGTTGACGTTCAAGCTGCAGGACGAGGCGCAAGCGCGGCGCGTTGAAACCGAATTGCGCGTCGCCCAGGCGGCGAGCGATTGCGCCGGGGCGCTCGATATCGCTGCGGTGACGGGCGGCTCGGCGGGTGAGGCTTTTGCAAGGTGCCACCCTGGCGGCGCCGCGGCGCTTTATCATTTGTCGTCAAACGGCGACGTCCTTGCTTCTTATGGGGCGGCGAAAAAAGTTTTTCTGGACGCCGCCGCCGCGCGGTCCTTGCCGCTGAACCGTCGCGGTCAGACCGTCATGAGCCTCGGCGATCTTTCAGCCCAGATGGCCTGGCGACCTCTTGATCAAGGCGGCGCGGTGCTTGCGGCGGCACCGGCGAAAGATATTTATCAGCGTACGCCGCTTTGGCTCGCCTATGTGCTGATCGCCGCCGCGATCGCGCTCGTCACCGGCTCGTTGCTGGCGGCTTTCGTCCAGCAAAGTAAAACCGCGGCGCGCGCCGCCGGTGCGCTTCAGGCGCTCTCCACAGTCGACGGCGCGCTCGCCGCGGGGCGTTGTTGCGCATGGCGATATGACAGCGCAGCCCGGACGGTCATGCTGACGCGCGCATTGCTGGAGCCGCTGGGCCTTGGGCCGCGCGACCGACAATTTACGCTGCGTGAATTATCAGCGCTCATTCATCCCAATGATCTGCGCGATGCGCTGGCGATCTTCACCGGGGATACATCGGGCGTCACCGAAGGCGCCGTCAGACTGCGCCGCCCGGACGGCGCCTGGTCGCGGGTTTATGTGCGGACCGCCGCCGCCTCGCCCGGACGCGCGCGCGGCGCGCGGGCCGGCGTTGCGATCGATCTCAGCGGGGCGCCGTCGATCAGCGCCGGCGCGGCGATCGCAGAAGCGCGCCTCAAGGACGCCATCGAATGCATCCCCGAAGCGTTTGTCTTGTGGGACGCACAAGGCCGTCTCGCCGCCTGGAACCGTCGATTTGCATCGATCTTCAAACTCCCCGCCGGCGCCCTCGCGCATGGCCTTTCAGCCGAAGAAGTCGCAAAGAAAGCAAAAGCCGGCGGCATGGTCATCACGCAATATTTCGGCCCCCACGCGCCGCTCGACGAGCAATCGGTCGAGGTTGCGCTCAAAGGCGATCGCTGGCTTCAGATTTCGCGCCGGCGCACCGCCGAAGGCGGCCTCGTTTGTATCGCCAGCAACGTCACCGATATGAAGCGCCGGGCCCGCGCCCAGAAACGCAAGGAACGCATCCTTCAGGACGCTGTCGCCGACCTTCAGTCCTCACGCCGGACGCTGTCGGAGACAATGGAAAAATACGAACACGAAAAACATCGCGCCGAAGAGGCCAGCCGCTCGAAAAGCGAGTTTCTCGCCAATATGAGCCATGAACTCCGCACGCCGCTGAACGCCATCAATGGCTTTTCCGAGATCATGCAATCGGAGCTCTACGGCCCCCTCGGCGATGAGAAGTACAAGGAATATGTCAGCGATATTCTGGCGAGCGGCCAGCATCTTCTGGAACTGATCGACGATATTCTCGATATGTCGAAAATCGAGGCCGGCAAGCTGCATCTCGAACCATCGAAGGTCGACCTTGAACGGGTCCTCGCGGAATCCGCGCGCCTTGTCGCCAAGCGCGCCAAAGACGCCGGCATCGACCTTACTCTGTCTGTCGCCCACGCGCCGGCCGTATGGGCCGATGCGCGCGCGATCAAACAAGTCGTGCTCAATCTGCTATCGAACGCGGTGAAATTTACCGGCGAGAACGGCGAGGTCACGCTGACGGCGCAAGCCGACCTCGACGGCGTCACGGTCATCGTTGCCGACAGCGGGACGGGCATTGCGCCTGAAAACCTGAAAAAGCTGGGCGCGCCGTTTGAAGTCAGCGAATCCTACGCCTCCAAAACACGCACCGGGTCCGGGCTAGGTCTTGCGCTCTCCAAATCGCTGATGGAGCTGCAAAGCGGCATCCTCGCCATCGCAAGTCAGGAAGGGCGCGGGACTGTCGCTTGCGCCACCTTCCCGCGGCGGTCCGGCGCCACCGTGCGCCTGCCGCACTTTATCGGTCCCGAAGCGCAAATCCTGACGCACCCGTCGCTCAATACGGCGCGCGAGGCGTCGGCAAACAAAGCGTCCGGAAAATCAGCGCCGCGCCCCCCACGCGCCGCCACCCGGAAGCCCACCGCGCGGACAGCCTCGCAAGCCGCCGAGTAAAAGACAGCACACGGAATTTTAAATTATCTGCGCGGCTCTCCGCGTTCGCGTTTTCGCTCTTGTTGACGCTCTTGTCTGCGTTGGCGCCGCCGCCTTTCAAAATCCTCCTGTTGCGCCTGTAACAACGTCGCGCGTTGTTCGGGCGTCAAGGATTGGAATGCGTCGATCAGCTTTTCGGCATAGAAATCACGTTGGCGCTGCTGCGCGGCGGCGACGTCGGCCGCCGCAGCACCAACGGCGGCACGGTCCCAGGGCTCTTTGGCCAGCGCTTCGCGTAACGCACTCCGCGCCGCACGGACCTCGCGCTGCATCAGGCGCGCCTCCTCGCGGGCCTCAATAAAGACGTCGCGAAAGACCGCGCGCGTTTCAGGCGCCGCCACCGCCAAATTTCCGAACCCGTCATTTTCGCCGCGCAGCAGCCGACGCATCGAACGCCGTTCATGATCGCGCTCGGGGGACTTGGGGGGCTTGGCGTCGACGACAGCCGGTTTCTCCGCGACGATCCTGCCGACGAAAAAACCGCCGGCGAAAACGTTTGCTGCGAGCGAGACCGCCAGAAGAATAATTACTCCACGTCCCATAAAGCCCCCTCCTCGCTGAACCCGAGCGAGGCCGCGATCGCCGCATCGGCGTAGAGCAACGCTTCCTCATCTGCGGCAGCCGGCGCCGTGCTCAAACTGAGGGCGCCAGCGAAAAAGCCCGCCGCGCTCAACGCCGCAACGGCGCCGGACGGCGCCGCGACGCCGAGCCATCCTTTCGTCAGCATGCGCCATAATCCAGCGAGTGTTTGCGGGGCCTCACGGACCGCGCCGCCAGGATTAACCGCGTCATCATAACCCTCAAGCAGACGCGCCATCAGCGCATCGCTCGCTTCCGGCGCCGGCGCAGTGTTGAGGAGCGCGTCAAGCGCCTTATCGCTCATCATTCCATCGCCCACAGAATTGTCGCGATCCGGGGCGTCCGGCCGGTTCTTACGCTCGTTCATGACAGGCCTCCTTCCATCAACTCCTCACGCTGGGGGCTCAACACTTTCTTCAGGGTGCGCCGCCCTCTCGACAGGAGAGATTCCATGGCTTCAACACTTACATTCATCACTTCAGCCGCCTCGATGTTCGACAACTCCTGAAAGTGGCAAAGACTGATCGCCGCCCGTTGCCGTTCGGGCAGTCTCATCAACGCCGCCTCAACCGCGCGGGCCCGATCGGCCCTGATCATCGACTGTTCAGCGCCGTCGGCGTGATCGGCCTGTTCCGGGGCCGCATCCTCGCCGACCTCACGCCCTGTTTTCCGCAGGCGGTCGAGGCAGAGGTTTTTTGCAACCCGATAGAGCCATGTTTCAATTTTGGCCCCTTCATCGCGCCACTTATGCGCATGCTTCCACAACCGCAGAAATGTTTCCTGAACCGCGTCTTCCGCGGCTGCGCGTTCTCCAAGCATGCGATAGCAAAGGCCCATCACCTTATCCGTATGCCGTATGATCAATTCCGATGCGGCGAGCCTGTCGCCGGCGCCGGCCCGGCGCACAAGCTCATGGTCGTCCGTATCCGCATTTTCGCCCATTGTGACTTGCCCGGCGTCGTGATCAGCCGCCCCTGACAAAGCGGCGACGGTAGCAAAATTTCAATCGATGCGGCGCACCGCGATATTAGGGTGCGCCGCTTCGACTTTCCACAAGCTGCGGTGGGAATTACCGACCGCGGCCGCCTCGGCGTTTACGCTCGGGCATTTCTTCTGCTGACAGAACGCCGTCGCCATTGCGGTCAAGATTTTCAAACCGTTTTTCCGCGCGCGTCTGCCACTCCTGCAGCGTCACAACGCCGTCGCCGTTCACATCAGGATTGCGGCGCGCGCGCGCTTCAGTGCGGCGTTTTTCGCGATAGGCCTGCATCTCCTCTTCGGTGAGCGCGCCGTCGCCATTCGCGTCCGCTTGATCCAGCAATTGCACGGTGAAGGCGTTGAGTTCAGCCTCGGTCACCTGACCGTCGCGATCGGCGTCGAAGGCTTTGAACCCCTGCGCAGCCGCCGCAAAAGTAACGAGACCGCCAGCGACAAGCGCGAGTGTGAATACGCTCTTTTTCATGGAAAATTCCTTTTTTACCTGTTCCAACACCCCTTTAACGGCTCAGCGGCGGGAATCCGTCGCTTCTTTTTGTGCAGCGCGAAACGCCGTGGCGCGGCTCATTTCGGCGGTTTCAAAGATTTCCGCGGGAACACGGCCGGAATCGGTGGTCATGGTCGAGACTTCGAGCGGTTTTTTATCGGCGCCGGCGGCGAGATCGGCAAAGGCGACGACCCGCCGGAGGCGGGGCGAGAACGCTGCGGAGGTCAGGCGGCCGACGGGCGTACCGCCGGAAAGAACGCTGGCGCCGACATGCGCGTCATCGGCGTTGATGGCGAGAACGGCAAGTTCGCGATCAGCAGCCACGGCGTTTTTGACAAGGGCGCGCCGGCCGTTGAACCAGGCGCGGTTCAGCGGCGCCAGATGCGGCAGGCCGAGCGCTTCAGGCGTGCGCAGCGCGTCCGGCTTGGCGATGTCGTCGGCGCCCACAAAATCGACGCCGGTGCGCGGTGTGCCGCTTTCGATGCGCAGGATGTCGATGGCGTCTACGCCGGCGGCGATCGGCGCCGCAGCGCGGCGAACCCGCTCCCACAGGATCAGGGCTTCCGCATAAGGATAAATAATCTCAACACCGGGCTGGACGCCAACATTGATCGGCCGCGCCGCTGTTTCGATCCCCCTGACCACGGTTTGCGCCGCCAGATCGTCGCCCGCCGCATCGACGCCCGCAGTCGCCGCCGCATCGCGCGCCTTCGGGCCGATGATCGCAAGGGCCGCAACGCGCCCGGTGATATCTTCAATAGAGACCTGCATGCCGCGGCCGGCCAGCTGAAGCCGGCGCGCATGGGGCTTGGCGCAAGTCAGGAGAAGCATGTCGGCGCCGAGGCGCGCAACATCAATCAGATCGGTCACGTAACCGTCGGCGTTGAGAATAAGACCGCGCGCGCTTTCACCCAGTTCAAGATTGCGCACCGGCGCCGTCGTGACGCGAACCAGGAAATCGCTCGCCGCCGCGCCGCGCACAACGTAACGATAGAGTGGACCAAAATCGGCGATCGCAGCCTCGCTCGTCAGCGCAGCATATTCTTCTTCAACGGATGTGTAGACGCGCGGCGCCGACCAGCCATTGATCGAGGTCCAGCTATTGGCGACGCTCACCGAAGCGGTTGCAGCGAAAAGGGCGGTCGGCTTCGGCTCAAAAGCGCCGGCGTCGGGTGCGGGGAAAATCATGGTGCGGAGCGCCTCGCCTTACTCGTTTCGCGCAACGTCGCGGCGGGCGTAACGAACCGCCGCCCGGCCCGCATTCCGTCCCGCGGCGCCGTTAACGCCGGGGCCAATCTGCGCTTCAGGGCCGCAAAAGAAAACGCCGTCGACGCCCGAGGCGCCGGTCGCCGCGCGCGCCAGCGTCACCGCGTCAAAGACGCCGCGCGCGCCGGAAAAAGTCGACGGGGCAAGGCCGCTCGATTGCGCAAGATCGTCCGCAAGGCGAACTTCGACAGCCTCAAGGCGTTCTTGCGCGCCGGGCGCGATCCGCTCCAGCGTTTTGATCGCAGCGGCGCGCACCTGACCGCGCATGGCGACAGAGCTTTCGGCTTCAAACGGCACGGGATGCAGCCAGCCGGCGGCGAGATTGCCGTTCGGCGGCGCCCATCCTTCCTCGTAGACGCTCGGGAAGACGAGCTCCATCAAAAGTTCCGATGACGCCTCGCCGTCGCGCGCCATACGATAGGCTTTGCGCAAGGCCAGCGCGTCGGGGCAATACACAAGCCGGCGCGTCAGGTTGAGACGGGTCTTGCCGTCGCGCGGCGTGCCTTTCAGCGCGAAATGCACTTTGGCCGCCGCCGCTTTCGTCGCGCGCGCCGACAGGACGCGTTGAAACTCGATGTCCGTTAGTTGCGGCCCGACATGGTTCATGAACGCGGTCTTGCTGTTCAAGGCATGCACAACGACCGGCGCGCGAACCTGACTGCCGTCGGCCATGGCGACGCCGGCCGCCTTATCCCACTCGACGATCACGGCGTTGATGTCCGCGCCGGCGCGAAACTCAACGCCCGCCGCCTGCGCCGCCCGGCGAAGCGCATCGAACACGCCCCCATAGCCCCCCGCCGGCAATGCGGCGCCGGCCTGCAAGCCGACGGCCTCGCCGGCCCAGCGCCGGACGAGCGCCAGAAAACTGTGGGGGTCCGAGGGCCGCAATCCCGATTGCAAGGAGGCTTCGGCCAGTAAGAGACTTTTGATGTAGTCGTTCTTGAAGCGAGCGCTGACCACCTGATCGAGGGATGCGCTCGCATATTTATTCAGGAACGCTTCGCTCCGTTTCGACAGCTTGACCGCGCCCTCGCCCTTTAAAAAGGGCCGCAGGTCGCGACCCGCCTCCAGAATTTCTTCCGTAAACGCCTGAAAGATATCCGCTTCTTCTTCATCGAAATCATACAACGCTTCATAGGCCTGATAGAGATCGCCGTCGAGGCGCAGGGCCGATCCGTCGGGAAAGTAATAAACGGTTTCAAACCGTCTTTGAACGAATGAAAGTCCGTGCCGATAAAGATCGAGGTCCGCAATTACCGCCGGATCAAGCGTCCGGACCAATATTTCGCCGTCATCGGAAAAATAGCCCGGCGCGAATTCGCGCCTTACGGGCGACGCGGCGCCGGCTTCGAGCAGAACGGTTTTGAGACCCGCTTTGGCCAGATGCCAGGCGGCGACGAAGCCGTCGACCGTTGCGCCGACCACGATGGCGTCGAGCCCACCTTCAATGCGCGGCGCATAGCCGGCCTCGCCCCGGCCCGGCGCCGGCGACGCGCCATCGGTGTTGTCCGCGCCCGGCGCCGCAGGGCGCATGGCGGCCTCAATCACGGGATCACTCACCAGCGACGAGCCTTAGCGCGAGGCGCGCTGCGGCGCCGATTTCGTCAAGGTCAGGTTCCGGGGCCATCAGTTCGACCGCCTCCGTCGCAATGCGGCGTTCCGGCTCCAGTTCGCTTGCGCCATGAATCTTAACATCCGTGCGCTGCACATTTGTCAGGGCGCCATTCAGATATTTACCGAGGCGCTGGACGATTTGTTTGCCGAGGACCTGACGGTCCTGTCCGGTCCATTCGCGCGGGCCGTCTTCGGAGGCCAGCAACTTCGGACAATAGGGCGTTCTGACGATGATTTCCTTCTCCGAGAATTCAAAGGTCAGCGGCGGATTTTCCGGCGTGCGCCCCTCAAGGACCGCATCGCGCGCGGCTCGGATTTCGTCTGGCGACTCGGCGATAAAAAATACCGTGTTATCGCCGGCGCCGTCGACATCGGGACGCACGGGCTGATCAGCGAGTTTGACGCTGACATAGGCCTCGGCGTTTTCAAAATTGACGAGCGCCGCCGTGTCGCCCGCAAGCGGCAGCCCCGCCATCACGGCAAGGCGCGCCGATGACGCCATCAAAGCGCGGGTGCGGATATCGTCGCCCAGTTCAAAGTCGATATCGATGGCGCGCGCATCGACGCGCTCCATCCGGCGTACGGCTGACGAAAACCGCTCCACGCCGGCGCGCTCGCAAACGCGCTCCATGGTCATCGCGAGGATATCGCCGTTCTTGACCGGCCACGCTTCGCGCATGGAAAGCGAGGCGAGCGCGCGGCCGGAGCCCGGCTCTTCGCCGCTCAGCCCGAAGGCGATGCCGGCGACGGTCGACAAATGGGTTTTCAGATCGGCGTCAAAAAAGTAGTCGTCAAGAATATCGGTAAGCGGATCAGTCTCAGCGCTATCCAGCGTCGGTCGGCGTTCAGCGTCGGCCAGCCGGTCGCAAATGGTCGCCGGCGTCTCGTCGTTTTTTCGCTGCTTGCGCGCCATCTCGTCAGAGAAATCGATCCACAGCGCGCCGTCGGACGGGCTCTTGTCGAGCAACGCCTCGCGCGTGCGATGATGATCGGGGAAAGTCGCGATCGAACGGCCGTCTTCAAAGAGCGAAACGCGCGCGCTAACGGGTTCGACAATCAATCCGGTGTCCTGAAGGTCGAGCTGGCGCCAGACGAAATTCGGAATATGCGGCGCGCTGGCGACCTCGGTCGGCTCAAGCCCGGTTTTGATGACAGCGCAGCGCGCCCCCGATTTCGCCGCGCACGCCGCCGCCGCGAGGCCCGAAGGCTCCGCACCGAAGACGACAAGATCAAATTGGCGGCGTTGTTTCATGTTCCCGCAACCAACGCGCCGTCCCAAAACCCGTTTAAAACCGTTTTAAAACGGGGCCGCCTCGTGGCTTAACCCTGTCGGCTTTACGGAGGGACGCCTTTTCAGCGCTTCCTATTGTTCGGCCCTTTGACGCACGACCCGCCCGTAAAGGGCCGCGACCAGCGTCTCGGTTTCCACGATTTTTCTTTCAACTTCAATGACGTCGCTGCATGAGCAGGCTTGGCTCATGACATCGCTTAATGCAAGTCCCGCTCCCGCCGGCTCAAAAACGCCCCCAATGGCCGCCCGCGCGATCTGCATCACGGTCTGATAGAGCCGCCAGGCCCGGCGCAACAATGCAACATCCTCCGGCGGCAAGTCGGCCCCGACGGCCCGGCCGACCGGGTCGGCGACAGGATCGCCGGCAGGGTCCCCGCCATGGACCGGGTCTGCAAGCGCCCCCCGTCGCAGATGGAAATACTGCAAAATGAACTCCAGATCGGTCAGCCCGCCATCGGCGTTTTTAAGGTCCCATACACTCAAAGGCTGTTTTGACGCCGCAAGCCGCAATCGCATGTCGTGGACAGCGCGGACGAGCGCGGTGTCGTCTCTGGAACAAGCGATTATAGCGTTAACGCGCGCCGCGAGCGCGTCTTCGAGGCCGCCCCCCGGCGCGGGCGCTGCAGCGTCGGCGCGCGCATGGCGCCCGCATCCAAGAGTTGTGACGATGCGCGCCTTGGTGAGGGCCATCACCTCCCACGTCCAGGCGTCTTTTTCGAAATAGGCCTCAAAGGCCGTCTTGCTGACCGCCGCCGGTCCGGCGCCGCCCGAGGGGCGCAGTTGCATGTCCACGTCGTAAAGCGCGCCCTCCTGCGTCGGGGCCGTCAGCGCTGTTACAAGCCGGCGCACGAGGCGGGTGAAATAAACGCTCGCGGTCAGCGGCTTGTCCCCATTTGAAACAGTCCCGCCGGACCCAGTGTCAGGCGCATCATAAACAAAAATCAGATCGATATCGGAAACGGCCGTCATTTGACGGGCGCCAAGCCGGCCCAAGGCGAGGATCGCCAACTCGCCGTCAATAGCGCCGTGCCGACGCTCCATCTCTGCGCGCGCCGCCGGCGCAATCGCCGTAATGACCGCGTCCGCAATATCGGTGAAGGCCGCCGCCGCCGCGGGCGCATCGATATCGCCGAGGACGAGCCGCGAGGCGATAAGGAATTTCTCATCATTGGCGAGCCGCCGCGCAGCATTCAACGCCGTCTCGAAATCGGGCGCGCCGGCAACCTCCTTGATAATCAGATGACGGAACGGTGCTTCGGTTTTCTCGCCGGCGCTGCGCCGCCAGCTCGCCTCGAGAACGGCCTCAACGAGATGGCGCCGCTGGGCGAGCCGCCGCGCCAGCGCCGGCGCAACCGTCACGATCCGCGTCAGGCGGTCGAAGATCTCGGGGCTGTTTGCGAACAACGAAAAAATCTGTACGCCGGACGGCAATTTCGACAGGAACGCATCAAGCGCGATGAAGGCTTCATCGGGCGAGGCGGATTTTGACAAACTCTCAAGAAGCCGCGGCGTAATTCTGGTCAATAACTCACGAGCTTTTGTGGTGCGCGTTGCACGCAAGCCCCCGGCATGCCAGCGCCGGACCGTATCGCTAACCGTTTCGGGACGCTCAAAACCCATCTCGCGCAGGCTCGCCAGCGTGCGCGGGTCATGATCGACGCCGGTAAACGAAAGCGAGCCGTCCATCGCCGACAGACGCTCTTCTTCATTGAAGAGATCGGCGAAATGATCATGCACGCAGGCAAGCGTCCGGCGAGTATCAGCTTCAAAGTCGCGGACGTGTTGATAGCCGAGAAAAGCGCTGAGGCGTTCGACGCCTTCCGCGTTCGCGGGTATCGCATGGGTCTGTTGATCATTGATCATTTGAAGGCGGTGTTCAGTGCGACGCAAAAACTGATAGGCGCCGATCAAGTCATCATGCTGATCGGCGGCGACAGCGCCGGACGCCAATAATGAGGCCAGCGCCTCAGGCGTATTGGGGCTGCGCAACGCCGGGTTCTTGCCGCCCAGGATCAGCTGTTGCGTTTGCGCGAAAAATTCAATCTCCCGGATGCCGCCGGCGCCGGTCTTCAGATCATGGCCGGCAAATTCAATGCTCGCCCCGCCTTTTGACGCATGCACCTGGCGCTTGATTGAATGGATGTCCTCAAGCGCGGCAAAATCGAGATATTTGCGCCAGACAAACGGTCTCAGCGTTTTAAGGAACGCCTCGCCAAGGGAACGGTCGCCGGCCGCCGCACGGGCGCGAATAAACGCCGCGCGCTCCCAGTTTTGTCCGTGGGCCTCATAATAGGCTTCGGCGGCGGCGACCGACACGGCGGCCGTCGAAGCGCCGGGATCTGGGCGAAGGCGCAGATCTGTCCTGAAAACATAGCCGTCGCGCGTTTGCGCAGCCATGATCTTCACAAGGCGTTTTGCGACATTGAGCGCGATTGCGCGCGCATTGCCGGCGAGCGCGGGCGCGTCCGGGTCATAAAGAACGATCACGTCGATATCGCTTGAGTAATTGACCTCGCCGCCGCCGAGTTTGCCCATCGCGAGGATGGCGACGCCGCAGGCGACCTCCGGGTCTGAAGGGTCTGCGGGTGAAAATCCGTCCGCTTCGGCTGCGCGCAGCGCAGCGCGCATGGCGCCGGAAAGCGCGGCGTCAGCAAAGCCTGAAAACGCCTTTGCCGCCTCAAGAACCGACCAGGCGCCGCTGATTTCGCCGAGGGCGGCGGTCAGCGCCGCAAGCGCCTTGGCGCGGCGAAGCCGGACCATCGCATCGTCGAGATCATTCTCCCCGCCCGATGCGCCTTGACCGGGCTCGTCATCGCAAAGCGCCATCGCACAAGCGGCGTCCATCGACTGTTGAAGCGGGGTCGTCAGCACGCCGACAATCGCATCTCCCTGAGCGGCGATCAGGCGTGAAAGATAAGGTGAACACCCGCCAATGCCGGCGATCAGCCCGCTGATCGATGAAAAGGCTTCACGATCGGCTGGAAAATGCGCAGCCGCTGCGTCAACAAGACGGCGACCCGCCGCCGCATCGTAGGGCAGCGGCCAGGCGGTTGACGGATTTTGAAGCAACGGCGACGCCATAACCGACAGTCAACGACAATTGGCGTGCGGATTCAATCAGGCCGTCGCAGAGGATTTGATGGGGCTATCGTTGCGCGATTGGACGCGCATCGGCGTTTCTGGCGCAAAAAAGCCGCTCGCCGTTATCGGGCCAGCGGCTCTTTATTGAAAAAATACGGCGACCGCGCGTCAGCAGCCGGCGGCGTCTTTCAGATTGGATGATGGACGGAACCGCAAGGAGCGCGACGCCTTGATTTTGATTTCCTCGCCAGTGCGCGGATTGCGTCCTTTGCGGGCGCCGCGCTTGGTAATCGTAAAGGTGCCGAAGGTGCCGATCTGGTACTTGCCTTCTTTTTTGTTGCGCTTGAGGCCGGCTTCGATTTCCCCGAAGACCAGTTCAACGACGCGTTTTGCTTCTGCGTTGGAAAGGTCGCCGGCTTCGGCGACGTTGGCGATGAATTCTGCTTTGCTCATGATTTTGGTTCCCGATGGTTACGCGCGGATTATTGCTCCGCCTTCATCAGCCGATCAGCGTTTCGCCGAACGGCCTGTTGTGAAAAAGGACTGATTTCCACCGCGAGGCAAGGCGCTGTTCTTCAAAATCATCAAGTTTTTGCTGGGTTCTGGGGGAGCAGTCCGATTCGCCGGTCAGCACAACAAGGCGCCGCATGATCCGGTCGCCAATCTCGCTTTATTGAGCTGATTGATCAGCCTACCGCCCATCGAACGACGGAAAGACGAGCGAGAGCTTCAGGCCGCGCAGCGCGCCGTCGTCGAGATCGCCAGAGGGCTGCGCGTCTTCGAGCGATAATTTGGCGCCGTGGGCGCGTGCGATCGCGCTGACAAGACTAAGCCCGAGCCCGGAGCCCGGCGTCGTCCGGCTCGTCTCAAGACGCACAAACCGGCGCAGGACCGCGCGGCGATCCTGTTTCGGGATGCCGGGTCCGTCATCCGCGACGCTGAGGACCACCGCACCGGCGGCGTTCCGGCCGACCGAGATCACAATGTGCGAGCCGCCTTCGGCGTATTTGAGCGCATTGTCGAGCATGTTCGCCACCGCCTGCGAGATCAGCGCGCGCGAGCCCTTGACCGGCGGCGCCGGGTGGCTAACCAACGCGACCTCGAAGCCGGCTTCCTCGGCGGCCGGCTCATAAAGCTCGGCCAATTCTTCCGCGATGGCGACAACATCGACGGGCTCCATCACGCCCGCGCCCTCGCCCGACTCGATTCGCGCGATCGACAACAGCGCGTTGAACGTCCCGATCATCCGTTCCGCGTCGGCAAGGGTCGCCTTCAGGAGGCGGTCTTTTTCCTCGCCGTCCGCTTCAATGGCGTCGGTCAGCCGGTTGCGGATGCGGGTCAGCGGCGAGCGCAGATCATGGGCGATGTTATCGGAAACCTCGCGCATGCCGCTCATCAGCCGCTCAATCTGGTCGAGCATGGCGTTCAGATTGACGGCGAGACTATCAAGCTCATCGCCGCCGCCGAAGGCCGCCACACGTTTTGTCAAATCGCCCCGACGCACAGCCCGCGCCGTCCGGTTGACCGCATCAACGCGGCGCAGGAGCGTGCGCGCAAACAAGAGCCCGATGAGAATGCCGAGCAAGACGGTGGCGAGCGCCGCCTGTGCGATGACGCCGCGCAGGCGCTCGCGCAGCTGTTGGCGGTCGGAGATATCGCGGGCGACAAGAACAAGGAAGAAACTTTCCGCATCGGCTGACGCCTGAAAGCGCAGGATTTTGCCGCGCCCCTCGCGCTCATCGGTCGGCGAGGCCGCCACCGCGCTGAACGGCCCGATACTGTCGCCCGTCGCGGCGGCGCCGTCCGCAGCGCCGGCGATCGGCAGCGTCGGATCGACCCCGCCCACATCGCTCAACGGCCGGTCATAGGTGAAATTGAAAAAACCTTCATCCGCAGACAGAGCTTCTGGCGGCAAAGCCGAAAGATTGCCCGCGAGAACTGCGCCCGAAGGCGCTCTGATCAACAAATAAAGCCCGCCGCCGCGGGCCGCCGAGCGCTCGCGCATGGCGCGCCGCAATGCGCCGCCGCCGGATGCGGCGGTCTGCTGTGCGGCGAATATTTCGGCAAGCAACGTGATCTCGGCGTCAATCGCCGTGTCGGTCTGCTGCGCTGCGGCCCCGAACGTCGCCTGGTAGAGATAAGCGCCGAGCGCCGCGACGGCGCCCGCGAAAATAAAGACGTAGATAATCGTAAACCGGAACGAGGTGGTCCGGAGCAGGCGCAGCATCTTTAATCGTCAGCGGAGATCGTATAGCCCGCGCCGCGAATGGTTTTCAGCAAAGGCTTGTCGAAATCCTTGTCAATCTTCGACCGGAGCCGTGAGATGTGAACATCGATAACGTTCGTTTGCGGATCGAAGTGATACTCCCAGACATTTTCAAGAAGCATGGTCCGGGTCACGACCTGACCGGCATGGCGCATTAAATATTCGAGCAACCGAAACTCGCGCGGCTGCAAGTCGATTTTCTTCGAGGCGCGGCGCACCGTGCGCGTGATGACGTCGATTTCAAGATCGCCGACCTCATAGCGCGTCGTGACGCCGCCGACCGAAGGGGTCGCCACCCGCCGGCCGAGCGCTTCAACGCGGGCGAGCAATTCCGGAAATGCATAAGGTTTGACGAGATAATCGTCGCCGCCCGCCTTCAGGCCTTTGACCCGGTCGTCAACCTCGCCAAGAGCGGACAAGAACAGGGCCGGCGTTGCGTCCTCTTCCTCGCGCCGGCGCGTCAACAACGAAAGCCCGTCCAGCTTCGGCAGCATGCGGTCGATGATGTAGGCGTCGTAATCGCCGGCCCCGGCCATATCGAGACCGGTCTCGCCGTCAAGCGCATGATCGACCACATGGCCGGCGTCGCGCAGCCCCTTGGCCAGAAACGCCGCGGCCTCGCCGTCATCTTCAATCACCAGAATTCTCAAGGCAAAATCCTCCCTGTTATCCCAGCCCGGCAGGCCCGCTCCAATCGCCGGCAGCGCCCGCCCAAACATCGTCGAGCGATAGCAGACCCCAATGGTTTTACAGGATTAATTCAACGAAAGGAAAATACACTGGCGTCAAATCAACGAAAATTCGCGGTTTTCGAGATACAAGATGCCCGCCACAGTCTGTTGGGGGGCAGACTGTAGCGGGCGCTGGCCAGACGCCCTTTCGCCGAAAGCGCCTGACAAACAGGCTTCGTCCTCAGGACCGCGACCAACACCGCCCAACCCAAAGTTGGACGGCCGCGCACCCTGCGCCTATTCCGCGAGTTCGTCCAGTGGCAACGCGCCAATTCTTTTGACGCCGCCAACCTCGAGACGCAGGACCAGCGCATCGCGTTTTTCTTTCACGCCGCTTTCGATTTTTGTTTGCAACGCAGAAACGCTGTTGATCGTTTGACCGTCCACCTTGGAGATCACGACGCCGGCGCTGAGGCCTGCTTCATCGGCGGGACTGCCCGGGCGCACAGCCGTCACGACAACGCCGTCAACGTCGTCTTCGATCCGGTACTGATCGCGCAGTTCATCATCGAGCGCACTGACGCGCAGGCCGAGGTCTTCCGCCATCATATCGTCGCCGCCAAGGTCTTCATTGTCGTTGGAGGCGATGCTCGTCGCTTCGCGTTTGCCAAGCGTAACGTTGAGGACTTTTTCCTTGCCGTCGCGCACGACCTTGACCTTCGTCTTGGCCCCGGGCGGCAGCGCAGAGATTGACCGGGTCAAATCGCGTGAATTTTCAACCGTGTCGCCGTCCACCGAAACAATCAGATCGTCAGCCCGCAAGCCGCCTTTTTGCGCTGGCGTGCCGTCGATGACGTCGACGACGAGGGCGCCTTCGGTGTCGTCGAAGCTGAACGCTTTAGCGACATTTTCCGTTACGTCCTGAATTTGCACGCCGAGCCAGCCGCGCGTCACCGCACCGTTCTTGATCAACTGGTCCGTCGTTGACTTGGCGACTTTCGCCGGGATCGCAAAGCCGATCCCGACACTGCCGCCGGTAGTTGAATAGATTGCTGTATTGACGCCGACCACACGGCCTCGAAGGTCAAAGGTCGGGCCGCCGGAATTGCCCCGATTGATTGGCGCATCGACCTGAATAAAGTTCGTGAACTGACCGCCAGTCTCACGGCCAATTGCGGAGACGATGCCGCTTGTCACGGTGCCGGAAAGGCCAAAGGGATTACCCACCGCAACAACCCAGTCGCCGACGCGCAGGTCGGCGTCTTCGGAAAACTCAACGAACGGATATTTGCCGGCGTCTTCGACTTTCAACACCGCAAGATCGGTTTCCGGATCGGCGCCGATGATTTTTGCGGCGACCTCATCGCCGTTATTGAGCCCGACGCGCACGCGCGTTGCGCCTTCGACGACGTGATTGTTGGTGACGATGTGTCCTTCACCGTCGATGAAGAAGCCCGAGCCCTGCGCCTGAAGGGTGCGCGAGCCGCCGCGGAAAGACTCGCGGTCGCCCCGGCCTGGCGCGCGATCGCGTCTGAGGCCGCGCTCGCCAAAACGGAACTGAAAGAACTCTTCCAGCTCCGACGGCACGCGGGGCGCTTCGACTTCGCGTTCAACGAGGACGCTGACCACCGCCGGGCTCACATCTTCAACAAGGTCGGCGAACGAGAACGGCGCACCGCTCGATTGCGCGGCCCCGACCGGATCGGCGGGCGTCACTTTTTGTTCAGCAACCGCTGACGGCCCCATCATGGCGAGACCGGCGACAGTCAACGCGCCAGCAGCGGCGCCGGCGGCGAAAACCGCTTTGATCTGAGATTTTTTCTGCATGGATGATGTCGTTTTTCTGTTGGCGAATGATTGATCGGTCACTGGTTTTTTGGTTCGGCGAAAACTTATACGCAACGGATTTTCCTTACGTTCTGACGCCCCACGCCCGTTATTTTAGAACAGCCAAGATAGGCACTCCGCGGGGCCGCGAAAAGGCGCGCCGGCAAAGAAAAATTGGGCGATTTCGTGGTTTTTGGCGGGGCGAGGATTACAGCCTGTTCACAATCTGAAGATGAGCCCCCGGCCGGTTGAGCCGCCAGAAGAGGCGCAGCGCGCCGATCAGAGCGGCTTCACGGGGGTTTGGTTCGGTCCGACGATCGTAACGGTCTCCGACAACATGCGATGGACAGGACATTTGCCGGCGATTTCTTCAAGGCGCGCGCGTTGGGCCTCGTCGAGGGGGCCCTCGACAGCGACTGTTTTAACGAGGGTGCGCGCGACATGGGCGTCGGCGCCCTCGGCGCGCCGGACGGTGACGTCGGCCCCCTCGAGCGGCCATCCCTTGCGCGCGGCGTAGAGTCTCATCGTCATCGCCGAACAGGCCGCAAGCGCGCCCTCAACGACGCGTGTCGGATTGGGCCCGAGATCGTCGCCGCCCTCCGCCGCCGCGCCGTCGATGACAAACGGATATCCGTCGATCGACAGTTCCGTTGCGAGATGATGTCCCGCCATCAGACGCGCATGGGCGCCGTCCGCAAATGGCGCCAGCGCGCCGCCCGGGGCGGGCGCCGGCGCGTCATCCGCCGCATCATCCGCTGCGTCATCCAGATACCGCGCTGACCAGGCGGCGACGATCTGCGCGGCATATTGTGCGTCCGCCTTGTCGCTCAGCAAGTGATCGGCCGTATCAAGACTGACGAAACTTTTGGGGTGACGCGCCGCCATGAAGATTTCCGACGCGTTGGTAATCGCAACAGTGTTGTCGCGCGGCGCATGCAGGATTAACAGCGGCCGCGCCAGATCGCGGGCCGCCTCCAGAACGGTCTGATTTTCAAGATCGTCCAGAAACTGTTTCTTGATCGTGAACGGGCGGCCCGCGAGATTAACTTTGGCGATGCCGGCGCGCTCGATTTCCTCGCGTTTGTCGCCAAGTTGCAGAGCGACATGCGCCGCTTCCGCCGGAGCGCCGATCGTGGCCACCCCTTCAATCTCAGGAATAAGACGCGCCGCCACGATCGCCGCGGCGCCGCCGAGAGAATGCCCGATCAGAATGCGCGGCGCCTCGAATTCGCGGCGCAGATAATCCGCCGCGCGGACGAGATCGTCGACATTGGACGAAAAATTCGTATTTGCGAAGTCGCCCTCTGATGAGCCGAGGCCGGTAAAGTCGAACCGCAGAACCGCAAAGCCCGACCGGCGCAGCGCGCGCGCAATCTCGCGCGCCGCCTTGATGTCCTTTGAGCAGGAAAAACAATGCGCAAACAGAGCAAATGCGCGCGGCGCGCCAGAAGGCAATTCGAGGGCGGCGGCGAGTTTGCCCTGCGCGCCGTCAAATTCGGTTTTCGTCGTCGTTCCTGACACATCAATCTCCGCTAAAAAAAACTGCATGCGCACAAATTAAAATCCCGCCGCGACATCTCAGCGGGTCGGTCGCTTTGCGAGCATCATTACAACTGCAAAACCGGGCCGCGCCCCGACGGCGCCCGGACGATGCCCAGATGATGCCGAGACAATGCAAAGACGAGACAAGCTCTAGGCGGAAATCGCTGCGGCGTCAGCGCGGTCGCGGATCAAACCTACGTCATCTTTGGCAAGCAGCGGCGCAACAAGCGCAAGCGTCTGATCCATCAGACGGCGCGCCGCAGCGCGTTCCTCGCCTTCGGCGGCCCTGATCTCCATAACGAGATCGTTGGCGTAGCGTTTTGCATGCGTCGAAATTTCATCAAGCAGGTCAACACTCGACCAGCGGCGTTTCAGGAGGCGCGCCGTATCGTTGATGTCTGCGAGAAACTGGGCCGCCTCGCGGCCTTCGCGCGCCAGCGTCGGCGACACGGCGCGGGTGATGTCCGGCCGCAGCGCCATCAGCCGGCTTGAGCCGCCCGCATGGCGTTCCGGCATCGCCTTGCGCATGGCGGCGGCCGATTGTTCGGCAAACCGCTCCAGCGTTTCAGCCGCAATATCGCGGCAGGCTTCGATGCGTTTGACAATGACGGTATCGCGCCGGCGATCGGCTTCAGCCTGCATGCCGTCCGCAAACGCGGTGAAATGCCGGATACGGAGCGCCGCCTGCGAGGCGTGAAAGTCCGCCCCGCCCTCGCGCTCCATGGCGCGGACCATGCCTTCCAGATCTTCAAAAAGAACTTCGACAATGACCCCGGCGTCTTTTTTCGCATCCTTCAGGGACGCTTCTTCGGCGCTGTCGAGATGATAAAAAACGCCGAGCGCGCGCCATGGCGCTTCCATCCGGCTCATCAGGCACAGCAGCACATAGGGCGCCGCATCCGGCGCCTCTGCGTAGGCCGACGCGTACAGCGTTCGGATCTGATAGAGGTCTTCCTCGGTGAGCGCCGTTGCGGGTCGATTAAAAGCGGCCTGCATCGCCATCAAATGGCTGGCCCCGGAAATCATGGTGTGGATTTCGACAAGATCGTGATAGGCGCCCTGACCGCCGATCCGTTCTATCAGATCGGCGCGGTAGGCCTCGCGCGTTTCTGCGTGCGCAATGATGCGCCCAACGCCCTGACCGGCCGCGTTGAAAAAGCCCTCCATCAGTCCGAGAAATGTCATCTCCTCGCGCTCATCGGCGGGCGCCGCCGCTTCTGCGCGCATCAATATTTTGAAGTCATCGCGATCAGGCGCGCCATTGGCGGCGAGCCATTCATCGATTTTGGCCGCAAGACGCGCCGCACTCATACAGGCGGGGTCCTCGGCGATTAACGCCCATACCGGCGCAATCGACGACCGCGCGATCCGTGCACGCCGTTTTTTTCCGGTGCGCTCAGCAATGAAAAAATCTTCTATCGGATCAAAAAACAAACGCTGGGCCGTAACGGCGCGTTTCGGGAACGGCTCGCCGTCCTCAAAGAGCCTTGCGCGCAAGGTCGACAACATCGCCTCGTGCGGCAGATCGCGGGCCCCGCGCGCGCGGTCCTGTTCGAGGACGGCAAACAGCTTTGCCGCGCTCGCCGCCGGCAACGCGCCCAGAAACGCCATCAGGCGATCCATCTTTTCCGAAGAAATAGTGAGGGTTTGACTGTCGCGCCGCCCAACGACACGCGCGCTTTCGGCGCGTTTGCCGGCGCTTTCGCCAGCGCCAGCGCTTACGCTCTCATTCGCGCCCGCATCAATACGCCCGTCCATGCGCTTGCTCTCCGACCCGGCAAGCCGCTCTCCCTCGGCCCAAGTAGTTGATCCTATACCGTTTTCAACGCTGCGAACCAAGCACCGATTAGCCCATGACAACGGGTGCGCGGATCAAACGGCCGCCCGGCGGTTCCATGAAGGTCAGGAAATGATCAGGCGTCGGCGGTTTTTCGCGTTCCGGACGCATTTTGCCCGCGCCAGCTGCGGACAAAATCTTCAAGCGCCGCGTCGCCGCCGTCGGGCAGGACAATTTTAAGCGTCACATACTGATCGCCAGGCCCGCCGCCCGCTTCGCCCTTGAGGCCGCGGCCTCTAAGCCGCAAGACGGCGCCGGAGTTCGACCAGGCCGGCACCGAAACCGTCACGTCGCCGCTGATCGTCGGGGCCGTGATCTTTCCGCCGAGCACGGCGACATTGAGCGGGATCGCAACTTCGGTGTGAATGTCGCGGCCCTTGCGCTCAAATTTCTGGTCCGGGAGCACTTTGACTTCGACATAGACATCGCCGGCGGGCCCGCCGCCCTCGCCCGCTTCGCCTTGTCCCTTGAGGCGCAAAGTCTGACCGTCTTCAAGGCCTGCCGGGATCGTCAGATCGAGCGCGCGCCCGTCCGGCATGGTGACGCGCTTGGTGGCGCCGCGGGCCGCTTCGAGAAACGCGACTTCGAGCCGGTAGCGCAAATCGCGCCCGCGAACGGCGCCGGCGCGCCGCGCCCCAAAAAGATCGGCGAAGATATCGCCAAGATCGTCGAACGAAGCGCCGGCGCCGGGACCGCCCGCGCCAGAATGGGGATGGCCGCGCGCATAGCCGCCCGCCGCCCCGCCAAAGCCGCCGCCGAAAGGATTATACGCACGCTCGCGCCCCTCGGCGTCGATCTCGCCGCGGTCGAACTTCTTGCGCTTTTCCGCATCGCCCAGAATGTCAAAAGCGGCCGAGACCTCTTTGAACTTTTCTTCCGCCTTCTTGTCGCCCGGATTGCGATCCGGGTGGTATTGTTTCGCGAGCTTACGGAACGCCGCGCGGATGTCCTGATCGCTCGCACTGCTGGTCAGCCCGAGCACCTCATAGGGATTGCGCGCCAAAACCTGTCTTCCTTTGTTGCTTTACCGTCATGCGAGGCGGGCCCCCTGCGAGGCCCTCTTCTGGTTTAAAAATAAGACGATTTCCGCAAAATTGAAGGCCTTGGCGCGCCGACGCTAGGCGCCGGTCCCGGCGAGGCCGGTCAGTTCGGCGCGCAACGCCGCGATCCCGTCGCCTTTTTCAGACGACGTCGCCACCACAGTCGGATGCGCGGCCGGCCGCCTGACGAGGGCGTCAGCCACCGTTTTTTCGACAACCGCCAGCGCTGTCGGCTTGATCTTGTCCGTCTTGGTAAGGACGACCTGATAATTGACGGCGGCCTCATCAAGGAGCGCGAAAATCTCAAGGTCCCCGGGTTTTAATCCATGCCGCGAATCAACCAGCACCATGACGCGGCGCAGGGTTGAGCGCCCGCGCAAAAAGTCACGGGTCAGCGCCGTCCAGCGCTCGATTTCGCTGCGGGACGCCTTTGCGTAGCCGTAGCCCGGCAAATCGACGAGCCGTATAGCGCCGCCGAGATCGAAGTAATTGATTTCCCGTGTCCGACCGGGCGTATTCGATGCGCGCGCAAGCCCCTTCCGGCCCGTCAGCGCATTCAGCAATGTCGACTTGCCGACATTGGAGCGCCCGGCGAACGCCACTTCCGGGCCCGCTTCGTCCGGCAACTGATCAAGTGCGACGACGCCAAGCATAAAGACGCATTCGCGCGAAAAGAGCTTGCGGCCGGCTTCGATGTGCGCGGCGTCGAAAGACATCTCCTCGTCAACGGTCTTCATGCGCAAAAACGCTCAGTTCGCTCGCGGCGGCGGCGCGCCTATTCGCCGGCCGGCGCCTTGCCGGCTGGCTTGGCCGGATCGGCGCTCTGTTTGGCGGCGGATTTGTCCGGCGCCTTGTTGGCGTTGGCGGCGGCCGTCTTGGGGCTCAAGAACGGCAGGCGCTCGCCCCAATCAACGTCGACGCCATTGCGCTTCATGATCACCCATTGCTGCGCAATCGACAGCGCTGTGTTCCAGAACCAATAGAGGACAAGCCCTGCGGCGAAAGACGCGAACAGGAACGTAAAGATGATCGGCATCATCGCAAAAATCTGCGCCTGCGTCGGGTCGGGCGGCGGCGGATTAAGCTTGGTCTGAAACCACATGGCGACGCCCATCAGGAGCGGCAGCACGCCGACGCCGAGAAACGCGCCAATTACCGGGATCGCTGTCGGCTCATACGGGATCAGCCCGAAAAGATTGAAAATCGACGTCGGGTCCGGCGCCGACAAGTCCTTGATCCAGGCGATAAAAGGCTCATGGCGCAATTCGATTGTCACAAAGAGTGTTTTGTAGAGCGCATAGAAAATCGGCATTTGCAACAGGATTGGCAGACAGCCCGCAAGCGGGTTCATCTTCTCTTTCTTGTAGAGCGCCATCATCTCCTGCTGGAGCTTCATCTTGTCGTCGTCATAGCGCTTGCGAAGTTTTTCGATCTCCGGCTGCAGCTTTTTCATTTTCGACATCGATTCATAAGACTTGTTCGCCAGCGGGAACAGGATGCCCTTGATAATCAGTGTCAGGATCAAAATCGCGACGCCCCAATTGCCGATCAGGTCGCCGAAGAAATCAAGCGTGTAGAAAATCGGCCGGGTGAGGAAGAAAAAGTTGCCCCAGTCGACGGCCTTGTCGAAGTCATAGACATTGAGACCGCCATTTTCGACTTTCGCCTCATAGGACTGCAAAATATCAACGTCCTTGGCGCCGCCAAAAAGATAAGACGTCAACGTCGCCGTCTCGCCGGGCGCAATCACGCGCGGCGCAAGTGAATAGCTGGCGCGGAAGATCGGCTCTTGTTGCGTGCCGACATTATCGAGCGTCGCCTGAAAATTTTCGCCCTGCGGGGGGATCGCCGCCGCCAGCCAGTATTTGTTGGTGATGCCGACCCAGCCCTGATCGCCTTCCGCCGCCATGCCGCCCTTTTTGACGACGCGATCATATTTGCGCTGGTAAAGAGATTTATCGACGATGCCGATGGGGCCTTCATGGAGGATCATGAAGTTTTTCAGATCGTTCGGGACGCCGCGCTGAATGACGAGGCCGTAAGGCGTCGCCTGCGCTTCCTCGCCGCCTTCATTACGGATGGTTTGCGCCACGGTGAACATATAGTTTTCGTCCACCGAAAAAGTCTTTTCAAAGACCAACGCCCCCTGCCGGCGCGTCAGCGTCACTGGCGTTGACGGCGTTAACGCATCGCCCGTCGCCAGCGACCAGACGGCGGCCTGATTGTTTCTGCCGTTCGCGATCCAGCCCTGTTGAATGTAATGTCCGTGTTCGGCTTCGCGCGGGCTTAAAAGGCGAATGATCGCGCTGTCGGGATCGACCGCCTCGCGGTATTTCTTCAGTTGCAGATCGTCGATGCGGCCGCCGGCGAGATTGATCGACCCTGACAGGGAAGGGGTTTCGATGCGCACGCGTCCCGGCGCATTGTCGAGGGCTTCGTCGAGCGTGACATCGCCGATTTCGGCCGTCCGTCCGAGCCCGCGCACGTCCTGAGCGCCGGCTGCATCGACGCCGGAGCCGGGCGCGTCCGCGCCGCCGCCGGCAATGTCGCCGGCCGGAGCCGCTTCGGCGGCGCGCGCCGCGGCGGCTTTTCGCTGCGCTTCAAGAGCCTCGCGCTGCGGCCCCGCAACGAACGCTTCCCAACTGAGGAGCACGCCCATGGAAAGGACGAGGGCGAGGATAAAATTTCGATCCATGAATACTCTCGCAATTGGCGATGCGGCGACAATCCATGCGGAACGCCTGCCAGTCGTTCCGGGTCGCGCGCGTCGCTTATTTAGTGTTTGGAGGCGTGCTTAAAAGGGCGCGCTTCATATCGTCAAGCAAATCGGTGAATCTGCGGTCGTACGCCTTTTGGCGGGCAATCAGCGCATAGTCCATACCCGGTGCGGCATGGGCCGGGAAAACCTCCCGCGCGGCGGCCCGAAGGCGGCGTTTTATGCGATTGCGGCGAACCGCCCCGCCGAGCTTGCGGGTCACGGTAAAGCCGACGCGCGCGGCGGCGTCGCCGTCCTCGCGGTCGCGCCAGACCAACAGGAATGCGGGCGCGCTGACGCCGCGACAACCGCGCATGGCGAGGAAATCGGCGCGCTTTTTGAGCGTATCAATGGGAATGGTGGACATGGCGCCTCGCCGGGTGGCGGGCTTTTTTACTGCCAAATGACAGCGAGCAAAAGGACCGGCGGACTAGGCCGACAGCTTCTTACGGCCCTTGGCGCGCCGGCGCGCCAGAATTTTGGCGCCGCCATTGGTCGCCTTGCGGGCGCGAAAGCCGTGACGGCGCTTACGCTTCAGGCGGCTCGGTTGATAAGTGCGTTTCATCGCGATGCTCTCAAATTCGGTTCTTTATCGATCAACCCGGTTTCATCGATCAAACCGGTTTCGCCGCTCGGCCCCGAAGGCCCGGCGCGAAAGAGCGGAGGAAATAGACGAGCGGCTCCGGTGCGTCAAGGCGACAAGGGGCGGTTTTCCGGGCCAGACCCCAAGAAAGTCGTGCGCTTTGACCGACGTCTTTGACCGACCCCTTTTTCCGGCCTCACTGACCTATTGGCGTCGCGCGAAAGTTACCGGCCTTGCGCGAACGTGTGCAGCAATCCCGGATGAATTCTCCTATCCACCGGCAAAGCAACACCTTAAAAGCAACCGGAGGCAATAATGACGGGAGGCACGATGGCTGAGGAACAAAAATTCAGCACCGACGCAGCGGCCGACACCGGCGACGCCGCGAAAAAACCGATCTGGCTGCGCTTGTGGCCGGTCTACATTATTGTCGGCGGCGCGCTGCTCGCGTGGCGGATGGGATGGCTTGACTATCTGACGCTGGAGTCGCTGCGAGCCAATATCGACACGTTCGACGCGCTCGTCGCCGATAACTTCCCGCTGGTTCTTGCCGGCTTTGTTCTTCTTTATGCGGTGATCACGCTTTTCATGATCCCGGGCAGCGTCGTGACCATCGCGGGCGGCGCCCTTTTCGGCCTGACCGCCGGCGTCCCCATATTCGGCACTATCGGCACCGTCCTCGGCGCGACGCTCGGCGCCTCGTGCCTTTTCTTCGCCGCCAAGACCTCAATCGGCGAAGTGCTGCGCGATATCGCCGGACCGTTTTTGGGCAAGATGGAGCAGGAATTCGCCGACAGCCCGGTCTCTTACATGTTTGTTTTACGTCTCGTGCCGGCGGTGCCGTTCGCGGTCGCCAATATTGCGCCCGCGCTTCTGGGCGCAAAGTTCCGCCACTACGTCCTGACGACGTTTTTCGGGATTATTCCTGGCACCATGGCTTACAGCTGGATCGGCGCTGCGGCGGCGGAATTCATTCGCGACGACACGATCGGGACCGATGATACGGCCGCGCTGATCGGCTCGCTCGCCAGCAAAGTGACGCCGGCGCTGATCGCGCTCTTCGTCGTCGCGCTGATCCCGCTGGCTTACAAGAAGTTTTTCAAGAAAAAGACCGCCGCGGCGTCCTGAGGGGCATTGCTCTTCATGACCGCATACAGATCGATATGATCGGCTGCGCGCAAACATAAAAAAGAAAAGTCAATGTCTATGTCAAAAACCATCGAAACCGACATCTGCATAATCGGGGCCGGATCGGGCGGTCTTTCCATCGCCGCCGGCGCCGCGCAGCTCGGACGCGATGTCGTCCTGATCGAAAAAGCCAAAATGGGCGGCGACTGCCTGAATTACGGGTGCGTTCCCTCAAAGGCGATCCTCGCTGCGGCGAAAACAGCCCACCATATGCGCGAGGCGAAAATCTATGGTGTCGGTTCCGTCGATCCCGACATCGACTACGCCGCCGTGATGGCGCATGTCGAGGGCGTGATCGCCGGCATCGCGCCCCATGACAGCCAGGAACGCTTTGAAGGGCTCGGCTGCACTGTGATCCGCGAGGCCGCCGCTTTTTCCGGCCCACGCGAAGTCAAAGCGGGCGATACGACCATCAGGGCGAAGCACTTTGCGATCGCCACGGGCTCCTCGCCGTTCGTCCCGCCTATCGAGGGCCTATCGCAAACGCCTTATCTGACCAATGAAACTCTGTTTGAAAACAAGACGCACCCTGAACACCTGATTGTTATCGGCGGCGGCCCGATCGGTATTGAAATGGCGCAGGCCCACCGCCGCCTCGGCAGCGCCGTCACCGTCATCGAGGCGGCTGCGATCATGGGCCGCGATGATCCGGAAGCGGTCGACGTCATCCGCACCGCGTTGAGCGCGGAAGGCGTCGTCTTCAAGGAAAAAGCAAAAGCCCAAAAAATATCGGGTACGGACGGCGCTGTAAGCGTTGCGCTTGACACCGGCGAGACGGTGACGGGATCGCATCTTCTTGTCGCGGTCGGGCGCGCGCCCAATGTCGGCGGTCTCAACCTTGAAGCGGCGGGCGTCGACTATGACCGCTCAGGCGTCAAGACCGATGCGCGCCTGCGCACCACCAACAGCCGCGTCTACGCAGTCGGCGATGTCGCCGGGGGACCGCAGTTCACGCACATGGCCGGCGATCACGCGAGCACTTTTATTCGCAATGTGCTCTTCAAGGCGCCGTCAAAACGCAACGACCACATCATTCCCCATGTCACTTATTGCGATCCGGAACTCGCCGGCGTCGGGCTCTCGGAAGACGACGCGAAAAAAGCCCATCCCGACGCGAAGGTCGCGCGCTTCGCCATGGCCGAAAACGATCGCGCACGCGCCGAACGCCACACCGAAGGCTTTATCAAAGTCGTCACGAAAAAGAACGGCGAAATTCTGGGCGCAACAATTGTCGGCCAGGACGCAGGCGATCTGATCAATCCGTGGGCGGTCGCGGTCGCAAACAAACGCAAGATCAGCGATTTCACAAGCTATGTTGCGCCCTATCCGACGCGCGGTGAGCTATCAAAGAGGGTCGCGGGCGCGTGGTATACCCCGACGCTTTTTTCCGACCGCACGCGCTCGATCGTGAAGCTGCTGGCGACGTTCGACTGATCGATGCCGACGCCTGCGCTCATCGGGGGGTTGCGAGATCGTTGGCAGCGGTCGATCTCAACAAAGCTCTTTGTCCTGACGGTCGTTTTCATCCTGCTCGTCGAGGCGGTGATCCTTGTCCCCTCAATCGCCAAGGCCCGCAGCGACTGGCTCACCGCGCGCGTTGACGCGGCCTATCTCGTCACGGTCGCGCTCGAAGCGCCGGACGAGCGGATGATCAAGAAAGAAACCGCCGAACAGCTCTTTGCGACAGCCGGCATCATCGGCGTTTACGTAACCCGCAACAATTCAAGCATGCCGGTCTATGCGCCAAGTATTCCTGAGGCGGCGCAAACGCCGGTCGCGTTTATCAACATCAATCGCGATAGCTGGTCAAATATGATTTTCGCCGGCATTGGCAGTCTTTTTTCGCAGGGCAATAACACATTGAGCGTGCGCGGCTCGCCGGCGACGGCGCCCGACGAGACGATTTCCATTCTTGTCTCGCAGGCCGCGCTGCGGATGACGCTGCAGGAATATGCGCTGAACGTCCTGATCCTTTCCCTGATTATCTCAACGGGCACCGCGGCGCTGATCTATCTCGCCTTCAACTCGATTATCGTCCGTCCCGTGAAAACGCTGACCCGTCAGATGCGGGCTTTTGAGCTGAACCCCGAAGCATCGAAGCCGCGCGCCCGCCTCAGCAATCGGCGCGATGAAATCGGCGCGGCGGAGCAAGGGCTGATCAAGCTAGAAACCAGCATTCAGTCTTTGTTGCTTGAGCGCAAACGTCTCGCCGGGCTCGGGGCCGGCGTCTCGAAGATCAGTCATGATCTGCGCAATATTCTGGCGTCCGCCCAATTGATGTCGGACCGGCTTGCGAAAAGCGACGATCCGCGTGTGCGCAAGCTCAGCCCCCGGCTGATCTCATCGCTCGACCGCGCCATTGCGCTCAGCAACGAAACCGTGACCTACGCCAAAATGGGACCGGACGCCCTGAAACCGGAACGGCTGGACCTGCACAACCTTGTCGCGGAAGTGATGGATGACACGGCGAGCCGCCACATCGCGGCGACCAACGCGGTCGCCGAGAATTTTTCCGTCATCGGCGATCGCACCCACCTTTATCGCGCGATCTTCAACATCGTCAAAAACGCATCCGATGCGCTGGCCCCGCCCGACGCCGATCAGGCCGAAGACGGCGCCGCATCCCGCTCGATCACCGTGACGGCGACCGCGGTGAACCGTTTCGTCAATATCGACATCATCGACAACGGCCCGGGCCTGCCGGAAGCGGCGCGCAACCATTTGCTCGATCCGTTCAAAGGCTCCAGCCGGCCCGGCGGCTCCGGCCTCGGCATCGCCATCGCACACGAGATCATGCGCGCCCATGGCGGCGGCTTGCGTCTTGTCAAAAGCGACGAAAGCGGCAGCGTTTTCCGGCTCGTCTTACCGGGCGACAGCGATCAGTAGGCGGCGACGCCCGACTTCGGCCCGCGTGGGTCAGCCGCGCCATACAAAACGCCATTGTCCAGAACGATCGTATTGGCGCGACCCATGATCCGCCGACGGATTTCTCCGTCGTCATTGCGGGAAAATTTAAAGCCGCGCCCTTCCAGAATGCGCAACGTATCAATTGAAACCCCTGGCTCGGCGATCACGACGTCCGGCCGCCATTGATGGTGAATGCGCGGCGCCAACGTCGCCTGCATCGGGTTCATCTCAAATTCGATGATGTTCAAGATCACCTGCAACACCACGGTTATAATCGTGCTGCCGCCGGGGCTGCCCGTCACGATGAGCGGCTTGCCATCTTTCAGGACGATGGTCGGCGTCATCGACGACAGAGGCCGCTTGCCCGGCTCAATCTGATTGGCGCGCCCGCCCAGCAATCCGAATGCGTTCTGCACGCCTTCCTTTGCGGAAAAGTCGTCCATCTCGTTGTTCAAAAAGAAACCGGCGCCATCGACCGTATAGCCGCCGCCATAGGAAAAATTCAGCGTCGTCGTCACCGCGACAGCGTTCCCCGCGCTGTCGACAACAGAATAATGCGTCGTCTCCGGGCTTTCCGCAATCGGCCCGAGTCCCGGCTTCACATCGTCAGAAGACGTTGCTTTTTCCAGATCAATTTGCGCCCTCAAGGTCGCGGCGTAATCGCGGTCTGTCAGCGCCTCTATCGGCACATCGAAAAAGTCCGGATCGCCAAGATATTCTGACCGGTCCGCATAAGCGCGGCGCATTGCTTCGACCAGCCGGTGAATGTAATCGGCGCCGTTGTGGCCGAGCGGTTTCAGCTCATAGCCTTCCAGAATATTCAGCATCTGGATCACATGAACCCCGCCCGACGATGGCGGCGGCATCGAAATGATCTCGTGGCCGCGATAAGCCCCGCGCACCGCCGCGCGCTTGACGGCGCGGTAGTTTTTCAAATCCTCATGCGTGATCAAGCCGCCATTTTCAGACATCTCCGCAACGATCAAATCGGCGACAGGCCCTTCGTAAAACCCCGCAGCGCCGTTTTCCGCAATCGCGCGCAAGGTGGTCGCCAGATCCCCTTGGAAAAACATGTCGCCAACGTCCGGGGCGACGCCCGGGCTTTTCAGAAAATACTCAACCGTAGACGGATCGTTTTCAAAGCGCTCGGCGGCGCGGGTCAGCGAATGGTTGAGGCCGTAGCTGACCGGAAAGCCTTTCTCCGCAAGCGCGATCGCCGGCGCGAGGATTTTTTCAAGCGGCATGCTGCCATAGTCCTCAAGCGCGGTTGTCAGTCCCATCACCGCACCGGGCACGCCGGCCGACAGGCGGCTGAAACGGGCGCGGCGCTTGTCGACCTCGCCGTCCGGTCCAAGGAACATGTCGCGCGTTGCGCCAGCCGGGGCCATTTCGCGGTAATCGATGGCGATGGGCTCTTCCGCGCCGGCGAGAGCGATCAGCATGAAGCCGCCGCCGCCGAGATTGCCGGCTTGCGGATGGGTGACCGCAAGCGCAAAACCGGTCGCGACCGCGGCGTCGACCGCGTTGCCGCCCTGGGCGAGGATATCGCGCCCAACCTCAGCGGCGATCATATCCTGGGCCGAGACCATGCCGTTTCGTCCGATGACGGAGTGAACGCGGGCGTCAAACGACAACAGCGCTTCGGCGCCGCTCGCGGCGTCCGCAGCGCGCTGCGCCGATGAGGCGCCGGCGCGCGCCGGCGTCGCCGGTTGCTGCTCGACGCTTGCGCTTGAGGCCCCCCGCGCGGCCGCGTCCGCCTCTTGCGCATCGCCCGCGCCGTCACACGCCGAAAGCGCCGCAAGGCCGGCGGCGATGGTCAAAATTCTTCTGCGCGTCATTCGTTGATCCTTTTCTGTCGCCATCCCGGCGTGTCGTCCGGTTGTGCGGGTCTACCCGGTTAGCCGCGCCCTTGCGACTTGACGGCTTGTTCTGGTGTGATTTGTGCGTTGCGTGTACATCAAGCCTAGCGCGCCGCGGCGCTTTGCGTAAGGCGTCGGGGCGCAAGGCCGCCACGGCCTTTAGCCGGCCGAAAGGGACCCGACGCAGACCGGCGCCCGAAAACAGACCGAAGCCAACCGGCTTTGGAAACCAGAATCGAGAGATCTGAATTGATTGCGCGTGTGAAAATAAGAAGGCCTCTTGTGAACAAAACGCGCCGCGCGCCGGCGGCGCGAGCGTCATCATGAGCGCGGCGAACCCCGCTTCGCCGGTGCGTCCCGGCCCGCGCAACGATCTGACCGATGTGCCCGGCGTCGCCGTCGGTCAGGCCCATGACGACGCCGTCGCCACCGGCGTGACGGTCATTATGCCGACGGCGCCGGCCGTTTGCGGCGTTGACGTCCGCGGCGGCGGGCCCGGCGCGCGCGAAACCGACCTTCTCGACCCCTCGACCCTCGTTGAACGGATTGATGCGCTGGTCCTGAGCGGCGGGTCGAGCTACGGGCTCGCCGCCGCGGACGGCGCCGCCGCGTGGCTCGGCGCAAGGGGCCGCGGTTTTTCGCTTCTTCCGGGGTCCGCTGCGCCGCCCTCGCCGATTGTGCCGGGCGCGATTTTGTACGACCTCGCCAATGGCGGCGACAAAACATGGGGCGAGACGCCGCCCTATCGCGCCCTCGCCTTGGCCGCATGCGAAGCCTGCGCGGAGGCGGCGCCCGTCAAACAGGGACGCGCCGGGGCCGGCTTCGGCGCGCAGGCCGGCGGCGCGCGCGGCGGTCTCGGCTCTGCGTCATGCCGCACAGCGTCGGGCGTCACAGTGGCGGCGCTCGTCGCCGTCAACAGTTTCGGGTCGGTCCGCATGGCCGGGTGCGACGCGTTCTGGGCCTGGCCTTTCGAAATCGATGGGGAATTCGGCGGCGCCCGCCCGCCCGCGTCGTGGCGCGCCGGCGATCATCTGCTGGACAGCGGTTTGCCCAGCGACACCAAACTGAGCGCGCCGCCGCGCCGCGCCGGCCCGGGCGCCAACACGACCATCGGCGTGGTCGCAACTTCCGCCCCCCTGACGCAGGCCGATGCGCGCCGGCTTGCAATCATGGCGCAGGACGGCGTCGCCCGCGCGATCAGGCCGGTCCACGGGCCGACGGACGGCGACATCGTTTTCGCCTTGTCGGCGCCGCGCGAGGACAATGGAAGCCCAAAGAGCCGTGTGAGCCGGGAGAGCCGTCTATCGCCAATCGACCTCTCCGCGCTCGGATCCCTCGCCGCCGATTGCATGGCGCGCGCCATCGCCCGCGCAGTCCACGAAGCCGACAAAAGCTGACGCGCGCGCCGCCCCCCACAGACGCCGCAACCATCGCAAACCCCATGCAATCCCCAGCGCAATCCCTAGTGCAAACCCCAGCGCAAACCGATGACGCTTGCAATCGGTAAAAGATTACGCTTAAACGCGTGGCTCGCCCCGGCGCATCACCGCCGAGGCCCAACGCACCGGTAGCTCAGCTGGATAGAGCAACCGCCTTCTAAGCGGTCGGTCACAGGTTCGAATCCTGTCGCTCACGAAAGAGAAATCAACAATGGTCTCTCTTTTTTGTTTTAATTCAAAAATGTTTTCAATATTTTTACAAAATGAAAAATTTGGTAATTATTGGCA
>JBCBBT010000002.1:0-134791 GCA_038531315.1 Pseudomonadota bacterium
TTTTTCAGCAAGTAACTTTTGCAGGGCGACGTTCTTGACCGTGAATGACCCGGAGAGCGTCTTGTGGGTATAGACATTGGCCGGGATCGGTTCGATGCAGGGGCTCGCGCCGCCGCAGATGATCGAGATCGACGCCGTCGGCGCAATCGCCATTTTGTGGGAAAAGCGCTGTTTGACGCCGCGTTCGGCCGCGTCGGGGCAAGCGCCTTTTTCTTCCGCCAGCGCTACGGACGCGGCGTCTGCGCCCATGCGGATGTGTTTGAAGAGCCGCGTGTTCCACGATTTCGCCATGGCGCTCTCGAAGGGAATGTTCATCGACTGCAGGAACGAATGGAAACCCATCAGGCCGAGCCCGACCGAGCGTTCGCGCGTTGCCGAATAGACGGCTTTCGCCATCGACGCCGGCGCATTGTCGATAAAGTCCTGCAGGACATTATCAAGGAACCGCATCACGTCTTCGACAAATTGCGGCTCGTCTTTCCACTCGAAATATTTCTCCGCATTGATCGACGACAGACAGCATACGGCGGTGCGTTCATTGCCGAGGTGATCTTCGCCGGTATGCAACATGATCTCCGAGCAGAGATTCGACGTCGAGACTTTAAGCCCAAGATCGCGCTGGTGTTTGGCCATCTGTTTGTTGACGGTGTCGGAAAACAACAGATAGGGCTCGCCGGTTTGCAAGCGGATTTCGAGGATCTTCTGCCACAGCTTACGGGCGTTCACGGTGCGGAGCACTTCGCCCGTCTTTGGCGACTTAAGGCCGAATTCCTCATCCTTGGCGACGGCGTGCATGAAGTCGTCGGTAATATTGATGCCGTGGTGCAGATTGAGAGACTTCCTGTTGAAGTCGCCCGACGGCTTGCGGATTTCGAGAAATTCCTCGATTTCCGGGTGGTGCACATCCAGGTAACAGGCCGCCGATCCGCGGCGGAGCGAGCCCTGGCTGATCGCCAGCGTGAGCGAGTCCATGACGCGGATGAACGGAATGATGCCGGAGGTTGCGCCCGCGCCTTTGACCTTTTCGCCAATTGACCGCACGCCGCCCCAATAGGTGCCGATGCCGCCGCCATTCGATGCAAGCGCGACGTTTTCGTTCCACGTGCCGACAATATGGTCGAGCGAATCGCCGACGCCGTTCAGGAAGCACGAGATCGGCAAGCCGCGCTCGGCGCCGCCATTTGACAGGACAGGCGTCGCCGGCATGAACCAGAGGCGTGATATGTAGTCATAGATACGCTGGGCGTGGTCGGCGTCGTCGCCATAAGTGCGCGCGACGCGCGCAAACATGTCCTGAAACGACTCGCCCGGCAGCAGATAGCGGTCTTCCATCGTTTTCTTGCCGAACTCGGTCAAGAGAGCATCGCGCGAGCGATCGATTTCGATGTCGCGAACGACTTTGAGCGCCGGTTTGACGGCGGCGCTATCCAGCGCAGCGCCTGCGTCAGTGCGGGGATTTTCTTGGGTCTCGGCAGTCGACTGAGCGGCGGCGCGGGCGGCTTCTGACAATGACATGGCGATCTCGACTTCCCTTTTACTGGCCCGCTTGGCGGGCTCTTGAATTCGGCGCGCGAAAATCCTGTCCGGACAAACGAGATATCTCGGTCCGGCGGCAATTCGCTCGCAGCGCGCTCTATGTTCAGCGCCCCGCGGACGGCTGTTTTTTGAAGCGCCGGCGTAAGACCGCGTGTAACCCCGTACGGCCCCTTCCGACACAACATATAGTGATCGGAACCTTTCCGATCGTCAATATGAAGTTGGTCGATGGGGGAATATTTTTGGTTAAGGAGGCGTTAATTGGGCGCGCTCAGTGCGCCAAAAGGATTAACCGCAACAGCCGGTTTTCGGGCCTCAGGGGCGTCGTTTCGCTTCCGGACCGCGGCGAAAAAAACTTTTCCCGCGGCGTCGGGCCGCGCCGGCGGCGTCCGACGTTTCTGCAAAATGCGGATCGGCGCGGAAGGTTTTCGGGGTTGCGGAAAACCCCGTTTCAACGAATCGCGGTCGCTCGGGGGGCTTTCGCCAATCGGGCGTCTCGTCATCAGCAAAATGAGGTTCCGGGGCAGTCGCTGTCGATGCCGTTCGCGAAACAGAGGCCGACTTCGCGATGGCCCCGCCGCCTTTGGCGTAGCGTTCGGAAAAGACATCGATCGCGTCTTCGATGCGGCGGATGACTTCTGCGCGCCGCGGCGTGTCATACCCGGTCATCCGACTGCGGATTACGGCAACCGCGTCATCCAGCGCCGCGCTTTCGAATGCGCCTTCGCGCGGGGTCAGCGCTTCCACCAGCACGCCTGCGGTCAGATACAAGAGCGCCGGCGCGCCAATCGCCGCCACGGTCCAGCCATAGGAAAAAATCGACCAACTCGGCGCGACGCTCGCACCGCCGCCGCCCGTTACGGACCCGATGACAAATAGCATACCGGCGAGGATGCCGATCATCAGGCCTGAGAGAAACACCATAACGCCGACGCGCCGCGCGGGCGGCGCTTCGCGGCTGTTGGTCTGGAGAAATTCCGCCAGGTGGCGTCGCGGGTTGTGGACGTGGCGACTGTCGTGTGTTTCCGCGCCCTCAAACAGGAACGAGACTTCGCGAAAAAAAGAACTCGCCTGGATTGCCGAGATATGCGCTCCTGACAGACAAAAGACGGCATTCGGCAGATTCGCTCGGTGTTGATCCATCTCAACGCGCCAGCGCGCAAGCGCCGCGTCAAAGTTGCCGGCGCGCTCCGCGAGAAGATCGCCGAGGCGGCCGGCGGCCTGTTTGATCGCTTCATTATCGCCGCGCCCCAGCAACGTAATGAAAACGCCAAACACGACTGCGCCCAAAGCGCCTGGAAGGCCGATTGACTGAAACAAACGTTCGAGCGTCAGCGCGTCCTCGATCGGCATCGCGCGCCCGAAGACTGAGATATCGAGTTGTTGCGCCGCCTTTGCTTTCAGGACTGCGCTCGACAACATGCCAGCGATCATCAGCCAGAACGCGCCGATAAAAATTCTGATGAAAAGCGCAATATGCGTGCGCCCGCCGCCTTCGCGTTCGATGATCTTTTTCTGCAGATCCTTTGCTGTTCTCGCCAATTCGTCGTCGAAGAACAGGAGGTTCTCGCTGCCCTTTTGCAGCTGCCCGGAAACGCCAATCGAAGGGTCAAGCGGCCCGGCGCCATCGGGAGAATAGCCGGCGAAGCTGGCGGCGTGCGGCGCGCCATGGGGCGCCGCCGAAGATGCCGCCATTGAAAATGTCGGCGCGTGATCAGGTGGCGCCGGATCGGTGTCGCCAGTTCCGCCGCCGTCTTTGCCGAGAGCCCCGGGGCCGTGCTTTGCCGGGTCATAGGCTTCCGGTTCAAAAACATCGCTGTCGTCGGCCTCACCGGGCTTGCGCGAAAGCCCGCGCGTCAGCCGCGCCATGAAACTGTTTTTTCTTTTATTTTCAGCGTTTTGCGCCATTGTCACTGAATTCCCCACGCTGACGCCCCTAAAACGATTGAAAAGAGTAGCGGAAATCGGGCGCGAGGGGGAGGGGACGATAAAACTGGTTTCATTGTCGTCGGACCTTGACTCATTTAGATAATTAGCTAAATGTCACATCATGAACAGCGTTTTCAAAGCACTCGCCGATCCGACACGCCGGAAGGTGCTGGACTTATTGAAAAGCGGGCCTTTGTCGGCTGGCGAACTTGCAGCGCATTTTGTGGTGTCCAAACCGACAATGTCCGCGCATTTCGCCGTCCTGAGGGAGGCGGATCTGGTGCATACGGAACGAGACGGCAAGCAGGTCATTTATCATCTGAAAATCTCAGTGTTGGAAGACGCATTGCTCGGATTCGCCGATCAGTTCGGGATGACCTTCAAGGCAGAAAGCGATCAGCCGCATCGCGCTGGCCCCAGCTCATTAAAGGGACAATCCACATGAGACAGATTCGAATGGCATTGATTTTTGCACTGCTCATACTGCTTGCGGCCTGGAGCATGCGTTGGGCGGAAGCGCAGGGACTGATCACGGATGGCGCAGAGCGCGCCGCCGGTGTCGTCTTAGGGCTCATTCTGATCTGGATGGGTAATCTGATGCCCAAACAAGTCCCTGATCAGTGTCCCAACTGTGTTGACGGGCGGGCGTTCGCCATGCGTCGCTTCGCCGGTTGGATGTTCATCGTCTGCGGCGTCGCCCTTGGCCTGATGTGGATATTTGCGCCGTTGCCCTATGCAAATTCGTTAGACTTGTTTGTTATTGGCGGCGCGGTCGGGTTGGTGCTCTTGCGTGCGACCATCACAAAAACATTCGTGTAACGCTAATTCCGAACTTATTGACCCTGCGGCCTCGCACCCTTACAGCGCGGCCTCGCCCATGACCCGCAAGGCATACTGCAAGCTGGAGCGAGCCGCCAAAGCCGCGATCAAAGAAGCCCGGCGGCGCTTGCGATCCGGCGCAGCTCCCGATGGTACCGGTCCGGCTCTTCCCATTGCGGGCTGTGGGCCGATTGTTCGAACCAGACAACCTCCTTTGCCGGCGCCTCCAGCGTTTCCAGATAGGCCGCCGCGGGCGCCGGCGACACGACCCTGTCGAACCGGCCGAGCATGAACGTCACCGGAACGTCGAGCGCAGGGTAGTCGGCGGGGGCGTTTAGCGCCGTGAAGGTGTCGAAAAGGATCGCCCCCGAAAATGGCCCGCTATTGGCGAGAGCCGGGATATGCGGCCAGGCGAATTCCGCCGCCTTAAGAAATTCAAGCGCATACTGAATGTCGGATTTTGGCGTCATCCAGGCGCCGCCATACTTGTTGATCAGGGCGCGTTGCGTCATCATTTCCGCAAGGTCTGCATAAGGCGGCGCGCCGACTTTCTTCAGCGTCTGCAATCCTTTTTTGTCGCCGCGCGCCTGCGCTTGCTCCAACGCCCAGAGATAGTTGAGCCGCTCGCTTTCCGCCGTATCCGCCATTTGGCCGATGCCGACAAAAGCGGCGATTTTCTCAGGGTGTAACGACGCATAGTGAAGACCGAGCATCGATCCCCATGAGTGGCCGACCAACAATATCTTTCCGACATTGAATTCGGCGCAGAGCATATCCACAAGCGCATCGAGATCGTCCGTAATTCGATCAAGTGTAATGCCGGCCGGGTCGAGGTCTTTCGAATAGCTGTGGCCGGCGCCGCGTTGGTCCCAGTTTACAAAGACAAAGTCGTCTTCCAGCGCTGCATTATAAAGCCTGTTGAACGGCATCGCGGAAGAGCCCGGCCCGCCATGAAGGAAAAGCATCACGGGCGCGTTTCGATCGCGCCCTCTGATCAGGAGGTATTGGTCGACGCCGCCCAGATTGATGCGGCGCTCCTCGGCGATTGCGCCCGTAAGAATCGCCCCGTCAGCGCCCCGGATCGCCGGCGTTGTGCTTTGCGCCGTCACCGCGAGAAACAATGCGAGCGCCGCCGTCATGCCGGCGACGCCGATCGCGCCGAATTTTATCAATCGCCCCATCGTCGCCCTTCCGCATCAACGACCCCCCGGCGCTGACGTCCCTACAGTGCGGCCCGCAAGCCGACGCAACTCTGGCAATCCGGCGCCCGCCGGTCGAGACGGTTCAACGCGCGATCCGCATCGCTTCGCCGCAGAATGCGCCCGGGACCGCTTTTATAATGTCCAACATCCTTTACATTCCGAAAAACAGTCTTATGTAAAAGATGTCTTACATTTTGAGCGATAGGGGTTGTTATGACGGCGGCGGAAAAACACGCATGGGGATCGTTGGCGGCTTTGTCGGCGATATATTATTTCTTTCAGATGCGTATGCTGAAAGGGTCGATCTTCGGCGAATGGGGGCTGGCCGATTTGTCGGCTAAGGATATTTTCTGGGTCTATATCGTCGTCATTATACTGTCGATCGTCGCGGAAAGCGTGATTGCGGCCTTCATTGCTGACAAAAAGACCGGCGATATCGAAAAAGACGAGCGCGACCACTTTATTGACGCGAAGGCGGCCGGCGGCGAGCATCTGTTTTTGATCGTCGCGATCAACATTTTCCTATTTCACATTATCGCAGACGCAGCATTCGACAATCACATCTTTCCAACGGCGGACCTGACCGATCTGAGGGCGATCGTATTTATTTTGTTCACGCTCCTGTTCGTGGGTGAAGCAATCAAACGTGTACTAACCATCTATTATTATCGAGCGGGCGGCGCCGGCGCGGCGGGCTAGCGTCGATCATGGGTCGGAAGACACCACAAAAGGGCCGTGTCCTGAACCGGATCAAGACCCTTCGAAAGGCGGCGGGGATGACGCAGATCGATCTGGCGGCCGCGGCGGGCGCGACGCGTCAGACCGTGATCGCCATTGAGGCCGGCAAATATGCACCCTCGCTGGAGCTGGCGTTCCGTATCGCGCGCGCCCTCGACGTTCCGTTTGAAGACGTCTTCTCCTTTGATCCGGGCGGTTGACAGTGGGCGAGGCGGGCTATGCAGCGTCACCGTTCGGCGTATCTTACGAACGGTTCATCTGGCGCGATGGTCGCTTCAACTGGACATGCGCCGTCTTTCGCGGGACGATCTCCTCTTCATTGAAGTCGTCAGGGGGTGACAACCCATGGATCATATCAATCGTGCGCGGCGCATCTGCGCCGCGTTCATCATCGCCTTCGTCGCTTCGCCGGTGAGCGCAGCTGATTTCTCGGCGGACGTTCAGTACCACACACTGGAGAACGGTCTCAAAGTCGTAATGTCGGAGGACCACGCCGTGCCGACCGTAACGGTCGGCGTTTATTACGGCATCGGGTTTCGCATCGTACCGCGTGATCGAACCGGGTTTGCCCATTTGTTTGAGCATATGATGTTCCAGGGCACCCCAAACTTCCCAAAAGGGAGCCTGGACGATCTGATCAACAACAATGGCGGCATCAATAACGGTTCGACGCGATTTGATTTCACGAACTATTTTGAGGTTGTGCCGACCCATGTCCTGGAGCCAATCCTTTGGGCGGAAGCTGACCGGATGAAAGCGGTCGATCTTGATCAGGCCAATCTCGACAATCAGATCGGGGTCGTCAAAAACGAGGTCAAGGTTAATGTCCTGAACCAGCCCTATGGCGGTTTCCCGTGGCTTGATCTGCCGCAAAAAGCCAACGAGAACTGGTTCAATGCGCACAACTTTTATGGCGATCTCGCCGATCTTGAAGCGGCGAAGCTCGAAGACGTACGGAAATTTTTCGATGATTTCTATGCGCCGAACAACGCGGTTCTCGTCATTGCCGGCGATATCGATCCCGAACAGACCCTTTTATGGGTTGAAGAATACTTCGGCGACATAGAGCCGTCGCAGACGCTTTCCTTTCCTGATATTTCCGAACCGCGACAGGAAGCAGAAAAGCGCAGCACAAAGACAGATGCGCTGGCGCCGGAGCCCGCGCTCGCTTGGGCATGGCACGTGCCTGCGCGCGGCACGCCTGAATGGCATGCCATGATCCTGATCGATTACATGCTCCTGAAAGGCGAAGACAGCCGTCTTCACCAGGCGCTGGTTCAGGATAAAGGCTATGGCAGCTTCGTCGTCGGCGGCGTCAACTGGCCGCTTGGCGACGCCTATAACTATAACGGTCCGATGTTGTTATCGGCTTTTATGATTCATGGCGGCGAGTATGACCCTGACGCCATTCTTACCGATATCGACGCGGTCGTCGCCGATTTGCAGGAAAACCTTGTGGCTGAGGAGGAATTAGGCCGGGCACTGACAAAAATGCAGTCAGATTTCTACGACACGATCGGCGACGGCAATCGCATCGGCTTGATGGACAAGCTCGCGGTTTTTGCGCTTTTTGATGATGACCCCGCGCGCGTGAACGAGATCATTGATGCTTTCGACGCCGTGACGCCCGAAACCATTCGCAAGACCGCACAGGACTATTTGCGAACGACCAATCGGACCGTGATCACGCTTGAGCCCGGCGCCGCCGGCGCTGGCGAATGATCGGAAAGGAGAGATTACCATGAAAAAGACAACGCTTCTGGCCGCTCTTTTCCTGACCGCGCCCGCAAGTTTATCCATGGGGAGTTTTGCGCTTGCGCAAGATTCCGACGGTGCGGATGCGCCGGGCGCAACGCCGCAAGACGCCGGACCGCCGCCCGTCGGCGAACCGAAGTCCTACACGCTGCCCGCTGTCGAGACATACACGCTCCGCAACGGGATGCAGGTGACGCTTGCAAAACTTGGCGGCGTCCCCAAGACGACAATCCGGGCCGTCACGCGCGTCGGCAATCTTAATGACGGAAAAACGCCGTGGATTTCCGATCTGACGGCGGACATGTTGAAAGAAGGCGCCGGCGGCAAATCTGCGGCGGCGCTGGCGACCGCAGCGGCGCAGATGGGCGGCGACGTTAATGTGAGCGTCGGCCTTGATCAGACAACTGTCGCCATGGACGTTCTGTCGGAAGCGGCGGGCGAAGCGACGGCCCTGATTGCCGATATTCTCCAGCGGCCGGATTTTCCGGCGGCTGAATTTGAACGGGTGAAAACCAATCGCTTGCGCGATCTGTCTGTCGCCGCGAGCCAACCGGGCACGATCGCGACGGCGGCTTTTTCCAATATTGTGTATCCCGACCACCCTTATGCGGCGGCGGTTTTGCCGGACCCGGAAGGCGTCGGTGCGATAACGCTGGAGAATGTGCAGAAATTTCACGCAGAAAATTTCGGCGCCGCGCGCACGCATCTTTATGTGGCCGGAAATTTCGACAAGCGCACTGTCAAACGCGCAATTCGTCAGGCGTTCAGGAAATGGGACAGCGGTCCGGCGCTGTTGAGCGCGCCGCCTGGCGACAGCGCAGGGCCGCAGATCGTCCTGATCGACCGCCCCGGCGCCGTACAATCGACAATCAGACTAGGCAAACGCGTGCCGTCCATAGACGAAAATGTCGACCTTAGCGCCGCAAACACGATGCTCGGCGGGTATTTCTCGTCCCGCATCACACGCAATATCCGTGAGGACAAAGGCTACACCTATTCGCCGCGCTCACGGATCAGCCTCGAAGCGGGGGCGGCCTATTGGAATCAGATCGCAGACATCACTTCTGAGGCGACAGGGCCCGCGCTTGTTGAGATCGTCAAAGAGATAACCGACCTGGTTAAAAATCCGCCCGCCGCAAATGAACTCCAGGGCGTCCAAAACTACATGAACGGCGTCTTTGTCATCCGATTGGCGTCGCGCGGCGGCATGGCGAACCAGCTCGCCTTTGTGAACCTCCACGGCCTTGGACTTGATTATCTGGAAAAATATGTCGGCAGGGTGAGTGCGTTGACGCCGGAGAGCGTCCATGAGGCGGCCAAGAACCATCTTGATGTTGCGGATATGAGCCTGGTGGTTGTCGGCGATATTGCTTCGGTGCGCAGCCAGCTTGAGAGTGTGCCCGCGTTTGCCGATCGCTTGCCTTCCGACGACGCGGAATAGAAATGAAGAAAAGGCGCGGTTCTCACAGGAGTGCCGCGCCCTTTCAAGGGGTGCAGAAAACGCCAGCGCTAAAGACGTGAAACGAATTCGTCGAAGGCGGCGTTTCTGCGGTTCGGGGTGGTTGAGTTACAAACTGGGGCGGTGCGTTTTTCGCCCGGGACACAATCAACTGACGCACGCTCAATTTACGCAAGAGCAACGGCAGTGTAGGCAGCAGGGGCGAGGGCGATAACGATAACGCTGACGCCGATCAGTGCGGAAACAAATTTAGCCATGGTTCTCTCTCTTTCTTTGGTTCTCTCTCTCAGTGTGTCAGTCGTTCCTGACAACAAAGAGATATGCAGGACAGCAGCGTAAAAACAGGGGGGTGACAGGCCCTTTGGCGCGCCGGAAAAACGGTTCGTCGCATCCTGAAATACCTTGAAAATCAGGCCTTTCGGGCTGGCGCTCACGGCGCACGGTTCGTCGCGCACGGGGGCCTTTCGCCGGCTCGCGCGCGGGCGCTTGCGCAGGCGTTCAAACTGACGCCATAGTAATTGCAACAAACAGATAAGCGGCGGAGGGCGCGATGGCCGATCTCTTTACACTGGAAAATCTATTTACGCTCGCAATGCTTGTGCTTCTGCAAGCCGTGCTGGGCTTTGACAATCTTCTCTATATTTCGCTGGAATCGAAACGCGTCGCCCCGGATAAACAACAGTTTGTGCGCCGCATGGGGATCGCGCTGGCGGTGCTGTTCCGCCTCGTGCTCTTGTTTGTCGTCGTTGGGCTCATCAATGCATTCTCGCAGCCGCTATTCGGGATTAATCTGGGCGCTTTGAATGACGAGGGCATTCACTCGCTGATCCATTCAGAGTTCAATTTCCGAGCGGTGGTGTCGCTGTTTGGCGGCGCTTTCATCATCTACACAGCGACGAAGGAGATATTCCATCTGCTTGCGATCGACCATCTGGACGAAGTGGAAGGCAAGTCCGTCCGGCCTGTGGCGATGACGATTTTCTGGATCGTCCTGATGAACCTTGTTTTCTCGTTTGACTCGCTGCTGTCGGCTGTCGCCCTGACCGATGTGCTTCCCGTTATGGCGCTCGCCATCATTATTGGCGGTTTGATGATGATCCTTCTGGCCGACGAAGTGTCCAACTTCATCGCCAAGAACCGGATGTATGAAGTGATCGGTCTGTTCATCCTGTTTATCGTCGGAATCCTCCTTGTGTCCGAGGGCGGACACCTCGCGCATCTGCACTTGTTCGGCTTTGAAGTGACCGCGATGTCGAAGACGACATTCTATTTTGTGATCTTTGTGATGGTGGCCGCCAACGCGATACAGACGCGCTATCGCAAGAAACTGGAGCTGCAACGCGCCCGCGAACACAGCGGGTATGCGCCAGCGCATTGAGGCGCATCCTTTGTGATGCGCTGGACAAGCGTCAGCGCGCTTGCTTTTTACCGGCGCGTGCCGGACCCTGCAGCGGCGACGCCGCTCAATGAGAATGCGAAAGAAGAACGCAATGAAATCGAACCTTATGATTGTATTCGCCGCTGCGATCAGCCTTTGCGTCGCCGCATCGGCCGCGCAGGCTCAAAAGATCACCCTCGGCAATGGCGATAAAAACGCCATCACCCTCGACGGGTTAGAGCGCGTCGAGGGCGAAAGCGTTTTTTCGGAAGTGCGAATCGACGGCGGCGAAGTGGCGACGCGCCGTGCAACCTCGACGGCGATCAGGTTTCGGGAAGTTCTCATTGAGGAGCCTGGCTGGCTCGTCTTGCATCCGGTAATCGACGGGCGCCCCGACGGCGACATGGTCTCCGGCTTTACGTATCTCGATGAAGGCGAGAATCAGAACGTCACCATCCGGATCGATCACCCGGCGGACCCGGGTGATAAATTCCTGGTCATGCTCCACCGGGATGTCGATCGCGACCGCGTTTTCGATTTCGTCTTCGTTGAAGACGGCGTCAATGTTGAAGATGTTGCGGTGTTTGAGGGGCCCAGAATGGTCGCGCATGTTTTCGCGGTGCCTGAATAGCGCTACAGCGCGCTGAACCCTGCGCGCGAGCGTAACAAAAAGCGGCCGATTACAGGGCCGCTTTTTTAGAAGTCTGATCGATTAAGCGCTGGTTCAAAGTCCGATGAAGGGCTGAAACACCTTGCCAATTGCGGTTTTGAATTCCAGCGGTGCAGCTGTCGCGATCAGGCAGATGCACGGCTCGTCGCCTGTTGCGCGGGGCGCATGCGTGTGTTCGCCTGAAAGGTCGGCAAAATCGCCGGGCCCGAACTCGCCAATAACGTCTTCATAGGCGCCGCGCAGGATCAACGTGTACTCATCGTCCTTGTGCGTATGTTTCGGAATTTGCGTGCCGGGCATGATCTTTAACAGACGCAAGACGCCGGGCCGATACCCTTCCGCCTGAATAACGTGTTGCGACAGACCCGGCGCCACCGGGCGCCACGTCACGTCGTTGATATTCGTATTAAGGTAACGTTGCAGCGGCTGCGCAACGGTGAGGTCGAAGTCGTTTGCAGGCCTCGTCGAAGGCGCACCAATCGCAATATCGCTCGCCCCGGCGCGGCTCCAGAAGTCCGCAAGCGCGCCTGTCGCCATGGCGATCGGTTCAAGCTCTTCCAACACGGCGCCGCCGACGGTTTCAAAGTCGCGCACGGCCGCCGCGCATTCGTCGCACAGCGTCAAATGGGTCGCGATAACAACAGCGCGGGCCTCGTCCATGCCGCCGGCGGCGTACGCGGCGAGGCTCTCATTATTCGGGTGATGACTGATCAAACGCTTACTCATCAAGATCGCCTATTTCTTTCCTAATCTTTCCGAACGCCAGACGGAGGCGCGATTTTACGGTGCCAAGCGGCAATCCGAGCCGCTCGGCGATAACTGAATGCGGTTCGTCGTCAATGAAATGCATGGTGACGACGTCATGTTGGTTCTTTGGCAGCGATTTGAACGCATCGCGTATTCGTTGATCGCGCTGCTTGCGCTCAACCGTTGAGTCCGGCTGCGGCTCTTCCGGCGGGAGCAAAGCCGGTTCATCTTCGGGCAGGGCGGGTTTTGCAGTGCGCCTTATGGCATCGATGCGCACATTCCGGGCGATCGTAAAGATCCATGTTGACGCAGACGCCTTGGCGGGGTCGTAAAGCCGGGCCTTGCGCCAGACTTTCATCATGGCTTCCTGCGCAAAGTCTTCGGCCTGATCGCCGCTCGCGCCAATGCGCACCATGTAGCCTTTCACGCGCGGCGCGAAATAAGCGTAAAGCTTTGAAAACGCTTCTTTATCGGAGTGGCTGGACACCCGGGTCAAAAGCGCGTTCATGTCATCGGCGCTTCTGTTTGGCTGGACGGCTGGGCCTGGCGACTGCGCCACAACTGTACTGACTGCTCCCTGCATGGGCGCCCTCATATTGCGTAATAACAAACACTACGCGGGTCGGGCGCACCGGATCACACCTGACTTTATAATATAGAACCTCCAAACAGGCCAGCGCGTTGATTCCCCTTGATCTCCGGGCGCGAAAGCACCGTATTGTTAACCATGCGTTGTTGTCGCACCACCACAGCCGGCCGCCGTTGGCGACCATTTAAAACCGCCAGGACCCCAATTTTATGGCATTTGACGCCGGCAGAAGCCTGCAATCACAGCCCTTCAGACCATCGCCCGCCTTCAGACCCGGCCAGAAGGTCGCTGTCGTCGGCAGCGGCGTTTCTGGCCTTGCCGCCGCCTGGCTTCTTTCGCGGGCGGGAGCCGAGGTCACTGTCTATGAGGCCGACGATCGGATCGGCGGTCACGCCAACACCGTGATGGTTAATACGGCCAGCGGCCCGACGCCGGTGGACGCTGGATTTATCGTCTTCAATCAGGCGAATTATCCGAACCTGACCGCGCTGCTCGCCCATCTTGGCGTCGCGACGGAGGAAAGTTGCATGTCGTTTGCGGCGTCGATGCGCGGCGGCGCGCTCGAATATTCCGGCCAGACATTCTCGTCAGTGTTTGCAAACCGTGCGAACGCATTGTCGCCGTCATTCTGGCGCATGCTCCTCGATATCTCGCGTTTTCATCGCCTGGCCCGCAAAGCGCTTAAGCACGACATCGATGATGGCGAAACGTTGCGCGATTTTCTTGCGGCGCACGGTTTTGGACAGACATTCGCCCGAGACTTTCTGGAACCCATGGCGGCGGCGATTTGGTCGACGCCGTCTAGCGACATTTTAGGGTATCCGGCGGCGTCGTTCTTCCGCTTCTTTGCCAATCACGGGCTGTTGCAGGTGTTGCATTTGCCAATCTGGCATACAGTGAGCGGCGGATCGAGGGCCTATGTAGAGAAAATCTCCGAACCCTTTTTGCGCAAGGCGCGCCTCGGCGCCGGTGTCGCAGCCATTGTGCGTGAAGACGGCGCGGTTCGCGTGATTGACCGCGACGGCGACGCTGACACGTTCGCCCATGTGGTGATTGCGGCCCATGCAAATGCGGCGCTTTCAATGTTGGACGATCCGACCGCAGGGGAGAAATCCCTTCTGGGCGCGTTTGGATACTCAAAGAACCATGCGGTAATGCATTTCGATGAAGGGCAAATGCCCCGCCGTCGCCGCGCCTGGTCGAGCTGGAATTATCTCGGCAATGACGAAGGCGCGAGCGTTTCCTACTGGATGAACAGGCTTCAAAATTTACCGTGCAAAGAAGATATCTTTGTGACGCTTAATCCGCAAACACCGGTCGCAGAAGAAAAAATCATTGCGGCGTTTGACTATGAGCACCCAATTTTTGACATCGCCGCCGGCCGCGCTCAAAAACAGCTGTGGTCGCTCCAGGGAGACGGCGGCGTCTGGTATTGCGGCGCCCATTTTGGGCAGGGTTTTCATGAAGATGGGCTACAAGCGGGCCTCGCGGTGGCTGAAGCCATCTCGGGCGCAAGGCGGCCATGGGATGTCGCCGGGGAATCCGCGCGTATTTGGCTCGGCGACGCGCCGGCGCGCTCCGAACCGACGGCTGACGATGTCAGCATTGGAGCCGTGTGAAGGCGGCTCTCTATAAAGGACGGGTTACGCACCGGCGGCTGAAACCGGTGGACCACCGGCTTTCCTATCGGGTCTTCTCGATGCTGATCGATCTCGATGCGCTGGACGCGATGGATCAGGCGCTAACGTGGTTCTCGCGCAGCCGGTTTAACCTCTTTTCGTTCTATGATCGCGACTACGGTTTCGACAAAGCCGTACGGGGTCCCGTCGATCTCGCTGCGCATGTTCGCGAGACGCTCGCCGCCGCCGGCGTTGGTCAAGAAGCCGGCGCGCGGATTGAACTCCTGTGCTATCCCCGCATACTTGGATATGCGTTCAATCCGATTGCGGTCTATTATTGTTACGACCGCGAAGAGCGATTACGCGCGATTTTCTATCAGGTGTCGAGCACGTTTGGCGAACGGCATACGTTTCTCATTCCCGTTGAGGAAGATGACGGCGTGGTGCGTCAGACAGCGGCAAAGCGGCTCCACGTATCGCCGTTTATGGGGATGGATATGCGCTATGATTTTCGCCTGTCGCGCCCGCAGCCTGCGACTGGCTCGGCTTTGGCGGTCATCATCGATCAGGCGGACAAAGAAGGCCCCATTTTGCATGCCGCGTTCACCGGTGTTCGCGAACAGGTAACCGATAAAACGCTTCGCCGCGCTTTTTTCTCATACCCGCTCATGACCTTGAAGATCATCGCCGGCATCCACTTCGAGGCGGCGAGACTTATGGCGAAGGGCATGCGGTTGTTGACCGGTCCCAAAGCGCCGTCCGACCCGGTCAGCCTGCCGGCGCAGCGCAAACCGGCGCGCGCGCGCCGCGCCGCGTAAGGCCGCCTCGGCGTCACCGTAGATTTCTGGTCAACGTTGCCGTGTCCGCGCGCAATGAGGCCCAGGCGTCGTAAGAATATTCCGCCCACGACTTAATAATGACTGGTTGGTCGCGCACTTCGGATCGCCAAACATCGCTCACCGTTATCTCGAATGATTTCGGCGCGTTGGGCAGGGGGTCAAAACTTCCCGCCGCCAATGTCTGCAGGGCGCGTGTTGCGTCGGGCTGTGACCAGCCATGCTCGAAAATCAAGAAAAGCGAGGCGTAGTGTAAACGCACCGAGCGATAAGCGCGTTGGTCTTCAGGCTTACCCGGATGTTGGAGCGCATAGGCGTCGACGGTCAGGCGATGTGTTGCGGAAAACCGGATCGGGTCCTGATACTCGCCGGCTAAAACCGCGCCGTAACGCCGCCAACATCCCGGCGACGAAAGCATGTAGCGATGGACGGGGCCATCTTCGCGTGGGCAGGCGCCGCCGCACCCGGGACAGTTTTCAGTCACGCCCATTTGCAGCGGCCTTTCGCTTGCCCACAGGCAATTTCGGATTCAAAAATCCACCTCATCCAAGTCATTCCGCGGTGCCGCACGTGGGCCGATATCCCGGGCCGATATCCCGGGCCATTATCACTGGCCATTATCAAAGCGCCTTCCGCGATGCTTTACATGGACCTCAACAGCGCCATGCGCTACGAAACCGGCGAAGGCGATCTGGCGCGAGGACGAATTTTTATGGATAAAATCTATCAAGATGCAACCGCCGCCCTGAAGGATGTCGTGTTTGACGGAATGACGGTCATGGCTGGCGGTTTCGGTCTCTGCGGTATTCCTGAAAATCTGATCGCTGCGCTGCGCGACACTGGTGTTAAAGACATTACCGTGATCTCAAACAACGCCGGCGTCGATGACTTTGGGCTCGGCCAGTTGCTGCAGACCCGGCAGATCAAAAAGATGATTTCGTCTTATGTCGGCGAGAACAAAGAGTTCGAGCGCCAATATCTCGCAGGCGAGCTTGAGCTGGAATTCAATCCGCAAGGAACCCTGGCGGAGCGCTGCCGCGCGGGCGGCGCCGGCATTCCCGGTTTTTACACCAAAACCGGCGTCGGCACGCTGATCGCAGAGGGCAAGGAACACAAAGAATTTGCCGGCGAGACCTATATTCTGGAGACGGGGCTGGTCGCCGATCTTTCGATCGTAAAGGCGTGGAAAGCCGACCCCCAAGGCAACCTCATTTACCGCAAGACCGCCCGGAACTTTAATCCAATGATGGCGACCGCGGGCAAGGTTACGGTCGCCGAGGTTGAAGAAATCACTGAGCTTGGCGCTCTTGATGCGGACAATATCCATACGCCCGGCATTTTCGTGCAGCGGCTCATTAGCGGCGAGCACGAAAAACGGATCGAACAGCGCACCATTCGGGAAAGGAGCTAGCCATGCCGTGGGACCGGAACCAAATGGCCGAACGCGCCGCCCGCGAACTTCAGGACGGCTTTTACGTCAATCTCGGGATTGGCATTCCAACGCTCGTCGCGAATTACATTCCTGACGGCGTCGACGTCACGCTGCAGTCGGAAAACGGCATGCTTGGCATGGGCCCTTTTCCTTATGACGATGAAGTCGATCCCGATCTGATTAACGCCGGCAAACAGACAATCACCGAATTGCGGCGTACGTCCTATTTCTCGTCGGCGGATTCCTTCGGGATGATCCGGGGCGGGCATATTGATTTATCTATTCTCGGCGCCATGGAAGTGTCCGAGAAAGGCGATCTCGCCAACTGGATGATCCCCGGCAAAATGGTTAAGGGCATGGGCGGCGCCATGGACCTTGTGGCCGGCGTCAAGCGTGTTGTTGTGGTCATGGACCATGCGTCCAAATCGGGCGCGCCGAAACTGCTGAACGAGTGTTCGTTGCCGCTCACCGGTCAACAAGTCGTTGATATGGTGATCACCAATCTTGGTGTTTTCAACGTCAAGCGCGGCGAGGGGATGACGCTTACCGAACTTGCGCCGGGGGTTACGATCGATGACGTCAAGGCGCAGACCGAGGCCGCTTTCGATATCGCTGTTTGACGGCGCGTTGCGACGTCTACGGATCGTTTTCAATGAGCAAGCCCTGATTGTGACCGGACAGGCCATGGACGTGGGCCGTGACGGCCAGCCTTGGCGTCGGCGTTCGATGGCGCCCGTGTTTTTGGCGTTTGCGGAAGGCGCAGCATCGGCTTTCGTCGATGCTGCGGTGCGGCTGGGCTTTAGATGTTGCTGGTCCGGCGGCTCGACAGCGTGTGAGTGAACCGGTAACCTCGACGTATGGATTCTATTTGTCGCGGCGGCAGCGGGGAACGCCGTTCTTCTGGTGATCATTGCATGGTGGCTTGTCTAAGCGTGATTGCGCTCTGCCTGAGCCTGTCGGCGTGCGCCTCGTCGGGCGATTTGAAGTCGGATATGGACCGGCTCTCTTCGGGTATGCAGCGGTTGGGCGCGTCGCAAGAGCGCGCCGACTGTTACGCGCAGGCGGTGGGCGGGCGTCTCGGCCCGCGGGGGCGTGAGGACGCCGCCGATATTGTCGATAAGTCGGATGATCGCGATGCGATGCGTGAGGGTGTTCTCGGCGCGAAGCGCAAGGTGCGCAGCGCTTTTATCGCCGCCAATATGCGTTGTTCATTGACCCGATGATGCAAACGTCGATGAAAAGCGACGATGTTCCCTTCAGCGGCGCAGCAGCGCCGGATTTTGCTGCTGTTCGCGAGGCCTTTGTCCGGAATTTTAGCGAAGGCGAAGAGCTTGGCGCTGCTTTTTGCGTTGTCGCGGACGGGGCGGTTCAGGCGGACCTTGTGGGCGGTCATAAGGATCGACAGAAAAAAACACCGTGGACTGACGATACTATTGCCTGCGTTTACTCATCCGGTAAGGCTGTCACGGCTTTGTTGATCGCCCGAGCCGTTAGTCGCGGGGAACTTGCCTATGACGACCCCGTCGCCCGTTACTGGCCGGAATTTGGCGCGGCGGGCAAAGAAGAGATCACAATCGCGCAGGCCTTGTCGCATCAGGCCGGGCTTTGCGGCTTCCCGGACGAGATCAATCCCGCCGAGTGGCTCGACTGGCGCGCCATTACGGATCGATTGGCGGCGATGGCGCCGCTTTGGAAGCCCGGGACGCAATCGGGATATCATCCGCAAACGGTCGGTTTTATTGCGGGCGAGCTATTGCGGCGCGCGACCGGAAACAGCGTCGGTGAAATTCTGGCATCCGATTTTTCCGCGCAATCAGTTTTTTGCGGTATTAAAGATGGGGCGATCGCTGCGCGCGCCGCCTATATGCCGAAGCCGCCAAAGGCACCCGACCTTGGCGAGCTCAACGAAGCAACGCGCATCGCATTCTTGAAACCGTGGTCATCGCCGGCGAAAGTCTCGCGCGAAGACTGGATGGCGGCGGAATTGCCGGCGTCGAACATGCATGCGACGGCTCGCGCGCTCGCAGAATTTGTCTATCCGTTCGCCAATGACGGCGCCGACTTAACCGGCGCGACGGTCTTATCCGGCGAGGCGATCGAAGGCGCCTTGAGTGAACGCATCTGCGGGCCAGATCTGGTTCTTCCGTTCCGCCTGAGTTGGGCCGCGGGGATGATGCGCAACATTAACGGCCATTTCGGCCCGAGCGAGACCGCCTACGGCCATGCCGGCTTCGGCGGGTCATGCGTTGTCTTTGACCCGGCGCACGGCGTCGCGATCGCGTATGTCATGAATAAGATGTCGCCTTATCTGGTTGGCGATCCGCGCAGCGTTCGCCTGATTGAAGCCGTTTACGCGTGCCTTTAGAGGCGCCGGACGCAAACATGCCGTTGCGGCGGCGCTTTGGGCGTTTTCGTTAACCAATCTGAGCGCTGTTCGGGAAGGCTAATTGCGCGCGACTGTACAAACTGTCGGAAAGTTTTCCTTGGGGGCGGGCGTCCGCCCTATAATTGCGCCTCGAGATCGCGATTTCAGCAGAGCCCCGTCAGGAAAGGGCGTGGCTAGCGATGAAGTTTCTGGAGAGGGCCCGTATTTTGGTGAAGTTTTCGTTTTCCGACCGGCCGAGAGGCGGGCTGCGCAGAGGAAACCGGGCGGTTTTGCGTTCAAATTCGGCTTTTTCGCAACAGCACAGGGACTTGGCGGACCAACCCCCGGCGGGTACGATCACTTCGGGCTAGTCTGGGGTTTCGGGGTTCATGGAAGAGTTTTTGATCGAGTTGATGAACGGCGTTGTTGCGCTCGTCGGCTTGTTGCTCAGCAACATATTTGCGTTGTTTTTCATCTTTCTGATTATTCTGCCGATGCTTGCGCGGCGGGGGCGCAACGCCGATTTGGTGCGCGTTTTCGCGCGACTTCAAAAAAAGCGCGGCTCGCGGATCATCACGCTGGTGCATCGGCTTGAGCCGATGGGATTTTTAGGGTTGGCCCGCTTTGGGTATATCGACCTCAACGACGCCGAAGAGATCATTGATGCGATCCGGTCGACCCCGGCGGACAAGCCTCTTGAAATCATGCTGCACACCCCCGGCGGGCTTGTCCTCGCTGCGGTTCAGATCGCGCGCGCCATAAAAGCCCATCCGGGTCCGACGCGTGTTTACGTGCCGCATTTCGCCATGTCCGGCGGCACCATGATCGCTCTTGCGGCGGATGAAATCGTGATGACGGACCATGCGATCATGGGCCCCGTCGATCCTCAGATTGACGGTTGGCCGGCGGCGGCTTTCGTTCGCATAAAGAATGATAAGTCAATCGATGCGATCAGCGATCAAACGCTGTTGCTTGCGGATATGAGCGAGATGGCGATCAATCAGGTCCGCCATGCTGCGCGTGATCTTTTGTCGGGCACGGTGTCCGAAAATGCGGCGAATTCCATCGCTGAGCAGCTGGCGACCGGTAAATGGACGCATGACTATCCGATCTATGCTGAAGAAGCGCGCGAGCTGGGCCTCAATGTCTCGACGAATATGCCCGATGACTTCATGACCCTGATGGGCATGTTCCCGAACACGGTTAGCCAACAGTCGGGCGTGCGTTATTTGCGTGAGGCGATTTTCGGCAAGCCGCGCGCCGTGCAAGCTGCCCGTCCAAGGCTTGATGATGCGCCGGCCCCGCGCGAGGGCGGGGAAAGACTGATTGCGCCGGCCTACGATGCTGCGCCAGGCCGCGATGCGAGCCGAATCAGCTACGGGCCGTGGAATCCGCGTGAACTCAAGGCGCGCGGCCATTACGTGCCGGAAAAAGCGCGCCGCTGACCGCATCCGATCGTTCGGGGCCGGGTCCGGTCAAAAATCAATGATATCGCCTGAATTCGCGGCTGTGACCGCGCCTGAAGTCTGTGAAGCCGCTTCCGCGCCAATTCTCAAGAGGCTTGCGTCCCGGTTCTGCCGGCTGAAACGCTTATTTCCCGCCATTTTTTCAAAATTCGGCAACGATCTGAAAATCCTGTGATCGATGTCACAAGGCGCCGTCACGGAGATGGTAGTTTCCAATCATCGGCCGGGGAGAGCGCCGCGAGAGTAAGGAGAGAGCCAGTCATGGTCGCCGCTACATCAGTCACCGCATCGCGCGTCCGCATTCTTGCGGCCACCGCGATCATCGCCCTCGGCACGCTCAGTGCGCTGGGCGGCTGGCCGAGCGCAGCGGCGAGCGATGAGGGCCTCAACGCCGGGCAACGCTCTCTCCTCGCTCACCTTGACGACACAACCGCCTATGACGGGAGGGACAAACAAAATTGATCCGCCAAAGGCGCGGGCGCCAACCCCTCCGGCGCTGCGCTCCGATCAGGAGGTTTCACTAGCCCCGAAACCTCGCGGGAACGCCTGACGGTCTTGGGGGAGAAGACCGGACAGACCACGCCAACGGCGGATCATAGGACGCATTGCGACGGACCCGACAAAAAGCAATGCATAGCCCGGAAAAGCGCGAGCCACCGCCTAGGGGGAGATGGCTCGCGCTTTTTCTGTTCCGGCCCAGATTCTCCGGCCCCGATTCCCGAACGGTTTCGCACCTACCCGTTTCAGCCTATCGTTTGTGAAAACAAGGGGCTGTCATGATGGAAACGCATTCTCACTTTGCAGCGATTGAAAAAATGCCTGCGCTGGCCGCAAGCCAGTCGCTCCATTGGCGCCGTATCAGCGCAACTTTTATCGCATGTTTCGTCGTCTTATTCTTTGTCGGCCATCCGGCCACAGCGCGCGCCGCCTCGACACAAAGCCCCGCCGATCAGCTCAACACACTATTTGTTGATTATTGGGCGAGCGAGATGCGCGAGGATCCGTTCGCGGCGACCAGCGCCGGACTTTATGAATACAATGCCCGCGTACCCAGCGTGACGCCGGAAGATCACGCGCGCAGACTGCGCGCCAAACAGGATTTTCTTGAACGCCTCGACGCCATAGACGCCGCCCAGGCGCCGGATGAGCTTCGCCTGAGCGCCGACCTGCTCAGATTTATTCTGCGCCACGAGATTAAGCGCGCTGCGCACAAACCGTGGCGCATCCCGTTTCTCGCCGATGGGGGGTTTCACAGCAATATCGGCTACGTTGTCGGCGCAACGCCATTCCGTACCGAGAAGGATTATCGCGATTATCTGAAACGACTAGACGGCCTGCCGTCGTATCTCGATCAGAATGTCGAGAACATGCGCCTCGGTCTTGCTGACGGGTTTACACAGCCCAAGGAAATTTTACCCGAAATCCTGCCGTCTTTCGAAGCGCAGGTCACCGCCGATCCGGCTGACCACCCGCTCTACAAACCTTTCAATGCGTTTCCGGCCGGTATCTCTGAACGCCGCCGCCGCGCGCTGCGGCGCGCCGGGCGCGCGGTGCTCTCCAAAAAAGTTATTCCGGCCTACGCGCGCGTTCTTGCGTTCATGCGTGAGGAGTATGCGCCAGGCGCTGCAGAAAGGCTTGGGGCCGGCAAATTGCCTGGCGGCGCGGCTTATTACGCCGATGAGGTGCGCTATTACACAACGCTTGATGATGCGACGCCTGAGGCGATCCATGAGATCGGACTTAAGGAAGTTGCGCGGATCCGCGCCGAAATGGCCGAGGTGATCGCCGATGCGGGCTTTCAGGGAAGCTTTGCCGAATTTCTCGATTTTCTGCGCACGGACAAACAGTTTTATGCCGATAGCCCCGAGGCGCTTTTAAAAGAAGCGGCGTACATCTCTAAAGCCATAGACGGCAAGCTGCCGGCTTATTTCGGGAAACTGCCGCGCCAGCCTTATTCCGTTGAGCCGGTGCCGGCCGATATTGCGCCAAACTACACCAATGCGCGCTACGTCGGCGCGGGCGCTGACGCAGATCGCGGCGGCCAGTTCTGGGTTAATACGTATAACCACGAAATCAGACCGCTTTATCAATTGGCGGCGATGGCCTTGCACGAGGCGGTGCCCGGTCACCACCTCCAGATTGCGCTCAGCCTCGAGGTCGAAGATGCGCCGCAGTTTCGAACGCAATTCTACCCACACGCTTTCGGCGAAGGGTGGGGGCTTTATGCGGAAAAACTTGGCGTTGAGATGGGGGTCTACAAAACGCCCTATGATCATTTCGGCCGCCTGACCTGGGAGATGTGGCGCGCATGCAGGCTGGTGATTGATACGGGGCTCCATTCAAAGGACTGGACCCGTGCGCAGGCGATCGACTATCTCGCCTCGAACACTGCATTGTCATTGCATAATGTTCGCACCGAAGTTGACCGGTATATCGCCTGGCCGGGTCAGGCGCTCGCCTACAAGATGGGCGAGCTCACGATCTGGGAGCTGCGCGCAAAAGCGGAAAAAGAACTCGGGCCAGCATTTGATATCCGCAAATTCCATGACGCCATTCTCGTCGGCGGCGGGTTGCCGCTTGAATTGCTGCGGGCGCGTATCGATCACTACATCGCGGAAACTAAAGCGGCGAGGGACTAATGCGAAAAACCGCCCCGGCTGATAGGGCGCGTCATCGCGGCGCGTAGCACTTTATCGCATTACGACACGGGGGGTCCCAAAACAGGACGGGGAGATTGAGACTTCCTTAAATTAATATCGTCATCATTGCAGTGGTTCAGGAGGATGCGATGGTGACGATCTATGACGCCTACGCGCTGGCGCTGATCGCAGCGTCGATGGTGCTGTTCGTGCGTCGTTACATTCGGCAGGACCCGCCGGTTTATCCCTATCTGATCATCGCCTGTACGTGCCTTGTCAGCAATTGGCTTGGAAACACCGGGGGTGGGCTGCCGGTCGTCGCGCTTTTGACGGCGGCCTCATTTTCGTTTCTTGGGTGCCTTTTGTATCCGAGCTGGCGGAACATGAAATCCTAGGTTGCGCGAAAGCTGTCTTCGTAGGTTTTCCTCAACACCTGTTTTTGCACTTTGCCCATCGCGTTCCGCGGCAGGGCGTCGACGCGCACAATCCGGCGTGGTCGCTTGAAGCGCGCGAGACTGGATAACGCTTTGGCAATCGCTTCCTGCGTGGGGGGCGCCGCATCATCGACGACGATGACAGCAATTGCGCCCTCGCCCAGATCGGGGTGGGGGGCGCCGATCACGGCGCTTTCCACAAGGCCGGGGATCGCATCAAGGCGCTGTTCGATCTCCTTCGGGTAAATATTGTAGCCGCCGGCGATAATCAGGTCCTTTTGTCTGCCTGAAAGTGTAAGCCGCCCGTCCTCGGAAACCGCTCCGATATCGCCGGTTGAAAACCAGCCGCCATCGCGAAACGCCTCAGCGGTTTTTTCCGGTTTGCGCCAGTAACCTTTGAAAAGCGACGGACCGCGCACTTCCAGAACGCCGGCCTCATCTGGCGGCGCCGCGACGCCATCATCGCCGACAATGCGCAAGTCGTAATCGGCAACGGCATAGCCGACGGACCCGGCGACGCGGGCGCCCTCCAGCGGGTTCGATGTGATAATGCCGGCCTCCGACATGCCGTATCGTTCCAAGATCGCGTGGCCCGTGCGTTCAAGAAACGCGCGATGCGTCTCCGCCGTCAGCGGCGCCGACCCCGAAACAAAGAGGCGGATTGTTGAGCATGCTTCTTTCGTGAATTGATCATCCGCCAACAAGCGCGCGTAGAAAGTCGGCACACCCATCATTACGCTGGCGCCGTCCAACGCTTCCTGCACGGCGTGCGCATCAAATTTCGGCAAGAACCGAACCGTCGCACCTGCAAGCATCGCCGTATTGAGCGCAACAAACAAACCATGAATGTGAAATATCGGCAGGGCGTGAACGAGGATATCGTCGCCGGAAAATCCCCAGGCGGCGCAAAGGGCGGCGGCGTTCGCGCTCAAATTGCCATGGGTCAGCATGGCGCCTTTTGAACGCCCGGTCGTGCCGGACGTATAGAGAATGACGGCGAGATCGTCGCTGTGGCGCGTCGCGATTCCAGTCTCTGGCGCTGCCGCATCGCTTGCCGCCAGGAGCGATCCCGCGCCGGCGGACCCGAGCGTCAGGCATTCAGTTTTCGCCGGTCGATTTACGCTCAGCGTCGGCGCTCTATCCGGCGTGCAGACAAATATGGCCGGCGCGCCGTCGTCCAGAAAATAGCTGACCTCGGCGTCCGTGTAGGCTGTATTCAACGGCGTGTAGACAAAGCCAGCGCGCAAGGCCGCGAGATAAAGGGCGACATTTTCAGGGCTTTTTTCAACCTGAACCATCAGCCGGTCGCCCGGTCGCATTCCGCGCGCGATAAGGGCCCCGGCGAGGCGCGCCGATAGCGTCTCGATGTCGGCGTAGCGCCAAACGCGGCCCAAGGTCGACGGGAACGGCCGGTCGCCTCGGGCAAAGCCGCCGCGCATCAGATCGACGACAAAGTTCTCATTGTTTTCGGCGCTCATGCGCTCTTTTAGGTCGGGGGCGACAAAGGCTCAATCTCGGCGCCGCCAAGCCTCGCATTACGGCGACCGCATTGCTATTTAGAAATCCAATGCAGACCTGAGCGCCAGGGGCTGGAAAAATGAAGGGCGCGTGAGGACAGGAATAATGTTTGACGACAAAGCCGCCGACAGCGCGCACGGGGATAATTTTAATACCCAGATCACGGGGGCCATTGCCGCTGCTGCGCAATGGCTGGCCGAGGCGCAGAAACCTGAAGGGTATTGGGTTGGCCAGCTGGAATCGAATTCCTGCATGGAGGCGCAATGGATATTGTGTCTTTGGGTTGTTGGCTTGGAAGATCATCATCTTCGCCCGCGTCTTGCGCAGTCGCTCCTTGATCAACAGCGCGAAGACGGATCATGGCAAGTTTTTCACAATGCCCCTTCCGGCGACATCAACACGACTGTTGAGGCCTATGCGGCGCTGCGCTCTTGCGGATATGCCGCCGATCATCCCGCCGTTGCAAAAGCGCGCGATTGGATCCTCGCTAAAGGCGGCCTCAGGAATGTCCGTGTCTTCACGCGATACTGGCTGGCGCTGATTGGCGAGTGGCCGTGGGAGAAAACGCCGAATATTCCCCCGGAGGTTATCCGCTTTCCCGACTGGTTCGTCTTTTCGATTTACAACTTCGCCCAATGGGCCCGCGCCACGCTTTTGCCGATCGCGGTGTTAAGCGCCCGTCGCCCATCGCGCCCGCTGCCGCCGGAAAACCGGCTCGATGATTTGTTTCCGGGCGGGCGGCAGTTGTTTGATTACGCTTTGCCGAAAAAGGCTGGCGCTGATTTTTGGGACGGCTTTTTCCGGTTCGCCGACAAAGTACTGCACAAAGGCCAATCGCTGGGCCTGACGCCTTTTCGGCGCGGCTCGACGGAACAGGCGATGGGTTGGATCCTGCAGCATCAGGACGCCGACGGTGTCTGGGGCGGTATCCAGCCGCCTTGGATTTATTCCATTATGGCGATGCATTTCGAAGGCTACGGGCTCGATCATCCCGCCATGAAGGCGGGGCTGGGCGCGCTTGATGATCCGAACTGGCGGGTGGACAAGGGCGAGGCGACATATATTCAAGCCTCGGTCTCACCGGTCTGGGACACGGTGCTTGCATTGCTCGCCTATGAGGACTGCGCGCTTGAAGAAGACTACGGGCCGCAAATCGACAAAGCGGTTCAATGGGTTCTCGATAATCAGGTGCTCCGAAAAGGCGACTGGTCCGTCAAGCTGCCGCACACCGAGCCCGGCGGCTGGGCGTTTGAGTACAAAAATACATTTTATCCTGACACAGACGATACGGCCGTCGCGCTTATTATTTTAGCGCGCTATCGCAACGATCCCGCTTGGCGCCAAAAAGGCGTCGATCTTGCGATCACGCGCGGCGTCAACTGGCTCATCGCTATGCAGTCGAGGAATGGCGGCTGGGGCGCTTTTGATAAAGACAATGACAATAATTTCGTCACCAAGATTCCGTTTTGCGATTTTGGCGAGGCGCTCGATCCCCCGTCGGTCGATGTCACTGCGCATATTTTAGAAGCCTTCGGCAAGCTTGGAATGACGGCAAACCATCCCGTCGTTGCGCGCGGTCTCGACTATCTGAAATCCGAACAAGAAGCTGATGGCGCCTGGTTCGGGCGCTGGGGTGTGAATTACGTATACGGAACAGGGGCTGTTCTGCCGGCCCTTGAGGCGATTGGCGAAGACATGAGCGCCGCCTATGTCAGGAAAGCCGCGAACTGGCTTATCCTTCACCAGAACGCCGACGGCGGCTGGGGCGAGGGTTGCGAATCCTATATGGACGCCAATCATGCCGGCGTCGGGCCGTCAACGGCGTCGCAAACGGCGTGGGCGCTGATGGGGCTCGCCGCAATCGGCAGCGAAGAGGACGAAAAGGCGATGGCCGCCGGTGTTCAATATCTCCTTGAAACGCAGCGGGACGGCACGTGGGTCGAGCCCGAATACACTGGTACAGGCTTTCCGGGATATGGCGTGGGAGCGACCATCAAGCTAACCGATCCATTGTTGAAGGAGCGCCTGAAACAAGGCCCGGAGCTATCGCGGGCTTTCATGATAAATTATAATCTGTACCGGCACTATTTCCCATTAATGGCGCTCGGACGGGTGCGGCGGCTAATGGCGTCATGGCGGACATGAGCGCGGGCCCGCTGGCAGCTGAGAATTTTTCCAAAGGCCCGATTGTCGTCGCCGGCGCCGGGAGCGTCGGATGCTTTGTCGGCGGGGTTTTACAAGCCGCCGGCAAGGAGGTCATTTTTCTCGGCAGACAGCGATTGGCGGGGCAAATTGCGTCGCATGGCATGCGGCTCACCGATTTCGCCGCCCTTGATGCGACGCTGCCAGCGGACGCCGTGCGTTATGAGACCGATCCCGCGACAGCGCTTCAAGACAGCGCGCTCATTCTTGTCGCCGTCAAGAGCGGCGCGACACAGGAGATGGCGCAATTGATCGCGGCCCACGCGCCGCAAAACGCGGTTATTATCAGTTTGCAGAACGGGGTCGGCAATGCCGGTATCTTGCGTGCGGCGTTGCCCGGCAGGCGCGTGCTCGCAGGAATGGTGCCCTATAATATCGTCCAGATGGGGGAGGGCCGTTTTCATCGCGGCACCGGCGGCGCGTTGACGATCGAAGCCGGTGTCGATGGATTGACGACTTATCTTACTGCGCCCGGGCTCACCGTCGCAGAAGAGCGCGATATTGAAGGCATTCTCTGGGGCAAACTCCTGATTAATCTCAACAATGCTCTCAATGCGTTGTCAGGTCTGAAACTCAAAGACCAATTCGAGACCTGGGGGTGGCGGCGTATTCTTGCTGATCAGATGAGTGAAGCGCTCGCAGCCCTTAAAACCGCCGGCGTCACGCCAAAGGCGGCATTGCCGATTGCGCCTGAAAAATTTCCCACGTTGCTGCGATTACCGAATTTTATCTTCAGGATTGTCGCGCGGCGTATGACCACGATTGACCCGGAAGCGCGCTCGTCAATGTGGGAAGACCTCGATCAGCGCCGAATGACCGAAATTGGCGAATTGCAGGGCGCGGTTGTGCAGCTTGCAAATGCGAACGGCTTGAAAGCCCCGCTAAATGCGCGCGTCGCATCGTTGATCCGTCAGGCCGAGGCGGCAAAAAACGGCTCGCCAAAGTTGACGCCTAAGGATGTGCGCGGCGCTCCCTAGCTGCATGCGCCGTCAATCGACGCGACCCATTTTTTGATCAGCGACGCGCCTTCCTCGTGAACGACCGCCCGTCCAAGTTCCGGCATCATGGCTCCCGGATCGTTCGTCGTCATACGGAAGACCATAATCGATTGCGACGGCGCGCCGGGCACAATATCGAATGGACGACCGCCGGAGCCGCCGCCCGCAGCAATTGGAGACTTGCACAAACCGAGCGTTGGCCCGAGCGCGATATGAGGCTCGTAATTGAGGCCCGAGGTGTCGGCGGGGCCCGTCGCTGAGTGACAATGCGAACAATTGATATCGAGATAGGCGCGTGCGCGTTCGGCGAGCGGCGCGGCGGGATTTGTCCAGACGGCGTTTTTCGGGGCGTCGGCGACATCGAAATCGCCGCTGACGAGCGCGGTCTCGCGCCAGTGGTCAAGCTGATTGGCGCCTGCAACGATGGGCGACAGCGTGTTCAGGTGGCGCGCTTTTGGGCCGATCGGATGGATCGCGCGCGTTGTGGTGTCCGTGGCGTGGCAGCCCGCGCATTGGTTTTCGTTCGGGGCAAGGTAAGCGAATTCTTCGCGTCGCCCGTCCGCCCTTTGAAGCGTCGCCGGAATAATCGCGCCCGTGCGTTTCAAAAAAGCCTCTTTCTGATCAGCGTCCCAGATATAGCTCATCGCCTCCCATCCTTGATCGCGATGAACAAGGAGGCGCGTTTCGATGAGCCGGTAGCCGGTCATGTCAAATTTAAAACCGCCTCGTGCGTCGCGGGTGCCAGTCGCGGCGGCGCCCTGAAGAAAAACGCCGTCTTTTTCCGGGTAGTAAAACGTCTTTGTAATGACCGATCCAACTGGAAACCCGAACGTCTTTGCTTCTTCGTAGCGCGCTGTTGCGCCATCGGGCAGCGTTACTGTGCGCAATTTCAGTGCGTAGTCTGAAAATAGCGGCGTCGCCAGTTCATACGGCGTGGCGCCCGGCGCGAAATTGAGGCTGCTTTTCTGAGCCGATAGGATGCCCCAGTCACTCAGCGTCTGGGGCTTGTCAGGCGGAAGAGGATAAATCGAAGCGGCGGGCTGCTCTTTTTCGCATGCTGCCAGAAAAACAAACGCCGCCGCTGCTATCGCCGCTCGGCCAAGATATTCTAAGACGCCTGACTTCATTTCAAACTTACCCTGCGAGCGGGCCGCTTAACGTTACCGCGGGGAGTTTGGGATGGGCGCAATCATGAGCGCCGTCTGGCGCCAGGCCCGGGTTTTTGAAACCATGGGGCGCATCCGCGTTTAAGACTTGTGCATCGCCGTTCTGCACGCAAAGCCGGAGCGGCTCCGGCAGCGCACCTTCAACAAGTTTCGCCTCGTTCACATACCCATCCCACAACACGTCGGGCAAGGCGCCGAGCGGGCCAAACTTGGCGACTTTCAAGGCTTGCAGGTCAAGTCCGTCCGGATTCTTGCCGCCGCCTTCAAATTCGTTTGCGTAGATGTAGATCCCTTCGGGATACGCATCGAAATCGTCTTCTACGCCGTCGGTGGAAATGCCCGATGAATAGACGCTGGCGACAATCACATTGGCGGTTTTGTTGTCTTTGATTCTGTTGTTGAAGATTTCGACGCGATCGTTCGAATTGATGACGACGCCTGAGCCCGCAGGAACCGACGCCACCGGCGTTCCCTCGTGGCCAAAGTTTTTCGTATTGTTTGAGATAATATCGTTGTCGAAAACGCGCGTGCGCGCCCCCGGCTGCGGCAGGTTCGGCATGTTGAAAACAAGGATGCCGCCGGTGTTGTTCGCCGCCGTATTTCCGTAAACATCAGCATCAAAAGTGTTTTCAACCTCAATGCCCGCCACATTGTATTCGGCTCGGTTATTGCGGATCACGACGTTTTTTGATTGCCCGACATAGATGCCTGCGTCAGCAGCCGCGATTGCAACATTGCCTTCAAGGAGCACATTTGTTGTTTGGACTGGGTAAATTCCATAAGCGCCGTTTTCGGTTTTCGGCCCATCGGTCCATTCTGTTCGTATCCGGCGGATGACGATGTTCTCTCCCTGATTGACCTTCAGGGCGTCGCCTTTGGCGTCCTCGATGGCGAGGTCTTCGATTGTGAAGTCACTGGCGGTGACGAGCAGGCCTTCCGCGCCCGCGAGTTGGCCTTTGAAAGACAGGATTGTCTTGTCCATGCCGGCGCCCCGAATGGTGACGCCGTCGGCCGTGAGGCTAAGTGAGCGATCAAAGGCGAAGCGTCCTTCCGGGATCTCAATAATGTCGCCGGGTTTTGCGTCGAGAAGCTGCGTCATCAGGACTTCCTGATAGCTCTCGTCGGCGGGCGCCGTTGAGGTTTCGGCGGTTTTTTCGCCGCTACAGGCCGCGAGCGCAGACAACGCCGTTGCCGTGAAGACTAATTTTGCGCGTTTCGCCATGATGCCGGTTCCTCTCCGTGCGCCTTGTCTCCTTTTCGGCCGGGACAGGCTGGACTATGCGGTCGGGACTTGATTGAGGCCCCAACCCGGGTGTTGATAGTGCGATAAATTCACAGAGGAAAAAAGGGGAGGCGGCATGCGGCCGACACGTCGGGAAACACTGAAGGGCGGCGCGGGTTTGGGCGTCTTAGCCGCCATGAGCGGGGCGTGCGCGCCTAAAGAGGCCAAAAGCGCCGCCGAGGGCGGGGGCGCGGGTTCGGGGTCAGGATCGGGCGACCTTGCATCGATTGATGCGGTGGCCACCGCGGCGCTCATCAAGTCGGGCGAAATCACCCCGGGCGAAGCAGTCAATGCTGCGATCGCACGCGCGGAGGCCGTCGAGCCGACGATCAACGCCATTGTCGTTGAGACATTCGATGCGGCCCGCGCACGCGCCGCCTCGGTTGTCGACGGCCCCTTTGGGGGCGTGCCGATGTTCACCAAAGACCTGCTCGACGTGAAAGGTGTGCCAAGCGGCTACGGCTCGCGCTCTTTCAACGGTTTTACGCCGGCGTCTCAATATCCGTTTGCAGACGACTTGGAAGAAGTAGGCTTCATTTCGCTCGGCAAGAGCACAACGCCGGAATTCGGTCTGACCGCCACAACAGAACCTGTCAGTTCGGGCGTTACACGCAATCCGTGGAACCCGGCGCACTCATCGGGGGGCTCGTCCGGCGGCGCTGCGGCGTTGGCCGCAGCCGGCGTCGTCCCGCTCGCCCATGCTAGCGACGGCGGCGGATCGATCCGTATACCCGCCTCATGTTGCGGACTTGTCGGGCTAAAGGTCTCGCGCGACCGATATCGAAGCGCCCGCGACGAGAGCATCACGCCGGTGAGGATCTCGGTCCAGGGCGCAGAGACCCGCACCGTCAGAGACACCGCGGCCTTTCTGGCGGCGCTTGAAATGCAAGCCGGCGAGGGACCGCTTGCCCCGGTTGGTATGGTGACCGGCCCCGGTAAAAGGCGGCTTGTTATCAAGTACTTTAAGAACTCGGGCACTGACGCGCCGGTTGATCCGGAAGTTGCCGCCGCCGTTGACCAGGCTGCTGCGACATGCGCCGAACTCGGTCACAATGTCGAGGAAATTTCCTTGCCGTATGACACAAGTTTCGGCGACGCGTTCTTTCTCTATTGGGCGGGCATCGCCAACAGCATCATCACCACTTGGGAAAAACAGGCTGGGCGCGCGGCGACGGAAGCGGAGTTTGAACCCTTTACTTTCGGCCTTCAGGGATATTACCGCGAGCGCGCCGGCGCTATGAACGCCGCAGTTCTTCAACTCATCAGCTTCGGCAAAGCCTACCGCGAAGGCTTCGGCGGCGCTGACATATTGATGTCGCCGACGCTCGCCAAACCGCCGGTGCCGATCGGTTATCTCGGCAAGGAAACGCCATTCGACGAGGCGGTGCAGCGGTTGTTCGATTATGCTCAGTATACATCTTTAGCGAATGTATCCGGAGCCGCGTCGTTGTCCTTGCCGCTCGGCATGTCTTCCGACGGCCTGCCAATTGGCGTTTTGTTCAACGGTCAGACGGGCGATGAACGCTTGTTGCTGGAGCTTGCCTATGAGCTCGAAGAGGCTGCGCCCTGGGCCGGGCGCAAGCCGCAGATTTTTGCTGGGTGATGGCTTTATCAAGCAGCGGTTTCAAAAATGCCCTTAAAAAATGCCGCGCCGTCAACGCCTCTGAGTAACGGCGCAATGACGCGCTCGGGATGGGGCATCATGCCGAGAACATTGCCGGCCTCGTTCAAGACGCCTGCGATATCGCGCGCCGAACCGTTTGGGTTGTCAACGTAGCGGAACGCAATGCGGCCGGCTTGTTCTAGCGCATCGAGCGTCGCGGCGTCGGCGACATAGTTGCCGTCGTGATGAGCGACAGGGAAATCCAGCGTCTGATTTTTCTCGAATGTTCTGGTGAACCGGCTCTGCGTATTGTCGACGCGCAGCGTGACGGTGCGGCACACGAAATTAAGCCCCGCATTGCGCATCAGCGCGCCGGGGAGCAATCCCGCTTCGCACAGAATTTGAAAGCCATTGCAGATGCCCAGAACCGGCACGCCTGCGCCAGCTTTTTCGATGACGGCCTTCATCACGGGCGAGCGCGCGGCCATGGCGCCGGACCGCAGATAGTCGCCATAGGAAAATCCGCCCGGCAGCACGATGAGATCGGCGTCCGGCAGAGAGGTTTCCTGATGCCAGACCATCGACGGGGCGACGCCCGTCGCCTCGCTCAGCGCAACGGCGGCGTCGCGGTCACAGTTCGATGCGGGAAAAACGACGACAGCGGTCTTCATGCGCCCGCGATCTCGATCGTGTAGTTTTCCATCACGGGGTTGGCGAGCAGCGCCTTGCACATTTCCTCTGCTTTGGCGCGCGCGGCCGCCTCGTCGCTCTCCGCGAGGTCAAGCTCGATGACCTTGCCCTGACGGACATTGCTGGCGCCGTCGAATCCAAGGCCCGCAAGCGCCCCTTCGATCGCTTTGCCTTGCGGGTCGAGAACGCCAGATTTCAAAGTGATATGAATGGTCGCTTTCACGTCTTGAGCCTTTCCGTCAGCGGCGCTTCCGTCTCTAGGCCGCAGCGGCGGGCTTTTCAATTCCCGCTGCGGTTTTTGATCGCTGACAGGCGCCCTTGACGGCTCGGGGTCTGACGGAGTGTCTATGGGCGGCCGTCACACAGGAGCCAATCATGACGACGAGCGCACAAACGCCGGTAAATTCCGGTTTTGGATTGAAGACAGAGCCCCATGAGATTCTGGAGGGCGTCGATCTGACCGGGCGCACAATGATTGTGACCGGCGGCTATTCCGGGATTGGTCTTGAGACCACGCGGGCGCTCGCGGGGGCCGGCGCACGTGTCATCGTGCCGGTGCGATCGCCAGAAAAGGCGGCGACCAATCTGAAATCGATCGACGGCGCCGTTGAGACCGCCGCTATGGATCTCGGCGACCTCGGATCGGTCCACGCCTTCGCTGACGCCTTTTTAAATGACAATGACGCCCTCCATGGGCTGATCAACAATGCGGGGATCATGGCTTGCCCGGAAACGCGCATTGGCCGTGGCTGGGAGGCGCAATTCGCCACCAATCACGTGGGACACTTCGCGCTTGCAAACCGGTTGGCGCCGGCGCTCGTCAAAGCCGGCGAAACACACGATCGGGTCCGCGTCGTCAGTCTGTCTTCCGTGGGACACAAGCGTGCGCCGGTTCTTTTTGACGATATCCATTTTGAACGCGAGCCCTACGAGAAATGGACTGCATACGGACAAGCAAAAACCGCCAATGCGCTATTCGCCGTCGAATTCGACCGCCGCTTCAGGGACCGGAACGTGCGCGCATTCGCGGTGCATCCCGGCGGAATCATGACGCCGCTGCAACGCCACCTCGACACCGAGGAAATGGTCGCGCTCGGCTGGTTGAAACCCGATGGCTCGCTTTCCGAATTGGCCGCGAACCTCTTTAAGTCCCCAAGCCAGGGCGCAACGACAACGCTTTGGTGCGCCGTTAGCCCGCAACTCGACGGCAAGGGCGGCGTCTACTGCGAGGATTGCGATATCGCCGTCGCTGCAGACGGCGACACGCCGCGCTGGCTCGGCGTCGCGCCCCATGCGACCGATCCCGCCGCCGCGGCGCGCCTGTGGGACATCAGCGAGCAAATGATCGCGTAAGGCCGCCCCGGACACCATCGTCAAGCGATGGGGACGCGGAGAGGCGGCTTTAGCGTCCGACATATGCAACTCGCCAAAGGCTTGACGGTGGCGTCCGGTCTTCTGCGTTCGGCGCAGGGCCTCACACGTGCGTACCGAAAGTCGAGCGATCAATTTCCGAGCACACACGACCCCTCGGCCGCATCATACCTAGCGAAATCAAAGGCTTAAGGCTGCCAACTCGCGCAAATTTTACAACTTTCCGCTCACGGTGTGGCGGTTTTGCTTGCTAAACTGATCGAGGGACGCCGATTGCTTGAGAGGGCGGTCGCGGGGGATTGGAGTTGCGTCATGAAGCTGCTGTCACGTCTGGTTTTCCCGTTGCTGTTCGTCGGGCTCGGCTATGTGCTGGGCGGCAAATACGGCGCACCGCCATGGGTGATTGACGCCTATGACGCGGCGACGAGTTTCGGGGCGGAAAAAGCCCGCCGGGTCGCCGACGATATCAAGGACATCGACATTGACGACGTCGCCGACGAGGCGCGCGATGACGCGAGCCGCGGCGCCGACAGTTTGCGTAGCGCCGCGCAAGACCTTCTCGAAAGTTTCGATAACGCCCACCTGGAAGACGAGGGGGGCGAGAGCGGCGTTCCTGACGGCCGCGCTGACGCCATTGACGGGCCGGAAGCGACCGAGCCAACCGAGCCAGCGGCGCCTTATGCGCCGCGCCTCAAAGCGCGCAGCGGCGTGATGAAAGTCTGTCTTTCATCGATTTCCAATGCGCCGCCGACGAACGCCGACGGGACCATCCGCAACTTTAAATCCGTAATTGTCGTGGACGGCGTTGAGATGTTGCTCGCGCCGGTGACCAATGCCTGCCTTTCATCCGGCTACGGACCGCGTGGGTCGGGCGGGCGCCTTCACAAAGGTATCGATTACTATTCAAAAAGCGGCGGCGACGTTTTGGCGGCGGCTGACGGCGTCGTCGCCGAGGCCGTTTATCGCGACGACTATGGCTATATGATCGTCATCGATCACGGTAACGGCGTCTATACGCGCTACGCGCATCTCAAACGTTTCGCCCGGGGCGTAAAAGCTGGCCGCGCGGTATCGCAAGGCGAGGTCCTCGGCCCGATCGGGCAGTCCGGCGCCTATACGAATATTGTGCATCTGCACTTTGAAATCCTGCGCGGCGACATCAACGCCGGTAAAGGGTCGTTTGGGCTGACGCCCGCTGATCCCTATCGCTTCCCGCGCGCGCGATAAGCGCCGTCAGTCGTTATCGACGCCGTTGACGGGACTGGCGTTGCCGTTGGGAGCTGGCTTGTCGCCGGCGTCTTCGCTTTTATCGCTTACGCGGCCATTGTCACTGACGAGAACGGGCCCCCTTGATCCAGCGGCGCTGTTGTCGCGGACAACGCCAAGCCGGCGCGCAACTTCGCTGTAAGCCTCGACGACGCCGCCGAGGTCCTTGCGGAAACGATCCTTATCCAGAATTTCGCCGGAATCCATGTCCCACAGTCGGCAGGAGTCCGGGCTGATCTCGTCGGCCAGAATAAGCCGCATCATGTCGCCTTCATACTGGCGGCCAAATTCAAGTTTGAAATCAACGAGCCTGATGCCGACCGCCGCGAAAAGACCCGACAGATAGTCGTTAACGCGCAACGACAGCGCCATCATGTCGTCGATTTCCTGCGGGTTCGCCCAGTTGAACGCCGTGATGTGTTCTTCTGAAACGATCGGATCGCCGAGCTCGTCATTCTTGTAGTAGAATTCGATGACGGAGCGCGGGAGCGCCGAGCCGTCTTCGAGGCCAAGGCGCTTGGCGATTGAACCGGCCGCCACGTTACGGACGACGACTTCCAGCGGAATGATCTCCACATGCCGGACCAGCTGTTCGCGCATGTTGAGCCGGCGGATAAAATGCGTCGGCACGCCTATTCGTTCAACGCCGGTCATGATGAATTCAGAGATCCGGTTGTTGAGGACGCCCTTGCCCTCCAGGACAGCGTGCTTTTGATTGTTGAAAGCTGTGGCGTCGTCTTTGAAATACTGGATCACCGTTCCCGGCTCCGGGCCCTCAAACAGGATCTTCGCCTTGCCTTCATAAATTTGTTTGCGTCGCGCCATGAAGCACCCTTCGCGATGGCTCTCGATTATAGGCGCTTTGTTGGCGCCCGAGCGTTAATTTTTCTAACATCTGCGCCGCTTATCGGCGGCCAAGCGCGCCTTTTAGGCCGTTGCGACAGCGAATGAAAGGGGGCCCGCGAAAGGACATTGCGGCAGCGCGCAAGCCCCCTTAGATAGAGGCTGGCAAGGCGTAATCCGGGGCCGCGGCGCGGTCGCGGCGCCGATTTCTGGAGGAGTTCCCATGGCCGGTTTTGATGAACGAAAAGACAAGTATGAGAAGAAATTCGCCCATGACGCCGCGCTGAAATTCAAGGCCGAGGCGCGCCGGAACAAGATGCTCGGCGAATGGGCGGCGGGCCTGATGGGCCTTGAGGGAGACGAGGCGAAGGAATACGCAACGTCCGTAATCATGGCCGACCTCGAAGAGGCGGGCGACGAAGATGTCTTCCGCAAACTGCGCGCCGATTTGGACAAGGCCGCAGTTGAACAGTCCGATCACCAGATTCGCCGTCATATGGACGAGTTCCTGATCAAAGCCGCCGAAGAGCTTCAGAACGAAAGCTAGGCCCGGCACATACCAGCGCCTTCGGGCGCTACTGCTTGATTGTCTGGGCGTCGCGCTTTCGCCTGCTATGATCATAGATGCGCGCCGGGCGACGGCGCGATCATGTACGTAAGATCGAGCAGGACGGGAGTTCGTTATGGGCCGCGTTGACGGAAAAAAGGCGTTTATCACCGGCGGGGCGCAAGGGCTTGGCGCGTGCTTTGCGCGCATGCTCGCCGACGAGGGCGCGAAGGTCGCCGTCAGCGATATTAACGCGAAAGGCGCCGAAGAAACGGCGGCGGCGATCAATGAAAAACACCCCGGCGCAGCTTTCGCCTTTGGGCACGACGTCACCAAGCATGAAGAATGGGAAGCCGCGTTAGCGGGCGCTGCTGATGCTATGGGCGGGATCAGCGTTCTGATCAATAACGCCGGCATCGGTTCTTACGGCAGCATTGAAAGCGAGTCGTTTGAAAACTGGCGACGGGTTCAGGAAATCGACGTCGACGCGATATTTATCGGCACGCAGCTCGCGATGCCATATCTGAAAGACAATCAACCAGGGTCAATTATCAATATTTCATCCGTATCCGGATTGCGCGCCGACGGGAACTTTTTGTCATACAACGCGGCGAAATCGGCGGTTCTGATGATGTCAAAATCGATTGCACTGCATTGCGCGCGCGCCGGGTATGATATTCGCTCAAATTCGGTCCACCCGGTATTCACCCGTACGCCTATTCTCGAGCCGATGTTGGGTGACGGCGACGAAACGCGGCTCACCCGCCAGATTCCCCTGAAGCGTCTCGGCGAACCGGAAGATGTCGGCTATTGCATTTTGTATCTGGCGGCCGACGAAAGTCGTTTTGTTACTGGCTCTAAATTCATGATCGATGGCGGCATCACCGCGCGCTGACGCCGTCATGCGCTCTTAATCTGCGGTCCGCCGAGAGAATTCAAACCGGCACGCTGTGTCGCCAGCCGCGAGCGTTGTCGGGCGCCGGAATTCTATGCCGTCGCGGGCGGGGTCGATTTCATTGATCCAGACGGTGTCGAACGCACAAAAAGCAGCGGTCAGATGCGGCGCGCCGGCTGCGCGAAAATAGTCGTTGTAAAAGCAGGTTTTCACCGCCTGCACAAACCGATCGTCCGACGCATCGACGGTTTCAAATGTGAAGGCGGGCCCATATTGGGGCGGCACTTTATGTTCAGTGTACGCTGTTAACGAATTGAAGCGATCGCGAGAGAAAACCAACATGAGGCGCATAAAGAACCGGAGCGCCGCCGCGTCCGGTTTGATAAGGGCTGCTTTGATGGCGTCGAGGCGCGCCTCAGTGGAGGGTAACAGGTCGCATAAGGCGCGGTCGGCTTCTATCACCAGACACGCGGCCCAGTGATGTCCGCTCGTTACGGGGTCGGCATTTTTCACCGGCTCTGTTCGCCACCGGCTATCGGCTTTTGTACGAATTTCGTGCGCCAGCACAGACTTTGTCTGTTTATCGGCGGGAAGCGGCGACGTCAGCGCGCTCAAAAATGCTTTGCAAAAGCGCAGATGACGCCGCGACAGGCGCCGTACGGACGATTGCGCTTCGGCTGTCATTCAACTGCGGCGGCGGCGATCAGTTTCGGTAAGTTCTGTGCAGCGGCGAAGGAAGCGGCTTTCAATTCCTGCATGATCGCCCGTTTTTCCGGGTCGTCTTTGTCAACGGCGGCGACGAGATGCGAAAACCCGTCGAGGCGCGATTGCGTCATCCATGCGCGCACATCCGGATTTCGCGAAACGTGATACTGGTTCATCATGTCCGCATGCAGCGTCTTCAAATAATCTGCAACTGTATCGGGCAGTGGGATGGGCGCCGCCATCAAGTTCTTCTCCTCATCGCTGTCGATGGTCGTCTCGAGATAGGCGATCATGGACGCTGAATTGGCGATCTGCGGAAAACGAACCATTTGGATCGTAATGCGCCCGCCGTCAAAAACTGGTTTCAGCGGCTTTCGTTCGACGGCCGACGCAGTGCAGTCGATAAAGAGCGTGTCGGGGGCCATTTCGGCGGCGCCTTCCGCAAGGATTACCTTGCCGGGCTCTATCCTATGGACATGTCCCATACGGATGACTGATTTGATACGTTGGAGCTCGGTGATCTCGCGCTCTGAAACCGTGGCGGCGTGGAAAAGCGTCGGCTCAATTGAAGGGTCAATCCGAAGCCAGACGCCCGCGGCCTCCAGCCGAAGAGCGAAGTCTTCCGGCGATGTCGCTTCCGCAGCCGCTTTCTGGCGCGCCGCGAAGCCCTGAAAGACGGGTACGAAAAATTCCATTGTAGGCTGGGTGCAGGCGCGGTTCCAAAGCCAGGGATCGCGGGGGCGAACCCAAGTGACGGCGTCCGGGTCGCAGCCGGCGGCAAGGAGCCAGATGACCGTGTCAATCGCCGTCTTGCCCGCGCCGAGGACGCAAAAGTTTTTGAAACGGGGCGCAATGCGCGGCAGATCATTGGGCGGAACGCACTCAACACCGTCCGCGGTTTCGAATTTTCGTACATGCGTGCGCGGCACAGAATTTGTCTGATAGCCGGCGTCAACGATTTTCTTCCCGACAATGACATCTTCGGTTTTTCCTGAAAGCAGGGAGCGCAGAGCGCCGTCCTCGGTGACTTCACTCATCGGGAAATACTTAACGCGCCCCGACGGGAGCAGCCGCTCGCGCATCACCGTGTGAAAATATTCCGTAATTGTCGGGCCCGCCGCCAGCGAAAGAAAGCCTTCATTGACGCCGTCTGCATCAATGCAGCCGTCGCTCAACTCCTTCGATTCAACGCCGTAAAACGCCGACGGTTGGTGCAGCTTTACAAACGAGTAGGCGTCATTCCAATGACCGCCCGGCGCATGGCGTTTATCGACAATCGTCATGGTCGCATTGGATCGCGTCAGCATTTCGTCTGCGAACGCCAGACCGGAGGCGCCAGCGCCGATAATGAGGTAGTCCGTTTCCAACGCCATGATCGATATTCCCTTGCTCAGGCCGGCTTTTCTGCAAGCGCTCTGTGAATATATTGAACGACAACGGAGCCTTCGCCGACCCCTGATGCGACCCGTTTGACCGATCCCGCGCGCACGTCGCCGACGGCATAGACACGCGGCCAGCTTGTTTCAAAGATTTCTGGCATTCGATCGAGCGACCAGCCAGCCTTAACGAGCGCCACATTCTCGATTGCGCCGCCGGTTTTTAAAAACCCTTTGTCGTCGCGCGCGACGCTCTGAGGCAGCCAATCGGTGCAGGGCGCTGCGCCGATAAACATGAAAAGAAATGGCGTATCGAGGGCGCCCGTTGCGCCATTGGGGCCTTTCAGTTCAAGACCGCGTAGTCGTTCGCCGTCGCCGTTAAGTGCAGCGATTTCGACTTCGGGATGCAGGTGGATGTTTTCTGTTTCTTCAAGCCGGCGGACAAGATATTCCGACATGGTCTCACGAATATCTGCGCGCCGATAAAGAACGTGAACGGATTTTGCATTCTCCGCCAGAAAAACAGCGCCCTGGCCGGCTGAGTTGCCGGCGCCGACAATCGCCACTGAGGAGCCCGTGCATAATTGCGCTTCCATGGCGGTGGCGCCGTAATAGATGCCGCGCCCGCGATATTGCCTTATGCCGTCAAGCGGAAGATCGCGGTATTCGGCGCCCGATGCGATCACGACCGCGCGTCCATGAACATGACGCCCATCCGCGAGATTAATGCCGTAAGTGCCGTCGTCGGCGCGGGTCAGTTCTTCCGCCGTCGCCGGCGCCGCCAGCCTTGCGCCAAATTTCTGGGCTTGAATATTGGCGCGGTCAGCGAGGTCGCGGCCGGAAATACCAGATGGAAATCCGAGATAATTTTCGATTTTCGAGCTGGTCGCGGCCTGCCCGCCCGGCGCCGTAGCATCGAGCGTGACGACGCTTAACCCTTCTGAAGCCGCATAAACGGACGCTGCGAGCCCCGCAGGACCGGCGCCGACGACAATGACATCCGCACACGCATTATCCGGCAGCAAATCAAGGCCAAGATCGCGCGACACATCCGATAGTGAGGGTTTGACGAGCGTTGATGACGCGCCGGTTACGAGAACGGGCGTGTCATCCAACGTCAGATTGAGGCGCTCAAGAATGGTTTGCGCCTTCGGGTCGGCGTCGGCTTCGACCCACAGATGGGGGACTGCGTGTTTGGTCAAAAGATCGCGAATGGAAAACGCCTGCTGGTCGAAAGCTCTGCCGACAAGGACGACGCTTGCTCTGCCGGCGGAACGCGCCCATGCCCGGCGGGCGATAAAAGCGTTTACGAGGGCGTCAGAAAGGCCGGAACGCTCCACCAGAAGCCTTTGCAGGCTGGCGGGCGAAACATGCAAGACTTCCCCGTCCTCTTCCATTCGTGCACGAACGAGAGAACGTTGGCCGGTGATCATGGAAACATCGCCCGTGAATTGGCCGGGCTCCAGCCAGCCGACGCGGCGCTCCTCGCCATCTTCGATAAGATACACATTGAGCGCGCCGCTCAGCAGCACCAGAAGGTCGACATTGGCGTCGCCGACTTCATAGAGAACATCGCCGGCGCTATGAGTTTTGATCTCCCCGTAGTCTTTCAATGCCGTCAGTTCGCGCTCGTTGAAGCGATAATTCATATCGAGCGTGACATTGTCAGACATTAGGGGCTCCTTTTGTTTGCGGTGTTCCGGTCAATATTCTGTAAGCGCGTTACCCGCGACGCCTAGAACGGGTTCATCGCATAACCGTCATTTTGCAACAGCACATGCGCGGTCATTGCAGAGAGCGATATTTCCACATTCTCTAACAGGTCTTCGGCCGCGACATCATAATAGGCGGCGCTCTGCCCACAGACAATAATTCGGACATTATGCTTGGTGAGCGCTGCAATCAGTTCCGCGTGGCGGTTCACTGCGCCGTCCTTGCCGCCCGACGGTTTCGAAACGTCCCTGACGGCTTTGCCATGCACGACGACGGCGAGATTGATATTTTCAGGCGCAACGCCGGCGCGCACATGCATGTTGATAAAGCGCGCTGCTGTAACAAGCGTCTTGTTGAGCGCGCCGTCGGCGGCTTCGCTCGCTGTGTCATAAGACAGGCGAAAGCGCACGCCTTCCGGCAGTGGGTCGGCGCCTACAATATCCGCGACGGGACCAAATTCTTTGATGGCAGGCCCTGTGGAGAAAGCCTCGGGGCCGGCTTGCGCGTTTTGGGCCAGCGTTAGCGAGATCATGAAAGCGAGGAAAATCAAAAGTCGGGTGGTCATCGCGTGGGGCCTTTCGAACTGCGTCTGGCGAAGCCTCTCGCGAATAACGGTCGCAATCAAGCGCCAACGTCCCGCAGGCCTGCGAGCCATAAAGCGCTCTTGGATAAGCGGCGAATGATTGGGAGAGGCGAGCGCCCAACCGCGTCGGTTTTTACTCGGCGGCGGCCAGTTCTTCTGCGCGGTGGAGATCGACGGAGACAAGCTGCGACACGCCGCGCTCAATCATTGTTACGCCGAAGAGCCTGTTCATGCGCGACATGGTCAGTGCGTGGTGCGTGATGACAATGAAGCGGGTTTCGGTTTCGCTCGCCATCTCATGCAACATCCTACAGAAGCGTTCGGTGTTCGCGTCGTCAAGCGGCGCATCGACCTCGTCAAGCACGCAAACAGGCGCAGGGTTCGCCATAAAAACAGCGAAGATCAGCGCCGTCGCTGTCAGCGCCTGTTCGCCCCCGGACATCAAGGACATTGAGGCGAGTTTTTTGCCGGGCGGGGACGCGAAAATTTCAAGCCCCGCCTCCAGGACGTCGTCGGAGTCGATCATCCGAAGCTCCGCCTGGCCGCCGTTGAAAAGGCGGGTAAACAGAGACGAGAAATTTGCGTTGACTGTTTCAAAAGCGTTGAGAAGGCGCTGGCGCGCTTCTTTGTTGAGGCCGCCGATCGCTGAGCGCAGTTTCCGGATCGCCGCTTCGCAATCCTCGCGTTCGATAACGAGTTCTTCCAGACGGCCTGAAACTTCCTGCATTTCCTCTTCGGCGCGCAGATTGACGCCGCCGAGATTTTCTCTCTCGCGTTTGTAACGCTCAAGCTTGCGGTCGATGTCCTCGCGCGCGGGCAGGTCCTTGCCTTCCTTGTGCTCGGCGATCTCGAGAAGGTCTTCCGGTTCCGCCTCGCACGTCTCGCGCGCCAGCCGTGTTGCGTCGTCAACGCGCGCAACGGCGCTTTCCGATTGGGCCTCAAGGCGCGCACGCGCTTCTCTGGCTTCTGCGGCGGCGGCGTCTGCGGCGCGCGCTGTTTTGTCAGCTTCGCTGGCTTGCGTGACGGCTTGCGCAAGCGCATCGGCGGCCGCGTTGCGGCGGTTTTCGGCCTCTGCGATCTTGTCAAAAAGGGCGCTGCGTTTTTCCTCAATCACGACCGGGGCCGCAGCGGCTTCGTCTTTTGAGGTCTTGGTCTCGGAAAGCCGCGCATCAACCTCGCCGATCCTGGCGACGGCTGTCTCCAGCCGGGTTGTCCAGACGCCGCGCTCGCGCGCCAGATCTTCAAGGCGTTTGCCCCGCATTTCCGCTTCACGCGCGAGATCATTGTGCGCCGCGCGCGTTTCCGAGGCGCCGGTGCGCGCCGAGGCGACGGCTTCGCGGGCGCGCGCCAGCGTTTCGGCGACAGCGCCGGCGTCGGGCAACGCGCCTTGTGTTGCCCGGGCTTCAGAAAGGCCCGCGCAGACTTCTTCCGCATCCGAGCGAAGCCGAACCAGCGCTTCGTCAATAGCCGCAATGCGGCTTGAAGCGCGTTCGTGTTCACGCTCCATCTGGTCCAGCGTCGTCCGCGCACTATCAAAAGTGCGGCGGGCTTCGGTAAAGAGCGAACGGGCTTCGCGCGCAACAACGCCGCGCGTTTCAACGGCGTCAAGCGCCGCATCGTGCAGGCGTCGCGCGGTGCTCTCGCGCTCCTGGGCTGTTTCCAAATCTTCAGAGAGCGCATTCAAGCGGTTGCGTTGTTCGAGCCGGATAGCGGCCGCGGTTTTTGCTTCGGCGCGCGCGACATAGCCGTCCCAACGCCACAAATCGCCAGCCTCGCTGACCAGTCTGACGCCGGGGGCGAGAGTGTTTTGAAGCCGCGCGCCATGCTCGGAGGAAACGACGCCAATGGACGAAAGCCGCCGCGCCAGTTGCGGCGGGGCCTTCACGAACCGAGACAGGGGCGCTGCGCCAAACGGCAACGGGCCGCCGGCGCTGGAGGCGTCGCCATCGCTGACGAATTGCCCGGCGCCCGAACGCGATGACCAATAGGCCGGTGCGGCTTCATCGAGCGCCGCGCCAAGATCATCGCCCAGCGCCGCCGCCAGCGCGTTTTCATAGCCGGGTTCGACCTCAACGGTTTCGATCAACGCCGGCCAGTCGCCCGACGCGGATGTTGCAAGAACGCGCTTCAGCGCTTCGCATTCTGCGGAAATTTCAGCAAAGCTTTGCTCTGCTTTGCGCAGCGGCGCACTGGCGGCTTTTTCGGCTTCGCTCGCTTCGGCCTGTTCTTCTTCGGCGCGCTGGAAGGCGGCTTCAGCGGCGCGCGCGGCTTCTTCGGCTGCGACGTGGCGCGCTTGCGCCTGCGCAAGGGCGCGGGCCTGTTCGTCCGTCAGGGTCTTGGCTGAACGTTCCTCGTTCAGCTGTTCTGTTTGGGTGCGGATTTTTTCAATCCGTCGTTCGCAGTCATCGATCGCCGCCGACGTTGCGCGCCGACGCGCGTCAATGTCAGCTGCATCGCTATTGGCGGCGTCAAATGCGCGTTCCGCCTCGCCGAGAGCGTTGGCGGCGGTTTCCATTTCCGCCTTTGCGGCGGCGAGCCGTTCAGCGTCGGACGCCGCGCGCGCTTCGAGGCCATCGGCCTCATGGGCGAGGGCGCTGATTGCTTCTTCGGCGTCTGACTTCAGGCCCGTTTCACGCTCACGATCTGAGGAGAGGCGATCGATTTCCGCCGAGAGCCGCTCAAGCTCCGCTTTTGCGCGGGCCCCTTCTTCATCGAGATTTTCGCGCGCAACGGTCAGTCGATGGAGGCCCGCGGCGGCTCCGGCTTCGGCCTGACGGAGCGGGTCAAGCGCCTCATGGGACTGCGTTTGCGCGCTCGCCGCGACAGCGCTTGCGCGTGCTGTTTCTTCGATCAGCCCGCTGACGTCCTGCAGATTGCTTTCCGCTTCCTCGGCGGCTTCTACCGCTTGCGACCAACGCAAATAAGCGGCCATCGCTTCCGCGCGGCGGATATCGCCGGAAATATTGCGGTAGCGGGTCGCCTGACGCGCCTGTCGCGCGAGCGCTGTCTTTTGTGTTTCGAGCTCGCCGGTAACGTCTTCAAGCCGTTCCAGATTGGTTTCAGCCGCGCGCAGCCGGAGTTCTGCTTCGTGGCGGCGCGAGTGAAGACCGGTGATGCCCGCGGCTTCTTCCAGCAGGCGGCGGCGGTTTTGCGGTTTGGCGTTGATCAGCTCGGAAATCTGGCCCTGACGAACGAGCGCCGGCGAATTCGCGCCGGTCGAGGCATCGGCGAACAGGAGCTGGACGTCCTTGGCGCGCACTTCCCGGTTGTTGATCCGGTAGATCGATTGCGTGCCTTCTTCCTTGTGCAGAATGCGCCGCGAGACTTCAATGACTTCCGTTTCATTGTATTCGGCCGGCGCCGAGCGATCGGAATTATCAAGCGTGAGAATAACCTCCGCCCAATTGCGGGCGGGGCGCATCGAGGTGCCGGAAAATATCACATCGCCCATGCCGCCGCCGCGCAACGCCTTGGCCGATGTTGCGCCCATCACCCAACGCAACGCCTCGAGCAAATTGGATTTGCCGCACCCGTTCGGTCCGACGATGCCGGTCAGCCCGTCGCGGATTTCAAAGTCGGTGGCTTCAACAAAAGACTTGAAGCCGACAAGGCGCATGTTGGTGAATTTCACGAAACTCGTCCCGGCGAATGGTCTAATGGGGCGGCGCAAGTTTCGCGCCGCCTGTTTTGGTTAACAAATCGCCGATTCTCCCGGACCGCCAACAAACGCTTTTCCCGTATTGCGGTCAGGACCGTTAGCCGTCCGCATCCGCGCTGGCGCTTTCCTCGCCAAGGGCTTCGTCGATGGCGGCTTTCAGCTCTGCGAATTTACCGACCCGAACAATTTCGCCGTCAACGAGAAATGTCGGGGTGCCCGGGATTTCGTAGGTGTTTTCCGCTTCCTCAACATTCGCTGTGATGATGTCGAGGAGGTCCTGACGTTTCAGACAGGCGTCGTAATAGTCATTTGAAAGGCCGGCTTGCTGGAAAATCTTTTTCAGTTCCGCCTCGGTGTCGCCGGTGATCCAGACGCGCTGTGTTTTGAGGAGAGCGTCGATAATCAGGAAATAGGCTTCCTTGCCGCCCTTGTCGGCGGCGCAGCGCGCCATGATCGACGCGAGATACGACTGATTGACGAAAGACGGCGGCGCTTTCGGATACTCGCGGAACACAAAGCGCACCTTGCCGGTATCGACATATTCCGACTTCAGATCGGGAATAATAGTCTCGTGGGCCTGGGCGCAGCCGCCGCAAGTAACCGAGGCGTATTCGATGACGGTCACGGGCGCGCTGTCATCGCCAAGCACCATGTCGCTGGCGCGGGCGAGGCCTTTGCCGGGCTCGGCGCCTGATGCGCCGCCGGCGGCTTGCGACCCGCTGGCGGCTTGGCCGCCGTCTGAAGACGCCCCGCATGCGGCGACGGCGAGAAAACTGGCGGCGAGTGCGCAGGCGCGCAGAATATTGGACATGGAATTCGGCCTTTCGGATCGCGAGCGCACGGACGCTTCATGCCGGCGCGGTCTGTTTGTCAGCAAAATCGCCCATGGCGCGCCGCAGCGCAACCATTAATCCCAAGCCGCCTGACACGTCTCATCCGGCGCCAAAGCGGCGCGCTGGCGCTGCAGCGCAAGGTCTGCGTTCAGCCTCAGGATTGGCGTTTTTTAACGGAGGCGCGAAATCGCGACAGGACCGGCTCAAGGGCGGGTGAGCCGGCCGACCTCGGCGTTTGATTGCGAAGGTCTGTCTCATTGCGCCGTTCAGGCTCGGGCGTGCGAACGAGGACAGCGATGCGTCCCACCGTATCGGGACCCAAAAACGTGTTGACGCCGCGCCTGATTGTTTCCGCTTCAAAATTGAGGCGCGCCGCCGCCGCCGCGCTTGGCGCCATGACCTCAAGCGTTCGGCCGGTCTTGCCGCCCGTCAGGCGTCCCGGCCGCGACAGGGCGGCCAGCTCGTCGCCGACAAGCGTGCGCCAGCGTTCTGCAAGAGCGGGATCGACAAATTTCGTCCGCCGCGCCAGACCGGAAAGCACCGATGTCGAAAAGCGCGAAATCGCCGGCAAGGCGGCGCGCGGCGGCTTTGTTTTAACCTTAGACGTCAATTGTTTTCCAATCGATCTGCGAAAATGACCTGTTGGCGGGCGCTTGCGAGCCTAGCATAACGCGGCCCATGACGCGACGACAGCCGACCAGACGACAATCAAAGCCGCAACAGCGGGCGGCGCCGGCCGCCGCGCTGCTCGGCTGGTACGACGCGCATGCGCGGATTCTGCCCTGGCGGGTCGGTCCCGCCGAGCGGCGGCGCGGGACAAAGCCCGATCCCTATGCGGTATGGCTTTCGGAAATCATGCTGCAGCAAACCACGGTTGCAACGGTTACGCCGCGATATCGGCAATTTTTGGAACGATGGCCGACGATCGCCGATCTTGCGGCGGCGCCGCTGGATGCCGTGCTCGCGGAGTGGGCCGGCCTTGGCTACTATGCGCGCGCGCGCAATCTCCACAAATGCGCGCTCGCGGTTGTCGCCGATCATGGAGGCGAATTTCCCGATACGGAAGAAGCGCTCAAGACGTTGCCCGGTATCGGTCAGTATACGGCGGCGGCCATCGCCGCCATCGCATTCGACCGCCGGGCGGTGGTGATCGACGGCAACATTGAGCGCGTCGTCTCGCGCTATTTCGCCATCGAGACGCCGCTGCCAGCGTCAAAGCCGGAGATCCGGGATCGCGCCGAAGCGTTTTGGCCGCAAGCCCGCTCCGGCGACTTTGCGCAAGCCCTCATGGATCTCGGCTCCGGCGTGTGTGCGCCGCGCGGCCCTAAATGCGATGCGTGTCCCTTAAACGAGGGCTGCGCTGGGCGGGCGAAAGACCTTCAGAACGCACTGCCGCGCAAAGTGAAGAAACAGCCCAAGCCGACGCGCTATGGCGCTGTCTATGTGCTGGTGAATGCGACAGGGTCGGTTCTTTTCGAGCGGCGTCCCGAGGCGGGGCTATTGGGCGGGATGCTCGGCCTGCCGGGCGGCGACTGGACGCCGATAACGCCGGAAGGCGGCCTCGATGACGCGCCGGCGCGGACGCGGTGGGAACGGGTTGGCGAGGCGCGCCACACCTTTACGCATTTTCATCTGGTCCTTGAGGTGTTCGCCGGGAGGACCCGGCGCGCCGAGCGGGCGGGAGAGATATGGCTCGCGCCTGCGGACGCCGCGCTGCCGACCGTCATGAAAAAAGCGCTTGCGGTGTTCCTCGACGGCGAGGGCGCGCAACAAAATCTCTTTCGCGCAAGAAAATAGCGCGCCCGCGGGCCCGTAAATCCCCGCCAGCCGGTCATCGCCGGTCAAACACCGGAACGTTTGGAATTTTTTAGGTTGATAAGGCCTTTATTTGGTTGTTTGCGTAATCATTGCCGGCGAATCGCTGTCCCCAGCCGCGGCGGCGCAAGCCATTGCTGCAAAAAAATAGGACCAAACGCCGCCGAAGCGAAATATGTCAACGCAACTGAGGCAATCGAAGTACGCCATTCCCAGACAGTCGACGCAAGTGAGCCAAAGCAAGTGAGCCAACTAAATTATCAAACGCCCGCACTCGACGGCCGCAATCGCGACAGCGCGATTGTCAATGCTGGCGCTGTCGGCCGCAGCGAGGCGGAGGCGTCGCCAAGGGACAAGAAAACACAGATCGTTGTCGTCGGCGGCGGCGCTGGCGGGCTCGAACTTGTGGCCAAGCTCGGCAAGAAACTCGGTCGCGATGCGTTTGACGTCATTTTACTGGAAAAAAACGCGACTCACGTCTGGAAGCCGCTTTTGCATGAAGTTGCGGCCGGCTCCCTTGACGCCAACATCGATGAAGTCGGCTACAGAAGTCATGCGCACGCCAACAAGTACCGTTTCTTTCCCGGCAGCCTGAAGGACATCGACCGCGAACGCCGCCAAGTTGTTGTCGCTGCGATGTATGATGAGAACGGATCTGAAATTATTGGCGAACATCGCATTCGGTATGACTACCTTGTGGTTTCCATCGGCTCGGTCGCCAACGATTTTGGCGTCCCGGGCGTCGCCGAACACTGTATTTTTCTTGAAAGCCGTCCCGATGCGGATCGCTTTCGTCAGAAGCTGCTTAACCAGTGCCTCCGCGTGTCGCGTTCTATGAGCGTATATCGCGAGGCGGACGAATATGTGCGGATCGCGATCGTCGGCGGCGGCGCAACAGGCGTTGAGCTGGCCGCCGAGCTGTACAACGCGGCCGCGGCGCTGAAGCATTACGGGCTTGAGGTTTTTGATGAAAGCCGCCTCAAGGTCACCTTGCTGGAGGCCGGGCCGCGCATTCTGCCGGCGCTGCCCGAGGAGCTTGCGGAAGCCGCCCACGAAGAGCTTTTGGCGCTTGGCGTCGATATCAAGGTCAATGCGCAGGTCACCGAGGCGACGCCTTATGGCATGGTTCTGAAAACCGGTGAGACGGTCGGCGGCGATCTCCGGGTCTGGGCCGCCGGCGTCAAAGCGCCCGGATTTCTGAAAGATATCGCTGGCCTTGAAACATCGCCGGGCGACCAGCTTGTTGTTCGCCCAACGCTTCAAACAACACGCGATGAGCGAATTTTTGCGATTGGCGACTGTGCGCACTTCACGCCCGAAGGGGCGGAACGGCCAATTCCGCCGCGCGCGCAGTCGGCGCACCAGATGGCCGACGTCGCCTATGACAACATTCTTGCGCTTATCAAAGGACGCAAGTTAAAGGAATTCAGATACAACGACCACGGATCATTAGTGTCTTTATCGAAATACTCAACCGTGGGGAGCCTTATGGGCAATCTCATCGGCGGCCGCATGGCGGTCGAAGGCCGGCTTGCCCGCTTCATGTATATTTCGCTTTACCGCATGCACCTTTTATCGATCCATGGGTTCTTGCGCGGCATGTTCCAGATCGTCGTCGCGCAGGTTAATCAGGTGATCAGGCCAAAGCTGAAACTACACTGATCAATCTACCCGAACGAGATTATGATGACGATCGGGCGGCGAGCGCTGCGAATTCACATAGCCACGGGCGCGTGTCGCGCGGGTCAATAATATCTTCAATAAGAAACTGCTCCGCCGTCCGGAAAGGCGAGGTGACGCGCGCCAAACGTTGCTTGATGGCGGCAAGCTCTTTCGCCGGATCGTCGGCTTTTTCAAGAACGCTCTTGTAGGCGACCTCGACGCCGCCATCCATCGGCAATGATCCCCAGTCGCCGGACGGCCAGGCGACCCGATATTGAAAACGCGCATGGTTCGACATCGCAGCGCCTGCGACGCCATAAGCCTTGCGTATGATCACGCTCGCCCAGGGAACCCGCGCGCGATAGATATCGTTCATGGCGTCCACGCCGCGCCTTATGGTGCCGGCTTTCTCCGCCTCAAGGCCGATCATGAAGCCCGGATTGTCGACGAAATGGACAACCGGCATCGCGAACAGGTCCGCGAGTTTGACAAAGCGATGCGCCTTTTCCGCGGCGTCGCTTGTCCAGGAGCCGCCAAGAAATGTCGGGTCGGAAGCGAGGATGGCGACGGGCCGGCCAGTGAGGCGTGCAAAGCCGGTAATGACCGCGCGGCCCCAGCGGCGGCCCATTTCGAAAAATGAGCCTCTGTCGACAACAGCGTCGATGATGCGCCGCATATTGTAGGCGGCGCGCTTGTCCCGGGGAACCGCCGATAACAATGCCTCATCGCGGCGATCGGCTGGGTCTGCGCATTGGCTCTTCGGGAGCGGGGCCCCTTTGTGAGCAGGCAGGTAGGAAAGAAACCGCCGCGCCATCGCGAAGGCTTCGGCTTCGCTCGACGCCGCGTCGTCGATAACGCCGTTGCGTGTGTGAATGTCAGCGCCGCCAAGCGCTTCGTTGTCGAGATCGTCCTCGCCGATGGCGGCGGCGACTTTCGGGCCGGCGGTGAAAACCTGCGCGATCCCCTGCACCATGATCGAATAGTGACTGGCGACCATGCGGGCGGCGCCGAGGCCAGCGGTGGGACCAAGCGCCAGGGCGACAACCGGCGCGGTTTCCAGGTTTTTCACCACATGGTCCCATCCCGGCACATGCGGGACATACGTGAAACCCATATCTTCCAGCGATTTCACCGAACCGCCGCCGCCGGTGCCGTCGATCATCCTGACGAGCGGCAGTTTCATCTCATGGGCCATTTGCTCTGCAAGGACGAATTTTCGGTGAATGGCGGCGTCGGCCGCGCCGCCGCGAATCGTAAAATCATCCGCAGACGCCACAACCGGCGCGCCCTCGATCCGGCCGCGCCCAAAAATGAAATTGGACGCCGTAAAGCCGTCTAATGCGCCGTCGTCGCCATAGCGAGCGCCGCCGGCGATTTTACCGATTTCACGGAAAGAGCCCTTGTCCAGCAATGCGGCGAGGCGTTCGCGCGCAGTCAGCTTGCCCTTGGCTTTTTGCCGCGCGACTTTTTCAGGCCCGCCCATTTTTTCCGCCAGCTTCTGGCGGCGATTGAGGTCATCGAGTTCGTTTTTCCAGCTCATAGGGTGCGGTCATTGTTGGCGTCGATCGGTATGGTCTATAGAAGCGTTCGAAAGAGCAACCGTGAAGCGCAATGCCGGTCTCAAAAACGATGTCCCGGTTATGAAAAGGAATGCGCCGGAATGGCCAAACTCCAATGCGGCACCCATGGCGAGCAGGACGAGACAGTCGTCTGTCGGCATATCATTGACACGCTGCAAGACGGCGAGCCGCGCGGTTTCGTCTGGAACCGGGCTGACGGCGAATTTCAGGCGCTGTGCACGGCATGCAATGCGCTGTCCGACGACGCGTTCGCCGCCGCCGAAGCGGAAATTATCCGGCTCTTGTGTTTTGGCTGTTTTCAGGATGCGGCGGCGTTGAACGGCGTTGATATCGCTTGAACGGGCTCATCTAAATCGGGTTCACTTTTGGTGCGTCCGCATGCCGGCGCGCCGGGCCAATGAGGAAAGGGCTCTGATGGCGAACACATCTTCTTCGGTTTTTGTCGTCGATCACGCTGTCGACCAAAACGGCGTTATGACGTTTCGTTGTGTTCGCGATGAGCGCGTCTTTCCATGGACGACGCTGCCTTTTGCGCATCCAATCCTTATACAGATGATGGGGTATTTTGTGTCGGTGGGGCTGGCGAGCCAGCGCGGAACCCTTGATCCGGATCAGTGGACGGCGCTGACGGAAATCAACTGGCGCTGTCTTGGCGCGCGCGACGATCGTCGCCGGCCTGATCGCGGCCGCGCAGACCCGGTCGGCTCGGATGGCTCGCCCGATTTCGACTTCACCATTTTTGACGAGGCGGGCGCGCCGCTCTACCGGCTCGCCGGTAAGGGCGTTGTCTTTCGCAATCGCGACTTCGAAGGCTGGCGCGCAAAAAATAAAAACCGCATTATGGCGCTGCCCGAACCCCTTGATTTCGAGTTTGCAGACCCTGACGCAGCGGAGGTTGCATCGGCGGCTCAGTGCTTCGTGTCCCCGCGCGTCTCAACATCGCCGCCCGCGGTTGATGCGCTGTTGACCGCGAAAAGCGGATTTCCGCCGGCGCATCCTTTTCACGACGGGTCGGGCGATCACGTGAATTCAAGCCATCAGGCCGACGCGGCCGATCAGGCGGCGCGTGTCATGTTCCCCGAATTGCGCGGCGCAATTTGCCGGCGCGGGACGATCCGCTTTAAAGGCTATGTTGAGCTTGAACGGCCCTTTCGCCTGATCGCCGGAGCCCTGGAACTGCGCGATCAAGCCCTTACGCTCGCAATCAGCCAGGGAGGGAGAGACTGTTCGGAGGTCGCGATGGCGTTCGAAGGCGGCGCAAAAGCGGCTTGAAACGGCGGCGAAAACCCCCATGCGGGCCTGCCGCCGCGACGGTGCGGCGCTCTTTACGCGGCGGCGCGATAAGGTTAGCTCGTGCGATGATGATTGTGGCGGCCTCGCGACCCTGCGCGCCGCCTTGAAGGGATTGAGCCATGGCGAGTCGAAAGCCAGCAAAAGACCAGCCGGCGTCATTCGAGTGGAATGCTGACAACGGCGCCTGGTGCGACCAGCAGACCAGGAAATTCCCCGAGGGCCGACAGGCGTCCTGCGTGATTCCGTTTCTCTGGCGCGGCCAGAAACAAGAAGGCTGGATTTCCATACCGATGATGGAGACGATCGCGCGCCAGCTCGATATGCCTTATATTCGCGTCTACGAGGTGGCGACGTTTTACACGATGTTCAACCTTACGCCCGTCGGCGAACACTACGTTCAACTTTGCGGGACGACACCTTGCATGCTGCGCGGTGCGCACGACTTGCGGGAAGTCTGCAAGAAAGTGATCGGTGCGGAAAACGCTGTTTCCGACGACGGCAAGCTTTCCTGGATTGAAGTTGAATGCCTCGGCGCCTGCGTGAACGCGCCGATGGTGCAGATTTCTACAAAGGACGGCGACCACTATTATGAAGATCTGACGCCGGAAGTTTTCGAGACGCTGCTCGAAAAGCTCCGTAAGGGCGAAGAAGTCAAAATTGGCACGGCGAATGCGCGCCGACATACCTCAGACCCGGAAGGCGAAAATACGTCGCTGTCTGACCCGTCTTTATATGACGGGTCCGCCGGCAAGCCGATCAAGTCATTGCCAAATGCGCAGCCTGCGGAATAAGAGGCTCGCGATGAACAAACTAGACCAGGAAAGACGCCGGGAGGCCATCAAGGGCCTTGTCAATATTGCGATCTTTGAAGCCTTCTTGTTGTTCGCGGTCATTGGCGTTTATTTCTATATTGGGGACATCAGGTATCTTATTGGCGGCGTTATCGCGGTCATGATCCTGACCGCGCCGATGTTGCTCCGCCATATCGCCGCCAACAAGGATGCGTTAGGCCAAAAGAACGCCGCCGAAAAAGATCCCTATAGCACAAGTGGACCTGACCTTTGAGCGACGACAGCGCCCCTGTAAACGCCTATGGCGGGTCAACCGGAACGGTACTCGACTATTTCCCAAAACCGCCCTGCGCGAGCCTGTTGGGATATGAATTCGTATCTTTTGATCGCGAGCGCCAAATGATGTGGGTGCGATTTACCGGAACGCCAGCAATGCTTAACCCCGCTGGCTCCATACAGGGCGGGTTTTTGACCGCTATGTTGGACGACGTGATGGGCTCGATGCTTGTTGTTCTGACAAACGGCGAAAAGGGCCCGATATCCGTTGATCTGCATACGCAGTTCTTGCGGCCGGCGAAGCCGGGATTGATCACCGGTGAGGCGCGGGTCCGCCATATGACGAATTCAACCGCATTTACCGAGGCGAGCCTGACCAGCGAGGATGGCGACCTCATCGCCACTGCAATACAAACGCAACGCCTGTTTCCGGTTCGCAAGCAGCGCTGATCCAGAATTTTATCGATTGCGAGCGCGCGCGCCGCGCGAAACGCCGGCCATTCTTTCGTCGTTACGAATAATTCGGACTACAATCCATCCTTACCGATACTTCACAAAATCAAGGTTTGGCGAACCCCTAGGGGTTCGGCGCGGGTATTTGCCGGCGCAACTCTGTCGTACTGTTTGCGCCCGTGTCTCGACAATTTTTTTGAAAGTAGAGATCATTATGGTTAGCGCGATTTCATCCCAATCCCAGCAGTCGGTCGTAACGGACGTGAATGCGCAAACGGTCAATACGTCGGCCGAAACGCTGGCGGCGGCGAATTCAGCGGGCGCTCAGGCGGCCGCCAATGTGCAGAATACAAATGCGCAAAATAGTGAGGTGCAAAATACCGCGGCTGATTTGCGTGTCGCCAATCAGCCGCTTGGCCTGCCGTCTGGCGAAGTGGCCGATCTCATTGAGCGCGAGCTGGATACGACAAAATTCATTTTCGATCCGGTCGATCACGGCGATATCAAACGCATAGCCGGACTGTTAAATGGCATCGCAACTGAAAATCCGGCGGGCGCACGCGAAACGTTCGATATCCTTGCCGAACGCGGGCTCATTGATCAACTTTCATCGGAACTCATTGATCGGACGATCATTCCGGGCCAAGGCGGTCTGTCTGTTGACGATCGGCGCAGTCTTTATGTCAATCTCGCAAAAAGTCTTGACGGTGATCAATTATCGACCTTTGCGCAATCGCTCGAGCGCGCCGATGGCGGCGCAGCCGATGTTGAGCGACTGACGAACGCTGTGATCGCGCATGGCGGCGAGGCGACCAAGATTGGATATGCTCAGGATCTCGCGAAAACCGCCAATCTGACGGATACGCAAACATACAATCCGCAACCAGGCGCGTCGGTCCTTAACAATGGGGATGCAGACGCTAAAGCGCTCGCGCGAACCCTCGCATCAATCGATAGTGGCGAAGCGCGTGAAGATATTCTGCAGACCCTCATCGAACGCGATGAAGGCGGCCCTGCCGGCGATCGATTTGCAAATCTCGACGCGGTGTTAAAAGCCGGCGTTGATACGACCCTGGAGGTCAGGTCTGGGACACGGGTCCTTGGCGAGACCCAGACCTTGACCAATATCTTGAATACTGCAGATGCTACTCTCGACAACAGCGCCGCTGACCAACAGTTGCGAGCCGATTTATTCGCAGCAGGATCGAGGGTCCTCGGCGATTTCGGAGAGAATAACGCCCGTGAGCCCTTGCTCGGCGGGTTACAGGGAACCAGCGCGGGCCGTGACGTTGTCGATGCCGTAGGCGCGCTGATCGATAATAATGCGACCAGCGTTGTCTCTCAGCTTTACGCAGGGCGCGAGCGATATCAGGCGGATGCGCTGTCGCAATTTGCTGAATCGAGCTTTGCCACCGGCGACGTCGCAGACACACAGCGTCTGGCGCGCATCTACGCCGAGGTAAGCGGCGGCGCGAACCAGACTGAAGCGCAGCGGATCGCTTACTTTGAAGGAACGACCGCAGGGCCGAACGGATTTACCGCAAGCAACGCTGCGCTGACCGGTTTCGTCGTCGGCAGCTACGAGGCCGGCTCTAACGGAACCCGTCCAGACGCAACAACGGCGACGGCTTTCGCACAAGCGCTGGTGTCCCTGACAGCAGCGGGCGATCCGACGGGCGGGGTTGCCTCGAGCGCAGCCGTATCGCTGGCGCCGCTCACGGTCGAGCCAATATCCGATGCGCTCCAGCGCGGTCAGGGCTTCGTTGACGCAATCGACGGCAGCGCCGTGCCGACGACACAGGACGGCATTCTCGCCGTTGAGGACAGTGCGCGGCAGAACTTCCGGGACGGAGTCGCCATCGGCAAAGGCGACCGTTAACCAGCGCAGCCGAGCGCCGTTAATCCCCTAAAGGCCCAATAAAATGCGTGACGCGGCGCATCCGCGCGCCGCGTGATCGTGTCTCGTGATTTCGGCTCCGGATTGCGCTAAAGGGATCTCGAAGCGACAGTGAATGCCGAGATGCTCCAGGATAAAGATCGAATTTTCACCAATCTATATGGCCTGCAGGACTGGCGGCTCGAGGCCGCTCGCCAGCGCGGGGCGTGGAACGGCGCCGCGGATATCATCGCCATGGGCCATGAGTGGATTATCCAGCAAATCAAGGACTCTGGTCTTCGCGGCAGAGGCGGGGCGGGCTTTCCGACCGGGCTAAAATGGTCATTCATGCCCAAAGAGGTCGGCGAACGCCCGCACTATCTCGTCGTTAACGCCGACGAATCAGAGCCCGGCACCTGTAAAGACCGCGATATCATGCGGCATGACCCGCATCTGTTTATCGAGGGATGTCTCATTGCGTCCTACGCAATGAAAGCCAACGCCTGTTACGTCTACCTGCGGGGCGAATATGTCGACGAACGCGAGACGCTTCAGGCGGCGGTCGACGAGGCTTACGCAGCCGGCCTCCTCGGCAGGAACGCCGCCGGGTCCGGCTGGGATTTCGACCTCTACGTTCATCATGGCGCCGGCGCTTATATTTGCGGTGAGGAAACCGCGCTCCTTGAAAGTCTCGAGGGCAAAAAAGGCCAGCCGCGCCTGAAGCCGCCGTTCCCGGCGGGCGCCGGGCTTTATGGCTGCCCGACAACCGTCAACAATGTCGAATCGATTGCTGTCTGCCCAACGATTATTCGTCGCGGCGCTGACTGGTTCAAAAAATTCGGTCGTGAGAATAATGCGGGTACGAAAGTCTTTTGCATTTCCGGTCACGTCGAACGCCCCTGCAATGTCGAAGAGGAAATGTCGATCCCGCTGAAGCAGTTGATTGAGACGCATTGCGGCGGCGTTACCGGCGGTTGGGACAATCTCAAGGCCGTAATCCCCGGCGGGTCCTCAGTGCCGCTCTTGCCGAAAGAGATTTGCGATGACGTCCTGATGGACTTTGATGCGCTGAAAGACGTGAAATCGGGTCTTGGCACAGCTGCGGTCATCGTCATGGACAAGTCGACCGATATTGTGCGCGCGATCTCACGCATCTCTTATTTCTACAAGCATGAAAGTTGTGGTCAGTGCACCCCGTGTCGCGAAGGCACGGGGTGGATGTGGCGCGTTCTGGAGCGCATGGCCGACGGCAACTCATCGACGGCGGAAATCGACAAACTGCTCGACGTCGCCGGTCAGATTGAGGGCCATACGATTTGCGCGCTCGGCGACGCCGCCGCCTGGCCCGTGCAAGGACTTATTCGCCACTTCCGCCACGAAATCGAAGAGCGGATCAACACCTATCGCAATGACCGGCCGCATGTTGCGGTCGGCGTCGCCGCAGAATAAACCGGCGTTCTTTTGTCCGCGGGCGCAGCGTATGCGATCAGCGAGGCGGTTCCAGCCGACGCGCCCGCGCTCGCGGCGCTCGGCGCAAGATCGTTTACAGAAACGTTCGGCCATCTCTACGCGTCGAACGATTTGCAAACCTTTCTGGAAACGTCCCACACGCCGCGCATTTACGAAAGGCTGATTGCCGATCAGAAGTCGTCAGTATTCAAGGGTTTGACTTCATCCGGCGAACTTGTCGGGTATGCGAGCGTTGCGCCATGCAGTTTGCCGGCGCCAAACATGCCCGCGAATTCAGGTGAACTACAACGTCTTTATGTTCTGGCGGACCATCAGGGTGCGCGTCTCGGCCAACGCCTGCTGGAGACGGCGCTCGATTGGCTTGATGCGCGTTTTCAATGTCAATATCTCAGCGTTTATGCGGAAAACAAAGGCGCAATGCGGCTTTACGAACGCTTTGGATTTCGCAAAGTCCACGAATATTTCTTTATGGTCGGGGACCACGCCGATCCCGAATTCATCATGAAACGGATGAAATAGGATTTTCGTGAGCGCCGGCGCGCATTCGGGGTCGGCGAAGCGCTATGGGTTTTGCGGCAGGTCGGCCGCCGTATCCGCAACCAGCATATCGACAACACCGCGAAACGCCTCGTTTTCATCGGCGCCGTCGGCGCGCGCATCAGCGAATGTGAGGAGCTGGCGGCATGCGCTTGTGCCGCGTTTCAAGATCGTGCGGGCGTGTTTTAATTCCTTCACGCAGCCGAGCGCCGTTGCGTCTTCTTCCAGAAGATCGATCAATTCCTCAATGAGTGCAGCAAACGAGACGCATTCGCCGCGCCCGAGATCGATCATCGATTTGGTGCAGCCATAGCGCTGCGCTCGCCAGCGATTTTCTTCAAGCATCACGCGTTGATAAATGCGCCATCGCATATTGCGCTGGCGCATCCGGGCCAGCATGCGCAAAATGCTCTGGTAAAAGGCCGCGATGCACAGCGCATCTTCAAGCCGTGTGCAAACATCGGTAATGCGCATTTCGAGGGTCGGGAACCGCGCGCTCGGGCGCATATCCCACCAGATTTTTGAGGAATCTTCCATCACGCCGGCTGCAATAAGTCGTTCGATCATGCGCGCATACTCGCCCCAACTATCATAGCGGTCGGGAATGCCGGTGCGCGGCATCGAATCAAAAACGCCGAGCCGCGAACATTTCATCGCCATGTCATGGCCGCCCCAAAATGGCGACGATGTCGACAGCGCGAGCAGATGGGGCAGGAAGTATCGCGCCTGGTTCATAAGATCGATACGCAGATCCTCATCTTCGATGCCTGCGTGAACATGCATGCCGCAAATCAGCATACGACGGATCGCGCCGCCCATATCGGCGTCGAGCTGATCATATCGCTCGGCGGCGGTATGTTGCTGTTGGCCCCATTTCGCAAAGGGATGCGTGGAGGCGGCCATCAGTTTCATGCCGTAGCGTTCGGCCGTCATGATCAGCGTTGCGCGCAATGCGGTCAGGTGGTGTCGGGCCTCGGCGATATTGGCGCAAACCGGGGTGCCGATTTCGACCTGGCATTTGAGAAACTCCGGCGTGACGCGCTCGCCGAGGCGGTCCTTGCATTCCTGCATGAAGTCAGGAGGCGGCTCGGTCATGAGGTCGCGCGTATCAGGATCAACGAGGAGATATTCTTCCTCGACGCCAAGCGTCAGCGCAGGGATCATATCGGTCCTCCGTCGTTAGCGGCCCGCGCCGCCGGCGCAAACGCTGTCTCCGCGATCGCTGCAGCGATGACCGCCGACATTTTTTCCACGCCGTCGGCGTCGCAAATCGTGTCCTGCCTGACTTCAATCGTCAAATGTCGCAGGCCGCGCGGGCCGACATGCCTGTCCACGGTATAGTTAAAAACGCGGGCGTCGTAGGGCTCGTTATCGCCAATCGGCCATCCGGCGGCGCGCGTGAGCGCAGCGATCGTCGTGCGCGCGCTTTCCTCATCCTCCCGCCACAGAAGACCGATGGGCCAGGGCCGGTCTGATTCGGCCCCCATCAGTCGGCGCGTGAAGCTGTGGATCGACACCACAAAGGGATCGCGTTCTTGGCTCGCCTGATCGAGAGCGCGCCGCAATCTGCGATGGTAGGGGCTGAAAAAGCGCTCAAGCCGCCAAAGGCGATCACTGTTGGTCAGCATCTGGTTGCCGGGAATCGGGATTTGATCGCTGACTGTCGGGATCAAATCATGCGCCGTATCGGCGCGGTTCGGATCGATGATCAATCGTGAGAACCGGCATTGGAAAACCCTCCCGCGCAAGCGTCTGGCAATTGCTTCGCTTAGCGCGCCTGCGCCGATATCCCATGCGATATGCGTCTCAAGGAGGTCATCCGGCAGGCCGAGCGATTTCAAATCATCGGGCATGGCGTTGGAGGCGTGATCGCAAAACACGAAAATCGGCGCATCGCCGAAAATAGTCTCAGATGCGACGTGATCCGCGGTCATGGAAAACCATAACATTATCGGCCCGCGATGGGTCAATTCTTATGTCAGGGCCGCAACCCACAGAGGTGAGGGCGCCCGCTCCGCGCCATGCCAATTGACGGCCCGACATGCGGACGGCGAACGCACGCAACCCGCTGAAATCGTGTGCATAGGGAAGATGCAAATGAGAAGCTGCGGTCGTTTGGCGACGATCAATTAGACGTCTAACCCTAGTCCGCACAAACCACGCCGCTGGGACAAGCCCAACGCCTGGCGCCGGAAAACCTAATCTCGGTTCAGCCGATGCGGAATGCGGACCGCGTATTCGACTGGTCGTCGAACGCCCTGGCGGCGTCGCGACCCGAAGGGGTGATTTTTCCGTCCGCGTCGATCCAGCCCTGGATTTGGGCGCATTCCGTCGCCGACTTGCCCTCGCTGCCGCCGTAAAGGCGAATAGCATAATCTTCCAGAAGCGCTCGCAGATGTTCAGTTTGATTGCTCATGTAAGTGCTACGTCGATGCGGTTCGCCCGGTTCAGTCGTCAGGCCGGAGCGATTGTGCGCCTCGCGTCTACTGCGCCGCGGCGCGTGCAGTATTGTTTTGCGGTGTTTCATTTCGAAACAGAGCCCTCTTAATCGCGGCCACATCAACTTTAGCGCCCGAAGGCATCGCGCAGGGGTTGCGTGTCGCACAAGCCCGATGTTGTTCGCGGGTCCGGCCTATGGTGAGAAGTCCCATGAGACGAAACCTGATTTTGGCCGCTTCAGCCGGCTTTGGCGTTGTTTGTCTGGGCGCGTTCGGGGCCCATGCCCTCGATGATCGCCTGACCGGACCGGCGCTCGGATGGTGGGAGACGGCGACGCTCTACGGTCTAGTTCACGCGGCGGCGGCGCTCAGTGTTTCGCTGTTTTTGCTGGCGGCCCGGCCTGCAAACGGGCCGCGGGAGGGCGACGTGAAATCGCTTCCGGGCGCCGGGGTCGCGCCCGGCTTGTTCCTCATCGGGATCGTGTTCTTCTCAGGATCGCTTTACGCCATGGCGCTTGGCGCGCCGCGTTGGTTCGGCGCCATCACGCCGCTTGGCGGTGTTTCGTTTCTGGCGGGCTGGGCGAGCCTCGCGATTGCAGGATTTCGAAGCCGACCCCCTCGCTGACAGCCTCTTTGTTACGACCCCTTTAGACGACATCTGGAGCGCTGTTTGAGCGCCGCCAAGACGCGTTGCTTGCCCGAAACAGTGATTGGCGCCTTTTTCGGCCCGGCGATGACATCGGGCCGCTGCGCGCCTATATCTCCACTCGAAACGAAGGAGCCCGATTTGGTCGAGAAATTGTCACCTGACGCGCGCAAGCGCTTTTTTGAAGAGTTTTCCGGCTGGTCCCCAAACGACGACAAAGACGCCGCCAGCAAGGAGTTTCAATTCGCTGACTTCAATGAGGCCTTCGGCTTCATGACGCGCGTTGCGATCGCCGCAGACAAGGCCGATCACCATCCCGAATGGTTCAACGTCTACAACAAGGTGCGCATTACGCTGACGACGCACGACGCCGACGGGCTTTCACAGCGGGATGTCGACCTCGCGCGTTTTATCGAAAAAGCGGCGCAACGTTAAGATTTAAAAAGACAATTCCGCCTTGAATTTGCCGCAACCTCGCCGCGGGCCCGCCCGCGCGGCGCCTTTCTAAAGCCGCCCGAACGCGGTAATCCAACAAATCAGAACAGATGCGCGGGACGGCTCCCGCGCCCGATCCGGGGAAGAAAAAGTAATGGCGAACATCATCCTCGTCGATGACGATCAGAATATCCTGACATCCGTATCGATGGCGCTCGAAGCGGAGGGCCATCAGGTCACCACCTTCGAAGACGGCGCCGCGGCGCTCGAAAAGATCAATGATACGGCGCCGGATCTCGTGGTCTCCGACATCAAGATGCCGACAATGGATGGCATGGAATTGTTGCGGCGAATTCGTCAGTCGTCTGATTTGCCGCTGATCTTTCTGACCTCGAAAGACGAAGAGATCGACGAAGTCCTTGGCCTGACCATGGGCGCCGACGATTACGTGAAGAAACCGTTTTCGCAACGCTTGTTGCTGGAGCGCGTGAAAGCCGTCCTGCGCCGTCGTCAGGCGCCGGTTCAGCCGACCGAAGAGGAAGAAAAGAAGATCATCCGCCGCGGCTCACTGACGCTGGACCCCATGCGTCACGCCTGCACCTGGCGCGATCAGTCCGTGACGCTGACGGTCACCGAATTCCTGATCCTCGAAGCGCTCGCGCAACGCCCTGGTTTTGTCAAAAGCCGCGACCAGCTGATGGACGCCGCTTATGACGATCAGGTCTATGTCGATGACCGCACCATCGACAGCCACATCAAGCGCATTCGCAAGAAGTTTCGCGTGATCGACAAGGATTTCGACGCCATCGAGACATTATACGGCGTCGGCTACAAATATAACGAAGCCTGATCTATAAGAGCCGATCTCGGGAATCGATGACTGACGGCGAGGGTGATGAATGGCGGAGGAAGAAGCAAGCGCGCGCCGCCGCCGCCGCACCCAACTGACTTTTTCACGCCTGACGCTGACCATTGTCGTCGCCAATTTGATTGGCCTCGTGATTTTGCTGCTTGGCTCGTTTGCGCTGACCCAATATCGGGACGGGCTTATTGAGGCGAAACTGGAGGGCGTGCGCGCGCAGGCTCAGATTATCGCCGACGTCCTCGGACAGGTCGCCATCGACGACAGCGTCTGCCTGCCTGTGCAGTCGGAAGACCTCGGCCGCGCCGGCGAGCCGAGCCCGGTCTGCGCGCTCCGTCTTTCCTCCGAGGACGTCAAGGAAGTCTTCAACAGGGTCTGGGATTCCTTCGAAGGGCGTGTGCGGATCTATAATGCGCCGCAGGAGGCCCTCGACGACGGCGTCGCGGACGCGTCCAGTCTCCTGATCGAAGACGTTGTCTTGCGCGAAGACAAGATCCTGCCGGAACCCCTGCCGCCGCTTGGCGCGCCGACATCGGCGAGCGCCCTGAAACAGCGCTATGACGCTTTCACGCTTTGGCTCAGCGATATCATTCCCGGCGGCTTTCGCCGCGAGGCCGCGCAACGCACAATCGAGCAGGAACTGAATGCGGCGCTGGCCTCTTCTCCGTTTGCGGAAGAACGCGGCGCCGCGAGCGTCCGGGTTAATGAAAATGGCGAACTTGTTGCGTCGGTTTCCGTACCCATCCGCCGGGTGCAAGCGATCTACGGCGTTGTCACCGCGGAAATCGGCGGCATTGACGATCTGGTGCGCCGGGCCCGCTGGTCGATTTTGCCGTTTTTCGGACTTGGCTGTGCGGCGGCGATCTTGTCTTCGCTCCTCTTGACGACGGCGATTGCGCAACCGATCAGGCAGCTGGCGCTCGCCGCCGACAAGGTGCGTGAGGGCATCGCGGCTGCGGGCAGGGCGCGCATTCCGGATTTTTCGACCCGCCGCGACGAAATCGGCGAGTTATCGGCGTCGCTGAAATCGATGACGCAGGCGATCTATAACAGGATCGATGCGATTGAGAGCTTCGCCGCAGACGTAAGCCATGAGCTGAAAAACCCGCTCACCTCAATTCGTTCGGCCACGGAGACGCTTGAAATCGCGAAGACGCCAGAAGCGCAGGAAAAGCTGATGGGCGTTATCAAGCAAGATGTCGAACGAATGGATCGTTTGATCACCGACATCTCGAACGCCTCGCGTCTTGATGCGGAACTTGCGCGAGAGGCGCGCGAGGCGGTCGACTTGCGCAAGCTCGTGAGTGACATCGTAGACATGTATCACGCGACCCAAAAAGGCGGCGAGCCGACGGTTTCCTATGATCCTTCGGGCGCGCCGGCCTATATCTTCGGCAACCCGTCCGCACTCGGTCAAATATTCCGTAATTTGATCGATAACGCCCGTTCATTCAGCCCGGAAGGCGGCGAGGTTCGCGTGGCGCTTGAGTATATTCCCGATGCGTTCCGCGTCGTCGTCGACGATGATGGTCCGGGCGTGCCGCCGGATACGCTCGAAAAGGTGTTTTCGCGCTTCTACACAAAACGGCCCGCGGGTGCGGCGTTCGGCAACAATTCCGGCCTCGGCCTGGCGATTTCAAGACAAATTGCAAATTCCCATGGAGGACGCATTTGGGCCGAAAACAGATCGGACTCAGGCTCGCCCGATGATGAGACAATCGCCGGCGCCCGGTTTATTGTTGAAATTCCCGCGGCTTGACGTCGGGGGGCAGCGCTGGCGTCTCAGAGCTTTTCCAACGTCACATCGTGGACCTCTTCCAACATGGCGAGCGGCGCGCCAGCCTTGGCCATGATCCGCATCCCAAAGTAAACAGAGGTGAGCCAGCTTGCTGTTCGCTGCGCCGCGTCGCCTTTGATCGGGTTTTGCGACATATCGGCAAGGCAATGCGCAAAAGCGTTCTGTATACGCATGAAGCTTGCTGAAACAGCTTTTTCAACGATCGGATCAAGCTGCGCCTGATCGCTTGCCGCATCACAGAGAAGACAGCCGCGTCGGTCGCCATTGCGCACGGCGTCAGCGACCATCCCGAGCAGCGTTTCGATCCTTTTGCGTCCGTCAGATGCGCCGCTCGAATCCGTCAACAGCGCGACGCCGCCCGAGACCTCGCGGTCATTATAGTCTTCGAGCGCCTTCAAATAGAGCGCGCGTTTATCGCCGAAGGCTGCATAAAGGCTGCCCTTTTTGAGGCCGGTTGCGGCCGTGAGGTCGGCGTAGGACGCGCCCTCATAGCCTTTCAGCCAGAAGGTTTCTTTCAGGGCGGCGATGACTTTGTCGACGTCGAATTCTCTGGGTCTGCCCATGGCGTTGCGGGCCTTTCTTGTGGTCACGCTGTTGTGAGTATCGTTGTTATTGACCAAATGGTCAAGAAAAGCGATAAGCAGCCTCGTTACTGACCAAATGGTCAAAAATAAGATCCATTCAATAGGCCGGCGCCTCCGGCGCGGCCGCAAAACCAGGAGAACCCGATGTTTAAGAAAATCGCATTCGCCCTCGTGACAGTTTTGAGCCTTCAAGCCGTCAGCCTGACGTCGGCCTCGGCGCAGGCGCCCTCAGAAAGCGAAACGGCGCAGACTGTGATCGTCAGTCAGGGAACGTTCAAAGGCCGCAATCGTCATGTGACGACAGGGACCGTGACAATCGTCAAAACCGACGCCGGGTATCAGGCGATCCTTGAGAGCGACTTCAGCCTTGATGGCGCGCCGGCGCCGACGCTCGGTTTTGGCAATCGAAAATTTGACAAAAGCACCGAATTTTCTGCGCTGAAGTCTAATACGGGACGTCAGGTCTATGATCTGCCGGCGTCGATCAATCCGGCGGATTTCTCGAAGTTTTATGTCTGGTGCGCCGACTTCAGCGTCGCGCTTGGCGTTGCTGAATTGAAACCCGCCGCATAAAGGCTCGCGAGCGCCGCAGCGGATGGCGTTGCGGCGCTTTCTTTAACTGAATTTCAGATTAGGGAATATTGTCATGACCACTTCGACAAATGCACTCGGCTTCGGCGCTTCTGTCTTCGGCGCTCAGTTTACGGACCGGTCAATTGAAGCGAGCAAATTTTGTAAAGACGTCATCCAAGGCCTTTTGAGTGCGCTGATGCTGATCGCGGGCTCGACCAGCCTGACCGCCGGTGAAGCGCTCGCGGCGGCGATCCCAGCCGGATTTGAAGGCTCCGCCCTCGAAGCCGTGTTCTCCGGACGGGTGATGGGAGCCATGGAAATCGCAGTCGCCGTCTTGTTGTTCATTGCGACGCGGCGGGGGATCGCGCGCACGCTCGGCGTGATGGCGCTGATCGCCTATGTCGCGGCGCACGGGTCCGGCCTCACGGCGGCGGACATCGCCTCAGCGACCTCAGCTTTGCTGACCATGCTCGCGGAGCGCCTCGATAGCGTCGCCCTTATGGCGGGAATGGCCTAGGGCCGCCGCCGCCGCGAGGCGTTGCTGCGCCGCGTTGTCGGCGGCGTTGAAATTGGCTACACCGCGCCTCACTCAGTTTCGGAGCGAAATCATGACAGGCAAACTGGCGGTGGTGTTTGGCGGCTCGGGGTTTGTGGGCCGTAATCTGGTCCGTGAGCTTGCAAAGCGCGGCTGGCGCGTGCGGGTTGCGGTCCGCCGACCTCACCACGCGCAATTCCTGCGGCCCATGGGCGCCGTTGGACAGATCCATCTGGCGCAGGCCAATGTTCGCCACCGCGGATCGGTCGTCGAAGCGCTGAAAGGCGCCGACGCCGTCGTCAATCTCGTGGGGATATTGGCCGCCAGCGGCTCGCAGAATTTCGACGCCGTCCAGGCCGCGGGCGCGGCGACGGTCGCAGAGGTTGCCGCGGCTGAGGGCGTTCAGACATTCGTTCAGATGTCCGCGATTGGCGCTGATAGCGCGAGCGACAGCCAATATGCGAGGACCAAAGCGGAAGGCGAAGCGGCGGTGCGCCGGCTTGTGCCGGAAGCGACAATCGTGCGCCCGTCAATCGTCTTTGGACCGGAAGATGAATTCTTCAATCGTTTCGCGGCGATGGCGTCGATGGCGCCGGCGTTGCCGCTAATCGGCGGCGGCCGTACCCGGTTCCAGCCGGTCTATGTGGACGATGTCGCCGACGCCATCTGCGAGGCGCTCGTGCGTCCTGAGGCGCGCGGCAAGATTTATGAGCTTGGCGGGCCGACCGTCTACAGTTTCCGCCAGCTGCTTGAGTTGATGTTGCAGGAAACCGGACAACGCCGCTTTTTGGCGCCGATTCCCTTCGCGATTGCCCCCGCCGTGGGCCTCGTCGGCGAAGCGATGGGATTTCTTCCTTTTCTCGATGCGCCGATCACCCGCGACCAGGTGAAATTGTTGAAGTCCGACAATGTCGTTGGCGGAACAGACGATAGCGCGATTGGGACCATTGAAGACCTTGCCATTGAGCCGACGGCGGTGGAGGCGATCCTGCCCGGCTATATGGTCATGTACCGGAAATACGGTCAGTTTACGGAAGAGGCCGCTTAGTCCGACGGGTCGTCGCGGTAGCCGTTTGGATTAGCCTTTTGCCACGCCCAGTGATCTGCGCACATATCGTCGAGGGTTTTGCGCGCCTGCCAGCCGAGCAATGACTTGGCGCGTTCCGGACTTGCATAGATTTCAGCAACATCGCCGTCGCGCCGCGGCGCAATCGAAAAAGGGATATCCCTATTGCTGGCGCGTTTGAACGCGGCGACCGCTTCGAGGACGGAATAGCCGCGCCCCGTCCCGAGATTGATCGTATCAACGCCGCCGCCTGACTTGGCCGCCAGATAATCAAGCGCGCTGACATGGCCGCGCGCCAGATCGCAGACATGAATATAGTCCCTGACGCCGGTGCCGTCCGGGGTCGGATAATCGTTGCCGAAAATCGACAGGGTCTCCCGCCTGCCGACGGCGACCTGCGCAATATAAGGGAAGAGATTGTTCGGCGGGCCCTCCGGGTCTTCACCGATGCGCCCGGACGGATGCGCGCCGACGGGATTGAAGTAACGCAAATTCACGGTGCGCCAATCGGGGCTCGCCGCAACATGGTCGGCGAGGATTTGTTCGATGAAAAATTTCGTGCGTCCGTATGGGTTTGTCGGACCGGTCATGCCGGTCTCGTCGACGGGGCTCTTGTTGAGATCGCCATATACGGTCGCTGAAGATGAAAAGACGAGATTATGCGCCTTTGCGCCCGCCATCGCGCGCAGGAGCGAAAACGTCGCCTGCAGATTGGTTTCAAAATACCGTAACGGCTCGCTGACCGACTCGCCGACCGCCTTGAGGCCCGCCAGATGGATCGCGCTGTCGGCGCCGAACGCCGCCGCCGCCTCGTCAATGCGCGTTTGATCTTCGAGGGCGCCAAGCGTCGCCTCAAGGACCGTCAGTTTGCGCGCGGCGATCTCTTCAACGCGGCGCAAAGCTTCCGGCGACGCGTTGGCAAAATTGTCGATTGCGAGAACCTCGCGCCCCTGAGCAAGGAGTTCGACACAGATATGCGAGCCGATGTAGCCGGCGCCGCCCGTCACAATGATGCGCTGTGCCATCGCTACGCCACCCTTTACAATAAGTCGTCGCGGCCGTCGGCCTTCAGACGTTCAACAATGTCTTTAACTTCCTGAGCGCGCTCTTTCGGCGCCACAAGAACGGCGTCCGCGGTGGCGACAACGATCATATCCTCTAGCCCGATCGCCGCCACAAAAGGTCCGTCGGTTTTGATGGTCGTGTTGGCGCACCCGATCTCGCAAACCTGTTCTTGGTTGTGTTGCGCGGGCACTGAGGTCCATGCGCCAATGTCATTCCAGCCGACATCGACCGGAGCCACGACGGCGGCCCGGTCGGTCTTTTCCATAACGGCGTAGTCAACCGAGTCCGCACGACAGGCCGCAAAACTCTCGCGCTCAAGATGAGTGACGCCGCCCGCACTCGACGCCCGCTCCAGCGCTTTGCTTGCGCTGTGCAAAATATCAGGCGCGTGCGCCTTCATGGCGTCAATCATGGCGTCCGGCGCGAACAGGAAGATGCCCGCGTTCCAGAAATGACCGCCGCCGGCGAGATAATTTTCCGCCGTGGAACGGTTCGGTTTTTCGCGGAAGGCAGCGACCTTGAAGACGTCTGCGCCGAGCGATGCGCCGGTTTCAATGTAGCCATATCCCGTATGCGGATGGTCCGGTTTAATGCCGAAGGTGACGATGTGACCCGCGGCCGCGCACGCAGCGCCTGCATGGAGCGCATCGCGAAAGGCTTGCGCGTCCGCAATATGGTGATCGGCCGGCGCCAACAGCGCCAGCGCATGCGGCTGGTGCTCTTTGGTCCACAGCGCCGCGATTGCGGCGACAGCGGCGGTATTGCGCGGCGCCGGTTCTGTGATGATCGCCGCCGCCGGCGCGCCCACGTCGGCGAGTTGTTGCGCAATCATGTCCGCATGCGCAGCGCCGCAAATCGCCGCCGGCGGCAGCAACGCCGCCGTGTCGTCGCGGAGCCGCAACGCCGTTTCCTGTATCATCGTTCGTTCAGTAACAAGCGGCAGCAATTGCTTCGGCTGCGCTCTGCGCGACAAGGGCCATAACCGCGAGCCGGCGCCGCCGGACATGATGATCGGTTGCAGGACGACGTCGCGTGACATGGGGCCTCGGAGACTTTGTTGATTGCGGGACAAACCCTTACGGGCGTCAATCTTATTCGACCGTCACCGACTTGGCGAGGTTGCGGGGTTGATCGACATCGGTGCCTTTGGTCGTCGCGGTGAAATAAGCGAGCAACTGGATCGGCGCTGCGTATATGATGGGGGAGATGAGCGGATCGGTTTCAGGCATCTGCACTGTCCGCCAGACGCCGTCGCCCGCCCCAGCGACGCCGGGGGCGTCCGATATCAGGAGCGCCTTGCCGTCGCGCGCGATTACTTCATGCATATTGGAAAGGGTTTTTGCAAAGTTTCGATCGCTCGGCGCAATCACCACGACCGGCAAATTTTCATCGATCAGCGCGATGGGCCCATGTTTTAGTTCGCCGGCGGCGTACCCCTCGGCGTGGATATAGGAGATTTCCTTCAGCTTTAACGCGCCTTCCATCGCCAGCGGGAAATTCGTGCCGCGGCCGACGTATAAAATATCGCTCGCCTTGGCGATGTCGCGCGCGACTTCTTCGATGTGATCGCTTACCGCGAGCGCTTCGGTAAAAAGGCGCGGGGTTTTCAAGAGCTCGCCGACAAGCCGTCTTTCTTCCGCGTCGCCAATGACGCCGCGCGCCCGGCCGGCGCCGATGGCGATGGCGGCGAGCGCGGCGAGCTGACACGTGAAGGCTTTTGTGGAGGCAACGCCAATCTCGGGGCCCGCTGTTATGGGGAATACAACGTCTGAATCGCGCGCAATCGACGACTCGATGACATTCACCAGCGACGCAACCGCCTGACCATGGGCGCGCGCGTCTTTGAGCGCAGCGAGCGTGTCGGCGGTTTCGCCCGACTGTGAGACAAAAAGCGCGCCGCCATTTTCTGGATACGGAATATCGCGATATCGCAGCTCCGAAGCGATGTCGATTTCCACGGGCAATTTCGCCAGGGTCTCAAACCAGTATTTGGCGATTTGCGCTGCATAAAACGCCGTACCGCAGGCCGAAATCGTCAGGCGGTCGAACCGCGCGAAGTCAAACGCGGTCATGTCTTCGCGATCGCGGACCGTCAGCGTCGCCGGGTCGATGTAGTATGATAGCGTATGCGCGATCACTTCGGGCTGTTCATGAATTTCCTTCGCCATGAAGTGGCGATGGCCGTCTTTTTCAACGAGGGCGCTCGTTGCTGACGAAATGGTCTCCTCGCGCCGAACTGTGTCGCCGTCGCTGTTAAAAATCTGAAAGCCAGCGCGCGTAACCACCGTCCAGTCGCCTTCCTCCAGATAGGTGATCCGGTTCGTAAACGGGGCGAGGGCGAAGGCGTCAGAACCCAGCGTCATCTGACCGTCGCCGCGTCCAATAGCGAGCGGGCTGCCCTTGCGTGCGCCAATCAGCAGATCATCTTCGCCCGCAAACATCGCGACGATAGCGAACGCGCCCGTCAGTCGGTTAATGGCTTTGCGAAACGCATCAGCCGGCGAAAGGTTTTCGGTTCTCAGATAATAGTCGATTAATTGCGGGCAGACTTCAGCATCGGTCTCGGAGGCGAATGCAACGCCTTTCTCCGTCAGTTCGGCGCGCAGGGCCGCAAAATTTTCAATAATGCCGTTGTGGACAACGAGGACGTGCGGGGTGCCGTGAGGATGGGCGTTCGTTTCCGTCGGCGCGCCATGTGTCGCCCACCGGGTGTGGCCGATGCCGCCGGCGCCGGCGAGCGGATTGTCTTTCAGGCTGGCTTCAAGCGCTGCAAGCTTGCCGGGCGCGCGGCGGCGATCAAGGGCGCCGTCATCGATCGTCGCGATCCCGGCGGAGTCATAGCCGCGATATTCCAGACGCCGCAGCGCCTCAACGATCGAGCCCGCCACGTCGCCGTCGCCAAGAATCCCAATAATGCCGCACATGTTACGTTCCTGTTCGTATCCGGAGTGGGCAAATTTCATTCCGAATTCAAGCGAAAAAAAGGACCGCATCAGGTCAAAAAGCGGCGTGTTTGTGGGGGGCGGTCGCCGCCTAGGCGAGCCGGTAGACCGACTTGAGCCCGGCGGGTCCGTCAGCGGCGACGACACCGTCTTCGACGAGGCGGATCAGATGCGCGAGGACATTCATGGCGGCGGCCCCATGAAGCCGCTTGTCGATATCGCGATACATGGCGGCGACCATATCCGGGATTTCGGATTTGCCATTTTTCAGCTGTTCGATGATCTGGCCGTCTCGGATGCGCCGGTGGGTGCGCACCGCGCGCACAAAGCGATGCGGGTTCTCGATTGGCGCGCCGTGGGTCGGATAATATATGGCGCTGTCGAGGGCCAGCAGCTTTTCAAGGCTGTTGAAATAATCGCCCATATGTCCGGCTGGCGGGATAATGACCGTGGTGGCCCAGCCCATAATATGGTCGCCGGTAAAAAGCGCTTTTTCCGTGTCCAAACAAAAACACAGATGGTTCGAAATATGTCCCGGCGTGTGGAGCGCGTTAAGCGTCCACCCGTCGCCTTCGATAGCGGCCCCATCGCCGATCAGGTGATCGGGCGCAAACGATGTGTCGCCGCCTTCTTCGAGCGCCTGAACGGCGGCTGCTTCCCTGTCCACCGGATGCGGACCGAAACCATAGATCGGCGCACCGCAACGATCAGCGAGTTTGCGGGCCCCGCCGCAATGATCGTGATGCGTATGCGTGATCAGAATGTGTGAAATCGCGCCGCCCGTCGCTGTCATGATGGCGTCGAGGTGTTGATCATCGTCCGGCCCCGGATCGATCACCGCCGATGGACGCCCTTGCGCGCCGACAAGATATGCGCCACTGCCCGTATAGGTGAACGGGCCGGGATTGTTCGCAATGACGCGTCTGACGAGGGGGCTTAATTGCGCCGGTTCTCCGTAGGCGAAATCAAAGTCCTTGACGAAGGGAATGTCGCTCAAAGCGAGACCTCGCGCGCCGCCTAGCGGGCGGCTTCGAGCTTTTGATCGACAAGTTCCGCGAACGCCGTCGCGAGACCGCGCATCGCCTGAAGCTTGTCTGCGGAAGGCAGCGCGGAAGGCGGGCCCATGTCGGTCTTGTTGACGTCGACAATGTATATGCGACCGTCTTCGCGGTTGCGCAGAACATCAAGCCCGCCGAAATCAAGCGCCATCGCCTCGGCGTAGCGGCGGATGTTTTCCTGTTCTTCCCGGGACAGCATCGCATCTGTCGGCGCAATATCCACGCGATGGTTATCGTTCGAAAAGCGCAGGTCCGCCATCCGTCGCTTTAGGTAGACGAACGGGATCTTGCCGCCGACAATCGGCGTGCGGATATCGATGAATTCATTGCCGTCAAACGTATTATCGATCAGGCGCTGATAGACCATGTCGCGCTTTGGCTCGCTGACAGGGCATTCAACGATTTTGCCGTCATGTTTGCCGTTGCGCTCCGATTTTTCAACCGCAAGACCTTGATGCGTATCAGGATCAATTGCGAGGCTATAGCCGAAAACCTCTTCAAAAACACGGGCGACGACGCTTTTGCGAATATCGTAACAACCAATGTTGAAAGACGGTTTGTCGGTCGGGCTGGCCGGCGGGCCGGTGAGGAACTCGCGGTCTTCGAAATAAAAATGCATATCCGCGCTCGCCGGATCATCGACGATTTTGACATCGGCGATCTGACAAACCGGCCAGATCGCATAATAGGACCGCGGTTTTTTCGGGAAAAAAGAAATTCGAGCCCGCGGCTCGCGCCCTTTGACAAGACGCGTTGCGCGCAACGCCTGAACCATCCCGACGAAACTCGCGATGCGCACGACTTCCCTGAAGAATTCCGAATCGAGCGGGATCTGTGCGCCTGTCTCACGCGCAATTAGCTGGTTGCCGCTAATTTCGAAGTCGTCGAAGACCGCCATCCTGCACCAGTCCCTGTCCCAAAACGCCTGGAGACCCGTCCAAAGACGGCCAGCGCGCGTCGCCCCCCGCATTAACATAGGTTCAACATCGCTTCCTCTGCAATGACAAGGAAATAAACATTGCGCGAGCCGCCCTGAAAGCCCGGCAGGCTGTGGCGTTTGCGGCCGGAACGGCTTTTGCGACGTCCGGGGCCATGTGTTTCAAACGTAAACAAATCGTTAATCTCGCCGTTTGCGCGTTAACGATATTTGCGCCGGTCGCCGCCGCAGCGGGCGACCCGCCGGAACCGCGCAGCGCCGGCTCATTATCCTTCGGCGAGAGCGTCGGCGGCGTCACCGATCACGCCAATATCGTCGCGCCGCCGGACTGGGCGTATGTGGTTGAACGCGAAGCGGGCAGTTTTCTCGATTGCGGCGACGGCATGGACGCAGGCGGCGCCGACAGCGACGGCCGTTCACGCGCACCGCTCGATTGCGGCGTGACGCTCACCGAAACACTGATAATCCCGGCTGCCGCCAAAAGCGCCCGGATTATCGTTCATTTTTAGCGCACCGGCTTAGTGAGACTTTATTGGCCTGCAAAAGCCTCCAGCATGGCGCGGTGGCCGCGTAGATCAAAGCCGGCCGCGGCTGACTGGGAAAGAATGTCGTCAATCGACGCGCCGGCGCGGGCCAGGGCAAAAGCGCGCAGCGCCGCCGAGCGCATGCCGGATTTGCAATAGCCGAGCGCCGCGCCTTCGGTGTCGCGCACAGCCGCCAGAAACTTGTCGAGCATTTCTTCACTGATCCCCGGCCGCGCCCACCGGAAAAGCGACATAATCAAGCCCCGCCGCACGCGCCGCGGCTTCAATCTCGGCGCCGGCGATCTGGCCGGGCTCTTCGCCATCGGGGCGGTTGTTGATAATCAATGTCACGCCGATGCGGGCCGCTTCTTCTATATCGGCGAGGGATATTTGCGGGCTGGCGAAAAAATCGTCCGCGACGGGAATAAAACGGTTCGGCATGGCGGGTCTCGTTTCCGGCTGTTATGGAAGAGCGCATAGCGCAACCCGGCGCTGAGCCCAAGCGCTTCTCACGTCTTGCGAAGGAAGGCTCACAGGATATGGACCAAAAGTCGTTGCAACCGTTTCACCTCGCGATCCCGGTGCGCGATCTTGGCGCCGCCGAGGCGTTCTACGGCGGCGTTATGGGCTGCGAACAGGGCAGGCGCTCGCGCGACTGGATCGACTTCAATTTTTTTGGCCACCAGCTGGTCGTTCATTTAAGTCCCGCAGAGAGCAGTGAAACGGCGCGCAACATCGTTGACAGCAAACAGGTGCCGGTCCGCCATTTCGGCGTTGTGCTGGCCGTCCCGGCCTGGAAGGCGCTGGCGAAGAGACTGGAAGGCGCCGGCTGCGCATTCCTGATCGAACCATGCTTGCGCCACGAAGGCGAGCCCGGAGAACAACACACGATGTTTCTGCTCGACCCAAGCGGCAACGCCCTTGAATTCAAGGCGATGACAAACCCGGAGAACCTCTTCGCATCCTGAAACGCGCACCCCGAAACACGGGGCCCGATGGCGAACCGGGCGGCGACGCAGACGTCTCCGCTAGTCTTCTTCCGCCCGATAAATCACCTCGCCGTCCACGACGGTCATCACCGCGCGCACTTCAGGAATGTCTTCTTCCGGGATCACCATGATATCAGCGGAAAAAACCGAGAAGTCGGCGCGCTTGCCGATCTCGATGGCGCCCAGCGATTCTTCTTCAAACGCCGCGTAGGCGGGCCAGCGTGTGAACATCGCGAGCGCCTCCTCGCGCGTCACGGCTTCGCCGGGGCGCCAGTTTTCCCCTTGAAACCCTTTCAAGTCGCGGCGGGCGACGGCGGCGTAAAACTCGATCATCGGGTCGCCGCGCTCAACAGGCGCGTCCGATCCCGCCGCGATAACTGCGCCGGCGTCGATCAGCGAGCGCCACGCATAGGCCCCGTCAAGACGCGCATCGCCCAGCCTGTCCGGCGCGAAATGAAGATCGCCGATCGCATGCGACGGCTGCATCGACGCGATGACGCCCTGCGTCGCAAAGCGGGGAATGTCCTCTGTATGCAGAATTTGCGCATGCTCAATGCGCCAGCGCAGCGGCGCGCCATCCGCGCCGAGCGCCTCCTTGTACCAGTCGAGCACCAGCATATTGCCGCGATCGCCGATCGCGTGGGTCGCAACCTGAACGCCGGCGGCTTTTGCTTTTTCAAAATGGCCGCGCGCCTCGTCCTGGCTCATCAGCAAAAGACCGTCGGTTTCCGGCGCGTCGCTGTACGGGGCGGAAAGTTTAGCGCCGCGTGAGCCGAGCGCGCCGTCCACATAGAGTTTGAGCGCGCGCGTCATGACGCGGCGATTTTGGCTTCGCCACGGCCCGCTGGCGGCGAAAGCGTCATAGTCGATATCGCTCAGTGCATTATAGACCCTGACCCCAAGGGCTCCCTCGTCGGACAGCGCTTCCATTAACGTGCGGTCGGCCGGATCGACGGACATATTATGGAGGCCGGTCCAGCCATACGCCGCATAAACCCTGCCGCCCTCAACATACGCCTGACGCACCCGTTGCGGCGACGGGTCGGCGATCAGCGGGCGCACAAGACCGATTGCATTATCGATCAGGATTCCCGTCGCGCGTCCGGCGGCGTCGCGGTCGATGCGCCCGCCGTCAGGGTCGGGCGTTGCGTCGTCGATCCCGACCGCATTGAGCGCTGCTGAATTAACAAGAACCGCGTGGCCGTCGGCGCGCGTCAGGATAGCCGGGATCGCGCCTGTGACGGGGTCGAGGTCGTCGCGGGTTGGGAACCGGTCTTCCGGCCATCCGGTTTCGATCCAGCCGCGCCCGTCAATCACGCCGCCGGGCGCCGCCTTTGCGGCTTCTGCACCGACGACGTCAACGAGTTCCGCGACCGACGCCACATCCTCAAGGTTCAGCGTCAGCTCCCGGAATCCGATGCCGATCAGATGGGCGTGCGCATCGACAAACCCCGGGAACATCGCGGCGCCTTCGAGGTCGATGATTTCCGTATCAGGACCAATCGCTGCTTCGATGTCGGCATCAGCGCCGAGGCCGGTCACGGCGCCGTTGGTGACGGCGACCGCTTCCACGGTCGTTGCTCCTTGCGAGCCCGTATAAATCGCGCCGCCCGTAAAGACCGTATCGGCGTAAGCGGGCGTCGGTGCGGTCTCGCGCGCCTTTTCGCCGCCGCAGCCGGCGAGGGCGGCCGCGCCCATCAGCGCGAGACAGATTTTTGTCAGGTGAGCCATGGCGAGCGACCTTTCTTGATGACATGCGATTGCTGTCGTTTAGCGGCTTGCGCCGCCAGCCATCAAGGCCCGCTGGCTGAGGTGTACGTAGAACGTCAGCACGGGCGTCAAGGGCTTTTGTTATGGGCCCGGCTGATAATGGCGCGGTGGATGCGATGGTCGGAGTGGCGAGATTCGAACTCACGACCCCTGCCTCCCGAAGACAGTGCTCTACCAGGCTGAGCTACACTCCGATGAAGGCGCTGATATATCGACTGCCTCAGGGGGGCGCAAGCGAGGCGGGCGATGAATTTTCGCAAGCCCTCTCGGGCGGAATTAAATGCTGACGTCGCCGGTCCCGTCTGCCCTTTTGAACGCAAGGCCGGACGTCGCCCAATGCGGCGTTTTTTCGTCGCTTTTTTCGGCCCGTCGGCGTTGCGTTCGGCAAAATTCCGCTGTATCACGCGCGGCCTTGGTGGGGCGTCGCCAAGTGGTAAGGCATCGGTTTTTGGTATCGACATTCCCAGGTTCGAATCCTGGCGCCCCAGCCAATTCATCGGATGCGCTCGATGAATGGAACCAATCCACGATGGTCCCGCGAACAACGTTCAAACCCCTGAAGGATGATCGGCGGGAAACGCGCGGTCGCCCAGCGCCGAGCGCTCAGCGTAACCCATCCATATAATCACGAAGGCTTTGCTCTGAACGGGTGAGGGGACAATAGGCGCGTCTAATGTTAGGCGCGTCTAATGTCGCCGTGAGATCGCTGGCGCTGAATTGGTCTTCAAGCTGATATCTTCTTCGGCGGGCGACCAAAAGACGCGGCTGCGCGCGAGGATCGCGGAATGGCGATCGTCATTCAACGGCTATTCGGCCGCCGTTCGACCGCGATACAAGAACCCGCCGTTCAAGGGCCAATGATCTGCATACAGACACTGAAGAGATGCGCTGGCGGCCAGCGGCGCTCGCCGTCTTTTGACTGGACTTTAGTCATGACGAAATTCGCAACATGCGAGCGATGAAATCCAGCAAAACACTGAAGGTCGTCCATTTGCTCAGGGGGTGTCGATTTAAAATCGGTCAGGCTAGCGGCGATCCGTCTCCGCGCGCGCGCCATGTAGGCGAGGCTCTCCGCGAAGGAATTCTTGCGCCCCAAATACGCGCATCGCACGTGCGGCGTTCCGCCAAAAGCCGACCAGAAAACATGGTTAAGACCCCGCTGAAGGCGTTCTTGAATTGGACGTTGCAACATCGGCCCGCGTTTGTTACTGATTCACGCTGGATTGGCGGGTTAGAATAAAGAGCCAACGGGGTCTATGGAGGGTGGATGAAATCCTGTCTGTGAGACGGGTACTTGGCGGTTTCCGCTATCGGCGTTGCAATAATGCCGTTGCAATACCTGTCATTTCATACAATCATCAAAAATAACGTCCGGAACAGAGGGTATGAAGACGCAAGCGTCATCGCTCGGCGCACTTTGCATAGACCGAAAAAACCGATCGACTTCAGTCGATCAAGACAAGTTTACGGAGACGATGCCGGTTGGCGTCCGGTCCGCTTTAACGTCGGCGTTTTTGCGTTGACAGCACATGAGGGGCTCTTCGCCCACTAAACCAAGAAGCCAAAGCAAAACCGTTAGGTGAGGCAATGATGAAACGAGTAGCGATAATTGGGTCAGCTCTAGCAATGGCCGTAGTCTTAGGGGCGCCGGCCAGCGCGCAGTTTAAGTCGTCGTTAAACGAGAGCAGGGCGACAGCCGACGAAGCGGCCCGCTCGCAACAAAACGTCAACCAACTCGACGATCAGACGTCCGTATTGGTCAACGACTACCGGGCGAACCTGAAACAGCTGGAAGCGGCGTTGCGATATAATGAATCGCTGACCAAACAGGTCGCAGCCCAGGAGCGCCGCATTGAGCGCATCCAGCAAGACATCGAGAATGTCTCCGGCCTGCAGCGCGCTGTTTACCCGCTAATGGAAGACATGGCCGGAACCTTCAAGCAGATCGTTGAAGCGGACGTGCCGTTTGATATCGTTTCGCGCCTGCAGCGGGCGGACGCCAGAATTGAAAACCTCGACAAGCCCGAAAATGAAGTGTCGGTCGCGCAGAAGTATCGGCTCCTCGTCGAAGCTTACCAAATTGAAATGGAATTCGGACGGACCATTGGTCAGTACGAAGGCGCCATCACGGTCGATGGGGAAGAGCTCACGGGCGAATTCCTGCGGGTCGGTCGCGTTGCGCTGATTTTCAAGACGCCAGACGATTCGGTTCTGAAGATTTGGAACAATTCGACGCGCTCATGGGAAAATCTGGCCAAGTCCTACCTCCCCGACGTGAAACTCGGCATTCGCATCGCGCTTGAGCAGACAGCGCCGGTTCTGATGCCGATCCCTGTTCCCGCTCCGACGGTCGCTCAGTAGCCCGCAAAGCAGTTAAGGAAAACAAGTCATGAAACTTCTCAAACTTGCAAGTCTGTCCCTTTGCGCGGGCGCAGCGGCTTTAGTCGCCGATTTTTCGGGCGTTGAAATTTATGCCTCGGCTCAGGCTCAGGAACTGACGCTTGATCAGGTGTTGCGTGCTGTTCGCGAAGAACGACGCGAAGTCAGCGCTGAAAACCGCGAACGCGAAGCCCGCTTCCGCCGCGAACGCAATAGTCAGCAGGCGGAACTCAATCGCGTCCGCCAGCAGGTTCTGGCCGCGGCCGCAGAGTCTGATCGTCTTGAGGCGCTTCAAGAAGCCAATGATGAGCGGATCGCAGAGCTTGACGCTGAACTGGCTGAGAAAAACGGTCAGTTCCAGGAGCTTTTCGGCGCCGCACGGTCCGCCGCGAGCGATCTGAAAGCCCAGATTGAGCGCTCGCAGATTTCTGCGCAGTACCCCGGTCGCGGCGATGCGCTTGCCGAGCTTGCCCAGACAGAACAGTTGCCGTCTGAAGAGCAACTCGTTTTCCTTTGGGAAACGATGATCCAGCAAATCGCCGAGCAGGGCAAAGTCGTCCAGTTCAACGCGGATGTGACGCAGGCGGACGGAACCGCGGCGACACAGGAAATCGTTCGCATCGGCCCGTTCGTGTCGTTCGATAAGGGCGGTGATTTCCTTGTCTATAAGTCTGACCAGAACCGGCTTGAGTTTCTGGCGCGCCAGCCTGACAGTCGAGCAACCGGCGCTGCGCGCAGCGTCGCCAATGCGGCCGGTAATGATGGTTTTGTCAAAGGCGTCATCGACCCGTCGCTCGGCACCTTGTTGAGCCTGATCGTCAAGTCGCCAAGCTTGCCCGAGCGTGTCGATCAGGGCGGTTTCGTCGGCTATGCGATCCTCGTTCTCGCCGGCATCGGTGTTGTATTTGGTATTTTCAAGTGGATCACGTTGATGATGACAGGCGGCGCAGTGGCCGGTCAGGTGCGCAAGAAACGCGCATCGAAAGGCAACCCGCTTGGTCGCGTCATGCTTGCCTACGAGAACACGCAATCGGCGGACGTCGAAACCGTGGCGCTCAAGCTTGACGACGCCATTCTTAAAGAGGTTCCGAAACTTGAAGGCGGCCTCAATATGATCAAGGTGCTCGCCGCCGTCGCCCCGCTGATGGGTCTGCTCGGTACGGTTATCGGTATGATCCAGACCTTCCAGGCGATCACACTGTTCGGCACCGGCGACCCGCAGATCATGGCCGGCGGTATTTCGCAAGCGCTTGTGACCACTGTTCTCGGTCTGGTGGCGGCTATCCCGCTTCTCTTCCTCCACGCTTTTGCGAGCGGCGCATCCAAGCGCGTCACGCAAATCCTGGAAGAGCAAGCCGCTGGTATCGTCGCAGAACACGCCGAGGGTCGCTCTTAGGAGCGGCTTTCCGGAAAAGGAGCCTCCAAGAATGGAGTATCTCAATCCAGCGATCGCCTATGACGCCCTTTTCGACTTTCTGAAAAAGGGCGGACCCATCCTGGTCCTGATCATGGGCGTGACGTTTTTCATGTGGGCGCTCATTATCGAACGCGTCATTTATTGGCTGACGGCGCATGCCGGCGTCGCAGGGCGCGCCAAGAGAGCCTGGAAAGCGCGCAACGACCACAAATCCTGGTATGCGCACGCGATCCGCGAGAAGCTGATCTCGGAAACACGGCAGGAAGCGGAGCGCAATAACGGTTTGATTCGCGTTCTTGTCGCCGTGACGCCGCTTTTGGGTTTGCTTGGCACGGTGACGGGCATGACTGAAGTGTTCGACGTTATGGCGGTGACCGGGTCTTCCAACGCTCGCCTTATGGCCGGCGGCATTTCGAAAGCAACCATTCCGACAATGGCCGGTCTGGTTGCCTCTTTGTCGGGGCTGATTTTCATCAACGCCTTCGACAGCAATGTGAAGAAAGCAACAAACAAGATCGCAGACGATCTTTTGATTGAGTAGGGACTGACGACATGCGCAGAAGAGGCACCCATCAGGGCGAAGCCGGCGACGTCAACGTCACGCCGCTACTTGATATCGTCTTCATCATGCTGATCTTTTTCATCGTGACAGCGACGTTTATCCGCGAGCAGGGACTTGATGTCCGCACGCCGGAAGACTCTGAAACTGATGATCAGTCTATCCCGCCGCCCGCACTCCTGCTGGCGATCCGCGATGACGGCTTCGTTTTGGTGAACGGCGTCCGCGTCATTGATCCATTGTCGGTCAAGCCGGTGGTTGAAGAGTTTATGGCCCGCGAACCGCGCGGCGTCGTCCTCGTCAGCGCAGCGCCGGAGTCGGAATCGGGCGTCGCCGTCACCGTGATGGATCAGGCAAAGCAGGGCAAGGCGTCGACGGTGTCGCTTGCGCTGCAAAAAGAAGAAACGTCGTAGGCGCTCGGGTGGTCCGCCGCAGCGGATCGGACCGATCGTCACGCTGACGAAATTGTTGAAAGCGGAATAATCGTTATGGCGCGCAGAAATTTTACTCAGGATGAAAGCGATGAAGACGTCAACGTAACGCCTTTGCTCGATATTGTTTTCATTATGCTGATCTTTTTCATCGTCACGTCGACCTTCGTGAAGGAGCCGGGTGTTGAGATCACTCGGCCTGAAGCGCAGACCGGCACCGAGCGCCGCTTAGCGTCCATTCTTGTTGCGATCACGGAAACCGATGAAATCTGGATCAATAAGGATCAGGTGGAACTCAACGAAGTGCGCATTATTGTCGAAGAACTGTTGCGTGAAAATCCAAAAGGAACGGCTGTCGTTCAGGCCGACTCGCGCGCCAAGGCGCGCTATCTGGTCGAGGTCGTCGAGCAAATCCGACAGGCCGGCGTGTCCGATGTGGCCGTCTCGACCGACGACGCCTAGGGAGAAACGATCGTGGGATCTCTAATACGCTTTATTTTCGGGCTGCCGGGTGCGGCTATCGTGACGACGGCGCTATTCTTGTTTATGGGTGCGGTCACCAGCCAGGACGCCGAACTTAACGACGCGGAAGACTCTGTTAAGATCGATGTAACGGCGAAACTTCAGGACACTGACGTATCGAACGCCAATAAGGAGTTTAAGCGCCCGACGCTCGATACGCCGCCGCCGCCGCCGCCTGCGGTCACCGACCCGTCGAACCGGCCGGCGCTAGACGGGGTTCGTGCTGCGATCCCCGAGATCAACGTCGACCTTAATATCGGGACGGGCTTTAACCCTGACCGCGATGCGCAGCCGCTGGTTCGTATCGAGCCGCAATATCCCGAACGGTGCCAGTCGCGGGCCGGATCTCTGGAAATTGTCCGCATCCGGTTCGATGTGACGCCGGAAGGGCAAACAGCGAATATCGAGGTTGTCGATTCGACGAACAGCTGTCTCAACAGGGCGGCGATCCGCGCGGCGCAGCGCTGGAAATACCAGCCGAAAATTGTCGACAATACTGCTGAATGGCGTCGCGGCGTTGAAACACAATTCACTTTCCGTCTGGAGGGTTAAACGAGCGGGGCGGACTTTCGCGGACCCTTCCGCAAGGGCCGCCCGGTGAGATGAGACAAGAAAAACGAGAGCAATCGGTTTTGTTGGGTTTTGAGGCGCACGGACATATGATCAAGCACGGTAAAAAATTCTCGGCGCGCTGCGTTTCTGCACTTGCATGCGGTCTCGCCTTTAGCGGCGCTTTGGCGATCGTCAGCGCAACGCCGGCGGCGGCGCAGGACAACGAAGAAGAAAGCAGCGGCAACACGCGGCGGTCGGCGACGCTTGATCCGGCTGTCGGCCGGGTTGTTGCGCCGATTTTCGAAAATGAAATTGCAAACGAGGAGTGGGACGGCTGTATCACGAAGCTGAACCAGCTGATCGCGCAACGCGGCTCGCGCTTTAAACCGTACGACACGGCGATCGTTAATCAGCTGCTTGGCCAGTGTCAGGCGGGCAAGGAAGATTTTCGCGGCGCCCTGCGCTCGTTCCAGAAGGCGGTCGACTCGGGCGGGTTGCCGCCTGAACAGGTCGGGGGCCTGCGCTATGTGATTGCGCAGCTTTATTTCCAACTTGAAGACTACAATGCTGCGATCCGCAGCCTGCAACAGTGGATCAACAGCGGCGGCACCCCTGACGCCAACGCTTATTATCTTCTCGCCGCTGCTTACACGCAGATTTCACCGCCGAACTTCCGCGCTGCGACCTCGCCCGCCGAACAGGCTGTGCGATTGCGGGAAACGCCCAAGAAGGCCGATTTCGATTTGTTGAACCTGATCTACTCAGAAACCAACCAATCGACAAAGCGCGCGGCGCTCCTCGAGCGCATGATCAATCTGTTTCCGGGCGAAGCCGGTTACTGGCGTCAGCTTTCTGGTCTCTACAATCAGTTGAAGCGCGACAAAGAAGCCTTTTCTGTTCTCGAAGTCGCCTATCGCGCAGGGTTGCTCGACAAGGAAAGCGAAATCCTGACGCTTGTTCAGTATTACTCGTTCTTCGACAATCCATTCCGCGGCGCGAAGATGCTTGAGCGGGAAATGAACGCGAATGTCGTCAAGCGCAATGTGAAGAATCTGAAGCTCCTTTCTCAGCTATGGAGCCAGTCGCGTGAGCACAAACGCGCCATCCCCGTGCTTGAGGAGGCCGCCCGTCTTTCTGATGATGGTGAACTTTTCTATCGTCTGGGGCAGGTGCTGCTTGCGGATGAACAATACGCGAAATCCGAACAGGCGCTTGCCAGTGCGCGCCGCAAGGGCGGGCTGACCCAGCGTCAGTTGGCCGACTCTTGGATGTTGACGGGGACAGCGCGTTTCAGCCGCGCCGGACCTGGCGACCGGGCTCAACGCAATCGCGCGCGCACCGCATTTCAAAATGCGACACGCTACTCGACGACTGCCTCGAAAGCGCGCGATTGGGTGACCTATATCAACGCCATCAACAGCACCGAGGACGCGCAGGACAGGCTTGCATGCGATCAGGCCCGCGAAGAACGCGAAGCCGATATCGAACGCCTGACGTCGCAGCAACGTGTTTGCGATCTGCGTAGCGACGAAAGCGAAGATTGTCTGCAAGTGGCTGAACGGCTGCGCATTGCGCAGACCGAAGAACCGGACGCTTGTAAGAAAATTGCCAAACCGTCCACGAGCGCCGCCGACAGTGATGACGAGGGCGCAGAAGGCGGCGTCAATACAGAAACGCCGGACAATGTCGACGGCGCAGCGCCGGCGGCGCCCGACGCGGCCCCCGCAGAAGGCGAGGCCGAAGAGGGCGCAACGGTCAAGCCCGAAAGCCCCTCAGGCGGCGCCGAACAATAGTTGAGCGCTGGCGTCTTGCCGGAAAGCGGGAAACGATACCAATCAAAGAAAAAAGCGGCTCAATGCGAGCCGCTTTTTTTGATCATGCAATCCTGTTCTTGATGCTGTATGGCCCGTTGATGTCAGGCCGCCGCATTTCGTCGCGCGAGCGTTTCGAGGATGCTGTGATGGGGAACTATTCGAGTACGAACGTTACCTTCAGGACGACGCGATATTCCTTGATTTTGCCGTTATCGAGAATAACGGACTGATCCTTGACCCAGCAACCCTCGACGTTTTTCAGGGTTTTGTTGGCCCGCTCGATGCCATCTTCAATCGCATCCTGGAAACCTTTTTTGGATCCTGAAATGATTTCTGTAACGCGTGCGACTGCCATTTTTTTCTCCTCCAAGCGTTCAGACGACCGTCGTCTGAACCGAGTGTCTAGACTAACACAAGATCGCCCGCTCTATGCAAGCGGGCGCTTTGGGCTCGGTAGCCTGACGAAATAGTAAGAAGGGCGATTAGCGCGTCGGTTGCGGCGGCTCGACAGCGTAGTCGTAAAAACCGCGACCGGTCTTGCGGCCAAGCCAACCAGCTTCGACATATTTGACGAGCAGCGGACACGGACGATATTTGGTGTCGGCAAGCCCCTCATAGAGCACTTGCATGATCGATAAACAAATATCGAGACCGATGAAATCCGCAAGCTGGAGCGGGCCCATGGGATGGTTGGCGCCAAGCTTTAAACCGGTGTCGATGGCCTCGACCGTGCCGACCCCCTCGTAAAGCGTGTAAATCGCTTCATTGATCATGGGCATCAGAACGCGGTTGACGATGAAAGCGGGAAAATCCTCCGACACCGTCATGATCTTGCCGAGGTCAGAGACGAGATCTTTTGTGGTCTGAAAGGTCTCCTTGCTGGTTGCTATGCCCCGGATCACTTCAACCAGCTTCATCACCGGAGCCGGGTTCATGAAGTGCAGACCGATGAATTTTTCCGGGCGGTCGCTCGCTGCGGCGAGCGCCGTGATGGAAATCGACGAGGTGTTTGTGGCGAGGATCGTCTTGTCGCCGAGCGCGGGCGTCAGGGCGCGAAAAATCTCCGTCTTGACGTCCTGTTTTTCCGTCGCCGCCTCAACAATGAGATCGCAATCGCCGAGCGCCAGAAGCTCATTTTCCAGAGAAAGACGGGCAAGGGAAGCGGCGACAGCGCCATCATCGATTGCGCCGCGCGCGCTTTGCCTGTTCAAATTCTTCTCGATGACCGTGCGCGCCGCCGTCAGACGATCCGGATCGATGTCATTGAGCAGAACGTCGTAGCCGCCCAGCGCAAACACATGGGCGATCCCGCCGCCCATCTGGCCCGCGCCGACTATGCCGATTTTTTGCACCGACGCCACATTGCCTGTGGGCATGGCCCGCCTCCTCGCACGAGTGAACAGGAAGCATTCTAAACGGGTTTTTCGCGGCGCAGCAAATGCGCGTTGCAATCCTGCGGGACGACAACTTAGCGGGCGCGCTTTGCGGCGAGATAAGCGTGCAACAGGCGTGCGTTCCGCGCATTCGCCCTGAAGGTGAAATCAAACAAGTCGCCGAGGACCGGCACGGCGCCGATGACCATGTCGAAGATCACATTGGCGATCATCTGGACGATCAGGCCGAGACTGGCGCCCGCCCGCGCGGCAAGTACGATCAAATAGAGCGACATGATCGCTGTCGCGGCGTCGCCGATGCCGGGAATGAGGCCGATCAGGCCGTCGATCCCGAAGCGAAAGCCGAAGAGGCTGAATTGCGTATCGAGAAGACGCGCGAGCCGATCTATCCGGTCAATCAGCGCGTCATCTTCAATGCCGGCGTCGTAGACGGCGCGCTCGGCCTCACGATAGCGATCGTCTGTATCGCGATGAGGGCGCGAGCGTGCCATGAAGGGCTAGCCAAGCGCTTCAGTCAGCTCTGGCACCGCGGTGAAAAGGTCCGCAACAAGCCCGTAATCGGCGACCTGAAAGATTGGCGCTTCCTCGTCCTTGTTGATGGCCACGATAATCTTTGAGTCTTTCATCCCGGCGAGATGCTGGATCGCCCCGGAAATGCCGATGGCGACGTAAAGTTCAGGCGCCACAACCTTGCCGGTCTGGCCGACCTGATAATCATTCGGCACATAGCCGGCGTCGACCGCGGCGCGCGACGCGCCAACGGCGGCCCCGAGCATATCGGCGAGCGGCAGGATCACTTCCTCGAACTTGTCGCTGGAGCCGAGAGCGCGGCCGCCGGAAACGACGATCTTTGCGCCGGTCAGCTCCGGTCGGTCCGACTTGGTCAATTCTTCACCGATAAATGTCGACAAGCCCTGGTCGGCGGCCGCGCTTACGGCTTCAACGCTCGCCGATCCGCCATCGCCGGCCGCCGCGAAGGATGTGGGCCGCACGGTGATGACTTTCTTGGCGTCAGTGGATTTCACCGTTTGCATGGCGTTGCCGGCGTAAATCGGCCGCACAAATGTGTCCGGCGCTTCAACGCTGACAATCTCGGTGATTTGCATCACGTCGAGCAGCGCCGCAACGCGCGGCATGACGTTTTTACCGGTCGTATTCGCCGCTTTCAGGATCGCATCGTAATCGCCCGCGACCGAAACGATGAGCGCCGCAAGATTTTCCGCAAGCCGATTTTCATAAAGGGCATCGTCCGCATGCAACACTTTGCGTATGCCGGCGATCTTGGCGGCCGCCTCTGCGGCGTCGCCCGCGCCGGCGCCGGCCACCAGAATATCAATGTCGCCGCCTATGGCGCTCGCGGCGCTGACGACTTTGTGGGTTGATTCATCAAGAGACGTTCCGTGAACGTCCGCAATAACGAGAACAGCCATGACTAGATAACTCCTGCTTCGTTTTTCAGTTTGTCGACCAGCTCGGCAATGCTTTCGACTTTGACGCCGGCCTCGCGTTTTGGCGGTTCGCTGACTTTCACGACCTGAAGACGCGGCGCGACATCGACGCCAAAATCGCCGACTTCCTTGATGTCGAGAGGCTTCTTTTTCGCTTTCATGATATTGGGAAGCGATGCGTAGCGCGGCTCATTAAGGCGCAGATCCGTGGTGACAACCGCCGGCAAGGAAATCGAAATCGTTTGCAGCCCGCCGTCAATCTCGCGCGTGACTTTCAGCTTGTCGCCGTCTTTTTCGACCTCAGACGCAAAAGTGCCTTGCGACCATCCGAGCAGGGCGGCGAGCATTTGACCGGTCTGATTGGAATCATCGTCGATCGCCTGTTTGCCGAGGATCGCAATATCCGGCTTTTCTTCGTCGATGATCGCCTTAAGGAGTTTGGCCACGCCGAGGGGCTCGACCGTGTCGTCGGTTTTAACGAGGATGCCGCGGTCAGCGCCCATGGCGAGCGCCTGGCGAATCTGATCCTGCGCCTTTTCCGGTCCGATCGAGACCACGACGATCTCTTCTGCAGTGCCGGCTTCTTTCATCCGGATGGCCTCTTCGACGGCGATTTCGTCAAAGGGGTTCATGGACATTTTGACGTTGGCGAGATCGACGCCGCTCTCGTCCGATTTAACCCGGACTTTGACGTTGTAATCGATCACGCGCTTGACGGGGACGAGAACTTTCATAGGGGCTCCGGTCAGGGGTGACTGTCATTTTTTCATCGGCGCATGAGCGCGTTGGCGCTCTATAGCCTCAATTGAGCGCGGACTGTAGTCCCGCCGGGAAGGGCTTTCAATGCGCGGTTGCAGCGCACCATCGACTTTGGCCGCACACGACGGCGGCGCCTCTGAAAGGTGCTCTCAAGAGCCCTCTCGGGGGCCCCGATAGCGGCGCCGGAACGGGCTGCCGCGTGGATCGGTCGGCCCGCCGCGCCGCTTTCCCCGATGCTGACGCTTGCGGTTGCAAGCGCGCTTGCGCAAGGGCACACTTGCCGACAGATGTAACGCGTCGCGGGCTGTGCGGCGCGCGGGAGGGATGATCATGAAAATTGCGGCTATCATCGGCGCATTATCGAGTGTCGCGCTTGTTCTCGCCCCGTCGCTCGCCAGCGCGGCCCCCGCCGGGTCTTCTGCGGGCGGCGCAATGGCGCCGTTGGTCGCCGCTGCGGGCGTACAAACCAGCGCCGCGATTAGCACTGGAATGACCATCGAAGACGTCGCCGCGGTCTTCCGCAATAACGGCCTTAACGCGGAAATTTCTCAGGACGGCGGGGAGCCCGTGATTTACAGCGAAATTGCGGGCTTTAATTTCGCGCTCTTCGGTTTCGGGTGCGCTAGCGGCGCATGCAACGAATTTCTCTTTTCAAGCTATTTTGATCCCGACAAAGAGATTTCGCTCGATGCGATCAACGCCTTCAATGAGAAAACCGTTGCAGGCAGGGCGTTCCTCGATGAGGACGGCGATCCCAATGTTGAACACTTGTTTACGGTGTCAGACGGCGCCGATGAGGATCTTGTGGAGCGAAATCTTGCGATCTGGGAATCGGTCCTGATCGATTTCGCAGAGCACATTCAGTTTTTCCACGGCGCGGCGTCCTGACGGCCCCGCCGGGCTTTTTAATGGACTTAAAGCTCTGCGCCTGGCTCGGCGCCCATGCGTCATAAATCTTCAGGCAGATTTACCCGCCTTGGCCGGCGAGCCACAAAAACAGCAACATTAGAGCAATCGCGATGGCTTGCGCCGTCACCCGCATACGCATCAACTTATTGCCGTTTTCCCTCGCGAAAGCGCCGCCGCGCGCCAGGGAATAGATGCCGAAGCCTAAAATGACGGCCGTCGCGGCCAGTGCGATCGGGATCAGAAAGAAAACAAATCCGCTCACTCAGCGCTCCTGTTTGGTCCTTGATTAAAGAGTATTACGGATTGGGCCCGGAAATGGTTCCGCGGCCATCCGCCGCCGGCTCCGGGAATGCGGCCTCAATCAGCGGCGCACCCTCCGGGTCAGACGGCGCGCCCGCGAGACCAACAGCGTTAAGGTCCGCCAAATACTGGCGCAGGTCAGCGTCTGCGGGCGCTTCGACGCCGAGCCCGCCCTGTTCAGGCGCGGCCAGCATCGGCGGTTTTAGTTCGTCGACGGTAAAATCCATGCGCACGTCGTAGGTGCGTTGCGCCTGGTTTCGCAGGAAGCGCTGCGCTGCGTACCAGCGGGTTTTCTCGGCGTTGTCAGTGCAGGTCTCAAGCTCTGCGCCGCGCGCGCCCCAGCGACGCTCGGGGCAATGATAGGGGTCGAATGACAAATCCCAGAGCCGGTCCATAACGTGACCCAGATTGAGCTGGACGCGGTGAAGCCCGTCGGACCGCGAATACGTGATGGTGCAGGCGTCTTTTTCCGCGTTGAAAGCGCGCCACAAATCGCCTGGCAGGTCGGCGCCGTCATACCGGACCGAGGCGTCGCCAAGGCGTGAGCGCTCGTAAAAGCCCTTCGTGGTTCTCAAAAGCTCGATGAAGCCGACTTTCAGCCGCGCGTCGCGAGACGGCGTTGAATAATGCTCCCACTCGCCATAGGTGCCGTAAATGTTCGGCGGCAGGCGGACCGGGTGCGGTTTCAAGTGGATACGCGCATCGCTCGCCCGTTTCACAGCCGCGCGGCGCGATTTGATATCGCTGCACAGCGCTTTCATGCCGTGGCGAAGTTCCGTCACCGGATTATAAGCAAAGTCGGGGCTCGCAAGCCGTCGGCGAACGAAATCGTAGAAGGTGACCGTGCGCTCGCCGACGCGATATTCGGCATATTCCCAGCGCCCGGACGGATGCGGTTGATTGCCCATATATTGCTCGGTCGAGAACGTCGCAATAGCGTCATTAGCGAGCGCTTTGATTTTGCCGCCCATATAGCCGCTATCGGTCTTGGTTGCGCCGACAAGTCTGATGGGACGCCAGCCTTTGAGGCCAGCGCCAAGGGCGGGGCTGGCGCGCAGGAAATTGGGTCCGTAAACGGTGCGCGTCACTGAATTGTCAGGATGCGACGCAACGATCATCACGCGGCCGTCTTCAAGGATATCGTAGACGATGCCGACATGGCCGAAGATATCATAGGCGATTGCGCCCGGGCGGACGCCGTCGCGGGTGATGCTGACGGGATAGAAATCGTCATGGCGTCGCCCGCCGCCTTTTTCAGGGTGGGTGCGGAACATCGCGGTTGAAACTTCGCCGCCGATGCGCGCGATGAAGCCCGGCGCCGAAATAGGCCCCGCGTCGCCAATGGCGTCGCGCCGCGCCGCGACAATATTGCCGGCGCGTGAGTACCTCAGATCGTCGCGCGATCCGTCAGCGGTGCGCATGGCGCTTTGATAGGAAAAAGGCAGACCGTTTTTCCAGGCGTAATAAGCGCGGAGTATGTAGGCCATGTCGGCGCAGTCGCCCGAATAGCGGCGCGTGTCGGTATGGCGATAAGGATTTGCCTTGCCGGCGAGACAATTGCCGAGCGTATTGCAGTTCGAGCGCCCGATCGCCTGCACGAAAGCTTCGTAACCCGCCTCATCAGCCGCAGACCATTCGGTCTTCACGAGTTTCCACTGTTTGCCTTCGTTAACGGCAGGGGGGATAGACCCGGCGAGCGCCGGCGCGGCCATGGCGCTGGCAAAGACCGCGGAGACGCTCGCGAGCGCGCCCGTAACCAGCCGCGCGGCAAAACGCGCAATGCTTGTTCGCATAACCATACCCATGACTGATAAACTAACGCGATGCGCGCCTTTGGGGTAGGGGCAGGATGCGGCCCCCGGGCCACGAAGGGCGATTTTTTTGCCCCCAATCCGGCTTGTTTTGCGCCCCGGACCGGGCCGGGTTCAGCCGTTGCGGGGGATCGCCTTGCGCGGTATTCAGGCGCGTGTCTGGCAACTTGGGGGAGAGAGCCATGTTACGCCTTGCAACCTGGAATATTGAGTTTTTCGACCGCCTGTTCAATCGCGATAACACGCTGAAATTGGATGCGGAATCGCGCACCCGACTGGAAGCGGTGGCGGCTGTGCTCCAGGCGGTGGAGGCCGATCTGATCGGCGTGACGGAAGGGCCGAACACCGGCGGCAATCAAAGCACCGTTACGAAACTCGAAGCCTTTGCGGACGCGTTCAACCTGTCGACCCGAAAAGCGCTGACGGGATTTACCTCGCGCGGCGTTCAGGAAATCGCGCTGCTTTACAACGACGACAAAATCGCCGCTGAACACAAGCCCGGCGGCGCGGGGGTTAATAACCCGCCTTTCAATCGCGAATTTCGCGTCGATACGGATGAGGACCGGATCAAGGAAGTCTACGCCCATTTCCGCCCGCCGCTCGAAGCGGAAGTCACGGTTCGCGCGAGCGGAGAGAGCTTTTGTCTGATCGTCGCGCATATCAAGTCGAAGGGCATATTTTCAAATATGGACCGGTTGAACTGGGAGCGGGCCTCGCGCCGCAACCGGTTGAAAATCTTCGCCGAAGCCTTGTCGGTGCGCCAGCGCGTCGATGAATTTCTTGGCGATGGCCGCGAAGTGGTTGTCATGGGCGACATCAATGACGGGCCAGGGTTTGATTTTTACGAATTCATGTTCGGCAAAAGCGGCGTTGAACTCATCATGGGTGACTTCTTCGAGCCGGACCGGATTTTGCGAAACTATGTCGGTCGGCCGAAAATGAACGATTTCGGCTTTACGCCGTCGTCGGCCCGTTTCCGGGACTCATTTACCGGGGACTTCGTCAATGTGCTGATCGATCATATTCTGGCGTCGCCCGGACTGCCGACGCAAGGCGCCGCGGCGCACATCGTCTGGAACCCGTTTCAGGCGGATGAAGCGCGGCCGTTGCGCGAAACACTGCTCGCCGCCTCGGATCATTTTCCGGTGACGCTGGATCTTGACCTTTGACTTGATGTTGCAGGCGCGCCGCTAGCGCGCCTTTCCCGAATGCGCCGGCGCCCGGAAGACGGCGTTCATGAAAATCACATTGAGCCCGTCAAGATAAGCGCGCACAGTTGGGTCCTGCGTAAAGGCGATGAGATGTCCCGAGCCCATGCGTTCATGGGCGACGAAGGGCTTATAGGCGAGCTGATCCTTGGTTTCTTCCCACAGATAGCCGCTGAGGAGCACGTCATCGGGGCCGGCGAAATAAGAAACATTCGTACCCTGATCGAGCGCCAGCGGCGCATAGATTGCTGAGCCGCGCACCAGGACGTTAAGATTTGGCGAGACCCCGGCGGCGAGCCAGTGATCGGGATCGACAAGCGCGCGCACAAGGACGCCGGCCGAGCCGTCGGGCGCTTCTTCTTCGGGGGCGATGGCTTTTTCAAATTCATCCGCGGATTTCAGCAACGTTCCGGGAACGGTGGTTTCATCCTCGTCGCCGCCGTTCTTTTTGCTTTTTTCTTTCGCAGCGTTTTCGCGGCGCAGCGACATCATCGCATTGTCGGGGTCGGCGAGAATGCGCACGGCGCCGCCCGTGGCGATCAGGACGCCGCCGGCTTTGACCCAGCTTTTAAGCCGCTCCTTGCCGCTTTTGCCGAGATAGGAATCATAACCGCCGCCATACCAGCTTGTCTGACCCGGCAGGATCAGCACATCGAACCGGTCGAGATCGCGTCCCGCAATGTCATAGGTCCTGATCGGCGTCACCGGATAATCGAACTGGCGCTCAACGACGAAGCGCGTATTGCCGGCCATGTAAGCCGATGTCGGCGCATCCCACGCGATGGCGACCTTCGGCGCGCGCATCGTGACGACATTGTTGGAGCCGAAATTCGGGCCGGCGCTGACCCAGCTGTCGCTGACGCCGGCGACCGACGCGCCTGTCTCGCGCGCAATCGCCCGCAACTGGTCGGCAAGGTCCGAAGGGTTTTCGTCCACCGGGAAAATCAGGCTGCCGGCGGGATAGTCGGCGCCATTATGGGTGAATTGTTTGTCGGTCGATTTGACGGCGAGGCCGCGGCGGAAGGCGTGCGACAGGAACCGCACCGCAGGCCGGTCGCCCCATTTGACGAGATAGGCGACTTTCGCGCCGGCGCCGGAAAGCGCGCCGGGCGACACGGTCTCACCGCCATGGCGTTCAAAATCCCCGCTGGGCGCCTCGGTGCAGGTTTCCGCCGCCACGTTGTACATCAGGGGCAGGGACCATGCGGTCACGTCATAAATTTCGTCGGGCAGGTCTTTCTTCCGGAGCCGTTCTTGTTCCTTCAAAAATGCTTCATCGATTTCAACGTCAGCGTCGAGAAGATTGCGGATTAGCCGTTCAGCAGGTTGCGCCGCGTTGATGACATAGGCGCCTTTGTCATAATTCTTTCCGCAAGCGGAAAAAGCTGCTTTGGCTTTGTCGACCTCAACGCCCTGGCGAGAGAGCAAACCGGCGATTTTCGTAGCGCCGGCCGCGTCTGTTGCTGCCGGGAGAATATACGCCTTGACGTCGCCATCGCCGCCGTCGGCCACAGCGGAGGCGCGGAAGTCATAAAAGTCCTTCAGGAGTTTTTTGCGATTGTCGGCGACGGTTTCGGCGGTTGCAAGCGATGTCACGAAGTGTTGGCGAACCGTGTCGCGATAGTCGTAGGCCGACCCGTCCCGGCGACGCGCTTTGAGCCCGCGTGCGGAGGATTGTTCATACGTCATGCCGACGGCGCCGTAAAAATACGGCCAGCTCGCGCCATAGCCCGGATAAAGTTCGTCAAATATCTCGCGGGTGAAATAATCAAAGCCGAAGCGGTCGAAATATTTTGCATTGTTCTTGCCGAACAGCTCAAGATTTTGCTTTTGCGTCGGCGTGATATGCGCATTGAAAGGCGGTGAGCCGGGGGCGAAGTAATAGGTGGAATTAGTGCCCATTTCGTGGGCGTCAACGACGACAAGCGGCTTCCATTCCACCAGGGCTGCGACGCGGCCTTTGGTTTCCGGTTGTGTCTGTACGAACCAATCGCGGTTCATGTCGAAGAGATAGTGATTGGTGCGCCCGCCCGGCCAGGGCTCGTTGCGTTCGGCGGCGATGGCCGAGCCGTCCGGCTCAAGCCCCCGCGTGATCGTGAAATTGTGGACAAAGCGTTGGCGCCCGTCCGGATTTTGCATGGGGTCGATGGCGACAAGCGCATTGTCGAAAATCTTGTTGACGGTCGCATCGTTTTGCGCGGCGAGGAGGTGATAAGCCGTCATGATCGCGGCGTCGGTCGACGAGATCTCGTTGCCGTGGACGCCGTAAGAAAGCCAGGCGAGACCGGGCAGAAGGTCGATGAGATCCCGCGCCGCGGTCTCATCCGTGACGCGAGGGTCGGCGAGCGCGGCCATGCCGTCTTTCACCGTTTTCAGATTACCGATGTATTCCGGGCTGCCGATCACGGCGTAGATTAGGGGCCGGTCCTCCCAAGAGCGGGCGTATTCAAAAACCTTGATCCGGTCGGGCGCTGCTTTTTCAAGGGCGCGAAAATAAGCGACCACATCGGCGGGCGCGGTGATTTCCACGCCGTTCTCATGGCCGACGACCTGCTTCAGCGTAGGGATGGCGGGATCGTATTGCGCGCCGGGCCAGAACGCGAATTGCGCCGGTTTATCAGCCGGTTGCGCCAGCGCGCCGCTAATCGCCAAACTTGCGCCCGCAATCGCCAGCACGAACCTTCGCAGAGCCATAACTTCACCCCATAACGCGTTGAACAGAAACAGCAAAATATATCGCCGATAAGAGCTAACAAAGCCTGACGCGCCGGCGCTGGGCCGTCAAGGAGCAGTCTCCGGTTTGGGCGCGCCGCGCGCTCGCTGGGGCCTGTCGCGGGGTCACATTGCTGCGATGTCGATCGCCATGCTCAACTTAGCGCGGCGGCGGCGGCGGCGTATGCGCGGTCCAACTTGACCGTTTTGGCGCGTCTGCCTAGCGTCGCGCCGACTTTGACAGAAGCGACAGGGCCCATGGCGAAAAACGACGCGCATCCGCAAAAAGATCAGTCTTTTCAAGGACTGATCATGACGCTCCAGCAATACTGGGCGCGCGAGGGCTGCGTAATTCTTCAGCCCTACGACATGGAAATGGGCGCGGGCACTTTTCATCCCGCGACGACGCTGCGCTCGCTCGGGCCGAAACCGTGGAAGGCGGCGTATGTCCAGCCCTCCCGGCGCCCGACAGACGGTCGCCATGGCGCGAACCCGAACCGTTTCCAGCATTACTATCAGTTTCAGGTTGTCCTGAAGCCGAGCCCTGAGAACATTCAGGAGCTTTATCTCGGCTCCCTCGACGCGATCGGCATCGACCGCACGTTGCACGACATTCGCTTTGTTGAGGACGACTGGGAAAGTCCGACCCTTGGCGCGTGGGGGCTTGGCTGGGAAGTCTGGTGCGACGGCATGGAGGTCACCCAATTTACTTATTTCCAGCAAGTCGGCGGCTTTGATTGCAAACCGGTCACCGGCGAGATCACTTACGGCCTTGAACGCCTGGCTATGTATGTGCAGGGCGTCGACAATGGCTACAATCTCGACTTTAACGGCGACGGCGTCACGTATGGCGACGTTTTTCACCAGCAGGAAGTCGAATTCTCGCGCTACAATTTCGATCTGGCGGACACGGACGTTTTGTTCGATCAGTTCAAGGAGGCCGAAGCCGCGTGCCTTGCGATCATTAAGGCGGGCGAAGCCTCGGGCAAGCCGTTGTCGCTGCCGGCCTATGACCAGTGCATCAAGGCGAGCCATCTGTTCAATTTGCTGGATGCGCGCGGCGTCATTTCGGTCGCTGAACGCCAGAGCTACATCTTACGCGTCAGGACGCTGTCGAAAGCGTGTTGCGCGGCGTGGCTTGAAAGCCCGCAAGGACGCACGGAAGGTGCGGGAAAAGTTGACTACGCGGAGGCGTGAATGAACGAACGGGCCGCCAATCCGTCATTGCCGCTGGGCGGCGGGTGTCAGTGTCAGAAATTGCGCTACGAGATTTCTGCGCCGCCGCTGATGATCTATTGCTGTCATTGCACGAACTGTCAGCGCGCCACGGGCGGCGCCTTTGTCGTTGCGGTGACAATCCTTGAGCCCTCACTGACGTTTGTGAAAGGCGAACCGGCGAAAACCTTCTGGACGTCGGACGCCGGAAACAGCCGCGTCGGGTATTATTGCGGCGACTGCGGCGCGCGGATCGCCAATGGCGGCGAGCCGTCAATCGGCGTGTTGAGCCTGCGCGGCGGGACCTTTGACGATACAAGCTGGTTACGGCCCGCGGGGCATATCTGGACGAAAAGCGCACAGCCGTGGATGAAATTTGACGATGCGATGATTTTAACGCCCGGCCAGCCGGCGGATTACGCCCCGTTCATGGAACATTTCAAAGCGCAGAAGCTCTTTGAGGGCTAGCCGCGCCGCGGTGTTTGCGCTGTCGTGTTTACCGGGCGTTCAATCGTTTCGGTTATCCTCACGCCATGGTTCAAGAGGCTGCACGCCGCCGGCGCAGGCGATTTTTGCAACGCTGGTTTTCCAGCGCGGCGGCGCGTTTCAGGGCCGGCCCCGCGTCGGACGGCGCCGCTCCGCTTTCCAGCCGTGTCGCCACATGGGTCGGCATTGCAAGCGCGACGATCGGCGGATTTTTGGGCCTTGATACCTATCGCGCTGACGTTGCGAAAAAAGTCGATCAAAGCGTCGCGCAAACCTTCGACATGATCGAGGTCTTCAATCAGCCCCGGCTCGCCGATGCGCGCTTGCGGGTTCTCAGCTATGTCGAAGCCAAGCGGTATTGCGACAGCCGGATCATCTCGCGCGAGCTGATCGATAACGATTTTTTCGTTGTGCTTGATTTCTTCGACCTGGCGCATGCCTGCGTCGAGGCGGGGCTTTGCGACAAGGCCACGGCCAATCAGTTTTTTGCACCGTACGCAAATTATCAATGGCCAATATTGGAAAATACGGTCGCCGAGTTTCGCGCGCAGGAACAATCCCTGCGCTCTGACGCCGCCTTCGCCATCGGTATGAACGCCTTTGCGCAAGACCCGACGCCGGCGCCGCCCTGCGACGGAAACTTCTAGCGCGCGGCCGGCCGCCAAGCGCAGCGCCCCGGCAATCGCCCGTCTTCGCTCAACAGGCGGTGATTACGCACGGCCTAAAACAGCCACGCCGCATGGTCATCAGGGGGCGCTGCGCCGATATCCTCGCCCGAAAAGTCTCGAAATGCAGGCTGTCTTCCTGTATTCCGACCACAGTTTTTTCAAAACCGTAAAACGTGAGGCGTCATGGTCTGGTCAGTTTATTTGTCGGGTGAAATTCACACCAATTGGCGTGAAGAGATCGCAGAGGGCGTCAATGCGCGCGGTCTTGACGTGGCGCTCTCTGGTCCGGTCGACAATCACCCGGCTTCCGACGATTGCGGCGTCGCGATCCTGGGCGCGGAAGAAAACAAAGTCTGGCATGACCGCAAGGGCGCTCAGATCAACGCCATCAGAACGTCAACCCTGATCGCCAAAGCCGATGTTGTGGTTGTTCGTTTCGGCGACAAATACAAACAATGGAACGCCGCCTTTGACGCCGGCTATGCGGCTGCGCTCGGCAAGCCGTTGATCGTCATGCACGGGCCCGACATCGTGCATCCCTTGAAAGAAGTCGACGCCGCCGCGCTCGCCGTCACCGAAACGCCGGCGCAGGTTGTCGATATCCTGGACTATGTCATCAACGGCCGGCTGAAAGGCTATACGGATTGATGACCGCGCCTCAGCGACCGCGGCGATCGGGACGGCGGCGCAAACAGAAACGAAAGAGCACGCGCCGTCTTTCGAAAGGGCGCGCGCCAGTCGCCGTGCAGAAATTCGCGGCGCGCGCGGTCGGCTTCCTGCGGCTCACGGCCATCGCGATTGGCGGTGCGATCATTTTCTCCGTGATCTGGGCGCTCGCTTACCGGTTCGCCGAGCCGCCGGGCAGTTTTGTGATGGTTGCGCGCAGCATGGAAGGTGAGGCCGTCAATCATCCGTGGACGCCGCTTGAGGCGATCTCTCCCAATCTCATTCGCGCCGTCATCGCCGCTGAAGATACCCGCTTTTGTCTTCATAGCGGCATTGATTTCGACGCAATCGAAAAAGCGGTTGAAGAAAAAAAGCAGGGCAAACGTCTGCGCGGCGCATCAACGATTTCGCAGCAGACGGCGAAGAACGCGTTCCTCTGGAATGGCGGCGGTTGGGCGCGCAAAGCGGTTGAGGCCTGGATGACGGTGTTGATCGAGACCTTCTGGCCGAAGCGCCGGGTGATGGAGGTCTATCTCAATCTCGCCGAGTGGGGCGACGGGCATTTTGGAGCGGAAGCGGCGGCGCAGGCGCGCTTTGGAAAATCAGCCGCGCAGTTGACGGCGCGCGAGGCGGCGCTCCTTGCCGCGGTCCTGCCGAGCCCTAACAAGTGGCGCGCCGACCGCCCCGGGCCCTATGTGCGACGGCGCGCTGCGACCGTGGAAAGCCGTGCGCGTCAGGTGCGCCGCGATCGGCTTGACCGTTGTGTTCTCGGCGAAAGACGGTGACACTGGCGTCAACAAAGGAGCCAAAATCGATGGCGGAAGTCATGGTGATTGTCGGCCTGAAGCCGAAAGCCGGGAAGGGCGAGGCGCTCACGGGGCTTGTCGCCAAACATTTACGCGTATTGCGCGAGCAGGACCTTGTCGGCGACACGCCGCAGCTCGTCGGCCGCGCCAAGGACGGGACGGTCGTCGAAGTCTTCCGCTGGAAGTCGCAGGCCGCGATTGACGCCGCGCATGAGAACCCGGCGGTTCAGGCCTTGTGGGGCGAGTTCGCCGAAGTCTGCGACTATGTTCCAATCGGCGATGTTGCGGAGGCGGGCGATCTGTTCTCCGCTTTCGAACCCATCGAAGTTTGATCGACCACAGAATAATGATGGAAAGGACCCGCCATGAGCAGTGACGCGCAATCACCGGTCCGCGCAGGCGACGCGCCCGCGCCGGTCGAGGTCGAGGAAGGCAAAACCTATTTCTGGTGCGCTTGCGGCAAATCTTCAAACCAGCCCTTCTGCGACGGGTCCCATAAGGAAACCGGAATTGAGCCGATGGCCTGGAAAGCCGATGCGAGCCGGCGCGTGTTTTTCTGTACCTGCAAAAAAACCGCCGCCGGTCCAATGTGCGACGGCAGCCACAACAAGCCCGATTGATGATGGCGGCTCGTGAAGAGAAAACCAGTGATCGGCATACGGAGATCCTGAACCGATACAAGGCGGGGCAGTCTTCATTTAACGCCTGGATGCGCGACCGGCTCGGCGATCTGAAAATGACCGACTGGGGATGGGGGCGTATCTCGATGGATTGGGCGATTGACGATCGCTTCATCATGCCCGACGGTTTCATGTTCGGCGGCCATATTTCTTCCGTCGCCGATCACGTTGCGGGCCTGACCGCGATGACGGTGTTGCGCGATGACAAAGAGCGCTTCAGGACATCACGGCTTGAGACAAATTTCTTCCGCCCCCTGATGCAACCGTCAGCGCGCATTGAGGGACGCGTCACCAACGCGTCGCGGGCCCTCATTCATGTGGAAGCGGATTTCTTAAACGCCGGCGACAAGATCGCGGCGCGCATCTATGCGGTGCAGATGCGGTAGGCGACGGCGAGCGGCCCCAAGCGGGGGCCGATGTGACCGATTGATCGTCTAGATCGACAGGTCGCTTTGGTAGACCGCAAGACAGCGCGGCACGCCATGTTCAGCGCCCAGATGCGCGTCTGCGCCGGCGCGGCGGTTCGCCATCGTGCTGTGCAGCGACTTCACCGCATCCGATCCTGTATGCTTGAACAAAAACGGAAACAGGCCGTGCAAGACGCAGCAAATGCCGGCGGCGATCATTTTCGAGCCAAACGTGCTGGCCTGCATAAAATGTTCACCATAAGTCTCACCGACGCTTTCCGGATGCTCGGTGAAAATACGCAATACCATGGCGGTCTTCTCCCACACAAAATCTATTTAATAAGATAGAATATCTTACAAAGAATTTCAATTGAAAAAGCCCCTTTGGTCGGCGCAATCGGCTTCGTTGGCCGTGCTATTGCCGAATTTCGAGGCGCGCCATAGAAGGCGAGGCTATGCCTGAATTGCTCCTTGAACTCTTTTCTGAAGAAATTCCCGCCAGGATGCAGCCCGGCGCGGTCGCCGATCTTGAAAAGGCGGTGAACCAGCGGCTGCTTGACGCCGGGTTTTTGCCCGAGGGCGTCAAGGCGTTTGCAACGCCGCGCCGGCTCGCCCTGACCGCCACCGGCTTGCCGGCGACGCAGCCTGACCGGCGCGAGGAAAAAAAAGGACCGCGGGTCGGCGCGCCGGAAAAAGCCGTTGAAGGCTTTTTGAAATCGGCGGGCCTTGAAAGCCTCGACGCTTGTGAACAACGCGAAGACAAAAAAGGCGCCTATTATGTCGCTGTGATCGAAAAAGAAGGGCGGCCGACAGCGGACTTGATCGCAGAGTTTGTGCCGGAAATTGTCAGGACATTTCCGTGGCGCAAGTCGATGCGCTGGGGCGACGGCGCGCTCCGATGGGTGCGTCCGTTGCATGGCGTACTTTGCGCCTTTGACGGCGAGGTCGTCGCGTTTGACGTCGACGGCGTGCAATCGTCCGACAAAACCTATGGTCATCGTTTCATGGCGCCGGAAGAAATCCAGGCGCGTAATTTCGATGCGTATGAAGCGGCGCTGCGAAAAGCGCATGTCGTCCTCAATGGCGAGGAACGCCGCCACACTATTGCGGGCGAGGCGCGCATCCTTTGTGAAGCGCAAGGCTATGAGCTGGTGGAGGACGGCGCGCTCCTCGGTGAAGTCGCCGGTCTCGCGGAATGGCCCGTCGTCATGATCGGGTCCTTTGACGAGAAGTTCCTGACCTTGCCTGACGAAGTGCTGACGGCGTCCATGCGCGGGCACCAGAAATATTTCTCCGTACGCGATCCAAAAACTGGCCGCCTTGCGAACCGGTTCGTCTTTGTCGCCAATATCGAGGCGCCCGACGGCGGCGAGGCGATGCGTGCGGGCTATGAGCGGGTGTTGACCGCGCGCCTGTCCGACGCGTGGTACCTTTACCATCAGGATCTGAAAACGCCGCTTGCCGACCGCCTGAAAGATCTTGACCGGATCACCTTCTTTGAGGGGCTGGGCTCGGTTGGCGACAAGGCGCGGCGGGTGGCGCGGCTCGCCATGGAGATCGCGCCGGAAGTCGGCGCCGACGCCAAAACTGCCGGCCGCGCGGCGTTGCTCGCCAAGGCCGATCTCGTCACGAGCATGGTCTATGAGTTCCCCGAGCTTCAGGGCGTCATGGGGCGCTATTACGCTGCGACACAGGGCGAGGCCGACGATGTCGCTGACGCGATCAGAGATCATTACAAACCGGCGGGCCAGGACGATGAAGCGCCGTCCGCGCCGGTGTCGGTCGCCGTTGCGCTTGCTGACAAGCTCGACACGTTGACGGCCTTTTGGGCGATTGATGAAAAACCGACCGGCTCGAAGGACCCGTTTGCGCTGCGCCGCGCCGCGCTGGGCGTGATTGCGATCATCCTTGCACGGAACCCGCGCTTTTCATTGTCAGCGCTTTTCAAACCGATCGAGACGCCGGACGGCGCCAGCCTGAAAGCCGACAGCGCCGATCTGATGGCGTTTTTCCATGACCGGCTGAAAGTCTATTTGAAAGACGATGGGTTTCGACACGATCAGATCGAGGCGGCGAGCGCGGATGCGACCGGCGCGCCGCTCGACGATCTTGTCCTGCTGGTCAAGAAATTGCGGGCGCTGAGTGATTTTCTGAAAACCGATGACGGCGAAAATCTCGCCGCCGCCTATAAGCGCGCCGTCAATATTTTGAAGGCGGAAGAAAAAAAGGGCGCGGCGGCCCCCGGCGTCGATCCGGCCTTGCTCTGCGAGCGGGCGGAGAAAATCCTTTTCGGATCGATCGAAGACGCCGAGTCCCAAACCAGCCGGGCAATCGGCGGGGAAGACTTCTCTGCGGCGATGACTGCGCTGTCCGGGCTCCGCGCGCCGATTGACGTCTTTTTTGAGACGGTGACCGTCAATGACGACGATCCGAAAAGACGGGCCAACAGGCTCGCGCTCCTCGCCCGCTTCCGACAGGCGGCGAGCGCTGTTGCTGACTTTTCAAAACTCGAAGGGTAAGCGCGCCCGCCCGCACTTGCGTCTGCGCCTGCATTTACGTCTGCGCCTGCATTTACGTCTGTGGTTGGGTTTGCATCAGCATCTGTGCGCCGCTGGCGGCTAGCGGACCATTGCAACCCGGCGGCTGCGCCAGACAAACAGCGCCAATAGCGCCGCACAAATTGATGTCATCACAAACGGCGCGCGCGGATCGAACGCATACAGAAAAAATCCAATCGGCGGGGCCAGAATAAACCCCGACGCGCCCGCCGCGTTCGAAAGCCCGGAAGCGGCGCCCTGTTCTGAGGGCGTCACGCTTAAAGAGACGGCGGCGGTGTAGCCCGGCCCCAGCATTCCCCAACCGAGCCCGGCGACCCCCGCTGCGACAACGAGCATCGGAAATGATGAAAAAAAGACAAAGCCGGCATGGCCAAGCGCCAGCGCGATGGGCGCCGCGCGTATCAACTGGCGCGGCGTCATCGACAAAGCCCCGACCAGGACGAGTTGGGCAAAGAGCCCCGCGCCGGCCGCCGCCGTGAGCGCCACGCTGACTTTAGGCAGGGCGGCCGTCGTCTCAAGCGCCAGCACGTCGATCAAAAAGAAGGCCATCATCTGTATGGGAATGGCGCCGATGGCGCCGCCGCATAGACCAATCGCCAGAAACGTCTTGAAACGCCCATCGGTCAGGGAAAGGCGCGGGCTCGCGCGCCGCTCCGTCGGGGCTGTGTTTTCGGGCAGAAGAAAAAAGACAAGAAGCCCCGCGAAAGCGCCCAGCGCCGCGACGCCAAACAAGGGCGCGAGGAGACCATAGGGCGACAACAGTCCTGCAAAGGCGGGCCCCAGCGTCGAGCCGGCGCCAAAAGCCGCCGCAAATGCGGCGAGGCCCTTTGCCCGCTCCTCAGCGCGGGTGCGATCGGCGATATAGGCCTGCGCCGCTGGCGGCTGGGCCGACCCGAGAAGGCCATAAAGACAGCGCATGGCCAAAACGATGAGGTATAGCGCAACGCCATTCAAAACGCCTGAAAGGCCCAACTGGATTGCGCCTGTGAACAACAACATTGAGGCGACGAAACCGGCGATGCCTAATATGATGAAGAGACGCCGTCCGTATGCGTCGCTTAACCGTCCCCAGCGCGGCCCCATGGTGATCCAGAAAACCGCTGACAACATGAAAATCGATGCGACCTGAAAGTCCGCAAAGCCGAGGGTTCGCCCAACGGCCGGCAGAACCGCAAAGACAACGGTCTGTCCGAGCCCCATGCAAAAGACGCCGCCCAGCAAAATAGCGAACGCCCAAGGCCGCATGCGCGGCGGCGGCGCACCGCCCTCGGCGGGCGTATCATGATCTTGGGGCGCATCATGAACTGCGGGCGCATTGGAAATTACGGGCGCGCTCCCAGACACGCGTTCGCGCGCGGGGTCGCCGCGCGCAGTGTCCATGGTCTCCGGTCGCAAGGGGGCTCGCCTTTCGGTAATCCAGCAAAAAAAAGTAGCGGACGCTACAACGCCTTTGAGATCACGCCGCGCGCGCCGCGACAAGGCATTCTCGCAGGGCCCCGCAGATCGTCACGTGAATTTTCTCGTCGGCGGCGTTCGCGCCCTTTTTGGGCGACATCGCCCGTTCGCCAATGATCGCACAAAAATTTAAGTGCGGGGTTCTTGCCTTCACCCGCCGCGGGGTGCATATACGGCGCTCTCAATCGCATTGAGAAGCATGTTGGCGCGGGATGGAGCAGTCCGGTAGCTCGTCAGGCTCATAACCTGAAGGTCGTAGGTTCAAATCCTACTCCCGCACCCAACACCGTTCCGCAACACTGGCCAGCAAACCTGATTGTCTCCGACAAACGGCCGGCGGACTTCCCGCTGAACGTGGAGACGTTTTGCTGTCGAGGCATGGCGGAGCCCCTTCGCTGCGCCATTTGAGCTATCTCATTGACGCCATCCCAGTTGAGCCGTCTCATTTTGCCGGTGGGGCTCGTCTTGACGCGGGGCCAAAAAGGTCTATGTGAGAAGCGCTCCCACACAGCGTAAATGTCTCAGCGTCCAAGCGGCGAACACGAGGCTTTTATCCGGCGGCGGGGGCGCAAACGACCCTGAACGGCGAGGCACAGCTTCATGTCGAAGAAACATAATCCCGGATCGAAAAAGCCCGGCGCGCAGCGTCGCCGCAAGGGCCCTGCGTCGCCGACGCCTGGCGGCGACGGCGCAAGCGCGCCTGAAGCGTCGCCTGTCATCGAAGGCAAGGGCGAAGAGCTGAACCGGAAGAAAAAGAATGCGACCAATCCGCTGACATTTTTTCAACAGGTCCGCGCCGAAGGCGAGAAAGTGACCTGGACGTCGCGCAATGAAACGACCGTCTCAACAATCATGGTGCTCGTGATGGTCGCGATCATGGGGCTTTTCTTCTTTATCGTCGATCAGATCCTGCGCTTCGGCGTCTCGGCGCTGCTCTCGCTCAGCGGCTCATAATTCACTTACGGAAACGGAATGTCCGCGATGGAACCCAAATGGTATATCGTTCACGCCTATTCGAACTTTGAAAAAAAAGTCGCCGAGGCGATCGAACAGGCCGCCGCCGACAAGGGCCTGAACGAGCTTCTTGAAGAAGTCTTTGTGCCGACGGAGGAGGTTACCGAAGTCAGGCGCGGTCGCAAGATCAACACCGAGCGCCGCTTTTTTCCGGGCTATGTGCTCGTCAAAATGGTGCTGACCGATCAGCTTTATCACCTCATCAAGGATACGCCGAAAGTGACCGGCTTCCTTGGCAGCGGCAACAAGCCGATGCCGGTGAGCCAGCGCGAGGTCGATCAGATCCGCGGCGTCATGGAAGACGGCGCCGAACGGCCGCGTCCGACAATCACCTTCGAGATCGGTGAAAATGTTCGCGTGGTCGATGGTCCGTTCGCTTCATTTTCGGGGCTCGTTGAAGATGTCGATGAAGACAACGCGCGGCTCAAAGTGGCGGTTTCGATTTTTGGTCGCGCGACGCCCGTCGAACTCGAATTCGGTCAGGTCGAAAAAACCGCCTGACGCTCTCATCAGGGTCAAGCCGACAACAAAAAAGGCGCGCTATCGCAGCGCGCCTTTCTTATTTTTGCGCCGAAGGCGAGGGGCCTTCGGCGCGATGTCTACACGCTTATTGCGGCAGGACAGCTTGCGGCGCTGGCGTGCCGTCGTTCACGAAACGCAGCTCAACCGTCCAGATATTCGGACGCAGCGTGAACGGCGCGCCGTCCAGCGAGATGAACGATGTTTCCGTGTTCGGCGTCGTCACGTCGAGACCGAGGAAGATCGGCGCGAAGCCGCTCGGGCCGACATCCGTGCCGTCCGCGTTGAGGATCAGGAAAACGTCCAGATCAGGATCGTTCGCCAGGATGCCTGCGAGCTGGAAGCGAAGGCCGCGCGGATTGACAACACTCATACGCGTGAAGTCGCCGTCCTGACCGACGAAGTTGTTTTCCGTCCGCAGCACCTGCTCAACAACCGGCAGTCCGCCCTCGTCGAGGCGACCAACGGCGATTTGTGCGGATGTGTACATCGGAATGCGTGACGCATCGACCGTACCGGTACGGAACGTCGCTGCGAGCGGAATGCCGCCGTCAGCCAGTTCCGCAACAACGGAAGCGCCGTCGATCACTTCAAGATAGGTGACCGTGGCTGCGCCGCCGATTGCGCCGGTGCCGACAAAGTCGACAACTTCCCAGTTGGCGAGCGCGGTTTCATCATTGGTTTCAAAATCAAGGTTTTGAGCAACCGGGCTGCCTGAGAAGAACGGCACGGACAGTTGCGGCAAGACTTCGATATTTGATTCCCGGCGACGGCTTTGACCTTCTTCCGGGAAGGACGTCTGACCAAGAATGTCGCCGATGATGGCGTTGAGGCTGATATTGCCGGCCGCAGCGGGGCTGCCGTCAAGCGCCTGGATTTCGACGGTGTAAACATTGCGGCTCGGCACCGGCAATGCGTACTCGCCGTCAGCGGCTGATTCGTCGAACACGAACAGGTCGGTCGTGTCGCCGTCGCCGTTGAGGTCCGTCAGTTCGCCGAAGACGATCGAGGTGCCGCTGTAGGTTTCCGTCAGCGTTTCACGCAGGCCGCGGCGTGTCGTGGCCTGAATGTTGGCGCCGAGGATCGGCAGGCGGGTCGGCGTCATGCCGTCTGCGCCGGCGTTCAGCGAGATGCCGTTGATCTCGCCACGGATGACGTCAAACGCATCCAGGAATGCAACGTCGCCGTCCTGCAGCGCGCTCGGACCGGATTCCCCTGAGCCTTCCGGGTAGATGAAAGCCGAAGCGGCGAGATCATCGACATGCGGCGTGCGGCTTTCCAGCTCGGAATCCGAATCCGTCGTATCGATGAACGGGAACATGGTTGAGCCCGTGCCGTTCGCCAGAGAGATCTGGTTGATGAAGGCGTGGTTCAAACCGTGCGAGTGACCGAATTCGTGGGTCGACACAGCGTCAACGTCCGCGCCTTCGGTGTTGGTTGCGCCAAGCTCCCAGTCGACCGTCGACGAGAACTGAACGTCGTTGTCGAGGATCGTGCCCGCGGCGTAGTCGCCGGCTGGGAACTCGATGTCGCCGTCGCCGTCAACGTCGCGGCAAACATTGATGCCTTCTGCTTCCGGATCGAAGACGTCGGAGTCGCCGTCGCCGTCGAGGTCAGCGCCGGCGACGAACGTGGTGTCGGCGGTCAGCGAGAAGGACGGGGAGCTGGCGAGCGCGCCAAAGCCGGCCGCCGTGATGAAGGTGACTTCGTTGATAAAGTCGCCCTGAATGATCGGACGGTTGCCGAGATCGGTGACGTTCGTAACGTTCATTTCGATAAACGATGACGGGTTGTCGTTCCAGCGGTCGAGACCGGCCTGAACTTCATCCGCCAGCGTTTGGGCGTCGATTTCATCCGGCAAGCCGACATTCGCGCCCTGGTTTGAGTTGAATGTGTATTCAACGCTTGAGCAACGCTCGTCCCAGAAGATGCCGAAGACCGGCTGTTCGAGAACTTCAACCCCGCCGATCGACGGCAAGTTGACGGTGCCGGTCGGAGCGCCGATCACGTCAAGCTGGCGTCCTGTGCCAACTTGCGCATGGGCTGCGCCGGCGGCGACAAGCGCGGTTGCGCATAACAGATACTTTTTCATTTTTCCCTCAATTCTGAAAAATCTTTGCAAAGCTTCGAGGCGCTAGTTGCGCTGTCCGCGGATCAAATCCATGGCTTCGCCGACAGCCACACGGCCGTCAGTTGCGCCCGGGAGGCTCACAGTCGCTGCAGCGCCGCTGCCGCCGACATTGAAGACGCCTTGCGAAAAGCCGACGATCTCGTAAGCGTTGGCGCCTTCCTCAAGGAACAGGATGGCGCTGCCGCCGGTGAAAAAGCGCGGTGCGCCTGCGGTGACGGATGCGGCCGGAACAGCAAAGTTCGACGCATTGCCGCCGGCTGTTCTGACGGTGACGGTCGCGCCCGGATCGCCGAAAGCGGCTTCCGAAACGGTGAAGGTGGTCAATGTGTAGACGGCGCCGTCAACCTGCTCGTAAGCAACGTTGGACACAACGCCGTGGACGCACGCATCGGCGCGATCGACGATTTGATTGAAGTCGAGTTTTTCGAGCGTCGTTGCGGACGCGGCGGTCGCTGCGCCGGCGAGCGCAATGCTTGCGAGCCCTAATGTCAGTCTTTTGCTGAACACAGTTTACTCCTTGTTGAGTGTGGCAGATGTCCGTTGCGGACGGGTATCGAAATACGAATGATTTGCGCCAGCCGCATTAATCGTTTGTGTTCGAACGAAAAATGACGTCTCACCCCAAAACCACCCATGGCCGATTATGGCCGTAACAGGCGGCGCGATGCAAGCCTGAACATCGATTGCTTTTCAGCAAACAAGCGCTGCGTGTGTTTTTCTAGTTTTGTGGGCTTTTTTGATTTTTCGCCGCCCGTCGCGTCCCGTCATTGCGGGGCGAACCACGCGATTTTGCAAGCCTGCGCCACGGGTTTGTGACAACATCACGTTCGCTCAACGTGACAATGATACGCCGAGCGGCAGCGACATAATGCGCGGCGCGCGCCGCGTTGTTTGGTCACGCGACAGTGAGCGTCGCCGGGCGCTGCGGTATCATACGTCCGCGTTGAGAAACATGAATGCGCGGGAAATCTACTAAAGGTTTTTTAGCGGCGCGGTTTTCGCTTTGAACGGGTGTTGCGACCGCCGCGCGTCGCGCCTTTCGGTTTTGAGGTCAGCGACGACACCGTCCCTTCGGACTTGGTGATGCGGCCGCCGGACTTTTCTTCTACGCGCGCCTCAATCGCCGACTGGCGCGCGAGCGGGTCGTCGGCGATCGCTAGCTCGGTTTCCTGCAGCCGTTTGATTTCATCGCGCAGGCGCGCTGCGGTCTCAAATTCGAGATTGGCGGCCGCTTCGCGCATTTCGCTTTCCAGATGCTCGATATGCTTCTTGAGGTTGTGGCCGGGGGATGCGCCGGCGAACGCCGCGGCGTCATCGGCGAACCCGGCGGCGCCCGCGGCGCCGGGCGCGGCCGCTCTGACGCCCCGGTGACCGACGAAGGTCTGGCCGGCGGCGGCCTTGGCGCCTTCATCGTCGGACTGGACGATATCTGCGATGGCGGCTTTGGTGCTTTCCGGCGTGATCCCGTGCGCTTCGTTGTGGAGCAGTTGTTTTTCGCGGCGGCGTTCAGTCTCGGCGATGGCGCGCTCCATGGAGCCCGTGACGCCGTCGGCGTAGAGGATCACCTTGCCGTCGACATTGCGGGCCGCGCGGCCAATGGTCTGCACCAGCGAGGTTTCCGAGCGCAAGAAGCCTTCCTTGTCGGCGTCGAGAATGGCGACGAGGCGGCATTCGGGAATATCAAGTCCTTCCCGCAACAGATTGATCCCGACCAGCACGTCAAAAGCGCCGAGCCGCAGATCGCGGATAATCTCGATCCGCTCCAGCGTGTCGATATCGGAGTGCATGTAGCGGACTTTCACGCCTTGCTCATGCATATACTCGGTCAGATCTTCGGCCATCCGTTTCGTCAGTGTCGTGACGAGAACGCGGCCGCCGTCCTGCGCGATCTGTTTGCATTCGGCGATGACGTCGTCGACCTGGTTCGATTTCTCGCCGGTGACCGGCCTGATCTCGATGACCGGATCGACGAGGCCGGTCGGGCGGATCACCTGTTCGGTGAAAACCCCGCCGGTGCGCTCCAGCTCCCACGGCCCCGGCGTCGCCGAGACATGGACCGTCTGTGGACGCATCTTTTCCCACTCTTCGAATTTCAGCGGCCGGTTATCCATGCAGGAGGGCAGGCGGAAGCCATATTCCGCGAGCGTGCGCTTGCGGTTGAAGTCGCCCCGGAACATCGCCCCGATCTGCGGCACCGTGACATGGCTTTCATCGCAGAAAATCAGCGCATTGTCGGGGAGATATTCAAACAGCGTCGGCGGCGGCTCGCCGGGTTTGCGGCCCGTCAGATAGCGCGAGTAGTTTTCAATTCCGGGGCACGAGCCCGTCGCCTGCATCATCTCAATGTCGAACTGGACCCGCTGTTCGAGGCGTTGGGCTTCTAGCAGCCGGCCTTCCGTTTTCATCAGCGGCAGAACCTGTTCGAGCTCCTGATGGATTTGCTCGATGGCCTGATTGAGCGTCGGGCGCGGCGTCACATAGTGCGAGTTCGCGTAGACTGTAATCTGATCCAGCGCGCCGGACTTCTGGCCGGTCAGCGGATCGAATTCGGTGATCGCTTCGACCTCATCGCCGAACAGCGAAACGCGCCAGGCGCGATCTTCATAGTGCGCAGGGAAAATCTCGATGACGTCGCCGCGCGCCCGGAACGTGCCGCGGGCGAAAGCGGCGTCGGAGCGTTTGTATTGCAGCGCCACCAGATCGCCGAGCAGCTGTTTGCGCTCAATTGTCTGACCGTGCCGCAACGTAAACGTCATCGCCGTATAGGTCTCAACCGAGCCGATGCCGTAGATGCACGAGACCGAGGCGACGATCACCACATCGTCGCGCTCCAAAAGCGCGCGCGTCGCGGCGTGGCGCATCCGGTCGATCTGTTCGTTGATCGAGGATTCTTTCTCTATATAGGTGTCCGTACGCGGAACGTAGGCTTCCGGCTGATAGTAATCGTAATAGGAAACGAAATACTCAACCGCATTGTCGGGGAAGAACGCCTTGAACTCGCCATAGAGCTGGGCGGCCAGCGTCTTGTTCGGCGCGAGGATCAGCGCCGGGCGCTGTTGCGCCTCAATGACCTTGGCCATGGTGAAGGTCTTGCCGGTGCCGGTCGCGCCGAGGAGGACCTGATCCCATTCGCCGTCGGAAACGCCCGCCGACAATTCCGGGATCGCCGTCACCTGATCGCCCGCCGGCTCATAGGTCGAGACAACCTTCAGCGGTCGCGACAGCGCCGCCGCCGTGTCCGGCCGCTCGGGTCTGTGCGGCGTCCAGGCCGCGCCGGCGTGTTTCTCGTGATAGGTCGCCACGGCTTCGGAAAACCCGCCGCGCGTAAGCTCGGCCTCCGGCGTCGTCGGCTGGGCGGTGGGGCGGCGTTTGGCTTTGGGGTCGTATCCGGGGCGGGCTGGCATGGGGGGAATGTAGGCGATGCGAGCGGGAAGGAAAGGGGACGCTTTGCGCCGTTTCATCGCGTCACGCAGCAGGTCATTTGGGCCCGCTGAGGGGCCGGAACGCCGGCTTACGGATTGCTCATCCTTGCTCTACGATATCGGAATCGTAAACTAGTCATGGTTAAAGTGGACGAAACAGGCGCTTCGGTGCGCCTTACATCTTCCCGGTGCCGGTACAGTCAGAGGGGCGTTTTCAGTGTTTCATCGAGCCATATCGGGGCTGATCGCCCTATTATTCGCCGCCGTTCTTGCGGGCTGCGGCGGCTCTTCGTCGCCGGCGCCGGCCCCCGCGCCTGCGCCGACGCCGGCCCCGACGCCGGGTCCCACATCGATGGTGACGATCAGCGGTTCGGTGACGTTCGACCGCGTGCCCGTCAGCGCCGCGACGTCCGGTCTGAATTACAATGCAATCCGGCAGGACCCGATCCGCGGGGCCGTCGTTGAAGCGGTGGACGGCGCGGGCGGGGTTGTCGCCTCCGACATCAGCGACGATGCGGGCGCGTACGCAGTCAGTGTGCCGTCGAATACGCAGGTGCGCATCCGTGTGCGCGCGCAGGTGATCCAGACCACCGGCGCGACCTGGAACGTACAGGTGCTCGACAACACTTCGAACGATGCGCCGTATTTCCTGACCGGCAGCCTGACAAGCTCGGGCGGCTCGGACTCAACGCGCAATCTGAACGCGCCGTCGGGTTGGAACGGCGTGCAATATGCGTCGCCGCGCGCGGCCGGGCCTTTCGCGATCCTCGACACGATCTATACAAGCCTGACCGAGTTTGAGGCCGTCGACGGCGCCATCGCCTTTACGCCGCTGCGCGTCTTCTGGAGCGTCAACAACCGCCCCTCAGACGGCGATACGGACGACGGCGATATCGGCACGTCGTTTTTCACCAATCCCAACAATCAGCCGATGATCTTTATTCTGGGTGCGGCCAATAACGACACGGACGAATATGACGCCCATGTCGTCGCCCATGAGTTCGGTCATTATATTGAGGCGACCCTGTCGCGTTCCGATTCCATCGGCGGGGCGCATTCGCTGAACCAGCGGCTCGATGCGCGGCTCGCTTTCTCCGAAGGCTTCGGCAACGCGTTGTCGGGCATTTTGCTGGACGATCAATTCTATCGCGATAGTTTCGGCGCATCGCAGGCGCGCGGCTTTTTCATCGATAATGACGACAATGGCGCCGCCTTCAACAATGAAGGCTGGTTCAACGAGGGATCGGCCGGGTCAATCATTTTCGACATCGCCGATGCGACGACGGACGGGCCCGATACAATTGCCGGCGGCCTGGCCCCGATCTACGCCGCGCTGACGAGTTCGCAATATCGCACCAGCCCGGATGCGACGACAATCTTTCTGTTTACGGATGTATTGCGCGCCGTGACGTCTGTCGACGGCGCGGCGCTCGACGCGCTGATCGCCAATCAGCTGATCAACGGAACCGGCCCGCAAGGCGTCGGCGAAACCAACAACGGATCGATCCCGACCTCGCTGCCGGTCTACAAGCAGGCGACGGTCGGCGGGCCCGCGGTTCAGGTCTGTTCATTCGATGACGCCGGCGAATTCAACAATCTCGGCAATCGCGACTATGTGCGCTTTTCCCTGTCGGCGCCGCGATCGGTGTCGTTGCGCATGGTCCGCACCAGCGGTCCGACCGGCTCGGATCCGGACTTCAGCCTGTTCGAACGCGGCGTCCGGCGCGCCAACGGATTTTCGGCCGTCTCGGACATGGAGACCGTCAATATCCAACTCGGCGCCGGCGAGTACTTTGTCGACACCTACGATTTCAACAATATCGATATCGGCGGCGCCGGGAACGATTATTGTTTCGACTTCACCGTCAATTAGCCCCAACGCACATCAGCGCAGATCAGCGCTTTCGCCATCAGCATCAGGAATAAAAAAATGACCGTACAAGGATTTTCGTGGACCGCTCTGGCGTCGCTGTCTTTACTCGCCGCGCTCGCGGGCGCCTGTGCGCCGCATCATAAGACCGTCGGGGACAACAACGCCGAGGCGCTCGGTGACGAGACCGCCAAAACCACCGCCAAAACCACTGCGATCGACGACGCGCAACGCACGGTGAAGCCGGGCGCAGCCGTTTCGTTGTCGCACGCGTTTCGCTCGCCGCCGCAGACTGGCGAATTCAGTGTTGTTTCGCTGACGCTGAAGGAAGACTATGAGGCCGGCCTGATGCGCGCGACGGCGACCGGCAGCGAGGGGCTGGAAGTGTTCGGCGCGCCGGCGACGTTCGTTTATCCGATGGAAGGCGACGCGCCCGGCGTCTGGGACGTTACGGTGAAGCCGCTGCGCGACGGCGTGCATTATCTGAACGTCACAGTTCAGGTCGAAAAAGACGAAACGCCCGGACCGGCGCGCGCTTTCGCGGTTAAAATTATCGCCGGCGCGCAGGCGGGCGAAAAAGCCGACGGCGCGGTTGAGGCGATCGAAATGAAGGCGGACGAGACAATCGAGCAACGCTGAGCCGGTCAAAACGCCGTCTGAGCCTGAAAATTTTTTAAAAAAATGCGCAAAACCGCGCTGCGCGCAGGGCGATGTCGCACCCTGGCGCACCCTATAAGTAATTGATTTAAAATAAAGATTTCCATTTTTGGCGAAGCGCTCTCCTACGATTTGTAGGAAACTTTTCCCCACCCCCTCCGCGCTGTCGTATCCTCGCGTGTGTCAGGCCCCCAACTGACGCAAAGCGACGGCGCAACGCCGTCAGCGGCCGTCAGGAACGCTTTCCCCTGTTCACCCAAAGCGTTTCTGGCGGCCTTTTTGCGTGCGGCTGCTGCGTTGCGGCGCGAGGTCTTGGCGGACGGCGTGCGCTGGCTTAAGCCATGCAGCGAAAACGCAAAGAATGAACGCCCGCAGCGACTGGCCGCTGATCAGCGCCGCGAGCTGGCTAGATGGAAGAAAGAACGAACGCAATGGCGAAAGACGGCGCGGCGACAAAATGGGTTTACGGCTTCGGCGACGGCGCCGCCGAGGGCGATGCGTCGATGAAAAATCTGCTTGGCGGCAAGGGCGCGAATCTGGCGGAAATGTCCAATCTCGCGCTGCCGGTGCCGCCGGGCTTTACCATCACGACCGACGTTTGTTCGGCTTATTACGGCAATGACCGCACATTCCCCGAAAGCCTGAAAAGCGACGTCGAAACGGCGCTGGAGCGGGTCGGCGCGCTGGTCGGCAAAACTTTCGGCGATCCGCAAAACCCGCTCCTGGTCTCGGTGCGCTCCGGCGCGCGCGCTTCGATGCCCGGCATGATGGACACGGTGCTCAATCTCGGACTGACCGACGAAACCGTACGCGGCCTTGCGGCGCTGTCGGGCGATGAGCGCTTTGCCTATGACAGCTATCGCCGCTTCATTCAGATGTATGGCGATGTCGTTCTCGGCGTCGATCACAACGCCTTTGAAGACGTGCTTGAAACCTACAAAGAAGAAAAAGAGTATTTTCTCGACACCGACATGACCGCAAGCGACTGGCTCGCGGTGATCGCCGGCTACAAGACTGTCGTTGAAGAAAGCCTTGGCCGTCCATTTCCGCAGGACGCGCGCGAACAGCTCTGGGGCGCGATCGAGGCCGTCTTCGGGTCGTGGCGCAACGAGCGGGCGAATGTCTATCGTCGGCTCCACAATATTCCCGAAGAATGGGGCACCGCCGTCAATGTACAGGCGATGGTTTTCGGCAATATGGGCGAGACTTCGGCGACGGGCGTTGCTTTCACGCGCGATCCCTCGACCGGCGAAAACGCCTATTACGGAGAATTCCTGATCAATGCGCAGGGCGAAGATGTCGTCGCCGGCATCAGGACGCCGCAGACGCTGACCAGACGCGCGCGCGAGGCGATGGGCGAGGAAGAGCCCTCCATGGAAGAGGCGATGCCGAAAGCCTATGGCGCGCTCGCGGCGGTTTTTGACAAGCTCGAAAACCATTACCGCGACATGCAGGATATCGAATTCACCGTTCAGGAGGGCAAATTATGGATGCTCCAGACGCGAACGGGTAAACGCACCGCGAAGGCGGCGATGAAAATCGCAGTCGATCTGTGCAGAGACGGTCTCATATCCGAAGAAGAAGCCGTCTGCCGCGTCGATCCGCAGTCGCTCGACCAGCTGTTGCACCCGTCGCTCGATCCGGACGCGCCGCGCGATCTCGTATTGACGGGGCTTCCGGCGTCGCCGGGCGCGGCTTCCGGCGAGGTGGTGTTTTCTTCCGACGAGGCCGAGCGTCTCGCGCAGGAAGGGCGCAAGGTCATTCTGGTGCGCGTTGAGACGAGCCCGGAGGATATTCACGGCATGCACGCTGCGGCCGCGATTGTCACGGCGCGCGGCGGCATGACAAGTCATGCGGCGGTGGTCGCGCGCGGCATGGGTCGGCCATGCGTTTGCGGGGCGGGGGACCTCAAAATTAACGACGCGGACAAGACCTTCACCGCGGCGGGGCGAACCATCAAAAAAGGCGACGTGTTGACGGTCGACGGCGCCGACGGCAAAGTCTTCTTCGGCGAGGTCGCGACCATCGAGCCGGAGCTTTCCGGCGATTTTGCGCAATTGATGGAATGGGCCGACAAGACGCGGCGCATGCGCGTGCGCGCCAATGCTGAAACGCCGCGCGATGCGGAAGTCGCGCGCGGTTTCGGCGCCGAGGGCATCGGCCTGTGCCGGACAGAGCATATGTTTTTCGAAGCCGACCGGATCGTTGCGGTGCGCGAAATGATCCTCGCGGGCGACCAGGCGGGGCGCGAGGCGGCGCTCGCAAAACTCCTGCCCATGCAGCGCTCGGACTTTGAAGAATTATTCCGTGTCATGAAGGGCCTACCCGTGACGGTGCGCCTGCTTGATCCGCCCTTGCACGAATTTCTGCCGCATTCCGATGCGGAAATCGAAGAGGTCGCGAAGGCCTCAGGCATGGATGCGGCCCGCCTAAAAGAGCGCGCCCACAAGTTGCATGAGTTTAACCCGATGCTCGGCCATCGCGGGTGCCGGCTCGCCGTTTCCTATCCGGAAATCTACGAGATGCAGGTGCGGGCAATTATCGAGGCGGCGATCAATGTGGCCTCGGCGAGCGGCGAGACCGTTGAGCCGGAGATCATGATCCCGCTGGTCTCGTCCCATGCGGAGCTGGCGCTGGTCAAAGAGCGCGTCGATGCGACGGCGGCGGCGGTGTTGAAAGAAAACAACGCCGACCTGACTTATCTCGTGGGCACCATGATCGAATTGCCGCGCGCTGCGCTGACGGCGGACGCGATTGCGCAGTCGGCTGAATTCTTTTCCTTCGGCACCAATGATCTGACGCAAACGACCTACGGGTTGTCGCGCGATGATTCGGCGGCGTTTCTGCCGGATTATCTGCGTCAGGGCGTGATGAAGACCGACCCGTTTGTAACGCTCGACGTCGAAGGCGTCGGCGCGCTTGTGGAACTGGCCGCCCAGAAAGGGCGCGCGGCGCGGTCCGACCTCAAACTCGGGATTTGCGGCGAACATGGCGGCGATCCTGATTCGATCGCTTTTGTGGAAAACGCCGGCCTCGATTACGTCTCGTGCTCGCCCTATCGCACGCCGATTGCGCGGCTTGCGGCGGCCCAGTCCGCCATTGCAACACGCAAGACCGGATGAACGCGCTCAAGCGTTCCCGGCATGGGCGAACCGGCGGGCGATTTGCGGGAAAAACGACGTCCAATTCGTGCCCGGCTGTTGCTTCGAAGCGACGCCGGCGCGCCAAGCGGGCCGTCGCTCACGGAATTGTCAGGCGGCAAATTTGAGGGAATTCGGGCGGGTTGAAATTCACGCATGAATTCCAAAGCATTAAACGGCTAATCAGAAAGGTTAACAAACTCTTAACAAGCGCGCTAAAGGTTTGCAGAAATCGTGTTGCGGCGCCATATTCGCAAGGCGAGGCTGGTCTGGCGCCAGCGACGACGGGCTTTTGCGCCAAATTCCAATGGCGCGCGGTCGTCGCTTACGATCTGGTAAGATTTATGACTAAATGTCTTAGCGCGCGCCCGTCAATTTGGCGCTTTTTTTAACGAGCGGTTTGTCGCCGCATTTTGGAGCGCAGTTGCGGGCTCTTTAGCCCGCTGCGCTTTCGAAACGAACGAGTGAGATCATGCGTAAGCAAGGCGAACGTTCAGTTTTGAATCTGTCGAAAGACGCGCGCGCAGGCGGCGCGAACTGGCATGTGCGCAGTTTGCTGGCCGCCGCCGGCGTGGCGGTTTGCGTTTTCGGCGCCGCATTGTCGGCGACGACGTCGGCGAAAAGAGCCACTTACGAGCGGATCGTTGAGACTGAAGTCGCCACGCAAACAGCGCTCGTGACCGAGTATGCGGCCTACCTCACCGAAGAAGCGGCCAAGGCCCGCGCGGCGATTGCGCCGGCGCAAGGCGTAACGCTTGGCGCGCCGAGCCTGAAGCCGGTGACGCCCGCGAGCGCCGTTGCGACGCGCGGCGTTGCGCTCGACGATCTCGTTGGTTTTGATTTCACGGCGCTCAATATGGCCGCGGTGAACGCCGAAGACCGCCGCTGTCTCGCGCAGGCGATCTACTATGAGGCGCGGTCTGAAAAACGCGTCGGCCAACTTGCGGTGGCGGACGTCGTATTGAACCGCGTCGATTCGAGCGTTTATCCGGACTCGATTTGCGGTGTCGTATTTCAGGGCTCTGAGCGCGTGACCGGGTGTCAGTTTTCGTTCACCTGCGACGGCTCCATGGACCGGCGCCTGAACAAACGCCTTTGGAAACGCGCCGATGATCTCGCTGGCGCGATCCTCGCCGGCGTCAGAGTGCCGGTGAGCCGGAACGCAACCCATTATCACGCAGATTATGTTAATCCTCCGTGGGCGGAGAAACTAACGCCGACGGCGGTTATCGGAACCCACAAGTTTTACAAGTTTCCGAACCGGCGTACTGCCGCTGCGGCGCCCGCCGAGATTTAACGCCAATCTGACAGAGGCGCCTGGCGTCGTCGCATTCTTGCGGGCGCGCGCTGTTCAGTTTTTCGACCGTATAACGATGAAAATGCCGCCGAGGATGACAAGTCCGGCGATGGCGAGGCGCGCCGTGATTGGCTCGCCAATAACGCCGAGGCCGCCGATAGCGGCGATTACCGGCACGGCGAGTTGTACGACCGAGGCGCGCACTGCCGTCAATGCTCTGAGCGCACGGTACCAGATCACATAGCCGGCGCCCGACGCAATCGCCCCCGATGCGACCGCAAGGCAAACGCCTGCGAGCGATAAATGGGGTGTCCGCGTCACCGCAAACAGCGCCAGCGCCGCAAGCGATGCGACAAGGAAGTTGGCCGCGGTTGATCGTTCCGGCGACGTCGCCGTCTTGCCGAGACTTGAATAGACGCCCCACGCAATGCCGGCGGCGCCCATCAGCGCGGCCCCGCCGAGCGGCGGCGCTGACAGTCCGGGCGCCAACAAATAGATCAGACCAGCGAAGGCAAGCGCGACGCCCGCAAGTTGACCGGGCCCCGGTCGCTCGCCTTGCGCGAAAGCGATCGCAAGCATTGTGAGTTGAACCGCGCCAAACAGGATCAAGGCGCCGGCGCCGGCGTTAACCGAAACATAGGACAGCGAAAAAGCGATGGCGTAGACAAACAGCGCCGCCGCCATCCGGCCGTCAAACGCCTTCGATAGTCCTTCATCGGAGGGTTTCCAGATCAGGAAGGGCGCGAGCGTCAACGCCCCGCTCACGAGCCGGATTTGCATAAAGCTGACCGCATCGATCAGGCCGTCCTTGAGCGCCAGCCGGCATAACACCGAGTTGGCGGCAAAAGCGACAAGCGCCAGGAGCGTGAGGGCGGCTGTTTGCCGCGCGTCAGGCCTCATCGAGGCCGAGGTCAAGCACCGGTGCGGAATGCGTAATCCAGCCGGATGAAATGACGTCAATGCCGGTTTGCGCAACCGCACGCACGGTTTTGGCGGTGATATTGCCGGAGGCTTCCAGAATAGCGGCGCCCTTCGTCAAGGCGACTGCGGTCCTGAGGTCCTCCGTAGACATATTGTCGAGAAGAATAATATCCGCACCATGGCGCAACACCGTTTCGAGTTGCGCGAGCGTGTCGACTTCGATCTCGATTTTGACAGTGTGGCCGACATGAGCTTTGGCCGCGGCAAGGGCCTTTTCGGCGCCGCCCGAAGCGGCGATGTGATTGTCCTTGATCATCACCGCGTCATAGAGGCCGAACCGATGATTGGCGCCGCCGCCGCACGCAACTGCATGTTTTTCAAAGGCGCGCAGGCCCGGCGTGGTCTTCCGTGTGCAGGCGATTTTAACGCCCGTATCGGCGACCGCGTCGACAAGGGCGGCCGTCGCTGTGGCGACGCCCGATAAGTGACCGAGATAATTGAGCGCGACCCGCTCACCGGTCAAAATGCCGAGCGCCGGACCTTCAACCCGCAGGACCGTCTCGCCCTTGGCGACGCGTGCGCCATCGGCGGCCATCGTCTCCGCACGGATCGCTGGGTGGGCAAGCGAAAAAGCGGCCACAGCGGCGTCAACGCCGGCGATCACACCGTCCGCTCTCGCCTTGATTACGCCGCTGAAGACGCGGTCGGCAGGGATGCAAGCGGCGGTCGTCAGGTCGCCGGCGTCGCCAAGGTCCTCTGCGAGCGCGGCGGCGACATGGTCCCGCACAAAGCGGTCTGGCAATGGGAAGGGGCGCGGCGGATTTGTCATGGATGGTCCTGTTGCTGGCGGTCCTGCATCTGGCGTTCGTTTATTGTCTGCGGCGGTTCAATCTGCGCCAACGGTGCGAATGCAACATTGGTTTCACCCTTGCGATAGGTGATGTGCGAATGGGCTGGCGTCGTCATTTCCGGAAAGTCTGAGCGAAAATGGCCGCCGCGGCTTTCGCGGCGCGCCGCTGCGCCTTCGACAATGATGCGGGCCGTGATGAGGGCGCTTTTCAGGCCGCTGGTCATGGTCTTCTCGCGCTGTTCAAGCGCATCGATCATATTACGGACATTTTCAAGGCCTGCGCGTGAGCGCAATAACGCCGCGCCGCGCGACATCGCTGTGCGCAAGGCGGCTATGTCATCCGCCGGCGGCGGGCTCGGCGGTAAGGCGAGCCGGTCTTCCGGCGCTGCTGGCGCGGCGGCGATTTCAACGGCCGTATCGCGCATCAGATCGGCGGCGCGCGCTCCGAAAACGACGGCTTCCAGAAGCGAGTTCGACGCCAGGCGATTAGCGCCGTGAACGCCTGTCGAGGCCGCCTCGCCAATGACCCAAAGCCCCGCATCATAATCGCCATTAACGCAGGCGCGCCCGTCAATGTCGGTCATCACGCCGCCCATGTGATAGTGACACGCCGGCGCAATCGGGATCATGTCCTTGCGCGGATCGATGCCGGCGTGTTGGCATGAGGCAAAGACGGTCGGATAGGCTTCGGGGAAGGCGGCGCCGACAGCATCGCGCGCGTCCAGAAAGGCGCCGCGGCCCGCCGTCAACTCGCCTTCAACAGCCCGCGCAACGATGTCGCGCGGGGCCAGCTCGCCAAGCGGATGAATGTCGCCCATGAACCGGCGCCCGTCGTCATTGACAAGCAGAGCGCCGTCGCCGCGCAGCGCTTCGGTGGCGAGCGGCGCGGGGTCGATGCCGACATTCAGAGCGGTCGGGTGGAACTGGACGAATTCGGGGTCGCGAATAATCGCGCCGGCGCGCGCGGCGAAAGCGAGGCCGTGCCCTTGCGCGCGCACGGGATTGGTCGTCACCGCATAGAGCCCGCCGAGCCCCCCCGTGGCGAGCACGGTTTGCCCCGCCGGCATGAAAAACCGTTCCTGTTTTTCAACATCATAGGCAAGGGCGCCGGCGACCTTTCCTTCTCTGGTCAACAAGTCTTCGATAACAATCCGTTCAAGGATCGTGATGTGGTCGGCGGCGCGCGCGGCTTCCGCCAACGCTTCCATGATAGCGGCGCCCGCCTGATCGCCGGTCGCATGGACGACGCGATCAACACTGTGCGCCGCCTCACGGCCGACTTTCAAAGACCCGTTCGCGGCGCGGTCAAACGGCACGCCGTAGCCTAAAAGGTCCTCAATCCGCGCCGGGCCTTCTTCGGTGAGAACCCGGGCGGCGGCCGCCTCCACCAGACCGGCCCCGGCTTTGAGCGTGTCATCGAAGTGCAGCGCCGGCGTATCGTCCGCGCCGACAGCGGCGGCGATGCCGCCCTGCGCCCAAGGCGTTGAGCCGCCGCGTCCGAGACGGCGCGCCGTGACGACGGTGACCGGCCGCGGGCTCAGCTTGAGCGCGGTAAAAAGGCCGGCGACGCCGGCCCCGATGATCAGAATTTCTGACTCGGCGCGGCGCACTTATTTTTCAGCCGGGTAATACCAGACGCGGCGGATCTTGTCGGCGTTGAGTTCATAGACTGCAAATGCAGCTTGTGAGGTCTCTTTTCCGTCTACGGCATAATAGGCCCGCTCCAGGGTGGTCACGAACCGGCCATGCGAGGTCAGGATCGCAACCGCACTCCGCGGCGGCGCGCTCGCGTTTACATAATCGCTCATGACCGCGCGCAAATTGTCGGCGCCGTTAGCGGCGACGGTCACGTTTTCGCCTTTGACATCAAGCCAGACGATGTCGCGCGCTGCGACCGCGAGCATGGCGTCGAGGTCGCCCTCATTGTAGGCGTTCGCGAAGGCGCGCACCGCTTCCTCCGCTGCAACGTTGCGCGTCGCCAGCGGTTGCAATCCGAGATTGGGCTGCACGGGGTGAACGCCGGAAACGCAGGCCGCTGATGCGCTAAAGACGGCGCCGATCAGCGCCGCCTTGAGACCGATTTTCACTGCAGATCCTGTTCGCCTCATCACGCCCGCGCTTCGATCGCCATCACCTCCGGCGCATGCGTGTGATTATACATCGATTGCCGGGTGAGGGGCAGGGCGACCATCCGTTCGACAGCGCGCCGCGCTTTTTCTGCAATCGCCGGATCGACGGTCACTTCGTGCTCGCCGGTGATCAGCGCATTGAGAATTGCTTTGAGCGATATGCGCTTCATGTGCGGGCACAGATTGCACGGGCGCACAAAATTCACAGCCGGATTTTCAAGCGCCACATTGTCTGACATTGAACACTCAGTGATCAGGACAACGTTTTTGGGTTGATTGTCGCGCACATAATTGCTCATGCCGCTGGTCGAGCCCGCAAAGTCAGCTTCGGCGAGAACGTCCGGTGGACACTCCGGGTGGGCGAGCACAATGACGCCGGGATTGCCTTCGCGCAGTTCGCGAATGTCGTCGGCGGTGAACTGCTCATGGACTTCGCAAGCCCCCGCCCAGGTGACGATCTTGATCTTTGTCATGGCGGCGACGTTTTTCGCCAAATACTGATCCGGGATCAAAATCACGGTATCGGAATTCCACTCCCGGGCTGCATATTCAACGACCTCAACAGCGTTGGAGGACGTGCAGCAAATATCGGTTTCTGCTTTGACGTCGGCAGTTGTGTTCACATAGGTGACAACCGGAGCGCCGGGATATTTTTCTTTCAGCAGCCTGACATCGGCGCCGGTGATCGACGACGCAAGCGAGCAACCGGCGCGCATGTCGGGGATCAGAACGGTTTTTTCAGGCGACAGAATTTTCGATGTTTCCGCCATAAAATGAACGCCGGCCTGGATGATAATGTCCGCATCTGTATTGGCCGCTTCCTTGGCGAGCTGGAGGCTGTCTCCGGCAAAATCGCCAACGCAGTGGAAGATCTCCGGGGTCATGTAGTTGTGCGCGAGAATGACCGCGTTTTTTTGTTTCTTAAGATCATTGATTGCCGCGATGTATGGCGCGTGGAGCGCCCACTCGACCGGCGAAATGATCGACTTGACGCGCTCATAGAGATGATCGGTCTTGCGTTTGACGGCGTGCGAATAAGTGAGGTCCAGATCATCGATTGAAGCGGGTTCGGGGCGCTCCAGAACATCGATCTCCGGTTCATTCCCAAATGCAGGCATTGCGCGCCTCCTCTCAAGTCGTGTCGCCCGGCGCCATGTTTTTATGCGTCAGGCGGTGAGCAGCGGTAAAATGCTCATTCAGAGCATATATAGGGCCTAAAAAAGCGCCCACAAGGGCTGAGCGGGAAAACTAGCGTTAATTCGCGCCCCGTCAACTGGCTTTCGCCGTGCGTGTGATGATGCGCACGTCTTTGTTGTCGACTAAGGGCGCGCTGATTTTGCCGTCATTGCCGCCGTAGCGGCAAAGTAAGCCGGTGAGGATTTAAGGCGCGGTATCGCCAGTCCATCGGCGACGCGGCCTCTGCGCACCCTGTCGGACACTTTGAATAGCGCCGCGGGCCGGCCGCTCGCCTGCTTGTCCGTATCGGTTGTTCTCTCAACAAAGCCGCCGCCGTCGACGCTGCGCCGGAAGTTCTGCTTGTGAATCTCGTAGCCGATGATCGCCTCAACGGCCTTTTGGAGCGCCAGCAACGTAAAGCGCGGCCGCAGGAGACGGAAAATGATCGGGCGATATTTCAATTTGCCGCGCAAGCGACCGATGGCGGTTGCAAGAATGCGCCGATGGTCCGACGCCATCGACAGGCCGAGGCGGCCGTCGGCTTCTGGCGCCGCTTCGCCGCGATCGCGCGCAGCTTCCGCAATCAGACCCGCTTCATACATCAGCTCGTAGCGGTCAAGCGCGCGTTCTTCTTCCCAGTCTTCGCCGCCGCCGCCAAAGAACAAACGGATGCGCGCCCGCCGGCTGGCGGCGACTGGCGCGTCGAGGGCCGCCGCCGCCCACTTTTCGAGGCGTGGCAGGATGACATCGGATAGCGCCGCCGGCTCTCCGCGCCGCCAATCCTCCCACGGAAAGAAATCGTACCAATCCCTCCACTGAGCATTATCGCTGTCAACCGCCGCCGCCTCGGGCGCTAACGCCAGATAACCGACCGAAATGACCCGCTCGCCAGGACCGCGGCCGGAAAACGCCGCTGCCGGCGCTTCGCGACCAAGATCGCCAAATGTATAGAGCTGCTCGACATAGCCGAGCGAAATCGCCGTTTGTCGCTCAACCCATTCACGCAATCCGATTTCGAATGTCCGGTGTGTCGCGGGATCAAAAGGACCGTAGGGCAGCGACAAGGCGCCGTCCGGTTCCCGCACGCATAAAACCTTCGGCCGACCGTCTTCAACGACCGCCAGGACGGCGTTCAATCCGATTGCGACGTTCGATATGGCTGCGGTGTCCATAGGGCATGGCTTAACCGCTTCCTGCGCGAATACAAAATTGAGTGAGACAAATGAGCCGGTGCGGGACCCGCGTCAGGAGAGGGCGGCTTCGCTTGTCGTCGCAAAATCAAGCGTTGAAATCGGCGCTGCAACCTGCGCGCAGGGCAGGCAAAGTTCTTCAATCGCATCCTGCATGCGTCCGTCGCGGCCAAGCATATCGTCCGCATAGGCGATGATCAGCGGGCAGGGATCAGCGTGAGGCGCCGCTTCGCGCAGCCGTTGCGCCAGTTCGGATTCGGGTATCTCAGGCTGCAGGATGCACATGATGATAAAGGCAGCCGCGGTCGACCTTGAGACCCCATGATAGCAATGCACGAGGATATGTCCGTCGCGTTCCCAGTTGCCCGCAAAGTCTATGATTGACGCAGCGCGCCGCCTCGCCGCTTCGCTAATGGTTTTTGCGCAGGCGTCACGCTCCACATACAAACGCAAATGATGGTCCGCCCCCAATGCGCTAAACACGGGCATAGGCTCATCTTCGGACAGGAGCGAGATGACCCGACAGGGGCCAAATCGCGCGAAGGCTTCCGTCGCGTGCTCGAGGGAACTCAAAATCAACATGGCCGTAATGTGCGCTGACAGCGTTAAAAATTAAAGGATTTCCAGCACACACAACCGTTAACTCGCGGGCTTGTTATCGAGGCGCGCCCTGCGGCTAAAAGGCGTCGATCAGCGCTTCAAAGCGTTCCAGATAGGTTTCTTGCGCTCTCGCGGTGGGCCAGAGCGCGATTTCGGTGGGCGCGACGCCGCGCGGAAAGCCGAATAATTTGCGGGCCTCGTCACTGTCGAAGCCGGCGAGTTGGACCGCTTCGAAATAGGCCGACGCCTGGTCCGCTTTCTTAATGGTTCTCTCCACCGTATCGGGCAGCTCGGCGGGCAGCGAGAACCGAATGTGGATTGCGCGCTGCAGGCCGTGCTCGATCCGTTTGTACTCTCCGCCTAGCGCCGCCTTAAAGGGGCTGATCATGTCGCCGATCACATATTCGGGCGCATCGTGGAGGAGCGCGGCAAGACGCCATTTCGCCGGCCAGCCTGGTTTGATTTCGGTGCAAAAGCTCTCCACTAGAACCGAGTGCTGCGCTACCGAAAATGGGCTTTCGCCGCGTGTCTGACCGTTCCAGCGAGCAACCCGTGCGAGGCCATGAGCGATATCTTCAATTTCGATATCGACGGGCGAGGGATCAAGCAAATCGAGGCGCCGCCCGGACAACATGCGTTGCCAGGCGCGGGGCGCAGTTTTCTTGTTCTTGGTCTTTGGCGACGAGGGTGCGGCGGCGGCGGATCCCATATCAGTCCGCGCGCTTGACGTATTCCAGTGTCTCAGTGTTGACGATAATCCGCTCGCCAACGGTCATGTAGGGCGGCACCATTACGCGCAGTCCATTGTCTACGATAGATGGCTTATATGAAGAAGAAGCCGTTTGACCTTTCACAGTGGGCTCAGTCTCCGTGATTTCCAGCGTTACCTGTTCAGGCAGCTGAACGCCAATGGGATTGCCTTCATGGCTTTCCACAATGACCTGCATGCCATCTTGAAGAAAGGCAGTGCGGTCGCCGATCATGTCCTTTGGAATATTGATCTGTTCAAACGTTTCCGCGTCCATGAAAACCAGCAGGTCGCCTTCTTCATAAAGAAATGTGTGGTCCTTTTGCTCAAGCCGGACGCGTTCCACGGTTTCCGAGGCTCGGAAACGCTCATTGAGTTTCGATCCCGTGATCAGATTTTTTAGTTCGACCTGCGCATAAGCGGGGCCCTTGCCGGGTTTGACGGCGTTGATTTTCACCGCCACCCACAAGGCATTCTGGTGCTGGATGACATTGCCGGGCCGAATTTCGTTGCCGTTGATTTTCATAAAACCGCTCTTTGCGCTTTGGAAACGCGCCGTTGACGGCGCTTTTGTCGCCGCGCTCTAGCAGGCGAATTCCATAGCGGCAAGATTACGCCGCGCCTGGGCGTGGCGCGCTGCTCTGCTTTTGGTCTGGGCAATGCGGTGGGCCGCGACGATGGCGGCGCGAATTCGCACGGATTACCCCTCGGCGCCCCCAGATTACACGGGCTTTAAACGAATCGAAATTAGCCATTTTGCGCGCCGTTATTGGCTTTCAGGGGCGCCGCGCCGCCAAATCAGCGCGGATGAGGGAAAAATGCTCAGTTGGCATTTTCCATCAAAAACAACCGGTTAAGCCAGTCTTGTGCTGAAACCCTTATATTTCGGGCGTTTGCGGTTTGCGGCGACCGATTTTGGGGGTGATACTCCGCGCCGACCGCCGCCGGGTGCTCAAAAGAGACGGTTCCGGCGGCCTTAAAGTCGACAGCCATATAATCCAGGAGAAAGGGTGCAGGCATGAACAAAAACGAATTCATCGACCGCGTTGCCGACGCAGCGGATATGAGCAAGAGCGAAGCCGCGCGCGCCGTTGACGCCGTCTTCGATTCGATCACCGAAGCATTGAAAAGCGGCGATGATGTCCGCCTCGTCGGTTTCGGCACCTTTTCAGCCGCAAAACGCGCCGCGCGCGACGGGCGCAACCCGCGCACCGGCGAGACCATCAAGATCCCGGCCAGCATCCAGCCGAAGTTTTCCGCCGGCAAAGGCCTCAAGGAAGCCCTCAACTAGATATTGTTGAGCGATACTTTCAAAAACCCGCTGGGCGGCGTCCGGCGGGTTTTTTGTTGTTCAATTTTTCCGAGACCTGACGCAATCGATGCTTGCGAGGCGCGCGCACCTATTGTAACTCGTGCAGCCTTCGGGCGGTTAGCTCAGCTGGAAGAGCGGCTGGTTTACACCCAGTAGGTCGGGAGTTCGAACCTCTCACCGCCCACCATTCACTGTGTGCGAAATACCAGATTTTCCGATTACAAGACCGGCAATGAGGCGTTCGCGTTGCGATGCTCTGCGGATTGGCCGGCATTCGGCGTTTGGCCGGCACTGGACGTTTGGCTGGCATTGGGCGTTGATTTCCGGGCGATCACGTTAAGAGCGGTTCGCAACGGCGCGCATTAAGGCGCTCTCGACGTTGACGACAAGCTGGATCGTTTTTGCGCCGACATTGAGCCTTCGTCTGGTCGGTCGCTTAGCAAGATGGTTGGCGCCCCCATCGGATAAATCAGTTTCTGCCATTTTATGCCGATTATCTATCTGTATGGGACTGTTTTTGTGATGGCGGACGGTCTTTTTGGCGTTCTTAAAATCGACTTTTGAGATCGATGGGCGCCGACTTGGCGCGAATTCTTCACGCTATTGATGTGCGCCAATACAGGCGATTGACCGCGCCGGATTGCTTGCGCCATCCTGATCTTCTGGGGAACATGGGGCGGAATTGGTGGGAAATATCGGTCGATGTTGATCGGCGTTGAAGAGTTGGACGCGCCTGAAGCGGATCCCTTCGATATCTGCATTATCGGCGCCGGCGCTGCTGGTCTGAGCCTGGCGCGCAATCTTGATCGGCGCGCTTTCAGGATTTGTCTATTGGAGTCGGGTCGTCCAAACCCTTCTCGCGAAGCGCAATCACTCAATGACGCCGACTGTATCGGCCTCGACTACGACTTAGCGGAATCGCGTTGCCGGGCGCTGGGTGGCACGCTCCACACCTGGCAGGGCACAATTGCGCCGTTGGATCCCATTGATTTTGAGGCGCGAGACTGGATTTCCCACAGCGGTTGGCCGCTCAGCACTGAGGTGATGAGAGCCGCGTATGATGACGCTTATAGCGTGTTAGGTGTCGGCGATGTCGCCAGCCGGTTTGACGGGTTCGATGCACAAGAGCGCTCGGCGATCCAAAAATTCGGGGCGCCGTTGGACATTTTTGAGCCGAAGCCTTTCATCATTTTAAAGCAGCATCTCGAAGGGCTTTGCCGTCGTTTGCGGCGTGACGTCGTGGAACGCGACAACGTCTTATGCGTCACAAATGCAACCGTAACGGAAATTATTCCGCAAGCAGATCAGGGCAACGTGATTTCGTACGTCGAGGTGCGCAGCGCCGATGGCGACATCGTGAAAACTGTTCATGCGAAACGGTTTATCATCTGTACAGGGGGGCTCGAGGCGCCGCGGTTGTTGCTTGCCTCGCGCGGGACGCTGTCGCAAGGGCTCGGCAATGACTATGACTTGGTGGGCCGGTTTTTTATGGACCACCCACGCCTGCGTAGCACGGCAATCGCGTTGCCCGAGGCGCGCTCGGCGCCGATCCTGCGGCACGTAGCGCTAGGGCGCGTTGCGAGTAAAGCAGGCCTTGTCTTATCGGAGCGTTTACAAAGAGAGCGCCGTTTGGCGAACTACAACGTTTTTCTAACCAATGTCGGCGTCGATCTCGAGCAACGGGCCGCAAGGGCGTTGTCTTTACGGGACGCAAAAGCGCAGGACGCGGCAGGGCGCGAACAGACAAGAAAAAGCGCGCGCATGCGCACAATGCAGACGCTTCGACGCGCCTGGCGGACGATGCCCGTTAGAATGCGCGTCGGAATGGAAAGCGCCTTGTCGCAGAGCCCGTTTCGCAATCTCGCAATTGTTCTGAAAATGGAGCAGGCGCCAAATCGCGACAGCCGCATCACACTTTCAGATCGCGCGGACAGGCTCGGCGTACCCCGGCTCGTTCTTGACTGGCGGCTCGGCGATGAGGATATGCGCATGCTGCAGGATTTTGAGACCGTCCTTAATGACGCTTTTTCTGGAAGCGGACTGGCGCGACAGAAAATTGAATTTCGAAATCCGGATGGTGGTTTTACATTTCAGGACTCATCTCATCCGATGGGCGGCGCACGAATGGCCGAGGGCCCGCGATCGGGTGTTGTGGATCGAAACCTGCGCGTCTTTGGCGTCGATAATCTCTATGTCGCGAGCAGCGCCGTTTTTCCGACCGCCGGCAATGCGAACCCCACGCTTACGATCATTGCGCTAAGCTGCCGGCTTGCAAAGCACCTCAATGCTGAGGCGCGGCGACCGGATGTGGCCACCCGCGATAATGATCGCGGCCAAACAACCCCGATGCCGGGCGGTAAACTCGAGCAGACGCCAGCATGAAGCGCCGGGGAACAAGAGCTTCGCATCGAACGATGCTGTGGTAAAAAGCCTTGTTATGAGTGCGATTTTTCCTTCCAAGGCGGGCGAAAGGGGTTCACGCAGTTGCGGAGACAAAGCTGTTTCGAGCGATATCTTCGAACGCCACCCAGATCAGTTGCTTGAGGCGCCGGAAAAAAGCGCCTTCGCCTGGATGGTCCTCCTGTTGTTTGCCGTAAATCTTTGCTTTTCGGTCGCTTTGGTTCGTTGGCAGATCGCATCTATCCCTGTGCGATCCGTTTTTGCCGTTACGTGCCTTGGTCTTATCTCATTGTATCGATGGGGTGTGATCTTGCGCGCGCTGTCGAACCATCGGGTCAAGCTTGCCGTCATTGCGGTTGTGGCGCTCATGGGCCTTGCATCAAGCACGATCGCCCGGGAAAGCCCGGCCACTGTTTTTCGCCAAATTCTGGAAATCCATGTCCAATGCGCGATCGCGCTTGTTCTCGGCGCTGCAATGGTATCGATCTGGGGTGTCCGCCGCATCGCTAGCGTCTTCATTGCGGTTGTGCTCGCGAGCGGCGTCGTCGCAATACTTCAGTTTGCGGACTTTTCGCCGGCGTGGGAGTTTCGGGCGGGTCTCGGCGCCATTCAAAATGATCTGCCGACGACGAAACTCTGGTATACAAAACACTTCCGTGCGCTTGGCGTATCCATGAGCCCCGTTATTTTTGCGACACAGCTCTGCCTTGCTTTTATCGCCTATTGGGCGCTGCGTATGCATGAAACAGGGGGCGCTGCGCTGCGGCAGCTGGACATTCGGATCATCCTGGCGCTTGCTGTTTTCGCCGCGTTGTCGATCGTGTCCGGAAATCGCTCGCCCTTGTTGGGGGCGGTTATGTTTGCGGCGATCTATGCTGCGACACGCGAAAGCAAGGTCCAGCTAGCGGCTGTAGCAGGGGCGCTGGTGGCGGGGCCCATCGTTTTTTTGTTGGTAACGAAAATCGGCGACGTCGGATTGCGGGTGGCGACAACGAACGACGGATCGTCGCTCGGGCGGATAACACTTTCAAATTATGGGCTTCGCTTATTCATGGACCGTCCCCTGGGGTATGGGCTGGGATTCGATCCCCGCGAGCATTGGCCGGCCCATTGGGAATATCTGCAGCACTCGCCCAATCTGCAGGCGATCAGGCATTATGGGCTCCACAATTTCTTTTTGAATTCACTCAACAAGTATGGCGCGCCAGTTATTTTTATTGCGATCTTTGTCGCCGCTGCCATGCTTCGGCGTTGGCGGCTTTTTCTGCCATTTGTCATTTATATGGTTCACATCTATTTCCATAATGACGGTCCGCTGCAATCGGATATTTTGATCTGGTATGTGCTGGCGCTGTTTCCTCTGGCTGAACTAAAGACCTCACACGAAAAAAACCTTTCGGCGGCGCCCGTGCCGGGACATCGCCGGCGCGTCATCCAAGCCGTCGGGACGGCGCCGCTGACATGACCGCACCACGCGTGAGCTTTCTGATGACAACCCTGTGCCGGCCGGGTTGGGATATTTTTCTCGATGATTTGCGTCAGCAAACCGTTTCGGTCTCGCAGATTGTTGTGGTTGTTGATCGGATAAGCGAGGCAGCAGAGCGCGCAGCGCTCGAGGCGACGCACCCCGACGTTGATTTTGTCTTCAATGATCGAAATTTGGGCGTTGCGGTTTCAACCAATCGCGGTTTGAAGCGATGCGACGGCGACGTCATATTCCGGATCGATGACGATGACGCATGCGATCACGAACGGGTTGAGCGTCAGCTTGCGGCGCTTGAAGCTTCAGGCGCTGATATCGCCGCCTCGTTTGGCCGCGGCGTGCGCGGCGAGCCCTATGAAATCGCCCCTGGCGCGACGATCGGCGATAGCTGGTTAATACGCTGCCCACAAACGGACGCGGAGCTCAAATCAGCTTTGTTGCGGCGTAACGTTCTTATCCACTCATCCATCGCGATCCGCAGAGAAGCGCTCGATCGAATGGGCGGGTACGACGAAAGCTTTCGCTATGCACTCGACTATGCACTGTATCTGAACGCCATGAAGCACGGCATGACCTTTACGGTTGTGCCTGAACCTTTGGTGACACGCTTTTACCTTCCGGGCTCGATCACGATCGCAAAACGCAAGCAGCAGATGATGTTTTCCGCCGCCGCTCGCCTTCTTTACGCAGCGGAGAAGGACAATCCCGGCGAATTCATTGGAGTTATGTGGCGGCGGGGCTGGCTGCTCGCGGCGCCGAATTGGTTACGCGCCTTAAGGCGGCGGATATTCGCGTTTTTGGGGTTAGGGGCCTGAACGCCGGCGGTGTTTTAAGGGCGATTGCGACAGTTCGCATGCGCGATAAATCCTTGAGTTGAAAGCCTCATTCGTATCATACTAAGGCGCGCATGGGGGCCGTGCGCGCTCACGCGGTCTCGGATCTTCGGCCGGCGGAGGCGCGCCGAAACCTCGGTCTTGCGGGCCGAAGAGAGATCATTCGGACGCCTTGATCAGGGATCACCCCAATCGTGCGCTGTTGCCTGTGGAGTAGGGCCATACGATGAATGCGCCTTATAATTTAGCGTCGCCGTCTCATTCCTCGCTTTCGCCAGGCGGGAAAGAGCGCGCAGGCGTCTGGGATACGCCGCGCAATCTGATTCAGGAAGCTGTTCTTTTGGTCTTGCGGCGCTGGCGGCTACTGGCGGGCGTATTCGCCGGCGTCGCCCTGGTTGCGGCCGTTGTTCAGCTGATCCAACCCAAACTCTATACCGCGCACGCCTCAATCATGGTGAGCCCGCGCCCGCAGCAGGAGGTGACGGCAGTCGATCCCGCGCCTTTGCCGACGGCGCCGGACACAGCGCTCGTCGATTCTGAAATCGAGTTTATCAATTCACGGTTCATTTCTGAGCAGATTGTCGACCGTTTTGCGTTGGTTGACGATCCTGCGTGGAACTCCGCCTTACGTCCCGTATCGCCAATCAGTGCAGGGAAGAAGGCGATCAAGAGCATCATAAGCGGCGGCGGCAATCGTCAGCTTTCCCCCGAAGAGATTGCTGAGGTCCAACGTCAAAAAACAATCTCCGCCGTCGATGACGCCATGAGCGCCAATCGCTATGGCCTGAGCTATGCCGTGCGCATTAGCGTAACGGCGTTGTCCCCGCGTCAGGCGGCGGAGATTTCAAACGCCGTTGTTGATATTTATCGTGAGACGCGAGACGCGGACCTGACCGCCGGCGCAAAACGCGCAAGTCTTTGGCTCGCCGAGCGCATCACCGTATTACGCGAGGATTTAGCGAAAAAAGAGGCCGATGTCGAAGACTACCGCAATACAGCCGGTCTTTTTGGTGCGGACGGCGAATTGCTGATCGAACGCAAGTTGCGTGATGCGCAACGCATGGTCTCACAAGCGCGCGTCAATCTTACCGATAAAGAGGCGCGCCTTGCGCAAATTGAAGCCTCGTCGTCTTCGGACCGCCCGGTTGAAGCGCTTTCACAGGCGCTTACCTCGGAAGTCATTCGTGATTTGCGAATTCACGAAGCAGAATTGCGCAGCGAGCAAGCGGATCTTGAGCAACGCTACGGCAGTCAGTCGCCTTTGGTGCGTGACGGCCGGGCTGTCATCGCAAAGGTGCAGCAACAAATCGATGAAGAAATAGAGCGGATCGCCGCGAGTATTGAAGCTGACGTGGGCGTCGCTCGGCGCCAACTCACTGTATTGGAAGAAAACCTGAAGACGATCAGTGCAGAGATGGTCGCCGACAATGCCGCCCGCGTTCGATTACGAGAGCTTGAGCTCGAGGCGGAAAGCGCCCGCAAAGTCTACAACGGTCTCGTGCAGCGGCGGCTCGAAATCGAAGGCCAGGATCGCTATGCGACAGCAAATATTCGGCTCTTACAGGAAGCGGCGTCGCCGCTGCGCCCAAGCTCGCCGAATATCCCGATCGCGCTCGCCCTGTCGCTTAGCCTCGGTCTCGGCACGTCAGTCCTTATCTGTTTGATGCTGGAGCAGCTTAACAACGATACGACGCAATTCGCCGAACAACTGTCGGAGCACACCGGATATTCCGTCATTGCATCAATTCCCGAGCTTGACGAAAAGGCGCTTGGGGATAGCGGGGCGCCGACATCCTATGTCGTCGAAAAGCCCGCGTCGGCTTATGCGGAAGCGTTGCGCGTTTTGCTTCAAATAATTGATGCTGAGCGTCGGGAGAAACGGGCGGCGATTGTGTGCCTGATGTCTGCCCTGCCAGGCGACGGCAAAACAACGATCAGTCTTTCGCTTGCGCGGCTTGCGGCGGGCGCCGGCAGGAAAGTTCTACTGGTCGATTGTGATCACCGGATTCGCGCGCTGAACCGGCTGTTCTCTATCGAACCCAAGGGCGGGCTCCACGAAGTATTGTCCCAGCAATGGGCATGGCGCTCACTCATCGTGCAGGATGAAAAGACGGGGTTGAATTTTTTGCCGTCGCGCGCATCGAGTGAAGATCAAACATTTATTGAAATCGATCCGAAAGCCATGCGCAGTCTTCTTGACGACGCTGCGAAGGAATACGATCTGATCCTTCTGGATGCCCCGCCAGTCCTTTCTGTTGCTGAATCACGCACAATCGCAAACTTCAGTGATCAGACCTTTCTTATCGCGCGATCTCGCAAGACAAAAATTGCCGCTGTTCAGGCGGCCATCACGCAGCTGAACAACAGCTCGATTCCAGTTGCAGGGCTTATTCTCAATAGCGTGAATATCAATTTTCCTGGTCGGGTATCTTACGGAGACTCTCTTTACTATCACGAGTCGGGTCCGTCTTATTATGGCATGCGGGAAAAACGCCATCATGATACGCCGCAGGCTGAAGAGAATGGCGCCAACGTCAATGCCCCCATACAGACGGAACCAGTCCTTCATCAAACAGCATTCGATCATGTCCGTTTGCGAAAAGCGGGAAGCCCGAGCACAGCGTTGGCGGGGCGGCGTTCGCAATCGTGAAGCGTTTTATTGCGCGCCGCATTCGTCGCCGGACAGCGCTGGCTGGCTTCATGAGCTCCTTATTGACGCCCTGCGCTGCGACGGCGCGCCCGACGGTTTCGTTGCGGGCGTTCGGTGCGGTTGGCGACGGCGTTACCGATGACAGCAAAGCCTGGCGCCGGTTTCTTGAGGCGGCGGAAAAATCGGGCGAGGGACACATTCCCGCCGGTCATTATCGTCTGGCGCGTCTTTCTGCTTTTTCGCCGAGGGGTGATGGTCTGCGCCTGATCGGAGAGGGCTCTGACCATGTTTTGCTCGACGCCACAGGGTCGGGACGTGCGATCGCGTTTTCGCTAAAGGATGCGTCGCTGCGCATCGCTGGGATAGCGACCCGCAATCTCACACTTGTTGAAGCGCACCGGACAATGACGGGGCCAGTCGAGGAATTATCCGTTCACGATTGGAAGTGGACAAATG
>JBCBBT010000003.1:0-89787 GCA_038531315.1 Pseudomonadota bacterium
TCACCGTCGAGCACAATTGCGAACAGCTCGACGGTGAAATCATTTCTGCGCCAACCATTCAGTCGCCGATTACCGGCGGGTCGGGGCGCATCACCGGTAACTTTACGCCACAAGAAGCAACGCGCATTGCAACGCTGATTAAGGCGGGTGCGCTGCCGGCGGAGCTTCAGATTCTCGAGCAACGCTCGGTCGGTCCTGAATTGGGCCGCGAGTCCGTGCGCGCCGGCGCAATGGCGCTGATCATCGGCTTTATCGCCGTCGTGTTCTACATGGTGTTGTCCTACGGACGCTTTGGCATCTACGCCGATCTTGCGCTGATCGCGAATGTTGTTCTGATCGCCGGCGCGCTGTCATTATTCGGCTCAACGCTGACCTTGCCGGGCATCGCCGGCATCGTCCTGACCATCGGCATGGCGGTGGACGCGAACGTTCTCATTTTCGAGCGCATCCGCGAGGAACTTTTGGCCGGTAAGGGTCCGATCAATGCTGTTGAGACGGGCTATCAACGCGCATGGTCGGCGATCATCGACGCCAATGTCACAACCTTCATTGCGGCGATGATCATGTTCATGCTCGGCGCCGGACCGGTGCGCGGCTTTGCGGTCACGCTGGCGGTCGGGGTTTGCACCTCCGTTTTCACTGCGTTTGTTCTGACGCGCATGTTCGCCGGCGGCTACCTGTTGAGCCGCCGTCCAAAAGAAATCACGTTGTAGGGGAGCGCATTCGATGTTGTTGAAACTTGTTCCCGATCAGACAAGCATTCCGTTTACGAACTGGCGGATGATCTCGGCCATTCTGTCGGCAATCGCGGTCGCCGTGTCGATTTTTGCGGTCGCCACGATGGGGCTCAATTTCGGCGTCGACTTCAGGGGCGGTGTGACGATTGAGGTCTCCGATTCCGAGCCGATAAGCGTCGATGCGGTGCGCGACGCCGTGACGGCGCTTAATCTGGGCGAAGTGCGGGTGCAGGAAATTCAGGACTTTTCCGGCGGCGCTGAGGGCGTTGTTGTTTTTCTTGAGCAACAAGTTGTCGCCGACGATGCAAGCGGGGCGGGGACGGAAGAAGCAAAAGCCGCCGAACAGGCGCAACAACGCGCATCGGAAGCGGTGCAGGGCGTGCTGCGTGAGCTTCTCGGCGACGGCTATCAGTTGCGCCGCGCTGATGTCGTCGGACCGGCGGTCTCCGGCGAGCTGATCAACGCGGGCGTCACCGCCGTCGTCATCGCGATCGGCCTGATGTTGCTTTATATCTGGTTCCGCTTCGAGTGGCAGTTTTCGGTCGGCGCCATCATCGCGCTGGTCCACGACGTCTTGATCACGCTCGGCATGTTCGCGCTGACGCGGCTTGAATTCTCCCTCGCGATCATCGCCGCGATCCTGACGATTGTCGGCTATTCGATGAACGATACCGTGGTTGTTTATGACCGGGTGCGCGAGAATTTGCGCAAATACAAGAAAAAGCCGCTGGCGGAGCTTTTGAACCAATCGATCAACGACACCCTGTCGCGGACGGTGATGACGTCTGTAACAACGTTGCTGGCGCTGGTTTCGCTCTATGTATTGGGCGGGGAAGTGTTGCGTGGTTTCACGTTCGCGATGATCTGGGGCGTTCTGATCGGCACTTATTCGTCAATTTTTGTTGCGGCGCCCATCCTCCTTGCGTTTGGCGTGAAGCGCGACTGGTCAAAGCAAAAGGTCGAGGCCGCGCCTGCCTGACCCGCAGACACCGACGCCGGCCCAATCGAACGCCGATTATTGTGCGGGGCTTGTGCGCCGCCATGATCCGGACCGCTGGCTGGCGCTATCCTACGTATCCGAGGACGAACGCAAACGCCTGATCGCGCTGTGCGCGCTGCAAATCGAGCTGAGACAAATCCCCGCCGCGGTGTCTGAACCGCCGCTTGGCGAAATCCGTCTGCAATGGTGGCGCGAGGCGCTGGACGAGGTCACAGGCGACGGGCCTGTGCGCGCCCATCCCGTCGTTGCCTGTCTGCGTGATGCCGCCGCTGTCGACCGCGAGGCGCGCGCCGCCTTTGAGCGCGCCATCGATGCGCGGGGGCGGCTTCTCTACAATGAGCCATTCGCAACGATTGATGATCTTTGTCAGTGGGCTGACGTCGCGGAAGGGTTCATGGCGACGGTGTCCAGTGATGCTTCGGCGCCGGCGGAGCGCGCCACGCTCATCGCGGCGGAAAGCGCATTTGTTCTGGCCGGCGAGGCTCACGCGTTTGCGCCGGACTTTGGCGAGGCCGTCGCCGCTTACTGCGCGCAGGCGCATCAAGCGATCAAGGCGCCAATGGCGTCGGCGCCGGCGGACGTTGTCGCTCGTCATCTTCACTTTTGCCTGATCCCGTTGCGTGTCGCGCCCAACGCGGAGAAGGCCGGCGCCTTCACGCCGGTCAGAAAGCGCCTCCGGCTTTTCATGGCGATGGCGACGGGACGCCTTTAGAAGGGGCGGCGCGCTCTAGATGTGATGTTCGATATGGCTGTCGATCAGCGCGCGATTATAGGCGGCGAGCGCCTTCACACGGGAAAGATAGCCGATCACTTTTTCCGGCAAGCCCGGATCGACAACAGGCAGGCCGTCTTCGCTTTCGCGCTCCAACAGCGCAATCGCCTCGCCAAGCGATTGTTGCGCTTCAAGGCGGGCGGCGTCCTTATCGAGGGGCGCATTTTGCGGCATCCGGTCCATGACATCGCGCACACGGATGGTTTTGAGGATGACGCCTTGCGGGCCTTCGGAAAGATCATAACCGCGCCGCGAGAGCTGCCAGTGGAAGAAGGATTTCCCCGCCAGCGACTGCGTGATCAGCGTCGCCAGCGCCACGGCCACCATCAGCGACATGGTCATGGTGTAGTCGCCGGTCAGTTCAAAAACGATCAGCGTCGTTGAAATCGGCGCGCCGATAATGGCGCCGGACGCCGCGCCCATCCCGACCATGGCGTAATAGGTGGCGCCGGCGGCATGGTCGGGCAGGGCCTCGCTGACGGCTGCGCCAAAAGCGGCGCCGGCGAAGACGCCGATCACCAGCCCCGGCGAGAAGACGCCGCCGCCAAACCGGCACGAAACGGTTATCGCGGTCGCCGTGATCTTCAGAACAGCGAGCGTAAAGAGAATACGCAGCGAATATTCGCCCTGTAAGGCCCGGGTCACGGCCTCGTAGCCGACGCCGAAAATCTCCGGATGCCAGGCCCCGATCAGTCCGACCAGAAGCCCGGCGATCGGCGGCAGGAAGATATAGGAAATATTGCGCTCGCTCGCGAAATTGCGCACGCGTTCGGTCAATTGCTCCGTACACAGGAGAAACACTGTGGCGACGAGCCCGCAGATGACGCCCAGCAACGCTGATAGCGGCACGTCGAGCGCCGTGGCTGCGCCATAGGCCGGGGCCGCAAAAGCCGGAAAGTCGCCAAGGGTCAGTTTCGTGACGATCGCCGCGGTGACGCTCGCCGCCGCAATCGGCCCGAATACGGAAAGCGCGTAATTGCCAAGGATCACCTCAAGCGCAAAGATGACGCCGGCGACGGGGGCGTTAAAACTTGCCGAGACGGCGGCGGCCGCGCCGCAGCCCAGGAGCGTGCGCCGGTCCTTGGCCGAAAAACCGAACCAGCGATCGAGAATGGAAGCGATGGTCGCGCCGATATGAACCGCCGGGCCCTCGCGGCCGGCGCTGGCGCCGGAGCCGAGCGAGACCGCGGAGATCGCAGCCGACGACAGCCCGGCCCGAAACGAGACCCGCCCGTCGCGAATGGCGCGCGCTTCGATGACTTCCGCGACGCCTTGTGTGCGGCCTTCCGGCAGCCAGTTGTAGCGCCCTGTCAGATACATCAGGCCTGAGACGGCGAGACCGCCAATAATCGGCGCCGCCCATGCGCGGAAAAAATTGAGTGAGGCGGCGGCGCTCGCCACCATTTCCTCCGTGCCGCCAAAGGCAATAACCGAGACCGCGTCAATGGCGATGCGAAACCCGATCACGGCGAAGGCCGCCGCCGCTGCGATCAAAACTGCGAACAGCCACAGGCGGGCCGGCGCAAGCCGAAAGGTCCGCCGGCGAAACCGCCTGACGGCCAGAAAAGCGAGCAGCAGCCGATAGCGCAAGGTCCGTATCATGAGCGCCTTTTCAACGGCGGCGTTCCGAGGCGGCTGGCTCGAAATCGGACGCCGATCAATCCAAGTGTCGCCTGTAGATTAACCGCCAATTCACAAGAAAGTGCGAAGTCCTAATGATTGAGTTCGGCAATTCAAGACAAGCCTGAAGGGCGTTGCGGTGATCAACGGCGGCGCTGCCTTAAAAGACTGCTTCCAGACGGCGAAAATCGCGGTCCGCTGGCATGCTGTCCCTTCCGGCTGAGAGCCTGGGAGGGTGCGCGCGATGGCGACGCAAACAAGACAACCATACCGGCAAAAAGCGCCCATCGGCGGCGCGAGCCCGCTGCAAGGCGATAGCCCGCAAGACGCCGTAGAGGGCGGTGCGGCGGACGCGCCAACGTTCGCCAGCGGCGGCGACAGCGACGCCGGATTTGCGCCGGCGCGCGCCGGACAGGCAATCGACCGCTGGAAACGCGCGCTCGCGGAGGCGGCGCCGGGCGATTTCGGCGCCGTTCTCGACGAGCCGCGGACGCATCTGACGCTGTTAAAAATTTTCGGATCGACAAACCGTCTTTCAGATTTGTGTTTCAAAGCGCCTGCAGCGGCGGCGATGGCGCTCCGCGACGGCGCGCCCAGCGTCATTGCGGAAGCCGCTCGCGATCTTGCCGATCTCGACGGCGGCGTCGGCGGGCCGGATGCGCTTCATGGCGCGCTGGAGCCAATAAAAGCGCGCGTCGATCTGGCGATTGCGATCGCGGAAATCGCCGGCGTCTGGTCGTCGTGCGAAGCGGGTGCAGCGCGGTCCGATTTTGCTGAACGCCTCGTTGAGACGAGCCTGAAATGGCTGTTGCGCGGCGGGGTCAACCGCGGCGAGCTGACGCTTGATCTGTCGGACGGTCTGGCGTCCGGCGTCTTCGCCGTGGCCGGCGGAGACTTCGCCCATGAGGAATTATCCCCCTACGGACCGCTTGATCTTGCAGTTGTCTACGACCAGTCGATCTTCACCGGTTCGGCGGCGAGCATGGCCGAGCGGGCGTTTGTGCGCCTCGGGGCGGAGTTGAAAGAAGTCTTTGAAGGAAAGCCGGGCGGCACGCCGCTCTTTGCGTTGCGCAGCCCGTTCGGCGCCGGGGTCAACGGCGCCGGGCTGGTCGAGACTTTGGCGCGCGCGACGGCGGCGCTCGCCGACCCGCAACAGGATGCGGTGCGCGCCTTTGTGGGCGTCTCGCGTATTGTCGCGGGCGACAGGGCCGCCGGCGGCGCCTTCCTTGAAGCGAGCGAGGCTGCGGTGTGGGCGAGCGGGCACGCGCTTGAAACGCTGCTTGACGCGCGCCAGAGCGATGATCCTTGTGCTGATCTGCGCCGGCTTTGCGATGTTTTGCGGTTCGGCATTGGCCGCAGCCGACCGGTTTTCCGCACCGCGCCCGCGGCGACGCTTTTGACCCGCGCCGCTGAGGCGGGGATGATCGGCGCGCCGACGGCGCAGCGGCTGAGCGCCGGCGCTGATTTATTGCGCGGACTCGCCTCCAGGATGCAGGCGATCAGCGGGCCGGGCCGGTTAACGCCGGCGGGCGCCGGCGAGGAAGCCGCGCTCGCGCGTCTTGCCGGTTTTGAAGATTTCGCCGGTCTTAAAGCGGTCGCCGACGGCGCCGCCGCAGACGCGCGCAATGCGCTCGCCTTTTTGCAAGCCGGTCCGCAGGCCGCCTTCGCGCCCTATCGCAGCGGCGCGGCGTCCGCCGCGTCATCGGAAGACAGTGCAAACGGCGCCGGCGCGGTTGACGCCGGCAAACTTGAAGATCTCGGCTTTTCCGACGGCGCCGCCTTGTCGCGGGTTGTCGATACCTGGGCCGACGGCTGGACGCGGCCCTCGGCGCCGCAACCGGGCGCGCGCTTTTCCGCCATTGCGCCGGGCCTGCTGACGGCGTTCGGCGAAGCGCAGCACCCTGACGAAGCGGTCGCCCTGTTTGATCGCCTGATGGAAACAGAAGGCGCGAACGGGCCGGTGATTAAATGCGCCGCCGGCGAAGGGCGCGCGCGCGACGCGCTTGTCGACGCCATCGGTTGTTTTGGCGGTCTTATCCGTCCCCTGACGGCCTCGCCCGATGGCGCGGCGCGTCTTCTTGGCGCGACGCAAGACGCGGCGCTTCACACAGCGCCCGATACCGGCGCTGCGTGGTTGAGCCGTAATGCGCCGCCGGCGGCCAGCGCCGATCCGTCGGCGCTCGCCGCGTGGCGCGCAGAAAACATCGCCGCCATCGCCGCGAGCGCTGCAGCGCGCGCCATGCCGTTCGGCGCCGCCGCCGAGGCGCTTGAGGCGGTGCATAACGCAACGCTAGCGACGCTTTTCACCATGACGGCGGGCGGCGCCATTGACCGCGGCCTGACGCTTCATGTCTTTGACGGCCCGGCGCGCGGTCTGCCCGGCGCACGCAGCCTGATCGGATTTTTGTCCACGGGCGAGGCTTCCGACGAGAACGAGGCCGACGCGCGCACCTTCGTTGAAGCGCTTTATGAATTCGACAACGGCCGGTTTGCGTTTGCGCCGGAAGTCTCTCACCGTCCGGGCGGCGTCGGCGGCCCGCTTGCGCCCGATGAGGCGGCGTTCAAAGCCTATGTGCAATCCGAAGCGGTGGCGTCGGATCAGATCCTTCTGGCGCGGGCTCGCGTGATCGCCGGCGAGGAGGGCGCGACGGCCCGCGGCGGTGAAATTCTGCGCGCGGCGGTCAGCAATCCGAAACGCGCCGATATCTTGTTCCGCGATCTCGACCGCGCCCGCATGCAGCGGATGCGCCGCGAACGCGCCGCCAGTGAATGGGACCTTGACCGGATCGAGGGTGGTCTCAGCGATATCGAGTTAATCGTCAGTACGCTTATTTATCGCCACGCCGCAGCGTTGCCGGCGCTGCAAAAAGGCGACGCCGGCGAGGCGCTCGCCGCCATGGCCCGCGCAAATGTTATTTCCGGCGATGTCGCGGCGACACTGACCTCGGCGCGCGCATTCTGGACGCGGCTTGCGACGGTCAAGGCGCTCGCCGACTGGAAAGACCCGCAACAGGACCCGATCCGCAAGCGGTTCGCCGCGCTCCTTGCTGCAGCGGCGGAGGTTGATCGTTTTCAACAAGTGCGTCCTTTGATGCGCGGTTATGCGGAGGAGGCGAACCGGCTCTACAGCCAGCTAGTCCTTGGTCGGCCCGCTGTCGGTCTTGTCGCCAACGCCTGACGGGGCGCTTTTATCTGCGTTCACCCGGAGGCGATTGACGACATAAACCCGCAGCGCCGAGGCGAGGCCGGGCGCAGGGGTCTGTGTCAGTCGGCGGCGGTCGACGCCGTCGATCAGCGCCGGCAAGGTCAGCGCTGCTTCTTTCGCGGCCTCTTCCAGTTCTTCCCAGAACACCGCCTCGAGCGAAATGCTGGTGCGATGGCCTTTGAGTGAAATCGATTTCTTGCGCATTAGGGGTTTGGCGGCGGCGCTTCATCCGTATCCGGCGCGTCATCTGTATCTGGCGTATCATCCGCACCTGGTGCATCGTCCTGCGGCAATTCCGGGGGATCGATATCCGGATTATCCGCCGGATTGAAGTCGAGCGTTTCGGGACCGCTTTCAGTCTCCGGCGCGGCGGCGGGCGCCGGCTCGGTCTTGACGCGGTCCGGGTTTTGATACTCCCACCGGTTGGCGGCTTGCCGCACCCGGGCGATTTCGTCAGCGATCAACGCGGCTTGCGGGTGATCGCGCGCGGCTTCGATCCGATCGAGCGCCCCTGCGCCATAAGGGCCGAGCCTGAACTTCAGATATGAAAAATCAAACTCTTCGGCGTCGATGCGTTCTGACAACAAGAGCCTTTCCTGACTGCGCGCGCTGATCGCCCAGGGGTGCGCGAGCGGGCTTGCAATCGCGATCAGGACGAGCGTCCACACAATCGCCATCGCGGTGTTAAGCGCCGCAATGACGGGCATCCAGCGCTCGGTGCGCCAACGAATTTCCGACAGAACGCCGATCAGTCCAACGACGCCGTAGGCGCAGGCGAGGCCCGTGATCGCAAGCCCGGCGATGCGCGGCGGCGTCAGCCCGTAACTTTCGACCCTGAGCCAGAGCGCATACCCCGCAAGACCGACGCAGACCGGCAGCGCCAGCAGCGTGATGATGGTCGAGAGCCGCAGCCAGAGCGGCGGCGGTTTTCCCTCGCCGTTCTGATAGACGCCGTTGAATATCAACATGCCGGTCAGCGCGAGCGCCAACATCGTCGCTCCCGGATAGGCGCGGTCGAACACCGCCGCTGTGCCGTTCGCGATCAAGACCAGTATGAAGGTGACGGAAAATAACGCCGTGATCGGCATGGCGATGCGGCTGAATAGCAACAGCAAAAACCGCAGCGCCCCAAGCACCGCATTTTGCCGGCGCATCAACGCGATCGAGATCGCGGTGATCATGGCGAAGAACGGGAAAATGAACCACTTTTTTTCAATGATGACGGAAAAAATCTCGACATCGAGCGAGCGCAAAAGCGCCGCCCATGCGGTCAACAACAAGAACGCCAGAACGGCGATAAAAGTCGCCCCGGCTGCGATCAGCGGCGTTGTCAGGCCGTGAAAAAAAATCGTTCGATAGGCAAAACGCCTGTCGCCCGCGCCCCGGCTATCTTCAAGAAATGTTTTTGCAAATGTCGTCAGCACGAAAAACGCAACGGGGGCTGCGAGGAAAAACCAGAAGCTGAAGGGGAAGTTGCTGAGCATTTTGCTCGCGGCTTCTTCGTGAAAAAGAAAATAGGACGGCCCGGCAAGCGCCAGTGCGATCGCGGCCGATAGACCGACGCTTCGCAGAGGCGCGCGGGTCGACAAAATCAATAAACAGGCGAGCGCCCCATGGGAGACCGCCGTCAGCGCAGTGAGGGCAAGGGGCGGCGCGTCGTCTGTCGTGTTTTCCAGGAACGCGGCGTCGATCCCGTACACGCAGGCGCCGGCTGCAAGTCCGATCAGAGCCGCGATCAAGGTAAAGCCGCGCCCCAGTTCTTCCCCGTCACTGTGAAGGATGTTGCCGGCCATGGTTCGTCCCCGCGATACTACTTGCCCGCCATCCCATGGACCGCCGCACCTGACGGCCTGCGATGGTTTTCCCCGCGATCCCATTTTCAAGCGCCCCTCTATAGCACCTTCCGCGCCCGAGCGGCTAGAATATGGCTTTGACCACAGCGACAGGCGATTCGGAGGCTTCATGCGGCAGTATCTCGCGCTTTTACAGGACGTTCTCGATCATGGCGCCGACCGCGGCGACCGGACCGGGACGGGCGTGCGCGCTGTTTTCGGCCGTCAGTTGCGGTTCGACCTGTCGGACGGTTTCCCGTTATTGACGACAAAAAAACTGCACCTGAAGTCGATCGTTCACGAGCTTTTGTGGTTCCTCGCCGGCGACACCAATATCGCCTATCTGAAGGAAAACGGCGTTTCGATCTGGGACGAATGGGCCGACGAAAAGGGCGATCTCGGTCCTGTTTACGGCCGTCAGTGGCGGTCATGGGCGGCGCCGGATGGGCGCGTGATCGATCAGATTGACTGGGTTCTCCACGAAATCCGGACCAATCCGAATTCGCGCCGGCTGGTGGTCAGCGCCTGGAACCCGGCCGATATCGAGACCATGGCGCTGCCGCCCTGTCACTGCCTGTTTCAGTTTTTCGTCGCAGACGGACGATTGTCCTGCCAGCTCTATCAGCGCTCCGGCGATATCTTTCTCGGCGTGCCGTTCAACATCGCTTCCTACGCGCTGTTGACCCACATGATGGCCCATGTGACCGGGCTGGCCCCGGGCGAGTTCGTGCATACGCTGGGCGATGCGCATCTTTATCACAACCATCTCGAGCAGGCGCGCCTGCAACTGTTGCGCACGCCGGGGCCGCGACCAACGCTACGGCTTAATCCGTCCATCAACGATCTTTTTGCGTTTCGTTACGACGATATCGCAATCGAAAATTATGTCGCACAGCCACATATCAAGGCGCCGGTCGCCGTATGACGGGATGGCGTCATCCCGAAGCCTCTGCGACGCGGCCATTTGTGTCGCTGGTCGTGGCGGTTGCGCGCAATGGCGTGATTGGCGCCGGTGGCGGGCTGCCCTGGCGCATTTCCGATGATCTGAAATGGTTTAAACAGGCGACCATGGGCAAGCCGATCCTCATGGGACGGAAGACCTGGGAGTCGATTGGCGCGCCGTTGCCGGGGCGCGCATCGATTGTCATCTCGCGGCGGGCGGGCTTTCGCGCTGAGGGCGCGGAGATTGTCGGGTCAGTCGGCGCGGCCCTCGACGCGGGCCATGCCGCGATGCGCGCGGCCAATACCCATGAGGTTTGCGTCATCGGCGGCGGCATGATTTACGCCGAGACAATCGCGCGCGCCGACCGGATTTATCTGACCGCCGTCGACGCCGAGGTTGACGGCGACGCTTATTTCACGCCGCTCGATTTTGACGACTGGCGCAGCGTTAAAGTTGCAGGCGCGGAAAAATCCTCGCGTAACGAGTATTCTTGCGATTTTTTCATTCTGGACCGGCGCCGCGGGGGCGCCGAACGCCGATAATCAACCGGTTAGGGCGTGATTGACGCCGAATCTAAACAGGTTGTTTATCTTAAATGTCCCATTATGGGGGATGGTTATGAAGAATGATAAGCGTTGCTTGACGACTTTGAGGGAGAGGTCCGTGAACAAACGTCTATTGGGAATGGCGGCGCGCGCGTCGGCGACGCTTGCAGCGCTCGCCGCGGCAGGCGAGGCGGCGGCGCAATCGCAGGTGTGCACAAACGGATCGAATGTGCGCACGCTCGAAGTGATCACCCCCGGCTCCGTCGGTGCGGCGTGTGACCTGCGGGTGACATATCAGCCGGGCAACGTCGTCAAGACGCCTTACAACGCGAATAACAACGCCGCCTATTGCGCGCAGAAATTGCCGACCGTGCTCGCATCGCTGAAAGCGAACGGGTTTACGTGTACGGATGGCGGCGCAACGACCGCGGCGACGCCCGCGCAACCGGGCGCAACGGCGCAAGCCGCGGCGCCTGCCGAGCCCGCAACGCCGGCGCCGCGATTTGTGACGCCGCAGTCGACACAGGAGGCCGCGCCGGCGCCCGTCGAAACCGCGACAGCTGCACAGCCCCAAGCTGCGGAAACGGCGATAACGCCATTGCCGTCGGTCCCGGCTGAGGCCGCATCGGCGACAGCGCTGCCGCCGGCGCCGACAGTCGTCGCGCAAGCAACAGACAGCGGCGAGCTTGATCTCGACGCGCTCGCTGAAGACGCGCGCCGCAAAGCAGAAGAAAGCGCCGCGCTTGAACGCGCCGCCGCCGCTCGCCTTGAGGCCGAGCGTCTGGAAGCGCAACGTCTTGAAGCACAACGTCTGGAAGCGGCGCGTATTGAAGCTGAGCGCCTTGCTGCGCAACAGGCCGCACAACAAGCCGCACAACAAGCGGCGCAACAAACCGCACAGGAGGCCGCCGCGGCCGAGCAGGCCGCCAGCGCCGCCTTGCCGCAAAGCGATCTTGCAAAAACCGCTAATGTCACGGCGCCGCCGGAACCGGTTCCCGCCGAGCCCGCGCCAGCCGACGCCGGTCCCGTTTCGCTGACAACCGCAGCGGCGACCACCGAGACGCTCCGGGCGCCGAAGAAATCACCGGTCGGCAGACTGGTTGGCGCAGAACCCGTGGAGCCCGTGCAAAAGGTCGTCGAGCCGACGCCTGCGGCCGTGCCGGCGGTCGCCGACACGCCGGCTCCGGCCCCGGCGCCGGAAGCTTTCGAGACGCAAAGCGCCTCCGCGCCCGAGGCCAACAAGACAGCCGAGCCTTCAGACAAACCCGCCAAAGCAAAGAAACTGCGCTCACCCGAGGACATCATTCGCCATACGCTGAAGGCTCAGGCGGCTGCGTGGAATGAGGGCGACCTTGAGGCCTTTATGGGCGGCTACTGGAAAGATCAGGACTTGCGGTTCGTCTCCGGCACGGAAGTCACGCGCGGCTGGTCGAAAACCTTAAAGCGCTTCAGATCGCGCTACGGCGAAGGCGCGGAAATGGGCGTTCTTGCGTTCGACAAAATCGACGTTGAATTGGTGACCGACGATGTTGCGGTTGCGGTCGGTCGGTTTACGCTTGAGCGCGACGGCGCTGAAGATAGCGGCGTCTTTTCGCTGGTGATGAAGCGCATGCGCGACCGCTGGCGCATCGTCCATGACCACACTGTCGGCAACGACAAGGCCGAACTGGCGTCTACGGAATAATTCTCGACGGACTGACCTGTTAAGGCGTTTCGGCGCCGGCGATTTGCGCAGCGATCGATCGCGCGATCTCGGTCAGTTTTTGTGCGGCGGGACTGTCCGGGGCGTAGGCCACAATCGGCGCGCCCTGATCGCTCGCCTCGCGCAATGCGGGCTCCAGCGGCACGGCGCCGAGGAACGGGGCCGCCATCGCTGTTGCGGCTTCTTGCGCGCCGCCTTTGCCGAACAGATATTGACGCGCGCCGTCGGGCCCCTCGAGCCAGGCCATGTTCTCAATGACCCCGAGGATCGGCACATTCACCTTACGGAACAATTCAACGCCCCGGCGCATATCGGCAAGCGCCATCTCTTGCGGCGTTGAGACAATGACGGCGCCGGTCAGGCGTTTCAGCCGCGCAAGGCTGAGATGCACATCGCCTGTGCCGGGCGGCGTGTCGATCACCAGAATATCAAGCGCGCCCCAGTTTACTTCATTGATCAGTTGCTTCACTGCGCCCATGACCATCGGCCCGCGCCAGGCGAGCGCCTGCGCCTGATCGATGATGAAGCCCATCGACATGATCGCGACGCCGTGGGCTGAAATCGGCTCGATCCGCTTGTCGCGAATGGCCGGCTTGTCGCAGACGCCGAACAGGGTGGGCAGCGACGGGCCGTAAATATCCGCATCGAGAAGACCCGTTTTGAAGCCGGCTCTTGCAAACGCGACGGCGAGATTGGCGGCAATCGTCGACTTGCCGACCCCGCCCTTGCCGGAGGCGACGGCGATAACATGGCTCACATCGGGGAGCGCCGGGGCGTCTTCTTCGGGCCGGTCTTTGGGCGCGCGCGCCATGCCGAGGGGGTTTTGATGGGCGGTTTCGCTCTCAGCGGGCGTCGGCGCCCGCGCCGGCGCGCCGCCGGCGCTTTTATTGTGCGCGGTGGCGACAGCGTAGCAATCGGCGACGCCCTCGAGCGCCTCCACAGCCAGTTTGGCCGCATCGAGGAGCGCGAGCCCCGCCTTCTGGTCCGCCGGATCGATCCTGAGCGCAAACCGGACGCGCCCGGCCTCGTCCGCGCCGAGCCCTTCGATGCGCCCGTCAGCGACGATGTTTTTCCCGCTCGACGGATCGACAACACCGGCAAGCGCGGCGCGAACCCGCATAAGAAGAGGATCTGAAGGCATTAATTTAAACTTCGGACTTTACCGTTTTTCTGTAAAACATTGGCCCAGCAGGGAAAGTTGGTCGCGGGCCCGGCCATTGCGTGGCTTTGCGGATGACATATATACCACGCAACACCTGCGTCATCTCATAAAGGCGCAAAACCAAAAAAGGAATTCGATGCCCTGGTCAGATAACTCGGGAAATAACGGCAACAACGGACGCGGCCCCTGGGGTCAGCCGCCGAAAAACAACGGCGGCCCGCGCCGGCCCGGTCAGAGCGGCGATGCGCCTGATCTGGAAGAATTGCTGCAGGCCTCACGTCAGCGCCTGAAACGCGCTTTTCCAAGCGGCGGCGGGCGGCGCGGCGGCGGCGGCGCGCCGGAGCTCAATGCGCGCACCATCGGTTTCGGTGCGGCGGTCGCGTTTGTCCTGTTCTTGTTCAGCGGCGTCTATTTTGTGCAGCCGCAAGAACAAGCCGTCGTCACAACTTTTGGCCAATACGCCAATATCACCGGGCCAGGCCCGCACTGGCGCATGCCCGTCGCGCAGGCCGCGACGATTGTGCCCGTCGATAAACAGCAAACCGCCTATATCGGCTTTATCGCCGGCCGCGGACAGGCGTCGTCGCAGGAAAACCTGATGCTGACGAGCGACCGCAACATCGTCGACATCAGTTTTTCGGTCGACTGGAAGGTCAATCGCGCCGCCGCCGAGCCGGGCGAATTGCCGAATGCGGCGAAACTGATTTTCAACATCGACGATCCGGAGAAAATGGTGAAAGCCGTCGCCGAAGCCGCCATGCGCGAGACCATCGGTTCGAGCCGGCTCGACCCGATCATCACCAGCGGTCAGGCGCTCGTTACTGAACAGACCCGCGTGCGCATTCAGGAAGTCCTCGATTCCTATGACAGCGGGATCGAGATCCTCCGTGTGAATATGGAAAAACCGGAGCCGCCCGCCGCCGTCCGCGAAGCTTTCGTCGACGTCGTCAAGGCGCGCTCTGAAAAAGAAGAAGCGATCAATAACGCCGAACGGCTCGCAAACCAGATTATTCCGGTTGCGGAAGGCGAGGCGCGCCGGATCATTGAGGGCGCGCGGGCCTATGCGGCGCGGGTCGAGGCGGACTCGCTCGGTCAGGCGAACCGGTTTGACAAAATCTTTGAAGAGTACCGCCGCGCGCCGGAAGTCACGCGCCAGCGGATGTATCTTGAAACCGTTGAGGACGTGCTCGGCGACATGAATAAAATCATCGTCGAAGACGACGCGGGCTCGGGCGTTGTGCCTTATCTCCCGCTCAATGAACTCAATCGCCGCAACGGCAATAATTAAGGCGTATAAAGAATGTCGGGAAATCGTTTGATCTTTGTCGTTGGCGGGCTGCTGATCGCCGCCGCCGTCGCCTTTCAGTTGCTCCTTTTTGAAGTGCGCGAAACGGAACACGCGATCATTGTCGTGCTCGGGGATCCGCAAAAAGTCGAACGCAACGCCGGGCTGCATGTGAAGTTGCCCTATGCGTCTGTCATCAAAATCGACAACCGCAATATGGAGTACGATCTCGATCGCGAGATGGAAATCTCCGACGTCAATCAGGAACGCCTGACGGTTGATGCGTTTGCGCGCTACCGCGTGATTGAGCCGCTGGTCTATTACCAGACATTCAAAACCGGCGCCGGCGACTGGCCGTCGTTGCGCCGCGGCGGCGAGGAAGGCATCAAGCGGATCATGCAGAACTCGCTCCGCCAGACCCTCGGCGAGGTGACGATCGAAGACATCATCACCAATCAACGCGCCGCGCTGATGCAGTCGATCGCCGAAAAAATGCGCGAAGAAGCGCGCAAGTTCGGCGTTGATATTATTGACGTCAAAATTCGGCGTGCGGACTATCCAGGCGATATCGCCGAGCGCGTCTATGCGCAGATGAGCTCCGCCCGGAAGGAAGAAGCCGAACTCATTCGCGCCGAAGGCAAGCGCGAGAACACCCGCATTCAGGCCGAGGCCGAGCGCGACCGCGCCGTAATCCTCGCCCGCGCCAATCGCACCGCGCTTGAAATTCAGGGTCAGGCCGATGCAACGCGCAATTGCATTTTCGCCGGGGCTTATGACGGCGTGCCCGTCACGATTGTGGAAAAAGACCCCTCGCAGGTTGAAACCCTCGACGAGGGCGAGTCGATCGCGGAAGACCTCGCCACCTTCGACGTCGGCAAGGCGACGACGATTTCCTGTCAATTCACCGACGACAATGCGGCGCGCGATCCCGCGCGGGCCGAATTCTTTGCCTTCTATCGCTCGCTGCTTGCCTATGAGGAAGCGTTGAAAAAGGGCGACACCACGATCCTATTGTCGCCGGACAGCGAATTCTTCCGCTATTTCAACAGTCTGGAAGGCTCACGCCAGCCGTCACGCCAATAGTGGCGGGCGGTTTGCGCCGGGCCGCAGCCGGCCCGTGCGCGGCGTTGGCCGTATCCAGTTTTTGCGCTAACCTCGCTTCAACAATCCCAACGACACGATCCGAGGGCGGGGCGATAAACGAGGCGAGTTATGATGCGCATTGGCCAAATTGCCATTTTGGCGGCGATTTTTGTTTTCCTGACACCATTTGACGTCGATGCGCGGGGTGCGCCGGACAGCTTCGCCGACATTGCAGAAAAGTTGACGCCGGCGGTGGTCAACATTTCGTCGGCCAAACGCGTCAATGGCGGCGCATCGGGCGAGCTTGCGCCGTTGCAGCGCAAATTCGGCAGCCAGGCCGTCTCACTCGGATCGGGCTTTATCATCGACGCCTCCGGGCTTGTCGTCACTAACAATCACGTCATCGACAACGCCGACGACATCACGGTGACCCTCGCCGATGAGCGCGAGTTCAAAGCGACCGTGCGCGGGCGCGACCGCGAGACCGATCTTGCGGTGTTGCAACTGGAAACCGGCGGCGTGCGCTTGCCGGCCGTCTCGTTCGGCGATGCGGACCGCGCGCGGGTCGGCGACTGGGTGATTGCGGTCGGCAATCCCTTCGGACTGGGCGGCTCGGTGACGGTCGGGATTATCTCGGCGCGCAACCGCAATATCGAATCCGGCGCCTTTGACGATTTCATTCAGACCGACGCCGCCATCAATCGCGGCAATTCCGGCGGACCGCTTTTCGACGTCACGGGCAAGGTGATCGGCGTTAATACAGCGATCTATTCGCAAACCGGCGGCTCTGTCGGCGTCGGGTTTGCGGTGCCGGCCGATCTTGCAAAACTCGTTATCGATCAGCTGCTGGAATTTGGCGAGACCCGCCGCGGCTGGCTCGGGGTTTCGGTTGACGATGTTTCCGCAACGCTCGCCCGCGAGCAGGGGCTCGACCGACCGCGCGGCGCCCTTGTGACCGTCGTGCGCCCGAACAGCCCGGCGCTCGCCGCCGGCGTCAAGCCGAACGATATCATCATCTCATTCAATCGGCGGCCGGTGAATACCGTCCGTGATCTGACGAGAGCGGTCGCCGAGACGCCGGTCGGCGCAACCGCGCCCATGGTCGTCATTCGCGACCAGAAGCGTGTCACACTCAGCGTCAAAGTCGACCGCCGCGAAACGCAATTGCTGGCCGCTGCGCCGGCGCAATTGCCGGAAGGCGCATTTCAGGGCTCGGGCCTTACCTTGCAGGAGCCGACACGGGAAGTGCAGGAAGCCTTCGGTCTGGCGCCCGGCGTCGAGGGCGTCGTCGTGACGGCTGTCGATCCGAACAGCCCGGCGGCGGTGATCTTGAAACCGGGCGATGTTATTCTTGAGATCGGCTGGGAGCGCACGACGCGGCCGGGCGTTGCGATCGATAAGCTCTCGAAACTGAGAAACCTCAATTCGGGCCCGGTGCAGATTTACGTCCAGCGCGGCGACATGCAGTTCTACGAGTCGCTGCGGCCATAACCGCCTTACCATAACCGCCTTATAAGCGCCGTATCGCCGCGACACGCGCGCGCCAGGCGGCCATTTCAGGCCGACAGCCGCAACAGGCTGTCGGCTTTTTTCGTGTCAATTTTTTATGTCGTCACAAAGTCTGTCTGCGCAATGCCTTGCAGATACAAGAGCGCGGTAAGGTCCGCATGATCGATGCGCACATCGGCCTCGGCCGCAACCGCCGGTTTGGCGCGAAAGGCGACGCCGAGCCCCGCCGCCGACAACATGTCGAGATCGTTGGCGCCGTCGCCGACGGCCAGCGTTTCGTTGAGCGCGACGCCTGCGCCGGCCGCATAGCGCTGAAGCGCGGCTTTCTTGGCGGCGCGTCCGAGAATCGGCTCTTTGACGGCGCCCGTGAGCGCGCCGTCCGCCATTTGTAAGGTGTTGGCCTGATGGGCCTCAAACCCCGTCGCCGCGGCGACCCGTTCTGTAAAAAACGAAAACCCGCCGGAGACGAGCGCGGTAAAAGCGCCATGGCGGCGCATCGTCTGGACAAGCGTGCGGGCCCCCGGCGTCAGAGTAATCCGTTTGCGGAACGCTTCATCAAGCTTTTCACCGCCAAGGCCCGCTAACATCGAAACACGCGCTTTGAGGGCGCCGTCAAAGTCCAGTTCGCCGCGCATCGCCCGTTCGGTGATCGCGGATATCTCGTCGCGCTTGCCGACAAACGCCGCCAGTTCGTCGATGCATTCCTGTTCGATGATGGTTGAATCCATATCGGCGATCAAAAGCCGTTTGCGCCGGCCTTCGCGTCGCTGCAGAGCAAAATCGACAGGGCGCGCGCCGATCAGCGCGCGGGCGCGCTCGGCAATCGTGGGCCACGCGGTTGCATCAATCCTGAAATGAAAGTCTTCCGCAACGCCGGCGCCGAGGTCGCGCCGCTCAATGGGGCCCGGTGCGGCGTCCTGCAACAGCGCGGCGATCCCCGGTGCGACGGCGCCGACCGGTCCCGGCGCGGCCGGGTTACAAATCAGGGTGAGCGTAGTATCAATCATTCCGATGCCGGATAAAATACCTGAGACCATCGTTCTTATCGCAGGGCCCACCGCGAGCGGCAAGTCTGCGCTCGCTGTTGCGCTTGCGCGCGCGATCGGGGCGGATGTGATCAATGCCGACGCCATTCAGGTCTATGAGGACCTTGAAATCCTGAGCGCCCGCCCGAGTGCCGCGGAGATGGGCGGCGTTCGCCATCATCTGTTCGGCGTGCTTGGCGCCGGTGAGCGCTGTTCGGCGGGGCGCTGGGCGGCGATGGCCGCCGATGCGCTTGGCGCGATTGCCGCGGAGGGGCGGGCGGCGATTTTCGTCGGCGGCACAGGGCTTTATTTCCGTGTCCTGACCGAAGGTCTGTCGGAAATTCCGCCGATCCCCGACGACGTGCGTGATGCGGCGCGCGCCCGGCGCGCAGCGCTCGGCGCGGCGGCCTTCCACAAGGAGGTGACGGCCGGCGATCCCGCCATGGCGCGGCTTGATCCCGCCGACACGCACCGCAATTTGAGGGCCTGGGAGGTTTTGACGGCCACGGGCAGGCCGTTGTCGGATTTTCAATCGCAAAAGGGCGCGCCGCTGACGCCGGCGCCGGCGGCGCGCGTCATTCTCGCCCCCGACCGCGCGGCGCTCTATGCGCGCTGCGAGGCTCGCTTTGATGCGATGATGGCGGCGGGCGCGCTTGATGAGGCCGCCAGATTAAAAGCGCGCGGGGTCGAGGCCGACATGCCGGTGATGAAAGCGCTCGGTCTCGCTGAACTGATCCGCCATCTGAACGGATCGATAAGCCTTGAGGCCGCGATTGAAGAAGCCAAACGCAACACCCGCCGTTTCGCCAAACGCCAGCTTACGTGGTTCCGCAACCAGACGCCGGACTGGCCCGTCGCCGAAGACAGCGATGCGGCGATGATATTGCTGCGCGAAAAAGGATTGGTTTAGGAGCCGGCGCCTCTGAGCCAGACGCGCCCCGTGATTGTCCGCCCGCCTTTGCCGCGCGCGACGACAACAGTCAGGACAATCGAAATCAATATCACCGCCAGCCGCGCAGCAGAGGCGCTTGCCGGTCCGAGCGCGGTATCGGCGACGTCAAAAAATTCCCACCAGAAATTCATCAGCAAATGGATGCTGACGGGAACCCAGATATTGTAGTCCCACTCAACGTAAAGCCATGCAAACCAGAGCGCGCCAATCGCCGTGATGGCGAAAATCCCCGCCGCTTCCGCCGGGTCGGTGCTTTGATAAAGATGCCCGGCGCCGAAGATCACGGCGCCGATGAGCGCCGCGGGCAAAAAGCCCCAGCCCGCGAACCGGAACAGGAAGCCGAACAAAAAGGCGCGATAAAAGACTTCCTCAAAAAATCCCGGCAACACGGCGCTGCGGATCGCCGTGATCGCGAATGCCGGATTGATCCGCTCGGTCAGTTGAAGCGGCGTCGTGATGGCGAACACGCCAGCTAATAAGAGCGTCGCCGCAAAGCCGACGGCAAAGCCTTTGAGCGGGGATGCGGTCAGGCCGAGCGCGGTAAGCGCTTTGCCCGGACCGAACAGGAGCGCCGCCACGATCAGCGGCGGCGCAAGGTTTGGCAAAATGTAACGCAATGCAGTGCGCTCGCCGATTTCGGTCCAGCCGTCACCGCCGCTCGCTATTGCGCGATAGAGAACCCAGTCATGGCTGTCGCAAATCCAGAAAACAACGATTGTCGCCGCCGCAATCGCGAAACGCTGCGCGCGGCGCGCCGGTTTGGAAGAAACGTCCATGGCTCAGCGGTAACGGAATTTCGTCGGCGCGGCTTCTCAGTTCCCGATTTTTGATCTCTCAAAACGCGCTTGCGCGCCGGAATGCCGCGTTTTGCCGAGGGCGTCGTCGCGATAGGCGCCGGGCGTGCGCCCTTCGGCGGCGCTGAAAGCGCGGTGAAACGAGGCGAGTGAGGCGAACCCGCTGTCAAAGGCGATTGCGGCGATCTTATCGTCGGCGCGCGCCGGATCGGCGAGCAGCGTGCGGGCTTCTTGCAGGCGCGCCGCGTTCAGGAACGATCTGAAATGGCGATAGCCGAGGCGATGATTGATATGCCGGCGCGTGGCGGCTTGCGACATGTGAAGCCGGCGCGCGAAATCCGCGAAGGTCAACGCTGGATCGAGATGCAGGCGTTCATTGTCGATGAGCGCGCGAATCCGAGCGTCGATGATCACCGCTTCGCGATCTTCCCGGTCAGGCTGATCGTCGGGGGCGGGGCGGTCGCTCGCGGCGGGCGCCGGCTGCGGCGCGGCGCGTCTTTCAAACAACAACGCCGAGGCGTCGCCGTGCAAAAGAAGGCTGGCGAGCCAGAGCGCAACCGCCAGTAGCGCGCTATTTTGAAAGAGCGTCAGCCCCTGCGGTTTCCAGTCCAGCCCGAATGTTATGTCAATCATGATGTCAGCGGCGAGCATGGCGGCCATCGCAAAAGCGAGCAGTGGCCGGGCGCGCCGCCGCGCATCGACAAAATCGTTTTCCCGATTGCGCAGTATGGTGACGATCAGATGCGCGGACATGCCAAACGCGATCGCCACCAGCAGCCATGAAAGACCAGCGTCGGCAAAGCGCCCATGCAGATAGCCTCGGTCGGCGAGCGCCAGCGTGATCCAGATCGCGCCGACGCCGATCTCAGGGGCGCCAAGCCGAAACTCGTCGTCGAACAGCGCCAGCACGAACCACCAGACGAACAGCGCCGCAAAACCGCTCGCAATATCCCAAAAAACCCCGGCGGCGCCGGATATCGTGAGCGCCGGGTACGGTGTATTTCCGGCCACAAACCCGCTGGCGCCAATCGCCAGCAGGAAAAAATATGGCGTGATCCGCTTTTGCCGCGCATCGCGGAGGAGCCCCGCGGCGGTCAGCAAAAGTGTTGTCGCAGCGGCGATCCGGACGATGACGTCGAGATGCTGGAAATCGAGATTTTGCATAGAACTCTGAGGAATATCGTCCCAATCGAAGGCCGACGAGCACGTCAATTGCACGCGGCGCCGGCGCACGCTATCACGCCGAGCTGGATGGAGCGCAATCGCCTTTCCGCGCAGAAAGAGGACGCCGGGGCCGCGCGTGCGATTGTCCGCGGCGGCGCTCTGAGGGAATGTGGCCATGGTTGAGTTGCTGCGCCGGCTTGGCGAATTTTTAACGTCGATGGACGCCAAGGCCGCGACCTCGCTCGCCGTCTCGATTGTTCTGCTGATTTTCGTAATTTTAATGTTTGTTTTCGGGCAGGCCTGGCTGGGCCGTGCGGTCGACCTTAATTCCGACGCCGGGCTCGCCACCCTGATGGAGCGCGCCTACGCTTCGCCCTGGGCCGTGGCGGTGGTGATTTCAATCTATGTGCTGCTGGCGCTGACGGGCTTTCCGCAAATATTGCTGATCACGGCGACGGTTTTGACCTTCGGGCCGCGCAACGGGGCGGTCTATGCGTGGATGGCGACGATGACCAGCGCCACGGTGACATTCGCCCTCGGCCGGCTCTGGGGCAGCCAGTGGGTGAGCCGGTTCGGCGGGCAGCGGGTCAGGAAAACCATTGATTTTATTGGCAGACACGGCGTTCTCGCCAGCGCGCTGGTGCGGGTCGTGCCCTCGGCGCCGTTTATCGTTGTCAATTCCGCCGCCGGCGCCGCGCATATCCCGATCTGGAAATTCTGGGCGGGCACGGCGATCGGGATTATTCCGAAGATCGCGCTTGTCGCTTCGATTGGCGCAATCGCCCCGGATCGGTCGGTTTTGAAGGAAGGGGCGAGCGGGCTCGTTGAATTTTTCACCAGCCGCGAGCCCGGCGATCTCGCTCTGATTGTGCTGATCATCGCGGTCTGGCTGGGGTTTTTACTGCTGATGCGCCGTTTTTACCTGCGGTTGCGCCGCCGCGACGGACCGGTTTGAGGGATTTTGACGGCGCGCCGGAGAATCCCGTTAATCAGGGTTTGCTGCGGTGGTGCGTTTTTCCGGCGAATAGCCCCTGCGCCGCGGGCTTTGTTGACGATTTTGGAACCCATTAAGGTTAAAGTGAGCGTCGAAGCAGTGACGCGATAGGAATAGTAATGCTTTCAACCCTTTTCGGCATGCTGTCGGCGGACATGGCGATTGATCTCGGCACCGCGAACACGCTTGTCTATGTGAAGGGCCGGGGGGTCGTTCTCAATGAGCCGTCTGTGGTGGCGATCGAGACCCGCTCGGGCCGGAAAATTGTCCGCGCCGTCGGCAATGAAGCCAAGGAAATGCTTGGCCGCACGCCCGGCGAGATCGAGGCGATCCGCCCCATGCGCGATGGCGTCATCGCTGATTTCGAAGTCGCCGAGGCGATGATCAAACACTTCATCCGCAAGGTGCACAATCGGCGCTCGTTCGCCTCGCCGCGGATCGTGGTCTGCGTTCCCTCCGGCGCCACCGCCGTTGAGCGGCGCGCCATTCAGGAATCGGCGCTGTCGGCGGGCGCGCGCAAGGTCGAATTGATTGAAGAACCGATGGCGGCCGCCATCGGCGCCGGCCTGCCGGTGACGCAGCCGGCGGGATCGATGGTCGTCGATATCGGCGGCGGCACGACGGAAGTCGCCGTGTTGTCGCTCGGCGGCATTGTCTATTCGCGTTCGGTGCGCGTCGGCGGCGACAAGATGGACGAGGCGATCATCGGTTATATCCGCCGGATGTATAACCTCCTGATCGGGGAAGCTTCCGCTGAGCGCATCAAAAAAGAAGTCGGCTCCGCCATGATCCCGAATGAAGGCTCGGGCGTGACGATCCAGATTAAAGGCCGCGACCTGATGCACGGGGTCCCGAAAGAAGTGCGTATCGGCGAGGCGCAAGTCGCCGAAGCGCTGGCCGAACCGGTTTCGCAGATTATTGAAGCCGTCAAAGTCGCGCTCGAAGCGACGCCGCCCGAGCTTGCCGCCGACATTGTCGACACCGGCATCATGCTGACCGGCGGCGGCGCGCTTTTGAAAAATCTCGATCAGGTTCTGCGCGACGAAACCGGGCTGCCGGTTTCGGTCGCCGACGATCCGCTTTCCTGTGTTGCGCTCGGCACGGGGCAGGCGCTGGAGAACGATAAAACGATGCGCGGCGTGCTGACCTCTGCTATTTAGTAACAAAGTCAGTGTCGAATCGTGAGTAGGTTTCCACGCGAGAAATGGATGTATTGGGGCAAGACAAACGCGAAGGACTAGGCCGCAAAGCGAATTCACGTTTTGTGCTGCTGTTGCTTCTGCTCGTCTCGGCGCTCCTGCTTTTATCCAGTCTTTACGGCGCTGAAGCCTCGGTTTTCAAAAAAGCCAGAGAGACGGTCGTCGACGCCGCCGAACCGGTCCTGAAGGTTTTTTCAGGGCCGATCGCCTTCGTCCAGGATGTTATCGGCAGCGTTGAAGATTACTTCGGCGTTCTGGAAGAAAACAAAGCCCTGCGCGAGGAAAACGCGGAGTTGCGCCAGTGGATGAACGAAGCGCTGGAGCTGCGCCGGACGATCGCCGGTTACGAGAAACTGCAAACCTATGCGCCGCCGCCTGACGCGCTGCCGATCGATGCTTTTGTGATCGGTGAATCGAACGACGCGTTCGCGCGGTCGATGATTGTCAATGTCGGGCGCCGCGATGGCGTCGAGCGTGATTTCGCTGTTGTCGACGATAGCGGGCTTGTGGGCCACATCGTCGAAGCGGGGGCCTCCTCGGCGCGCGTTCTTCTGCTTACGGATGTTCAAAGCCGTGTGCCGGTGTATCTGGAGGGCGCAGAAATCGACGGCATTCTCGTCGGCCGTTCGCGCGCGCGGCCGGCGATTTCGTTCACCAGCAATTCCGAACCGGCGACAATCGCGCCGGGGCAGCGCATTTTGACTTCCGGGGCGGGCGGCTCGCTGCCGCGCGGTCTCCCCGTCGGCGAGGTGCGCGCTATTCGCGGCGCCGAAGCGATTGTCGATCTTTATGCGAATTATGCGCGCACGCGCATTGTCCGGGTCATGAACTATGAATTCACGCCGGCGGTCGATGCGTCCGTCGATATTCTGGCGCCCATCGGCGATGATCCTGCGGCAAGCGATGATGACGCCACAAGCGGCGATGACGCCGCCGGTAATGATGCGACGTCACGAAATGATGTAGCGGCGGGCGACAGTGCGAGCGACAGCGCGGATGGCGGCGCGCCGCCGACCGGCGATCAGGGGTAGCGGCGATGGGCCAACGCGCCGAAACCCTCTCGCGGATCATGAAAGCCTCGACGCCGACCGCGCTTGGGTTTTTCGGCGTCCTGTTGCTGGCCTTGCCGGTGCGATTTGCCGAGGGGCTGTTCCCGACCCCGGTCCTGCCGCTGGTGGTGATCTTTTTCTGGTCGATTTACGGCCCGAGCTATCTGCCCTCGGTGAGCGTCTTTTTCATCGGGCTTTTACAGGATCTGTTGATGGGCACCCCGCTTGGTCTGTGGCCCAGCGTCTATTTGTTAACCCAATATGTGGTTCTTTCCCAACGCTCTTATTTCGCGGGGCGCGAACAGCGCGTCGTCTGGATCGGGTTCGGCTTTGCAGCGGTTTCGGCGGGGCTTATACTGTGGATGGTCATGAGCCTGATGCGCGGCGCGCTGCTGCCCCTGAGCAGTCTCGTTTTGCAACTTCTGGCGACCGTGGCCATGTATCCGGTGCTGTCGGCCGCCTTTGGCCAGCTCCATCGGCGCGTGATTGTAGAGGTATAGCGTATGCGGCGTTCGACAAACGATCCGGAACGTCAGGAAGTCGTCACCCGTCGGACGGTTCTGTTCGGCGGCGGCGTTAGTTTGCTTTTTGCAGGCGTCGCCGGCCGGCTTTATCAGCTGCAAATCCTTGAAAACGACAAATACGAGCAGCTGGCGCAGGAAAACCAGTTCAACACCCGCATCATGACGCCGTTGCGCGGCGAAATTGTCGATCGCTTCGGCGAAAAACTCGCCTCGAACCGTAAAAACTTCCGGCTTCTGTTTATCCCTGAACAAACCCGTGACATCGACGCAGCGCTCGACGACATCGAAAAGATGATCGGTATCGGCGACGCCAAGCGCGCCCGTATTCTGCGCGAGATCAGACGGCGCGGCAAATTTACGCCGGTCGAGTTGAAAGACAATCTGTCCTGGGAAGATTTCTCCAAGGTCAATTTCCAGCTGCCGCATCTGCCGGGCGTATTGCCCGACGTCGGTGAAACGCGTAATTATCCGTATGGGGAATCAGCAGCTTTTGTGCTCGGTTATGTCGGCGCTGTCACCGATAATGATCTGAGCGCGCCGGAAAACGAAACCGACAGGACGCTCTTGCGCCAGCCGGGCTTCAAGGTCGGCCGCGACGGTCTTGAGCGCAGCTATGACAAGGAATTGCGCGGCAAGGCGGGCGAGGTCGATATCAAAGTTAACGCCCATGGCCGCGTCATCGAGACGTTTGAAGACCGGGCGACGCCGCCGGTGCAGGGCGCGACCATGGTCCTGACAATCGACGCCGACCTGCAGCGCAAGGCCAGCGAGATTCTGGCGGAAAGCACCGACGGCGAGACGCCGACAAGCGGCGCGGCGGTGGTTCTCGATATCAAAACCGGCGACGTGCTGGTGCTGGCGTCAACGCCGGCGTTTGATCCAAATGCGTTCAATGTCGGGATCGATCCTGATTATTGGCGGGCGCTGAACGCCAGTGAATACAAGCCGCTCCTGAACAAGCCCCTGAGCGGCGTTTACCCGCCGGGATCGACCTTCAAGATGATCAGCGCCATCGCCGCGCAGATCCAGGGCCGCTCGCCGGCGCAACGGGTCGGCTGCCGCGGTAAGGTCTGGTACGGCAATCGCTATTTCCATTGCTGGAAACGCGGCGGCCATGGCTCGGTCGATATGAAAAACTCGCTGAAGAAATCCTGCGATGTTTTCTACTACGACGTCGCCAAGACCATGGATATCGATCTGCTTGCGGAGGTCGCGCGCAAGATGGGTCTTGGCCAGTCCTATGAGCTGGGCATTCCCGGTCAAAAGCGCGGCGTCATCCCGGATCGCGAATGGAAGCGGACTTATTTCGCCGGCAATCCTGAAAACCAGACATGGTTTCCGGGTGAAACGCTGTCGGTGATTATCGGGCAAGGCTATGTGACGTCGACGCCGCTGCAACTGGCGGTGATGGCGGCCCGGATCGCATCGGGCCGCGCCGTCAAGCCGCGGATTGTCCGTATGCGGGGCGATCTGATCGTGCCGGAACCGGTGGCGCCGAAGATCGATATCGACGAGAGCTATCTGGACGTCGTGCGCGCCGGGATGGATGCGGTCACCAATGAGGCCGGCGGGACGGCATGGCGCTCGCGGCTGGAAAAGCCGGCATGGCGCATGGCCGGCAAGACCGGCACCAGCCAGGTTTATCGCATCACCGCCGAGGACCGCGCGCGCGGTCTGAAAAAGGGCGAGGACCTGCCGTGGCATCGCCGCGACCACGCCTTGTTCACCTGCTTTGCGCCGTTCGATGATCCGCGCTACGCCTGTGCGGTTCTCGTCGAGCACGGCATTGGCGGCTCGCGCACGGCGGGCCCGAAAGCGCGCGATATCATGAATGCAGTGATGGCAAAGGATCCCTCGTCGCTGCCGACCGTCGATCCGGCGAGCCTTGCCGCGCAGGCTGCCGCGCGCGCCGCCGCAGGCGAGGGATAACGATGACCTCGATCCTGCTGCATGGCCGCCAGAAGGGCCTCCGCTACCGGGTTTCTCAGCTTCACTGGCCGCTCGTCATCATGTTGACGATGCTCGCGGCGGCGGGCGTCGCGACACTTTATTCCGTCGCCGAAGGATCGTGGACGCCATGGGCGATGAAACACGGGATGCGCTACGGCGCGGCGTTGTTGTTGCTGATTGTCATGGCGATGGTCAGCGTCCGGTTCTGGATGTCGCTCGCCTATCCGCTGTACTTTCTGGCGCTGGCGGCGCTCGTCGCGGTGCCTTTTGTCGGGGCGGTCAATATGGGCGCGCAGCGCTGGCTTGAATTCCGCGGATTTCAGTTTCAGCCCTCCGAGGCGATGAAGATCGGTCTCGTGATGGCGCTCGCGCGCTACTATCATGGTCTGCGTGCGGAACAGGTCTCGCACATACTTTATCTGGTGCCGCCTTTGATCATGATCGGCGCGCCGGTGGGGCTTGTCTTCATTCAGCCAGATCTGGGCACGGCGCTTCTGCTTGGCGCGACGGGCGTCGCTATGATGTTTCTTGCGGGGCTTTCCTGGCGGATCGGCTTTCTGGGCGCCGTCGCCGCGGCGGTCGCCGGCTATGCGGCTTATTATTTCGATTTTCTGAAACCCTATCAGCTTGAGCGGATCACGACTTTCCTCGACCCGGACCGCGATCCGCTCGGACAGGGCTATCACCTGACGCAATCGAAAATCGCGCTCGGCTCGGGCGGTCTTGACGGCAAGGGCTTTATGGAAGGCAGCCAAAGCCAGTTGAAGTTCCTGCCGGAGATGCACACCGATTTCATCTTCACGATCTTCGGCGAGGAGTTTGGTTTTGTCGGCGCCGTCGGGCTTTTGCTTTTATATCTGACGGTTATTTTGACCGCGTTGAATGTAGCGCTCAAGGCAAAGCTCCATTTCGCGCGGCTCACTGCGATGGGCGTCGTCGTCACTTTCGCGCTTTATGTCCTCATCAACACCGGCATGGTGATGGGGCTCGCGCCGGTTGTCGGCGTGCCGCTGCCGCTGGTCTCTTATGGCGGCACCGTGATGATGACGATTATGGCGGGCTTCGGCCTCGTCATGAGCGCGCATGTCAATAAAGACCAGGATGCTTATTCCGGGCTCTGACGAACTGGCTTAAGGAATAAAAAAGTTAGGCGGCGTTCGCAAAGTAGGCGGTGAACGCATCTTTGGTGTGCGCGTAACAGGCGACGACCGCCTCAAGCGCGTCGCTCGCCTCATCGGTGAGGGCGCCGTCGCGGCACTGGTTCTCAAAATCGAGCGCGGTCTGCGACAACGCTTGCGCGCCGACATTTGACGCAGACCCTTTCAACGCATGCGCAACCTTGCGCGCATCGTCCGCGGCGCCGCTTGCGAGGGCCCCGCGCAGCGCAGCGATCAGATCATCGGTCGAACCCCAGAAGGCGGTCATAATCTCGCCCGCGCCGTCGACGCCGGCGGCCGCGATAAGGCTGTCGATTTGCTCTCGCTCAATCAGCGGCGTTGCTTCCTGCTTCGGCTCGATCACGCTGTATCCTTTGCTTGCGGCTGTCGCGCCAATGACGCGTCAACGACGCGCCAGCCGCAGTTGTCCTGGCTCTCCCCCGGAATAATTCCGGCCTGACGTCGACAAGGTTTGCCAATAACTGTAAAAATTTGTCTAAAATCAGGGGCCTCGGCGGCGTAAAAAGGCGCTTTTTGGGGTCAAATACACGTATTTCTAGAGGGTGGGCGTCTCATGCAACCAAGTTCTGCGGGCGGTGAAAAATGGTCTTCCAAGGCCGCCTTTATTCTGGCGGCCATCGGCTCGGCCGTCGGTCTCGGCAATTTATGGCGGTTTCCCTACGTTGCCGGCGAAAATGGGGGCGGGGCTTTTGTCGTCTTCTATGTGATCTGCGTGGCGCTGATCGGCTTGCCGGTGCTCGTTGCTGAACTCTTTATCGGCCGTCGCGGCGGGCGTTCGGCCGTCGGCAGCGTCGTGGTGATCGCCAAGGCCGAGGGGCGCTCCTCCTGGTGGGCGCTGCAATCCTGGCTCGGCATGATCGGCGCTTTCATCATCCTGACTTTTTACTCGGTGATCGCCGGCTGGGTGATGGCCTATGTGGTGATGATCGCCGGCGACCTGTTCGCCGCCATCGGCAAGGACGGGTTTGCGGCGTTGGGACAGGGCGCGTTTGCGGGCCAGTCGCGCGATCAGGTGAGCGAGAAGCTGACCGACCTTCTCAATGACCCGACCCGCATGATTTTCTATCACGCGCTATTCATGATCATCACCGTCGCCATTGTGGCGCGCGGGATCAAAGGCGGGATCGAGACGGCGGTGACGGTCCTGATGCCGATGTTTTTTGTATTGCTCATTGTGCTGTTTGGGTTTGCGCTATTCGAGGGCGACGGCGCGCGCGGCGTCGACTTCCTGCTCGGCATTCGTCCCGCCGACTTCGTGCGCGGCTTTACCGACGGCGGATCGGTGATTTCAGCGGCGCTCGGCCAGGCGTTTTTCTCCATCGGTCTCGGCTCGGCCCTGATGGCGACTTATGGCGCGTATATGACCAAGGACCAGGACATGCCGCGCTCCGCGCGCCTGATCGCCATCGCAGACACGGGCGTCGGCGTGATTGCCGGGCTTGCAATCTTTCCGATCGTCTTCGCCATGGGGCTTGACGCGGCCGCCGGGCCGACGCTGATGTTCGTGACATTGCCACTCGCCTTCCAGAGCATGCCGATCGGCGCAATCTTTGGCTTATCGTTTTTCCTGCTGGCGTTTTTCGCAGCCATCACCTCATCGATCGCGCTGTTGGAAACCTCAACGCGATGGGTCGACGAACAGACCAAGGAAGACCACCGCTTCAAATCGGCCGCCGGCCTCGGCATTGTGGTGTTTTTGATCGGTGTCCTGAACGCCCTCTCGCAAGTGCCGCAAACCGGGCCAGCGGGGGAAAATCAGGCGACCTTCTGGAACACATGGCAGCCGCTGGGCGACACGCCCTTGTTTGAGGGCATGGTGCTGCTCGATTTCCTGAGCGCGACGACCGACATCATCCTGCCGATCTCGGGCTTTATCACGGCGATTTTCGCAGGCTGGGTGGTCTCAACATCGACAGCGCGCGAGGCGATCGCGTTCGACTCCGATGTCTGGTTCCAGCGCTGGCGTTTTCTTATCCGTTATGTTTGCCCCATCGGCATCGGGGCGGTGATTTTCTATTCGATGATTTGGGCGCCTTATCTCTATCCGGCGCTCTTTGGCGCCACAGGATAAGTGCGTCGCAACGCCGGACGCCCGCCCAGCGCTGGCCGGGCGGCCTTGTTTGTCAGGGGGCTGAATTTATGCGGCGGCGAAGCGGTTTGTAGCGCGCACCAGCGCATCGATAATGCCGGGCTCGCTCGCCGCGTGGCCGGCGTCGCCGACGACGACAAAATCGGCTTCCGGCCATGCCTTGTGCAGCTCCCAGGCGGTTTTCATCGGCGTGACGACATCATAGCGGCCCTGTACGATGACGCCCGGTATGCGCCGCACTTTATCGATGTTGGCGATGATCTGGTCGTCGCGGTCGAAAAAGCCGCCATTGACGAAGTAGTGACATTCGATGCGGGCGAAAGCGACGGCGAAGGCCTCGCTTGAAAACGACGTCACGCGTTCGCGCGACGGCGTCAGGGAAACGGTGCCGCCCTCCCAGATGCTCCAGGCGCGCGCCGCATCGACCCGTGTGGCGCGGTCCGCGGCGGTCAGACGCTTATAGTAAGCGCCCATCATGTCGCCGCGCTCGTGCTCGGGAATTGGTTTCAGATAATCCTGCCAGGCGTCGGGATAAATCCAGCTCGCGCCCTCCTGATAGAACCACTCCAGCTCGGCCCGCCGCAGGGTGAAAATGCCCCGCAAAACAAGTTCGCTCACCCGTTCCGGATGGGCCTGCGCATAAGCCAGCGCCAGCGTCGATCCCCATGAGCCGCCGAACACCTGCCAGCGTTCGACGCCGACCTCGCGCCGTAATTTTTCCATGTCGTCGATGAGCGCCCAGGTCGTGTTGTTCTCAAGCGACGCATTCGGCGTCGACTTGCCGCACCCGCGCTGGTCAAACAAAATAATCTTGTACGCCGTCGGATCAAAATAGCGTCGCATGGACGGCGTCGAGCCGCCGCCCGGTCCGCCGTGGCACACGACGACGGGCTTTCCGTCCTCAGCGCCTGAAATTTCGTAATATATTTCGTGACCGTCGCCGACCGACAGCATGCCGGTTCGGGTCGGCGAAATCGGCGGGAATAAATTCAAGCGCGTTGCCATATTTGTCGTGACTTTTAACCGTTGGTAATGTTATTTGTTAACAGGGGTCGGGTTAAGCAATTTTTAGCGGTTTGAGGCGCGGATCGATGGTGAGCGCCTCCGATCACTGAAATCCGGGGGAATGCTTGCGAACGTGTTCAGGAGTTCGTTTGAGTGAGCAAGGGCGTATTTCCAGCCAAACCGGGTCTCTCCTTATCGAGAGCCTTTGTAATTTTAACGATTTCAGCGGTGTGCCTCAATGGCTGCGCGACAGTCGTGATGAGCGGCGGCGCGGCTGCGGTCCACGCGTCTGCTGATCGAGAAGTGTTGAAGATGGCGGCGGCCGACGTCGCCGCTGTCGCCTGGCCAAAGCCGCAGTCGGTATCGATGGGCGAACGCCTCGCTGGGATCGGCGGCGCAAGTTCGGAAAAAATTACAAAGAAAGATGCGATTGCGGCCTATGTCGGCGCATTGAACACGGCGCGTGATCCGCATGCGGCGCTCCTTGAAGACGCGCGCAAGCAACTTGCATCCGCAGACGCCCTGAACGAAGCGGCGCGCGATGTTGCGACGGCCGCCCGCCCGTCTATGAAAGATGTCGCCACGGTCGAAGCCGCCATCGGTTTCTTGCGTCAGTCGCGCGACATTTATCTCGCGAGCCTCACTGACATCATCGCCGACCGCGAGACGCGGCTCGCCAGCGCCAAGCTCCTGCGCGCTGACTTTAACGCCGTCATTCGCGAGATTGGCGCCGCCGCCGACGTGATCGCCGACCGCGTTGCGGCTGACCGCACGCAAACTTTTGCGCAACCGAAGGTCCGCTCTAATTTCTTTTAGGCGGGCTGCGATCGCAGTTGGCCGCCGTCGCGTTGATCGGAATTTATCCACTTTAATCTCTTTGCGCGATTGCGCCTGATCTTGCAGCGCCCGCAGGTCTCCGTTAAGCGCGGGCCATGGCGGGACGCGCGCAATTTTCCTATGTCGGATTTTATACCGGCCAATATGTTTTGCTCGGCGTGCAGCTGCCGTTCTTTTCCGCATGGCTCGCTTTGCAAGGATTTACCGCGCCCGAGATCGGATGGGTGACGGGGATCGCGCTCGCCGCGCGATTGATGCTCGGCCCGATTGTCGCGATCTGGTCCGACGCCCTGCGCGACGACACGCTCGCGATGAAAGTCGTGTCGGTGATCTTCGCCGCCGCCGCCATCGGACTTGTCTTCGAGCCCGGCAAGGTTGTGATCGCGCTCCTCGCGGCGGTCGTGCTGTGGAGTTTCGGCGTTCTTGTTCCGCTTTCCGACAGCGCGGTCCTGAGGGCCGACCGGGCGGGATTGTTGCACTACGGACAAACCCGCGCGCTCGGCTCGGCGGCGTTTCTCGCGGCGAACATTCTGGGCGGCGTCTGGCTAACACGGTTCGGCATTGAATGGAGCGTCGTCATCATGGCGGCGTCCGCGTCGCTGGCGTTCGGCTTTTCGCTAACGCTCCCCCGGCTCAACTCTACTGACGCCACTGCCGTCTCGGCCCGGGCCCGGATGGCGGAGCCGGCCGCGGATTTGCGGCCCCATGAAGCGGCGGGGCCGGCGCGGGGCGACCTTTGGCGTCTGGCGCCGCGGCTTTTATCTGACTACAGATTTCTTCTGTTGATCCTCGCCGCCGGTTTCGTGCAGGGCGGGCACGCCGTCTACTACACATTTTCAATCTTGCGCTGGTCCGAGATCGGCTACTCGCCGCAGCTTGTGGGCGTCCTCTGGGCGATCGGCGTGGCGGCGGAGATTGTCTTGCTGAGCTTTGCGCGCCGTCTCACGGGGCGGTTTTCGCCGGCTGCGCTGATCGCAATTGGCGGCGTCGCGGCGGCGGTGCGCTGGACATGGACGGCGTTCGAGCCGCCTGTCGGCGTGCTGGCGGGGCTTCAGTGCCTGCACGCGTTGACCTTCGCCGCAACCTATCTGGGCTCGGTTGAATTCATCGACCGCGCGGTGCCCAAACGCCTAGCGGCGACCGCGATGACGCTGATGTCCGCAACGGGGGTCGGCGCGCTGACGGGTCTCGCCACAATCGTCGCCGGGTATGTGGTCGCCGCTGAAGGCATTGGCGGTGTTGGCGAAACAAGCGGCGTGGCGGCGGCGTACCTCCTGATGGGCGCGATGGGAGCGGCTGCGGTCATGCTCGCGGCGCTTCTGGGCCGCGTCTGGCGCGGCGAAACGCTGTTCTAGCGCGCGCGATCAGACCGAGACTTCAAGCGCGCCGTCCCAGTTTTCCGGCGCATCCGCATCCGCCATCGTCGCAAGGCGCTCCTCGTAAATGTCGAATAGCGCAATCGCGGCGCCGGGGGATTTTTTTGCTTCGTTCAGTTTGGAACGCGCGGTCAGCCAGTCGCCGGACCGGTAAGCGGCGAGGAGCGCGCGGTGGGTTTCTTCCAGCTGACGATAGCCCTTGCTCGACTTGATGAACGGATTGCCGACAAGCGCATAGATGCTGGTGGGCGCATCCGCGTTATTGATCCGCAGGCGGTCAAGCTCCAGATAAGCGAAGTGATGGTGCGTGTGCCGATAAACGGCTTCATCGCAGATGATCGCCGGGCCGTAGAATTCAGCCTGTTTGCGCAGGAACGCCGCCATATCGAGCGCCGGGCCCAGCGCTGAGTAGCGGTTGTGGCGACCGTGGCCCATCGGTCCGACGAAACAGTCGCCGGTGGCGATTCCGATTGCGAGGTGAATCTGAACGCCGCGGGTGCGCGTTGACGCCTCAAGTTCGGCGTTGGTCTTGTCCATGCTCTCAACGAGGCGCATGGCGCTTGAGCAGGCCGCGTCGATATGGTCGGCGTTTTCAAGCGGCGCGTTGAAATACGCGTAGATCTTGCCGCCGTCCGCCTGATCGGCCGCGCCCCCTGTCTCGATAATTGCATTACGCAGCGAGTTGGAGGCGGCCGCCATCATGTTGGCGACGTCGTCCGGATGCGCACTAAGCTTTTCAAGGTCTTCGTCGAGAAGGCGCAATTCGCAGGCGAGAACCGTCACCGGCCGGCGCGCGCCGTTCAGGATGGCGCTCGCGCCGTCCTCGCGGATGATCTTCATGGCGGGCTCTGGCAGCGCGCCCTGAAAGGCGCCGCGCACATTGTCGTCGCGCAGGACAACGCCAAGGCTGCGTCCACCGGCGACGGAGAAGGCCCCCAGAACGAGCGCCAGCGCCCCCGGCAGCGGATTAAAGAGCAGCGCATTCCAGGAAAACATCAGGAACGAGACCAGAAACAGGAGCGATGCGGCCAGCGTCGCCAGCCCCAGCGCGCGCCAGAAATCAGCGCGCTGCGCCCACATGATGGCCCCGGCGCCCAGCGCCATGACGCTGATCGCTTCGAGATAGCCAAGCCAGCCCGGTCGCTTGACGAGCCGGCCAAAATGAAACTGGTCTGCGATCAGAGCGTGGGCCTCCGCCGGCGAAAATCGTCCGCGGGCGAACGGTATCGTTTCCGTCAGCTCCCGGTCGAGACCAATCAGGATGATCTTTTCGCGCAGCTGGCTGTTGGTGCCGCGTCCGTCAAGAAGGCGCAGGGCCGGCGTCGACGCGACGTCGAGCCGGCGCGGTCCGTAATAGCGCAGGCTCGCGCCGTCGGCGACCGGCTGGCGCGCGGCGCCGACCGTCACCGCCTGCAACGGCCGGCCCGCAGCATTGACCGCGCTTTCATCGGCGCTGATCACGACGGCGCCGTTTTGGTCGCCGCCGAGACTGGCAAGGCGCGCTGCTTCCACTGCGACCGCCGGCGCCGGGACGCCGTCAACCGACCAGAGCGGGGTGATCCGGCGCACGACGCCGTCGCCGTCCGGCGCCAGCCCGATGACGGCGAGCCCGGTATTGGCGGCAAGCGCGGCGTTTACCGGAAAGCGCTGCGTCGCCTTGGGCAGGGAGACATAATCGCCGCCGTCGCCGGCGACCGTCAGCCAGCGCACGCGTTGTGCATCGGCGCGCTCATAGCCGCCCGCGGCCGCTGTCCGGCGGCGCACGGCGCTGGCGATCGCCGCCGCGCCATTGGTCTTGGCAAGCGCCGCGGCCAGCGTCGCATCCGTCGACGGCAGCAGGTCGAGCTGGCGGGCGAGCGTGCTGTCGCGCACGCCGTCGAGCCAGAACGCGCCAATCACTTCAGGCGACAAAGGGTCCGGCGCATCGACCGGTTCGGCCAGGATCACGCCTTTGGCCCCGGCCGCGTCCGCCGCCGCGACGAGTTCGGCGAGCACCGAGCGCGGCCATGGCCAGGGGCCCACAGCGTCGATGCTTTCGCGGTCGATCGCCACCACATGAAACGGCGAGGCCGCCTCGGCTTTGGCCGGCTTCAGCCGCTGATAATAGTCGAAAAGCCCCTCGCGCGCGGTCGCATTCACCGATTGCGCGCCCGAAAGCGCGCCGACGGCGATCACCGCCAGCGCCAGGATCACCGCAAATAGCGGCAGCGCTGCAAGCCAGCGGAAACGTTGTGCGAACATGGTCTTCGCCAAGGCGGGTCTTCTCCAAATCGCTAAGGGTTAACAAAGGCGGTCGCCAACCCCAATTTATCCCGTAAAATCCGGGTTGTTCAGGATCAATTTATCATCCTGATATACTGGATGACAGTGCAAAGCCCGCGCCGAAAACGGCGCCGGGCCTTAAGAAAGCGTTAACCATGGCCGCAACCGCCGCCAGTTTCGATACCGATCTCGCCGACGGGGTCCTGCGCCTCGCCGCGAAAGGCGACTGGCGGGCGCGCCATCTCGGCCCCATCGACACGACGCTGCGCCACTTTGAAGACGATTCGGTCGGCCGCGACCTGATAATCGATTTATCGGCGCTCGATAAACTCGACACCGCCGGCGCTATGGTGTTGCAGCGCATCATGCGCGCCTGCACCCAGCGCGGCGACGCCTCGCGCTTTACGGGCGCAAGCGAGACCCATGCGGCGCTTCTCGACCAGGTGGGCCCGCATCTGGCGCCGTGTCCGGTTGAACCGATGCGCACCAGCGCGGTCTTGAGAGTATTGGAGCGGCTCGGCAAGGGCGCCGTCGACGCCTATTTCGCGAGCCTTTACGTGTTGAGCTTTGTCGGCCTGACGATCTCGACGGCGTTTCGCGTCTTCACCTCGCCGCGCCGTTTCCGGCTGACCTCGACCGTCCACCACATGGAAGAAGCCGGCTTCAACGCGGTTCCGATTGTCGGCCTGATGTCATTTCTGATCGGCGCGGTCGTTGCGTTCATGGGCGCTAAAATCCTGCAACAGTTCAACGCGGAAATTTTCGTGATCGAGCTCGTGGGGATTTCCGTGCTGCGCGAGTTCGGCGTTTTGCTGGCGGCGATCTTGTTGGCCGGCCGCTCGGGCAGCGCCTTCACGGCGCAAATCGGATCGATGAAGATCCGCGAGGAAATCGACGCCATGCATGCGCTCGGCCTTGATCCGATTGAGGTTCTGGTGCTGCCGCGCGTCTTTGCGCTGGTCATTATGTTGCCGCTGCTTGCGTTCATCGCGGCCGTCCTCGGCGTTGTCGGCGGGCTTCTCGTGGCGTGGACGGCGATGGATATCTCCCCGGCGCTCTTTCTTGGCCGGATGCAGGATGTCGTCGTCATTCAGAATTTTTGGGCGGGCTTGATCAAAGCGCCGTTCTTCGCCTTCGTGATCGCGGTTATCGGGTGCTTTCAGGGTATGAATGTCGAGGGCAGCGCGGAATCGCTCGGCCAGCGGACAACCCTGTCGGTCGTCCAGGCGCTCTTCGTTGTGATTATTCTCGACGCTTTCTTTGCGATGTTCTTTCTGGAGATCGATTTCTGATGGTCGGCGATCTCAATACGTATACTGATGATGACGTCATGCCGCCCGGCCGGGCCGCGGACGCGGGCGACGACGGGATCATCGAGGTGAGGGGGCTTAAAACCCAGTTCGGCGATTTTGTCGTGCATGACAATCTCGATCTGACGGTGCGCAAAGGCGAGATCATCGGCGTCGTCGGCGGCTCGGGCACCGGCAAGTCGGTCTTGATGCGCGCCATCATCGGACTGAAACGGCCGTCGGCGGGCGTCGTCAAAATCTTCGGTGAGGATTTTTATGGCGCATCGGAGGCCGAGCGCATCGCGATCGAGCGGCGCTGGGGCGTTCTGTTCCAGGGCGGCGCGCTGTTTTCATCGCTGACGGTGGCGCAAAACGTCATGGCGCCGATCCACGAACATCTCTCGCTGCCGATGCCGCTTGCGCGCGATATTGCGGCGCTCAAGATTTCGATGTCGGGCCTGCCGCCGGAAGCCGGCGACAAATACCCCTCAGAATTGTCTGGCGGGATGAAAAAACGCGCTGGGCTTGCGCGCGCTTTGGCGCTCGACCCTGAGATTGTATTCCTCGACGAGCCGACCGCCGGGCTCGACCCGATCGGCGCGGCCAAGTTCGACGATCTGATCAACAGGTTAAAGGAATCCTTAGGGTTAACGGTGTTTATGGTTACCCATGACCTCGATACGCTGCACGCCACCTGCGACCGGATTGCGGTCCTGGCGGAGAAAAAAGTGATCAAGTGCGGCCCGCTTGAGGACGTGCGCCAGTCCGATCATCCGTGGATTCAGGAGTATTTTTCCGGACCGCGCGGGCGCGCCGCGCTCGCGGCCAAGGGCGATGTCGCATTGGAGGCGGCTGAATAATGGAAACCCGCGCTTCATACGTCATCATCGGCGCGTTCGTCTTTATCGTCGTCGCGGGCATGCTCGGCTACATCATCCTGCAAACCCAGAGCCAGGGCGAATTTGACGAATATGATGTGGTCTTCAGGGACCGCGTTTCCGGCCTCACCGTCGGCGCGCAGGTCAGTTTCAACGGCATCCAGAAAGGCGAAGTTGAAACACTGACGATCGATCAGGAGGACCCGTCCGTCGTTGTCGCGCGCGTGCGCGTCGAGCGCGACACCCCGATCAAGACCGACACCAAAGCCGAGCTTGAACTGGTCGGCTTCACCGGGCTTGCAATCATTCAGTTTATCGGCGGCAGCCCGGACCAGCCTTTGTTGAAGGACACCATCCGGGGCGTGCCCTCGATTGAGGCCTCGGCCGGCGGCATCGCGCAGATTTTCGAAGGCTCCAACAATGTGATCGCCGCAGCGAGCCGGCTGTTGTCCGACGACAATATTCAGCACTTTGACGATATCATGGCCGGCGTCGACACGATCATCACCGCCGTCGCGGAGGAAGAAGAAAGCCTCGGCGCAACGGTCAAAAACCTCGCCGAAATCACCGAAGACATCGCCAGCATGACCGAGCAACTCGATCAGACGCTCGCCAAGCTCGATGCGCTGATCGGCGATGATGCGAAAGGCGCGCTCGTCGAGGCGGAAGCGACGATGGCCGAAGCGCGCGCCTTGTTGAAGGATTTGCGCGGCGTTGTTGACGAAAACCGTGAACCGCTCGCCGCTTTCACCGATCAGGGCCTTGCCCAGGTCGGGCCGGCCATGGTCGAGGCGCGCCGCGTTTTCCGCACGCTCGATCAGGTGTTGCGCGAGATTGACCGGGATGCGCGCGGGTATCTGTTGGGGGATTCAGCGCCGCGTTATGAGGCGACACAAGAATAACAAGACCGCAGGGCGCGGCGTTTAATCAGTATCGGTTGTGTTTTGAGGAGCCGGGGGCGTTGATGAAAAAGACTTTAAGAGCCTTGTTTGTTGCGCTCGCGGCGGGGACCGCGTCGGCCTGCGTCAACGTTCTGCCGGACGTTGCGCCGCCTTCTGCGCGTTACACGATACCGCCGGTGACATTTGCGGGCGAGGCGGGCGCGCCGGTCAATTGGTCTCTCGCGATCGCCGACCCCACAGCCTCGCGGGCTTTCGATACAGCGCAGATCGCGCTGAGCCGCGCGCCGGGACAGATCGAATATTACGCCAATGGCGAATGGGCGGACCGTTCAACCCAGATGGTGCGGCTGGCGCTGGTGCGCAGTTTTGAAAATACCGGCCGCATTCTCGACGTCGGCGACAGCATTTCCATGCCCGGCGCCGATTATATTCTGCGCACGGATTTACGGTCCTTTCAGGTGCATTACGAGCGCGGCGCGCCGGTCGTCGAAACGGCGATTTTCGCAAAGCTCGTAAACCGGCGCGGTAAAGTCCTGGCGTCGCGGCTGTTCTCGCAAAAAGCGCCGGTTGACCGCGACAATGTCGCCGAAGTCGGGCAGGCTTTTAACGCCGCCTCGCAAGATGTCTTGCGCGAGATTGTCAACTGGACGCTGTCAGCGCAGTCGCTCGAGGACGCCGCCAGTTAGGCGCCGCCCCGCCATCGCCGCTTAAAAATCACGGCTTTTCATGGGCGTCGCGCTCTAGGCGAAATAGCCGACCGTCGCCCCGATCAGGAGATAAACCCGCCCAAGCGGCGAGGAGAGATACTCCTCCAGCTCCTCATCGGCCGTGTCGGACGTTGTTGCGTCTTCAAGCAGGCTTTCAAAGCCTTGCAGAAATTTGTGGATCGCGCGTTCGAATTCCTTGTCGCGCGCCGATTCGCTCCGTATGCGCCGCTTCACGTCGTTCTCGTTGAGCCGCAGGATGCGGTTGGCGAAAACATTGCGGTCGCCCCGCTCGAAGCGCTCGACCAGCGCCGGCGGCGGTTCGCCATAAAGCCGCGTTTCCAGATTGCGGCTGAAGTCCTGTAGCTCGTGAACGATCCGGATCGCCTTGTCGGCGTCCGCGTCGGCGTCGTCACTGTCGCTGTTGCTGGCGCTGGCGCGCGCGATGTCCTTGCGGGGGGCCGCACCCTCTGCGCTTTCAGCGCGCTGCTGTGCGGCGGGTTTGTCGCTCGCCGGCGCGCCCGGTCCCCGCGTTGTTTGTGGCGCCGCTTTGGCGGCTGTCTTCAGGTCGAGCGGCTCGCCGTCGTCGGCGGCGTCAAGAATTTCCCGCCATGAGACATCGCCCTTGGCTTTGGGGGCCGGTTTTCGCGCCTGTTGGCGTTGCGCCGATTTTGGCGCGCGCGGCGCCGGCGCTTCGCCGGACGGCGGCGTTGTTTTCGAGGCCGGGCGGCGCTCGGCAATATCGCGGGCGAGTTCTTCAAGGCGATCCGTGTCCGGACCGGGCGCTCTCTGCTCGCGCGGGAGCGCCGCGGGACGGCGCGCAGCGCCGCCTTTCAGCGACAGGACGTCGGCCTCGCGCGCGCCGCCGCGTTCGGGAGACGCAAAGAGCAGGGGTGCCGGCGTCGCCGCCAAATTTTCGGCGGCGTCGGCCTGGGCTTTCGACAAACCGGCGAGGCGTTCGGTCTGCGCCGCGATGGCGTCCGCGAGGCGATCCGCCCGCTGACGTTGTTCCTCGATGAGGGATTCAAGACGGGCGTTTTCTTTTTCAAGCGCGGCGCGCGCCTCGCTCAGCGCTTTATTGCGGGCCTCAATCGTTTCACGGGCTTTGAGGGCGGCGCCGTCCGCACTGGCGGCGGCCGCATCGGCGCTTTCTTGCAGCGCGCCGGCGGCGCTTTTGATCTCGTCGGCGGTTTGCGCTGTTGTCTCGGCCGCGGCGCGGGCGCTTTCCTGGGCCTCGCGGGCGGCGTCGCCGGCGGCGGCGGCGCTTTGCGCGGCCTTGTCGAGGGCGTCTTTTGAAAGTGCAGCGAGGGTGTCGCCGGTTTCCTGCGCGCCGCCCGCCGCCGTCGCCGCGTCAGCCGCAGCGGCGCGTGTTCGCTCGGCGCTCGCTTCCAGCGCGCTCGCCGACGCCTGGAAGGTGTTGTCGGCGCCTTTGACGGCGTCGTTGAGCGATTGGAAGCTGGTCAGCGCCTTGCTGGCGGCGGCTTCAAGGCGCGAAAGCCGCTCGTCGAGATCGGTTTCGGCCCGCGCGGAAAGATCGCTCGCCTCGCCCATAGCGACGACGCCCGCCTGGGCGCGTTCGGCGATGGCGGTGGCGAAGGCGTCGGCTTGCGCGTTCAGGTTCTCGGTCAGCTCAATCAGTCTTGAGCGTTCCTCGGCGACCTTGCCGACTGCCCCGCTGGCGCGCTGCTCAATGGCCGCGCCCGCATGTTCGATGGCGGTCACATGGTTGCGAATCATCGCCTCAACGGCGGCGAGGCTCTGCAAGGCGCCGTCGACGCCAGTGTTCAGCGCCTCCATTTGCCCGCGAACCGCTAAGCCAACAGATTCAGCGTTGTAGACGGCGCTCTTGTCGGGCTGGATGAACTGTTGTGCGGCCGATGCAATGAATTGCGCCGCGTGCAACATCTTGAACGCGTGAGAGAGAATATATCCGCACAGGAAAATCAACGCCGGCACGAACACCGTGACGAGGGCGTGCTCCGGACCGAAGAAGCTGAAAAATGTGCGCAGCCAGTCGAAGCTGAAGAAGGCGGCCAGCCATCCGTTCGAGGCGCCGTATAGATCAAGATGCGCCCAAAAGGCCCCGACCGGCCAGCCGATCGCCATAAAGAAGAAAAGAAAGATCGCGCCCCAACTCGTTGTTTGCCATACCTGACGGCTGAGCGCGTTCCAGTTTCGATGGGGGGCGGAGAGCGGCTGCAACGGCGTCGCCGCCTCTTGCGCAGCGGCAAGCTCTGCGCCGGCGCCGGTCGCCGTCAGGGGCGGGGCGCTTTGTCCCTGCGCGGCCGCCGGCGCTTTTTCCCCGCTGTCTTCCATGATGTCAGCCTCGACAATTGACTGGAACCGGACCCGCGACGGGGCTGGCGCGCCGCCGGCGCGCGCGCCGTCGCCATTGACGCGATCTGGCCCCATCTGATCCGAACCTGTGTGAACCGGTCCCGTGCGATCTGTACTTGCGTCGATGGCCTTGCTGTCAGGCGTCATCGTGACCGGTTCGTCGTCCCGCACTGGACGGTCCTTATTGTTGATCGCGATTTTCGTGGATCGCGATTTTCCTGATCCAAAGCCTCATCGCATAGCGGATTTTGCGCCCCAGTCCAAACCTTGTTCGCCGCGCAGCGCAGAAATTTCAGGACGCGCAGGATTTCTGACTGCTTGAGAATCCTTCTACGCTCCAAAACTGCTGCGGTTGGGGAAAAGATGCGTCGTCGATGCGAGAACGGCTGAAAATTATCATTGAGAGCGGCGCGTTTCAGGCGGTCGTGCTGATTGCGATTATCGTCAACGCGATCATCCTTGGCGCGGAAACGCTCCCCGACGTCAAACAGAGCTTTGGCGGGCCGCTGCAGATGATCGACCGTGCGATCATCTATGGCTTCACGGCTGAAATTGCGTTGCGCATCATCGCTTATCGCGCCGACTACTTCAAAAACGGCTGGAACATCTTTGATTTCATTATCGTGATCGTCTCGCTTGCGGCGGCGACCAGCGGTCTCGCCGCGATCCGCGCCTTCCGGGTGCTGAGGGTTTTGCGCCTGGTCACGGCGGTGCCGCGCATGCGGGTTGTCGTCTCGGCGCTGCTCGACGCCATTCCCGGCATCGCCTCGGTGGGGCTGATCGTGATTTTGATCGTCTACGTCTTCGCGGTGATCGCCGCCAATCTTTACGGCGCGGAACACCAGGCGCTGTTCGGCGACGTCTTTTCCGCGATGTACACGCTGTTCCAGGTGATGACGCTTGAAGGCTGGCCCGATATCGCCGCCGAGGTCAGCGAGACGCATCCGAATTCTTGGATCTTCTTTTTGACCTTCGTTCTGATCGCGACCTTCACCATGCTGAACTTGTTTGTGGCGATTGTTGTGCGCGTGGTGGAGGAGGACTCTGACACCTTCGTTCACGACATGATCGAAAAGACCAATAAAATCAGCGACGATGTGACGGAGATTAAAGCGGCGCTTGATGAGCTGCGCCGCCGCTGAAACGCCCTAGCTTGCGTAAAAGCGCCGTTTCGCGGCGAGGGCGCGCTGGCGCAGGAAGGCGTTCGCGAGCGGGCGCGAGGTCAGCCGCGCGGCGATGACGCCGGCGGCGACGGCGAGCGCGCCGACGGTCAGGATTGCGTCCTGATCAACGAGCGCGGCGTTGCCGAACAGCATCATCAGGAAAAGCGCAGACGCCGCGCCGGGCGCGCCGCCGAACCATGCGAGGAATGCTTGCGACTCGCGCGGCAGGCTCGGCGTCTGCAGGATCGCAAGGCGCGGGCCCGCGCGCATGACCGTGACCGCAGCGACCGCAAAGACAATCGACAACAGATCGGCTTGCAGGATGCGCGGTGCAAACAGACATCCGAACGCAAAGTAAGCGGCGGGCGCAACGCCTTGTTCAACCGCGCGCCGCAGGCGCAGGCGCGACGAGGTGAGGGCGCCGGTTTCCTCGCCCCATAAAAGCCCGGCCGAAAGCGCGGCGATCAGCGCATCGCCGGCAACGAGCTTTGCGACGGCGAACGAGACGACGCCGGCGGCGATTGCAAATTTTCCATCGGCGCGCTGCATCGCGGTGCGCGTGCGCCGGCGCAGGGCGTTGCCGAACCGGGCGACGCCTAGGCCGATGGCGCCGCCAAGCGCAAATCCTTTCAGGACGCCGAGGCTCGCCTGCAATAACGGTCCCGCCGCAGGCTCGTGCGCGCCCGGCGAGGTTGCAAGCGCCGCCAACAACAACGCAACCGGGGCGCCAAAAGCGATAATCGCCGCGCTCTCCAGCCGAACAGCGGCTTTGATTTCCGCCGGCGCCGGCGCATTGATCACCGCCCGTCGGTCAAAGGCGGCGCCATTGATCATCAGCGCCGCCCCGAGCAACAGCGCGGACGCCAGCGTCAATTGCGGCAGCAACACAAACGCGGCGAGCGAACAAACCAATAGAAATAACGGCGCGCCGCCGATCGTCAGGCGAAAGGCCGCCGGACAGCGGCCCGCAAAGCGGCTGACGCGAAACTGGGCCGCCGACGCGAACGCCAGCGCCGCGAGCCCCGCTTCCGCCGCGCCCGCCATCGCTTCCATGGGCGCAAACGGCAATTCGACGGCGCGATAAAAGAGCGATAACGCCGCCCCCGCCAGCATCAACAGGGCCGGCGCCGATGCGGCGCGCCGCCCCGCGGCGGTCGTGGACAGACTCAGGATGCATACGGCGGCGAATGCCGCCGGGCCCCATAAGCTCATTTCAAGGACACCTCATCAAAACCGAGACCGCCGTTACCGCCAGCGCTCGTTTTTGTTCCGACCCCGCCCCATACCCCGTTGCGGCGACTAAATGATTACGTTTTCGCGTTTAATGCGTGACGCGAATACCGAATCACAAGTCGGAAAATGAATTGATCCGCTCACAAATGCAAACCTAATTTCTTAAAATACCGGTATTTTTTCGATTGGTCCCCACAATGCGGGGAAACGTTTGCGACAAATTGTAGGAAATTTTTCCGCATGCGGTGCGACGGCCTTATGATCCGCCGCTCGACCAGCGCGACGGTCTTGACCATCAAGGCGCCGCGTCAAAGGCGCCCGCTCATTTTTGAGGGCGCAACAGGAACGGAAAGAGTTTGGCCATGGCGAAAGACGACACAACATCCGAACGCAAGCGGAAACAAGGCCGCGGGCGGATCAAACGCGCAATCGCGGACGCGGCGCCGCAATTGGCGCACGCGCTGGGCGGGCCGCTCGCCGGTGCGGCGGTCTCGGCGATTGCGCGCGCTGTTTTGGGCCGCGAAGCGGTTAGCGACGCCGAACTTGAGCGCGCGCTGCAAACGGCGAGCCCCGAACAGCTGATCGCCTTGCGCGAAGCTGACCATGCGTTTCGGATCGCGCTGCGCAACGCCGCTGTCGAAGAAGAACGCATTCACGCCGGCGATCGCGACAGCGCGCGCAAGCGTCAGCAATTGATGGACGACTGGGCGCCGTCGGTGCTCGGGGTTCTGATCATCTGCGGATTTTTCGTCGTGCTTGGCGTCATGGTCGCGCGCAAACTGCCGGCGGGCGCGGAAACGGAATTTTCAATCATGCTCGGCGCGCTGGCGACCATGACGGCGGCGGTGGTCAATTATTTTTTCGGATCCTCCGCCGGCTCAAAAGAAAAGACGCGGCTCATGTATGCGCCGCGCCCCCAGGCGCCGCTTTCTGCGGGCGCGGTCGGCGATCGCGACAGCGCGCCGATTGCAGAGTGATTTTCGAGCGCGTAAGGCGTGCCGGGCAAGTGCGCAGTTGCGCACGTGTTGAGTTGCGCGCGTGTGTAGTCGCGCGATCAGGCGCCAGGCGGTTTTCATTATCATGACGGCATCGAGCGATACGATCATTGTGGGCGGCGGCGTCATCGGCATGGCGCTCGCCTGGCGCCTGCGCGCGCGCGGGGGCGCCGTGACCGTCATCGATGCGGGCGGTCCCGCCGCGACGCGCGCCGCTGCGGGCATGCTCGCGCCGTCGTTTGAAAAAACCGCGGGCCCGCTCGCCGGCGCGCTTTACAACGCCGGCGTCGACAGTCTCCATCGATGGCGCGGGTTCGCGCGCGATCTCAATATTGAAGCCAATGTTGAAACAAACGCGCAGAAAATTGCGCAAGCCCCTTCAACGACGGACGAGGGGCCGCGCAACGCGATCGATTACCGCGCCGAAGGCATCATCGGCGCCGCGTTTTCCGGCGAAGCGTGCGACCGGTTAAAGCGCGACCACGACGCGCTCGAAAAACAAGGCGCCGCCGTCCGCTGGCTCGACGCTGACGCCGCGCGCCGCCATGAGCCGGCGCTCGCTGACACGGTGCAAGGCGCTTTGTTGGCGCCGGATGACGGACAGGTCGATCCGCCCGCGACGCTCGCCGCCTTGCAAGCGGCGTTTGAAAAGCGTGGCGGGCGCCTCCTGCGCGCGGCGAAAGTCGTCCGCCTTTTGACATCCAAGGGGCGCATCGAAGGCGTGCGCCTCGCCGATCGCAGTGAACTTTTTGCGCGCACTGTCGTGCTCGCCGCGGGCGTTTCCGCCGCTGCGTTGGTCCCGCGTTTATCCCGCGCCTCTGCGCGTGATCGCGGCCCAGATGGCGCGCCGGCGCTCTTCCCGGTGAAAGGCGATGCATTAGCACTCGCCGGCGATGGGCTCGCCCTTCAGCGCACGATCCGCACCGAGGGCGCTTATATCTGTCCGAAATCGGACGGGCGGATTGTCATCGGCGCCAGCGAAACCCCCCATGACGCGACGCTTGTCCCCGATGACGAGACGATTGCGGCGCTGCGCGAGGCGGCGACTGGCGTCGTGCCGGGGCTCGCGGGATTGCGTGAGTGGGCGCGCTGGGCCGGATTGCGTCCGGCGACCAGCGACAGGGCGCCGATTGTCGGCCCCGATCCGGAAATTAGCGGGCTCTTTTACGCGCTTGGCCATTTTCGCAACGGCGTTCTGCTGGCGCCGCTGACCGCCGACATTCTGGCGGACCGGATCGCGGACGGCGCGCTGTCGCACTGGTTTATACCGTTTTCGATTGAGCGCTTCGATCCATGACGGGGCCCGGTCATCTTTTGTTAACGCGGGCCGCGCGTTCAGCGTTTGTTGACCCTGTTTTGGGATATTGGGGCCGCACGCGACAGGAGAACGCAACGCAGATGCCAGAGGGCGCCGCCAGTCAGATTACGGCCATTGCGGGCAAGGCGATTGACGCCGGCCTCAAAGCGACGCTGCGCCAGGCGGCGGCGCGCACCGGCGCGACATTTGATGTGCTCTACAAGATCGCCGAGCGCGAGAGCGCCTTTGACGCCGGCGCGAAAGCGGCGACATCGTCCGCAGCCGGTCTTTTTCAGTTTATCGAACAAACCTGGTTTGCGATGGTGAAAAACCACGGCGCCAAACACGGGCTTGGAAACTTCGCCGCCGATATCGAGCGTGACGCGACCGGACGCTTTGCTGTCGCCGACGCCGCGCGGCGCGCCCAAATTCTGGATTTGCGGTTTGACGCCGCGGCCGCCTCGTCGCTCGCGGGTGAGTTGGTCGCTGAAAACAAGGCCGCACTGGAGGCCAATCTCGGACGCGCCGCAACGCCGGGCGAGGTTTATGCGGCGCATTTCCTGGGCGTCGCCGGCGCGAAAAAGCTGGCGGCGGCCCCGCGCGATGCGCGCGCTGCTGATCTTTTGCCAGCGGCGGCGAAAGCCAATGCGCCGGTGTTTTACGACCGCGGCGTTCCGCGCTCGGTTGGCGCGCTGATCGAAAGCTTTGAGCGGTCCATGGGCGGCGTGCCTGGGGGCGGCGTGGCTCAGGGCCGTGTGCTTGAGGGCGGCGCCGCTGAAACACGCGCGCCGGCAACGCGCGCGCTGGCAACGGCGGCTGGGACAGCGCGCGACCGCGTTGAAGCGCGGCCGCTCTTACAATCTGCGCTTCAATCCCAATCTGCGCCGCAACCCTTGACGCAGGCCGCAGCGGCGACATCGTCGCGGGCGGGCGAGCGCGGCGACGGTCAAAGACCGTTCGCCTCGATCACGCAGCGCCTTTCGGCCCGCGCCATTGAGGCGTTGCAAACCCTCGATCCGACGGTGCTCCGCCGCGATCGCGAGACGCGTTAGCCACTATTAGTATTGAAACTGAGGAATGCCGCTCAGGACGCGACGCAGTCCGGCAGCGCAAGGCCTTCGGGCAGTTTTGTCGCGCTGTCGCCGCAGGCGCCGTAAAGCTGGTCTTCGGTCAGGCCTTGTGCGCCGGACAAGTCCGCGCCCGGCAGCTGCGCGCCGCGCAAATCTGCGCCCGCGAGGTTGGCGCCCGCAAAGACCGCCTTGCCGAGATTGGCGCTGTTGAACCGCGCGCCTGTCAGATCAACGCCGGAAAAGTCGACATTCCGGACGATGGCGCCGACAAACACCGCGCCGGGCGCATAGGCTTTTTCGATCCTGATATTGGAGAGCGTCGCGCCGGAAAATCTTGCAAAGGAAATATCGGCGCCGGAAAAATTCGCCCCTTCAAAATCGCTCGCCCGCGCAACGACTTTTTCCAGATCGGCGCCGGCAAAGATCGCCTTTTTGAATATCGCCGCCGACAGATCCGCCTCCGACAAGCGCGCATTGGTGAAGTTGGCTTTCGGTCCTTGCGCGCCGACAAAGATTGCGCCGTCGAGGAGGGCGCCGGTGAACGTCGCCTCGGACACGGTCGACCCGGAGAACAATTCCTCCGCGTGCTTGCCGCCGGTGAAGTCTTTGCCCGCGTAGTCCTGACGCGCCATGCTGGGCGCCTCTTCCTGCTTGGTGAGCGAGGGCAGCTTGATGTCAACGCCGTCGAGCGTCTTCGCAAGGTCGGGCGCAATACGGTCGGCTTTGTTGAGGCTTTTGGAAATGTCCTTGCCCAGCTGTTCGATCGGTCCCGCCTTGCGCACGCCCGTCTGGCCTGCGCCGGCGACGAGTTCAGCGATGACGGTGAACACCATAATCAGAAACAGGATGATCAGCATTATCAGGCGAATCATGGGCTTCTCCCTCGGCGCAAGATTAGCGCAACGAAAATTCTGGCCGCATTGTTACAGCCAAGCCTCAAAGTTCGCTTAATGAGCGGTAAAGAATTTTATAATGCGCCGGGCGTAAAGCCTTGGGCGACCGGCTATTCGTTCGTTAACGGATGGTAACGCAGGTCCTAAGAACAGCCCGTCGAGGCGCCGCAACTGTCGCATCTGAGACAGGCGCCGTTGCGCACAAGGGTGAACTGTCCACAATCGGGACAGGCGTCGCCCTCATAGCCTTTGATCTTCGCCTGACGTTGCGCGCCGGCGGGGTCGGCGAGGCTGCCGCGCGGCGCCTTTTGATTGACCGCATCGGCAAGCTTGGCGATCTGCGCCTCGATGGCGGCCGGTTCATCGCCGCCGCTTGCGTCCGGCGCGTCGCCGTCGCTTTCGTCTTCAACGTCGATGTCTTCAAGCGCTTCTTCCGCGTCGCGCCGGCGCCGGTCAAAATCACCGCCGCGCAGGACAACCAGATTGTCGGACACGGTCGAGCGCGAAAAGCCTTTGGAGATCAGGCGCGCTGCGTCCTCGCGCACTTTCTCGCCCTCAACGCCGTGTCCGATCGCATCGACTGCGCTTTCGGCCGGATCGACATGCGCAAGATCGCTGCGGCCAAGATAGGAAATCGCCAGTTCGCGGAAAATGTAATCGAGGATCGACGTCGCATGTTTGATCTGGTCGTTGCCCTGGACGGGTCCCGACGGATCGAAGCGCGTGAACACATAGGCGTCGACAAATTCCTCCAGCGGCACGCCATATTGCAGGCCGAGCGAAACGGCGATGGCGAAATTATTCATCAGACTGCGGAATGCCGCGCCTTCCTTGTGCATGTCGATAAAGACTTCACCGATCTCGCCGTCGTCGAATTCACCGGTGTGCAAATAGACTTTGTGACCGCCGACAATCGCTTTCTGGATATAGCCCTTGCGCCGGTCGGGCAGACGCCGGCGGCCCGGGGTGCGTTCAATGATGCGTTCGACAATTCGTTCCGCGACGATTTTCGATTTTTCCGTCATCGGCGCTTCGGCGAGCGCTGCATCCATGGCGCTGTCTTCGACGTCGTCGATGTCCGGCGCGAGGAGGGCCGCGCTCAGCGGTTGCGACAATTTCGAGCCGTCCCGGTAAAGCGCGATCGCTTTCAGGCCGAGCCGCCAGGATTTCATATAGGCGCCGGCGCAATCGGCGATCGACGCATGCGACGGCATGTTGACCGTTTTCGAAATGGCGCCGGAAACGAAAGGTTGCGCCGCCGCCATCATCGTCAGATGCGCATCGACCGACAGCGCGCGCGATCCGATCCTGCCGCAGGGATTGGCGCAATCAAACACCGGCAAATGTTGGGTCTGCAGATGCGGCGCGCCCTCAAGCGTCATCGCCCCGCAGCAATAAAGGTTCGCCGTATGAATTTCCTCATCGGAAAACCCGATGTCGCGCAACACGCGATAGCCGGTCTGCGTCAGCTGTTCGTCTTCAAAGCCCAGAACATTGCGGCAGAAATCCTCGCCAAGCGCATGCGGCGTGAATGCGAAAGTGATGTCGAAAGCGGTTTTCAGTCGTTCTTCCAGCGCCTTGATATGGCGGCTTTCAAAGCCTTCGCCGCGCAAATCGTCGAGGCTGACGCCGGGCGCGTCTTCAAGGGTGCCGCGCCCGACGGCGTAGTCGGTGATGTCCTCGATCTGATCGGGCGAGTAGCCGAGCGCTTTCAGCGCGGAAGGCACGGCGCGGTTGATAATTTTAAAATGTCCGCCGCCGGCGAGTTTTTTGAATTTGACCAGCGCAAAGTCCGGCTCGATCCCCGTGGTGTCGCAATCCATGATCAGGCCGATGGTGCCGGTCGGCGCGATCGCGGAGACTTGCGCATTACGAAAGCCGTTAAGCGAGCCAAGCTCATAGGCCTCATTCCAGACAAGGCTCGCGCGGTCGGTCAATTCCTTCCACGGACAATTGGCCCGGTCAAACCGCATCGGCTCTACGGCGAGATCTTCAAAATCGTCTGCGTCATCGGCGGCGAGGGCGGCGCGGCGATGATTGCGCAGGACCCGCAACATCGGCGCGCGGTTTTCCTTGAAAAGCGCGAACGGCCCGGCGACGCCGGCCATTTCCGCCGAGGTGCGGTAGGCCGCGCCCGTCATCACCGATGTGACCGCCGCACAAATGGCGCGCGCTTCATGACTGTCGTAGCCGATCCCCGCCGCCATCAGGAGCCCGCCGAGATTGGCGTAGCCAAGGCCGAGCGTTCGGTAATCAAAAGACCGCCGTGCGATTTCGGGCGAGGGGAATTGCGCCATCGCGACAGAGATCTCGAGCGTCACCGTCCACAAGCGGCAGGCGTGTTCAAAAGCATCGACGTCAAACCCGCCTTCTGCTTTTGCGAATTTAGCCAGGTTCAACGAGGCGAGATTGCACGCCGTGTCGTCGAGGAACATATATTCAGAGCACGGATTGGAAGCCCTGATCTCGCCGCCCGCGGGGCAGGTGTGCCACGCATTGATCGTGTCGTGATATTGAAGCCCCGGATCGGCGCAGGCCCACGCCGTTTCGCAAATCGCGTCCCAAAGCTCGCGTGCGTTCACCGTTTTGACCGTCTCGCCGTCAAGGCGCGACGTCAGCGCCCACGGCGCTCCTTCGAGCGCCGCCTTCAGGAAGGCGTCCGTGACGCGCACCGAGTTATTGCCGTTCTGCGCAGATACGGTGCGGTAGCTTTCAGAATCCCAGTCGAGCGAATAGTCCGCAATATCGATTTCCCTGAAGCCCTGGCGTGCGAATTCGATTGTGCGCTTGATCGCGGCGTCGGGCACGAACGCTTTCTGCGCCCCGCGGACAGCCGCTTTCAGGGCGTCGTTTTTCTTCGGGTCAAGGCGGTCGTCGCCTTCCTGCGCCCAGCAGGCGGTGAGCACCTTGGGCAAATGCGCGCCCATGGCGCGCGCGCCCGCAACGAGGGCTGCAACTTTTTCCTCTTCGACCGCTTTCCACCGCACGAAGTCTTCAATGTCCGGATGATCGGCGTCGACAATGACCATCTTGGCCGCGCGGCGCGTCGTGCCGCCCGATTTCACGGCGCCGGCGGCGCTGTCGCCGACCTTCAAAAAGCTGATCAATCCGGAACTTTTGCCGCCGCCCGACAGGCGCTCATCGGCGCCCCGGATGGAGGAGAAATTAGTTCCCGAACCGGAGCCGTATTTGAAAAGCAACGCCTCGCGTCGCCACAGATCCATAATGCCGCCGTCGCCGACAAGCGTGTCGTCTACGGATTGAATGAAACAGGCGTGTGGTTGCGGACGCTCATATGCGTTGTCGGACGCGGTTACCCCGCCGGTGTCCGGTTCAACGAAGTAATGCCCCTGTCCGACGCCCTCAATGCCGTAGGCCCAGTAAAGGCCGGTGTTGAACCATTGCGGCGAATTTGGCGCCCCGATCTGGCGCGCCAACATGAACTGCATTTCGTCCATGTATGTCTGCGCCGCGGCTTCATTGTCGAAATAGCCGCTCTTCCAGCCCCAATAGGTCCAGGCGCCGGCGAGGCGATGAAACACCTGGCGGGCGCTGGTTTCGGCGCCGGAGCGCTCCTCGGCCGGCATTTTGGCGAGCGCCGCGACATCGGGCATCGAGCGCTGGAGAAACGCCGGCACGCCCTTTTCCGCGACCCGTTTGGTTTTGGCGGGCACGCCCGTCTTGCGCAGATATTTTTGCGCCAGAATATCGACCGCCGTCTGGCTCCAGGCGCGCGGCGCTTCGATATCCTTGGCCTCGAAGATCGCCGCGCCGTCAAGGCTGCGGATTTCGCTGTCCGCGCGTTTGAACCGGATCGCATCGAGCGGCGCTCCGGGCGTTTTTGTGTATCGGCGGTCAATCCGCATAACGTGTCAAAAACCTTCGAATACGTCGTGGAATGTGGGTTGATTTTCGCTTGGCGAGCGCCGCGAATCGCCCTGCGCCAATATAATCTCCATAGCGCTCATTCTCAATGTTTGCGGGCCGTGTCCAGCCGCCCCGAAAGGCGCCGGAAAACCACGAAATCGCCAGCCAAATCGCGGAAAAGCGCGGCAGATCCGGGCTATGGACGCAAAAGCCGGTCGGCGCCATATTCCAGCCGACCGGGCGTGATACCGCGCCTGGCGATAAAACCGACGGTCGAAAGAGTAGAAATGTTTGAGCGTATCTTCACCTGGTGGAACGGCGCGACGATGGGAACCGCCTTTACGTTGTTCCGGCGCAGCGCACGGCTTGTCGGCAAGGACGAGCAGGGCAACCGTTATTACGAGGAAGCCAATCCGTCGGGCGCGATGGGCCGCTCGCGCCGCTGGGTCGTTTATCACGGTGTCGCCGAAGCCTCGCGGGTGCCGCCGGACTGGCATGGCTGGCTCCACCATACCTTCGATCAGCCGCCCACCGAAGCGCCGCTGCGCCGTCAGGTCTGGGAGAAGGACCACCTGCCCAACATGACCGGCACGCCGCTCGCCTATCACCCCGCCGGCAGCCTTGTGCGCCCCGATGGCGATGATACGATTTCAAAGGGCTACGAGGCCTGGAGCCCGGAGGACGCCTGACGCCTTGCCACCTGCTGGGCCGGGCCGCTGACGCCCCCAGAACGCATGAGGAAGCTCACCATGTCGCGCGCCGGATTTTTCGAGACCATCATCGGAGTTCTTGTGGTCGCTCTTGCGGCTGCGTTTCTGGCTTACGCCTACAATGTCAGCGGGCGCGATATTGAGCGCGGCGCTTACGAATTGTCCGCCGTGTTCGGCCGCGTCGACGGGATCGCCGCCGGCTCCGAAGTGCGGATGGCCGGCGTCAAGATTGGCGCCGTCCGCGAAAGCGCGCTTAACACGAAGACGTTCGAGGCGACCGTGAAGATGGCGATCGCCGACGGCATTCCCGTTCCGGAAGATTCAATCGCCAAAATTGTCTCCGACGGCGTGCTTGGCGGGGCCCATGTCTCAATTGAGCCCGGCGCGGCCGAAGAGCTTTTGGTCGCCGGCGATGCGATCACCATCACCCGCGGCTCGGTCGATCTTCTCGGCCTCGCGGTTCAGGCCTTCACGTCGAACGTCGCTGCGGATGAAGACAGCGATGCGGCAGGCGAAGACGACGATGCGGCGGGTGAAGACCCGCTTGGAGATTTATAATGGCGCAGAGATTTTTGCGAACAGGACATTCTTGGCGAATAGGACAATCTTGGCGAACGGGACAATGGGCCGGCGCCGCTGCAGCGATTTTTACGGCGGCTCATGTGTCTGCGGCGGCGGCGCAACAATTGCAGCCCGTCGCTGTCCAGCGCTCGGCGCCGGATGATGAGCTGGCCGACCTGTCGCGCCGCGCCGATGATCCGTTTGCGGACATTGAAGCCCAGAAAGACCGCACGCCGGTCTCGGTCACGTTGCGTGCGCTCAATAAAACCACTGCGCGCTATACCGACATTGAAGCGCCGATCGAGGAGGTCGCTGTCTTCGGCCGTCTTGAGATTGTGCCGCGCTACTGCGACACGCGCCCGCCGGAAGAGTTTCCGGAGACGACGGCGTTTTTGCAGATTTTCGATCTCGGTATTGGCGATGAGGGGAGCGCCGACGCAAACGCGGCCGATGACGCCGGCGACGTCACGACGCTGGTAGATAATCCTGATGCGGATGAATTAGAGGATGCGGCGCCCGCCAGCGAGGCGGCCGACGCTCCGAGTGCTGCGGGTGAGGACGCCGCCGCGGCGGACGTTGCGGCGCTTTCTGACGGCGAGATGATTTTCTCCGGCTGGATGTTTGCTTCAACGCCGGCTTTGAATGGCCTTGAGCACCCGGTTTATGATGTCTGGGTGATCGATTGCAAAACGGTTGTCGCCGCCAATTGAGCCGGGGCCGCTGAGAAGTCGCCCTTTTCACCTAAATGCTCCCGTAACAGGTCCTGGTAGCGCGCATCCGGGATTTCGATGACGCCAAATTGGGCGAGGTGTTCGGTAAAGAACTGCGTGTCGAGCACACTGAAGCCGCCGATCTTCAGGCGCGCGATTAAGTGCGCCATGGCGATTTTGCTGGCGTCAGTGCGGCGCGAAAACATGCTCTCGCCACAGAAGATCCCGCCGATGGCGACGCCGTAAAGCCCGCCGATCAGAGCGCCGCCCTCATAGCACTCAACCGAATGGGCGACCCCCAAGGCGTGAAGCTCGGTATACGCCTCAATAATCTGATCGTTGATCCAGGTCTCATGACGCCCGGGGCTCTCCGCCGCGCATGCCGCGATGACGTCGCTAAAGGCTGTGTCGATGCGGACGTCGAACGGCGCCTTGGCGATGGTGCGGCGAAGCCGTCGCGGCGCCCGCGCCTCGGCGAGAATTAAAACGCCCCGTTCATCGGGCAAAACCCACATGGCGTGCGGGTCATGGCGATGTTGCGCCATCGGGAAATAGCCGAGCGCGTAGGCCTTCAGCAATTCTTCCGGCGAAATCGAATGAGCGCTGTCGCGGGCCATAACGCTAATATCGGTGATGTCGCCCGCCGCTGCAAGCCAACGCAGTAAGCCAACGTAGTAAGGTAACGCTGCAAGCGAACACAGCGCCCGGCTTGCCTGGCGCGATGCGGCGTTAAGACGGCCTGACGCGCCGTCCCGCCGTCAAGCCATCACGCCGATTGCGCGAGCCATTCTTCGAGCCAGTGAATATGATAATCGCCGGACTGGAAATCGGGCTCTTCGATCAGATCGATAAACAGCGGGATTGTCGTGTCGACGCCGGATAACGCCATTTCGCTGAGCGAGCGCCGCAGCCGCGCGATGCAATGGTCGCGGTCATCGCCGAAGACGATCAGCTTGCCGATCATTGAATCGTAATAGGGCGGAATGCGATAGCCCGTATATATCGCGCTGTCGAAGCGCACGCCCGGCCCGCCCGGCGCATGGAAATAGTCAATTTCGCCGGGGGACGGACGAAACGTCATCGGGTCTTCGGCGTTAATCCGGCACTCGATCGCATGGCCCTTGAACGTAACGTCTTCCTGCTTGATGCTGAGCGGCTTGCCGGAGGCGACGCGGATCTGTTCGCGCACGAGGTCAAAGCGCGTTATTTGCTCGGTGATTGGATGTTCAACCTGCAGGCGGGTGTTCATCTCAATGAAGAAAAACTGTCCGTTCTCGTACAGAAATTCGATGGTGCCGGCGCCGAGATAGCCGAGCCTGGCGACGGCGGAGCGGGCGATTTCGCCGATCTCTGCGCGCTCTTCCGGCGTCAGCGCCGGCGACAATGCCTCCTCCAGCACTTTCTGGTGACGGCGCTGCAAGGAGCAATCGCGCTCTCCAAGCTGGACCACATTGCCGTGACTGTCGGCGATAATCTGAATCTCGATATGGCGCGGCTTTGTGAGATACTTTTCCATATAGACGGTGTCGTCGCCGAAGGCGGCCGCCGATTCGGCGCGCGCTGTGTTCCACGCCTCGCTCAGCGCATCGGCGTTCGCCGCGACTTTCATGCCGCGCCCGCCGCCGCCGGACGCCGCCTTAATCAGCACCGGGTAGCCGATTTCGTCCGCCGCCGCGTTTGCCGCTTCGACCGTATCAAGGCCGCCATTGGACCCCGGCACCAGTGGAATGCCGACATTGCCGACGGTGTCCTTGGCGGTGATCTTGTCGCCCATCACCCTGATATGGTCCGCATCGGGACCGATGAAAGTGATGTTGTGAGCTTTGACGATTTCCGCAAAGCGCGCATTTTCCGACAAAAACCCGTAGCCCGGATGGATCGCGTCCGCGCCGGTGATCTCAGCCGCCGAGATGATCGCCGGAATGTTGAGATAGCTGTCCTTGGGCGGGGGCGGACCGATACAGACGCTTTCATCGGCGAGGCGGACATGGAGCGCATTGGCGTCGGCCGTCGAGTGGATGGCGACCGTCGCAATGCCGAGTTCCTTGCACGCCCGGTGAATGCGCAATGCGATTTCACCCCGGTTAGCGATCAGAACTTTTTCAAACATGGCGACCTGAATTGCTTGTCTGGAAACTCTTCCGTTTACGAACGGCGCGCGGCGGGCCCTGTCGTCGCCCGCGCGGCATTTATTCGATGATCATCAACGGCTCGCCGAACTCGACGGCCTGCGCATCCTGAACCAGAACATCGACGACCTTGCCGGATTTCGGGGCCGTGATGGGGTTCATGGTTTTCATGGCCTCGACGATCAGCACGGTTTGCCCCTCGGCGACAGCGTCGCCGACCTTGACGAAGGGATCGGCGCCGGGCGAGGCCGCCAGATAGGCGGTGCCGACCATGGGCGAGGGAACGGCGCCCGGATGGGCGGCGCGCGCGGCTGGTTGCGGCGCCGGCTCGTTCACCGCCTGAGGCGCCGGCGCAGGGGCCGGCGCAGCGGCGGGCGCGACCGGGGCCGGGGCAAGCGCCGCGACCGCGCCGCCGCGCGCAACCCGAACGCGAATGTTTGCTTTTTCAATTTCAATTTCAGTCAGGCCGGTCTCGTCAAGAATACCGGCCAATTCGCGGATCCAGTCGACTTCGAGGGTGTTTGCGTTCTTTTTTGTTTCAGCCATTCTTGTTCAATCTCAAGCGATTATGAAATCGGATGTGCATTAACTTATGGGCTCTGGTTGTTAATGAGCCGGTGCGCCGCGTCAAGCGCTAGCGTGTAGCCGCCGGCCCCGAGGCCGCAGATAACGGCCGTCGCAACGCCGCTAATATAAGAATGCGCGCGAAAGGCTTCGCGGGCGTGGACATTCGACAAATGCAGCTCAATCACCGGAATAGCGCAGGCGGCCACCGCATCGCGCAGGGCGATCGACGTATGCGTATAAGCCCCCGGATTGATAATCAGCGCGGCGCCCTTGCCGTTCCCCGGCGGGCCGGCCTCCTGAACATAATCGATCAGCGCGCCTTCGTGATTCGACTGATAGAAAACCAGCCCCAGCCCCAAATTGCGCGCCGCGACACGGCACTCCGTCTCGATATCCGACAGGGTTTGCGTCCCGTAGATCTCCGGCTCGCGCGCGCCGAGCAGGTTGAGATTTGGGCCATTAACGATATAGACCGTGGGTTCTGTCATGGCGGACGGTTGGCGCCGGGCGGCGGCGCTCCCATATTGGCTGCGTTCTAAAAAGACAGCGGATTTAAGGCGTTATCGGACATGCGTATTACTGTAAACGGCGAGAGTAAAGAATTCGATGAACCGATGGCGGTGGTCGACCTGCTGGCGCGGCTGGAGTTGGAGCCGCGCAAGATCGCCGTTGAGCGCAATCTTTCGATTGTCCCGAAATCCGCATTCGAGACGACGACAATCGCCGATGGCGACCGTATTGAAATCGTCCAGTTTGTCGGCGGCGGGTGAGGGCGGCCATGAGCGATCATCTGACCATCGCCGGGCGGACTTTTTCCTCGCGTCTTATCATCGGCACCGGCAAATATAAAACGTATGAGGAAAATGCGCGCGCCGCAGAAGCCGCAGGCGCGGAGATGGTGACCGTCGCCGTGCGCCGCGTCAATCTGACTGAAAAAGACAGACCCCTGCTTGTCGATTATCTCGATCCGGAGAAATACGTTTATTTACCGAACACCGCCGGCTGTTTTACCGCTGACGACGCGATCAGGACGTTGCGTCTGGCGCGCGAGGCGGGCGGCTGGTCTTTGGTGAAACTGGAAGTCCTGTCCGATCAGAAAACGCTCTACCCCGACATGGAAGAAACCTTGCGGGCGGCGAAGCTTCTGATCGAGGACGGCTTTGAGGTGATGGTATATTGCTCGGACGATCCTGTTTACGCGCGTAAACTCGAAGATGTCGGCTGCTGCGCGATCATGCCGCTCGGCTCGCTCATTGGCTCCGGGCTCGGCGTCATGAACCCGGTCAATATTCGCCTGATTGTCGAGCAATCTTCCGTACCCGTTATTGTAGATGCTGGTGTCGGCACCGCGTCGGATGCGGCTGTCGCGATGGAGCTCGGGTGCGACGGCGTTTTGATGAACACTGCAATCGCCGAAGCGAAGGATCCGCTTTTGATGGCGAGCGCCATGCGCCATGCCGTGATCGCCGGCCGCGAGGCCTATCTTGCGGGCAGGATGGCGAAGAAACGATACGCCGATCCGTCGTCGCCGCTTGCAGGGCTGATCTGAGGCAAAAACCCCGGACCGACGGCCCGGGGTTCTTGCGGAGAACATCGCGTTTTACTGAACGTCTTGTTCGCTCTCGCTGGTGATGATCGGGCCGGGTATGGCGACCAGGCGATTACGGATCGACCCGACGCCGTTATTGTCTGAAAGGCTCGCATTGCCTGTCGGCAGCGACAAGCGCAGGTTCATCGTTTCCGTCAACTCGAAAAACGTATCATTGTTTGTCGGGACGATTACGTAACGCGAGGTCTGTCCCGGCGAGAAACTCAGCGTGCCGCTGCGCGTGCTATAATCGCCTGGCGCGCGCGCCGATCCGTTGAGGGTCCGGTACTGAACCGAGTTTGATTGCGACGAGGTGAACAGGCCGCTGCGCGTCACGAGGAACCACAGATTGCCGCCTTCTGTCGTGCCGGCGTCGCTGACGCGGAAGCGTGTTCTGAACGCACAGCTCGAGGGCTGGCCGAAGCTTTCGCTGGTTGCGCCGCCCGCCGTCATCGTGGCGGAAAGGCCCATGCCCTTGGCGGCGAAGGCTTCCCAGACCAGACAGTCGCGATTGCTTGGCGTTGCGGCCAAAAGCCCGTCGCGCATCTGGATATAGGTCGGGTTGGATGGCGTGAAACGCAGTCCGCGTACGACGTAATCCATCAAGATAAAGCTTGAGATGCCTTCGCGCTGGAAGATTTCGTATAGTCTCCAGACAGCGGCGGCGTAGATTTCACCATTGCGATGCACGCCGCGCGCCGCGTTGAAATCGCCGAGCGTTTCGGTGTGGTCGCGGTAGCGTTCGGAGCGAATGCCGTCGGGATCATTGGTTGAATATTCGCCGACGCGATCCTCGCCGTTCATCAGTATGGCGATTACGTCGGACATGCCTTCGCCAAGCGCGCCGGAAACCGACCCGCTCATGCCGCCCACCATGCGCCAGGTGAGGCCGTGGCCGTATTCGTGGTAGATCACGTCATTATCGAGCGATCCGTCGCGGCGCGGCGTCGTCCGGTTCCACAGATACATCTGCATGCGCGGCGCCGAGCCGTCGCCGGGCGTTGCGAAATTGGCGTTGTTGAGGGGCGGGTTGGCGAGGAGTGAGCCGTCCTGCGCCTCCGCATTGACCGCATCGCCGCCGGCGCCGCCGAGACCGAAATTGTCGACCTGAAAATTACCCCACGCTTCGGTGAAGCCGTGGCCGCGAAGCCGGTCATGGATGATGTTGTTGTGATAGAACAGGTTTGTCACCGCCGCATCGGGATTGGACCCGTTATTCGGATCAATCGACAGATTGGTCGTCGACAGGAATTCGCGGTTGCTGACGAGCGCGCCAAACGTGTCCGGATTATCATTCTCATTGCGATCAAGATAGGCGCTGACATTGTTACCGCGGATCCAGCGCCGTCCTTGCGTCACGGGACGCAGCCAGCCGGCCGGAGAATGCGTGGTGCCGGAATTTGGAATGAACGCGATTTGCTGTCCGGCGACGCCGGGACTGCGCTGATAAACCCGGTAACGATCGTTGGACGTGCGCAATTCGCTGGCGACAATCGCGCCGTCGCCGTCCACCACAATTTGATAAAGAAGGTTGTCGCTGTCGCGCCAGATTTCGGCGACGAAGCCTTGCTCAACGCCGCCGTCGGATTTGGCGATGACGATTTGTTCAACTGTGGGCGCCTGAAAATAATAGCTGTTATCGTCAAACGTGGTGACGGCGTCCTCGGTTTGCGCAACGCCTGGCGTCGGCGCTTTTTCACCGAAAGCGGCCGCAATCGCGGTTTTCAGCGCGGTTTGCGCTGAAATGCGCGGCGCGGCGGGTTCGAGTTCGCCAAGCGGCGCCAACCGGTGCATCAGGTGGATGAGCTCGCCTTGCTCATTGAACGCGGCGCGGACATAAGCGCCGTGCACGCGCAGGCCGGAGACGCGTTGGTCCCAGTGAAGATGCGAGACGCCTTCGCTGTCGAGATCGCGCAGCGTTTCATTGGCGATCGCCTGCGTCGTGCGGCGGTCAAGACCGCTTGCGGCCAGCATATCGGCAAGATCGCGCCGGACGATATCGCCCGACAATTGGCTGACGGATGAAAAAAGCCGCAGCGCCTGCCCGGAGGCTTCCAGCGCCTCCTGGTTCAAGACAACCGTCTGCGCCGATGACAACTCGCCATTGCCGGCGATGGCGATTGCGGCGGCGTCAACCGTTGTCGCTTCATGGGCATGGTCGGTCTCCGCCAGCGCGTGTCCGGTAACGGCGACGGCTAACGCGGCGATCGATACGCCAATTGTTAGTGTGCTTGAAAAACGTGTCATTGTGTTCTCTCCCCATTGGTTACGATGACTAGGGCCGCAGACGCCGGTAAACCGCGCGACGTCTTTGGCCGACCGTTACCTGTTTACGGTTGCAACGCTCTGCTGTGAGGAAGGTCACTTTGTTGAGGTAAAAAACGTCGAAATTCAGAAAGCGCAGTATTTACAGTAGTATAAGAAAATGACGGGTGTTTTCACCTGCGCGTCATGCGCGTCATGCGCGTCATGCGCGTATTGTCCGTGTCAGGATTTCAGTCTGCGGACAAGGCCTTAGAGGCGAAACTTGTGGCCCAGTCTGACGGAAAATCCCGTTGCCTGGCCACGATAGGAGAACGGAAAATCCTGACGTTCAATCAGCGCTGAATGGCCGAGCGAGACAAAAATTTCGCGGGTGGGGATGGGCTCCCAGGTGAAACGGCCGAAATAGGTCAGTGTTTCAGAAATGTTGTCATACTGAATTTCAGACTTGATCGTCATGTCGGGCGTGATGGCGATGGTGTTTTCAATGGAAGCGACATGGACGCCAAGCCGCCCCGTCGGCAGATCGAAATCGGAATATTCATACTCGGCTTCGAGCCTGAAAAACCGGTTCGGCCTGAACGCGATCCCGGCCTCCAGCTCAAGAACGCGCCCGTCAAAAATCGTGCTCCATTCAGCGCCGACATCAACGGCGATCTTGCGCGCTTCGCTGGTTCCAAAAGAGACTTCGACCTCGTTAAAGCGATATTCGCCAGCCGGGACGGGGAGTTCGCCGGCGATATCGAAACTCTCCCGGATATCAAGAAAAGCATTGCGGTATTCGACTTCGAAGAAATCGCCGTCATTGCTCTCAAGGTTAAAAAATGCGCCGGAGAACCGGTCGAGCTGTTCATCATCAAGGTCGGTGACGAGATTGTTGAACAGCCCGAAATCATAGCGCCTGATCACGCCTTGTGACGGCCGCCAGCGGCGCCGGCCATTGGTGCGATAGCGCCTGATGCCGGTTCTGTTGACGAAACCAAGTTGCGGGGCGTAGGCCTCATCAAGCTGTTCTGCGCGCGCATTCCATCCCCACACATCACCGCGATAGCCGGCGTCGAGAGCGAAAAATGACCCGGCCTCGCCGTCGGTGAAACTCCGCAGAAACGCAAAATCTGCGTTGAATTGCCCGGCACCGAAGCGCGTTGAATTCCTGTACTGAAAATCGGCGCCCGCGACAGTGTTGGTCGTCTCACGGTCCGGATCGCCATGCGTGGCGATGAGCCCAATTTTTGACTCCGCCAGGACGTTTGTCGCTATGCGGACAGCCGACAAGGTCTGGCCGGAAAAATCGTCTGTCGCAGCCGTCCGCGTCGAGATCGCACCGATATTGACGGGGCCTTGTTTGCCGGAAAGCTTGGCGCCGGCGATGATATCAACGGGCGCGCCGTCAACGATGCCGATATTGCGCGTGAAGAAGGGCAGGCCGTTGTTCGAGCGGCGAAAGACCCGGCCGCCAAACTCAAAGGAGGCTGAATCCTGCAGAAAAAAATCTCTGGTTTCGGGAAAGAAGAGCGAGAACCGGCCCGTATTGACCTGACGGGAATCGAGGGGCGCGTCGGCGAAGTCGGTATTGAAGGTGAGCGAGCCTGTCAGCGACGGCGTGATTTTGTAGAAAAAATTCGCGCTCGGATCGAGCGTGAGATCGGTGTCCTGTAATTCGTGATCACGGCTCACAGCGCCAGTGACGAAGAGCTGACCTTCAAGGCCGAATCCGGGATCGACATTGTCGACGCCCAATAGCCTGCCGCGGTTTGTCAGGTCGATCCGGCCGCGCGCACGGTCGATATTCGACCAGCGGATTTCTTCATTGTTGCGCCTTATGGTGCGGATGATCTGCAGGCCCCACGCGTCGAGTTCGGGATCAAATGATATCGATTGAAATGGGATCTGGAATTCTGCAACCCAACCGTCGTCAACCACGCGCGCTTTCGCTTGCCAGATCGTGTCCCATTCGCCGCGAAAATTATTGCCGTTCTCGGTCAGCGCATCGCTGCGTGCGCCGTTCGGATTGATGCCGAAAAAGAAGCTGTCGCGAAAGGTGCCAAACGGATCGAGCAGGACGCGCACAGCGTCGTCGTCGCGCAGCGGCGGGTCGCGCTCCATCAGGTTGCGCTGAATTTTATCGGGTTCGCTGTCATAGGCGTAAATCCCGACATACAAATTCTTCGCGTCATACATCAAAAACGCTTCAGTGCGCTGGGTCGGCGCGGCGCCGTCTTCGGGCAGGACCTGATAAAAGTCCTCCGTACGCGCGGCTTTTCGCCAGGCGTCTTCGTCCAGTTTGCCATCGATAACGGGGGCTTCATCAACCGCGATGCGCACTGCGGTTAGCGATGGGGAGTATGTCTGGAAATCGATCGGAGGCGCGTTGTTGTCGGGCGCGACGATGGCTTGCCCAACTGACACTTGCGCCCCAGCCGATTGCGCCCCCGCGTACCGGGATGCAACGCCTGCATGCGCCGGCGGCGTGCGGGCAAGCTGGCACAGACCCGTCAGAACAATCGCGCTCACCACAAACAGGCGGCTCATCCGATTACCAAGGCGCCGCGCAGCGGTTCGCCCCCTCCCTAGCGGCGCGGCGCTTCTCGCGGCGCCGCGGCCTTCCTTACCTTGAAATGGCCTATTGTCCGTTAAAAAAGCGGCGTCGGCGCACGGTTGCATTGCTGCTGGCCGCTTGATTACATGCACCAATAATTGAAGGGCGTGTCAATTCTTGCGGCGACACGGGTCCGGCGCGCAAAACAAAAAAGAGCCGGCCTTGCATCCGCAAGGCGCTCCGCCGCTTAGAAGAGGGGGCCGCAATAAGGGATGCTGAAGCTTTTTAAAAGCCGCGCCTTACCCGGCGGTCAGATCAGGCTCGCGGGGCCCGTTTATTTTGTGCGCCACGGTCAGACTGACTGGAACGCGGCGCGGAAGTTTCAGGGTCACGCCGATATCCCGCTCAATGACACGGGCCGGCATCAGGCCGCGCGCAACGGTCTTGCCTTGCGCGAAGCGTTGGGGCGCGCCGCGCCGCTCTTTTGTGTTGCGAGCCCGTTGTCGCGCGCGACCGAAACCCTCGAGATCATTCGCAAGACGCTCGACTTGCCGGCGCGGCGATACATGCTCGACGACCGGCTGATTGAGATCGATCTCGGCGCCTGGAACGGAAAGACGCCTGACGAGATCAACACCGAGACGCCGGGCGCGTTCGAGGCGCGCGATACGGATAAATGGTCCTTTGAAGTGCCGGGCGGGGAAAGCTACGCCGCCGCCTCGGGCCGCACGCGCGCGTTTCTTGAAGAGCTGCGCGCGGAAAAAAGATCGGCGCCGATGTTGATTGTCGGCCACGGCGCCGCCGGGCGCATCCTGCGCGGCTATTTATCAAACCGCACGCGCGACGCGGTTCCTCATCTCAAAGCGCCGCAGCATAAGGTTTTCAAATTGTGGCGCGGCCGCGAAACGGCGCTTTGATCAGCCGGCGAGCCGCTCCATTTCCTCATCGGAAATATCAAAATTCGCATAGACGTCCTGAACGTCGTCGCAATCTTCAAGCGCGTTCATAAGCTTCATCAATGTCTCGGCGGGGCCGCCGGAGATTTCAATCGTGTTCTGCGGTTTCCAGATCAGCTTTGCAGAAGACGAGGCGCCGAAGGGCTTTTCTAATGCGCCGGCGACTTCAGCGAGGCTGTCGGCGGCGCAGAAAATTTCGTGGCCGTCATCCGTTGTCTGAACATCGTCGGCGCCCGCCTCAATAGCGGCTTCCAGCATGGCCTCTTCATCGGCGGCGTCCCCCGGATAGGAAATTGCGCCGACGCGGTCGAACATAAAAGACACCGATCCGGTCTCGCCGAGATTGCCGCCATTTTTTGAAAAGGTTGACCGCACTTCACTCGCGGCGCGGTTGCGGTTGTCGGTCAGCGCTTCGACAATCAGGCCGATGCCGCCGGGCCCGAAGCCTTCATAACGAATTTCCTCATAGTTCGCCTCATCGGCGGCGGTGGATTTTTTGATCGCCCGCTCGATATTGTCCTTCGGCATCGACTGAGCCTTTGCGGCCTGAATGGCCAGTCGAAGCCGCGGATTAAATTCGGGGTCCGGCGCGCCCATCCGGGCGGCGACAGTGATCTCTTTCGACAGTTTGGAAAACATCTTCGAGCGCTTTGCATCCTGGCGCCCTTTGCGATGCTGGATGTTGGCCCATTTGGAATGACCCGCCATGGGAGACCTCTTTTTCGATCCGCGTTGTGAAGCGAGGGTTTAGCGTGCGAGGGGCGGGGGATTCAAGCCCGCCTTGCGCAGCTGCGCGGCCTGGCGCCATAACGGCGCTATGGACACGCTTGAGGGAAAAAAAGTTCTGATCACGGGCGCATCGCGCGGCATCGGCGCGGCGGCTGCGCGGCTTTGCGTGGAAAAAGGCGCGCGCGTTGTCGCCCACGCCTCCCAGCTGAGCCCCGCGGCCGACGCCGTCCGCGATGTGGTCATGCCGGCGGGCGGAAATATGGCGCTGGAAGACCTCGCCGAGCCCGGCGCCGGCGCGCGGCTTGTGGCGTGCGCAGTCGACGCCGTCGGCGGTCTTGATGTCGTGGTCAACAATGCGGGTGTTTATCTGCCGACGCCGCTCGACGGGCCGGACGCTGAATGGGATGTCGGCTGGGCGGCGACCCTTTCGATTAATGTGAAAGCGCCCGCCGACATTTGTCGCGCTGCGGTGGCGCATTTCCGGCAAAAAGGGGGCGGGCGGATCATCAATATTGCGAGCCGCGCCGCCTATCGCGGCGACGGGGTCGATCATGCCGGCTACGCGGCCTCAAAAGCTGCTGTCAACGCGATGACAAAGACCCTGGCGCGCGGGCTCAGCGGCGAGAACATCCTTGTCTACGCCATCGCGCCGGGCTGGGTTGAAACCCGCATGGCGCCGCAGGATATCGCAAACCGCGCCGCAGCGGTGAAAGATATCCCGCTCGGCCGCGTCGCACAGCCCGAAGAAGTCGCCGCAATGATCGCATTCCTTGCGAGCGATGCGTGTCCGTCCGCCACCGGATCAACATTTGATATTAACGGCGCATCCTACGTTCGGTGACGTCTGGCGTCGCCGGCCGCAGCCCATCAGGGATTACGCGCGGCGATCGCCTCGACTTCGACAAGCCAGGCAGGATCGACAAGCGCGGCGACATAAACCGCCGTTGAGGCCGGACGGTGCTCGCCCAGATGTTTCAGGCGCGCCTCGCGCACTTTCTGACCGTCGCAGCCCGCCACCATAAACGTCGTCAGTTTCACAATGTTCTCGGCGCTGAGGCGCTGCGCTTTCAAAATCGCAACAATATTGGCGAAAACCTGATCGGCCTGTTCCGCCACGCTCTCGCCGCACGTTCCGTCGGGGCGCACGCCGACCTGACCGGAAAGAAAGAGCAACTCGGCGCCCTCCGGGACAGTGACGCAATGGCTGTAAAGGCCGAGCGGGTTCGAGACCGCGCCGGGATTATCAAAGCGGAGGCGGTCGCTCATGCAGGTTCGACATCCGGGATCGCCTCGCGCAGTCTTCCGCCGGTACGGATGGCTCTGGCGTCCATGGCGAGGCCGGTCTTCGGGTCTGTCTCCACAATCAGGCCGCACAACGTCGCGGTCCCGCTTGCCGGCGACATCCGCCCGCTTGGGATCTTGTTGACGAAGCGCGACAGGGGTTCTGATTTTTCCATGCCGATCACGCTGTCATAGTCGCCGCACATGCCAAGGTCGGTCATAAACGCCGTGCCGCCCGCCAGCACCTGATCATCCGCTGTCGGCACATGGGTGTGGGTGCCGACGACGGCGCTCACGCGGCCGTCAAGATAGTGCCCCATCGAATATTTCTCCGACGTCGTCTCGGCGTGAAAATCGACGATGATCGCGTCAGCTTCCCGGCCGAGCGACAAACCGTCAAGCTCGCGATCGACCGCCGCACACGGATCATCGATAGGCGCCATGCCGCGCTGGCCCTGTACGTGAACGACGCCTACGGTCTGGCCGGATTTTGCTTTAAAGACGCCCGATCCGCGCCCGGGGTTTGACTGCGGGAAATTCGCCGGCCTCAGGAGCCGCGCCTCATCGTCGAAGAGCGCCAGTTCCTCGCGTTGATCAAAAGCATGATTGCCGGTCGTCAAAACGTCGGCGCCGGCGTCAAAAATCTCATCGGCGATGCGCCCCGTGACGCCAAAACCGCCAGCGGCGTTTTCTACATTCACAACGATAAAATCGAGGGCGAGGCGGCGGCGCAACCGGGGCAGGTGTTCGATCAACGCATGGCGACCAGACCGGCCCATAACGTCGCCAAAAATTCCGAGACGCATTCAATCGCCTTTCTAAGGCGCATTACTCCAGAGGGCGATCAGGCCGCCGCGCGCCGCGTTCGGTGATAATCCAGTCGAGCGGCGCGTCAAGTGGCGTCGTCGGCACGGCGTCGATTTCCTGAACGCCGTAGCCATAGCCGACAGCGATGAGGGGGCCTTCCTCGCGCCGCATTGCGAGTGTGCGGTCATAATAGCCGCCGCCATAGCCGAGCCGGTTTCCAAACCGGTCAAAGGCGAGGAGCGGCGTCACGATGATGTCGGGAACCGCTTCGGGGGCGGTCTCCAGCGGGGTCATGACGCCGAATTTTCCGGGCGTAAGCGCATCGCCGCGCGCGAAGGCGCGGAAGACCAGCGGCGCCGATTTGCCGGCGATGACGGGCAGGGCGATGGCGCACGCATTTTCCAACAGCGCTTCGGCGAGCGGCTTGGTGTCGAGTTCGTCATTGATCGGGTGATAAAGACCGACGGTCGCGCCCGGCTGCGGCGCGATGGCGTCCATGAACCGCGCCGCCGCATGAACGCCGGCGTCGGGCCGCGCGCGCGCCGCCGCTTTGCGCTCGCCGGCCATTTTCAGCCGCAGCGTTTCCTTCAACGACATTTTCGGGCTGAGCGGAATGATCATGGTCGCCGCCTTTTCTCACCGCCCTATAGGTACTGCTTTTCGGCTGGTATTGCCGCCCTGGCCGTCGGACGTTTAATTCGCCCTGGACCCTAAGGACCAGGTGGGCGCCAGGTGGCTGAGGCCACGGCCAAAGCCAGAGCCGGCTCCCATTCAGAAATGTAAGGCCCCGGGGAATGTAATCCTGACGGGCCGGGCAGCGGAGCGAAGATAGGTAACGCCGAATGCTGAAACAAGGGCGGTCGACCTGATGCGCCGCCGTGTCGGAAGCGCGGACGACGTCCTGATGTTCGGCTACCGCTCGCAGATCCGGCGCTCAACGCCGCCGGCGCCTTTGCCGCTAAAAGACCTGATTGAGATCTTTTTTTCAATATCGCCCAGGCGATCGCGTTTGTTTCGGGCGCGGTCGCATAGCCCGTTTTCCCGGTCAATCCTGAGCGGCGCCTCAAACTCATTGTTGGGCCTGAGGTCGTCAATATCGATTCTCTTGATCGCAGAAACAGGCGCCGCAGCTTTAATGACAACGCCGGTCTCGCCGACGCCTGTCAGATGGAGATCGTTGATATCGATTGAGTCTTCGACGCCGGCGTCGGCAACAAGGACGCCGACATCGTGGTTTTTGACCGTGACGTCATTAAGCGCGAACGCGCCGGTAAAGTCCGCGCCAATGTTGATGGCGTGTTCGTGTATCGGATTGCCCTTGTCTTTCGGGTTGGGAGACAGCGATAAAAGACGCCGCGTGTAAATGATGGCGCTTGTGATCGATAACCTGCCGCGGACGTTGTCGCCGAGCGTGATCGCACCGAATACATTATTCGTGTTTTCGGGATTGCGGGAGTCTGGCTCAAGGACAATATTGACCGAGCTTCCGGGCGCAACAGCAATACCGTTACTCATTAAATCTGTACCTTGAAAGATCAGCGCCGCGGCGCTCTCAACATTGACCGATGTGCTGTCGCCTTCAGTGCGGTTACCGAGAGTCCCGCCAAGAAATATCAGGCCGCAATCCTTGCCAGGAACGATGTCGCAGGCCTCGCCATTTCCTTTCATGTTGAGGTCATATTTATCGGCGATAATTTCCGCGTCGCGAATGACCCCTATCACGCTATGCTCTGCATCAATGCCACGAAAAACGTCTTCGACCATCAGGGTCTGATCAAGATTGAGCGATGCTTCTGAAGCAGCGAAAATCGCAGCTTGTCCGTCATTCGTGAATTCCCTTTGGGTTCGAACCGAGCCGTATAGCTCGCTCGTCGCTTTAGAGTTCTCCGGCGCGACAAGCGTTGCTTTTTGATCGAGTTTGATGACGTGGCCTGTCTGATCGCCGCGCACTTCAATACGCACATTGTCGATTTCGACGCGCGCTGATTTTCCCGCAAAAATGCAGGCCGAAGCGCCAGTGCCTTGCGCCGCGACATTGAGATTTCGCAGCGTTAAAGAAACGCCCGGGTTCACCAGGAAACACTGTCCGTTTGCTGTGAGACGGACGCGTTTTGAATTTGGGTTAACCACGGATTGATCTTCAGAGAGAACGGGCGCGCCGACGATGGTCGCGTTCACATCGATCCTGATGGGTTGATCTGAATGCAATCCCGGATTGCCGTCGCCGGCATAAACGGTAACTGTGCCGCCAGGTTCTAAACGTTTTAGAGCGGCGTTGATCGATTTGAATTGTTTTTTTGGCCCGACCTCAACGCTATTCAGCTTTGGCGGCGGCGGCGCACAAATCTGACGGTCGCAGTCCTGAGCGAATGCAGATTGTAATGTGATCACCGTAGCCGCTGCGGACGCTGCGCAAAAGCGCGCAATGATGCGAACGGGTGACAAGTCGGCGACCATCCTTCTTTTTGCGAAAAGAGCCATGGGTGCGACTGCTCCTTGATAAGGTGTCGGTGAGACCGCGAGGTTCGCTTAGTTCACCTTTTTGAGCGCATCATCGATTTTCTTCAGCGACGGCTCGATTTTTTTCTTCACACGCTTTTTGATGGCGGCGACGCTCTTTGAGCTGACTTTGAAATCGTCAAGGCTACAAAGCTCTTGGTTGTTATAGGCGAATTTCGGCCTTGTCGAATTCTCAGACTCGAATTCCTTAAATTCGTCTTGTGCAAGAAAATCGTTGACTTCTTTCAGTAGTTTTTCATTCTCAGACCGCGTTGCCTCGGAATTGAAGGGATTGTTTTTCTCCGCCTCGAGAATAATTTTAGCATCGCGTGCGAGAAACCACGACTTGTTAAGCGAGCCGCGTGAGACGAGTTCTTCTGCTTTGGTTTCTGTTTCCGGGTTTACTCGAAACGGTTTTGGAAAGCCCCAGCCCTTCAGGTACATTTCTGCGAGCCTGTAGACAATATTCGGATCGCGTTTGTCGGGGTCAACGGCGGCGCTGCAGATCAATTCGATTGCCGCAACCGAAGTCAGCCAGCCATTTTTCTGACTCGGCCATCCGAAGGTGTCAGGGTTTTCTTCGACCTTGTTTTGCCCCTGATATTTTATGACGGCGTCGATAAAGAAGCGGTCATAGACCGCTTTTTGAAGGCTGGCGTTGTCATCAATGAGGCGGTTTTTCCGCATTGATATCTGTAACGTATTAAGATCAACTTTGGCGACGCCTAACAACGCTTCGAATTTTTCCGCCCGCTTTTTGTAAAACAGCATGTCCTTTTCATTGGCGGCGACTTCCTTGTTGAGCTCGGCGATATCCGCCTGAAGCGCGGCGACTTCCTTTTTGACTTCGGTCAGTGCGGCGATGATTTCGCTGCGCGAGGGCGCGCCAAATTGCTCGCCCTCAATGACGGCGGGCGCGGTTTGGGACTGACCGGAAGGCGCGGGTTCGGACGCCGATTGCGCGCTCGCCGCGGCGATCATGGCGGCGGCGCAAGATGCGCTTGCAACGATGAACTTTGCGGCCGGCGAGCGAGCGCCAGCGCCCCGCAACGGTGTGATAGTTGGTAAAGCGATGACCATAATGCCCCCAAAATGCAGTATGCCGCCCCCAAGCGACTGCAAATTTCGTCACCGATAAATGATCGCGACGCCACAAGTGTACTAAATCGCGGCTGCAATTCAACATTGCCAGATCGTCTTGAACAAATTGAAATTTTTCGAGCCTGTGTCGATTGAAACCTTCCGGACGTGTAATCCCGCGCCCTCAGGCAGCCGCAGCGCCGGCGGCGGCTTGCGCTTTGATGCTGTCGGCCGCTTTTTCCGCGATCATGATCGTCGGCGCATTTGTGTTGCCTGAAACGAGATACGGCATGATCGACGCATCGACGACGCGCAGCCCCTTAACGCCGTTCACGCACAGCGACGGATCGACGACGGCATCGCTGTCAGTCCCCATGCGGCAGGTGCCCACCGGATGGTAGATCGTGTCGGCGCGGTTTCTGATGTCCTCGGCGAGTGCGTCGTCGCCGGCGGCTTCGTCGAGATAAAGCCTCTTGCCGCGGTGCATGGCGAGGGCGGGCGCATCAAAAATGCGGTGGACGAGCTTTGCGCCCTTCATGGTGCGATCAAAGTCGTCTTCATCGCCGAAAAAATTGGGATCGATGGCGGGATCGGCCGCCGCGTCGGCGGACGCCAGCGAAACGCTGCCCCGCGACTTTGGCCGCAAAACGCAAACGTGACAGGAAACGCCGCCGCCGAGGTGTTTTTTCCGTCCGTGATCGTCGACAAGACCCGGCACAAAATGTAGCTGCACATCTGGTTCCTCAAGCGCCGGATCGGTCTTCACAAAGCCGCCCGCCTCGGCGAGGTTCGAGGTCAGCATACCCGCGCCATTTTTTCTGTATGCGGAAAGCGCTCCGAAAAACCGGCCTGCAAAGTTCAGCGTCAGCCCGACCGATTCCGGCGACGCAGAGCGATAGAGCGCGCAATAATCGACATGATCCTGAAGGTTCTGGCCGACGGCGGCGCGGTCCGCGATGACGTCAATGCCGTGGTTTTTAAGATGCGAGGCGGGTCCGACGCCGGACAACATCAAAAGCTGCGGCGACTGAAACGCGCCGGCGCTCAGGATCACGTTTTGACGCGCGCCGATATAGCGTTCGGGCGCGCCCTTCTGGCGGAGGACGATGCCGCGCGCGACGCCGTCTTTGATATCGACCTTCAGAGCGCGCGCGTCGGTCAGGACGGTGAGGTTCGCCCGTTCGCGCGCCGGCGCCAGAAAGCCCCGCGCCGTCGAGCAGCGCCGGCCGTCTTTCTGTGTCACCTGATAATAGCCGACGCCTTCCTGCGTTGCGCCGTTGAAGTCATCGGTGGCGGGTAGCTGAATTTGGCCGGCGGCTTCGAGAAAAGCCTCGCTCAGCGGATTTTTGTGCCGCAGGTCGGCGACGTTAAGCGGCCCGCCGACGCCATGTAAGGCGCTTTCGCCGCGTTCCTGATTTTGCGCTTTCTTAAAATACGGCAGGACATCGTCATAAGACCATCCGTGTGCGCCTGAAGCGGCCCAATGGTCGTAATCGGCGCGCGAGCCGCGAATATAAATCATCGCATTGATAGAGCTTGATCCGCCGAGAACGCGTCCGCGCGGCTGAAACCCGCGCCGCCCGTTCAGATGTCTTTGCGGCGTCGTTTCAAAAGACCAGTTCGCCTGGTGCTTGTCGCCTAGAAACGCAAAACCGATTGGCATGTGAATGCGCGGGTCTTTATCCGGCCCGCCCGCTTCGAGGAGGCAAACGCGGACCGCGGGGTCTTCGCTCAGCCGGTTCGCCAGGACGCAGCCGGCCGATCCGGCGCCGACAATGACGTGATCAAAAATTTCCTCACTGGCGGGCGATTGATCCGACATCGACAATACCTCCTGCGGTTTGCGCACGCGATGAGAGAGTGTCCCCCATCCGCGACGCACAGTCCACACGTTCAGCCCAACGCAAAGCCCGCTTTTATGACCCGGACGCCGGCCGCTTCCTGTCGCCGGACCCCATCGGCTACGGCGACGGCATGAATATCTACGCCTATGTCGGAAATGATCCTGTAAACTTCACGGATCCGACGGGGTTGAGAGGACAAGGCCCAGGCGGCGATTTTCCTTCTTCAATGCGCCAGCAAGACGGCGGCGGCGGGTTTGGCGGCGGCCCCTACTTGCCTTCAGTATCTTGCGGAACAGGCTGTGTATTGGCCTTTAGGACGGGTGGCGCAGATTTTGGTCAAGCTGCTTTCGTTCTGGGTATAACGAGCACCGTTGTTGGAGATCCTTCGCACCCGAGGCCGCAGGCGGCGCTGCGAGCGCAGGTGGCGACGATGACCGAATGATGATTGATGGAATGATGCCGTGTGACCCAAGTCAAACATTTGCGTCTCCTGTTCCAGTCGATCCAAAGACATTTAATAGCCTTCCCTTTGAGGAAGTAACGCGCAATAATAGCCTTGCTATTCCATTAAGTGAATCTGATGCCTTCACAAGGATCAGAGTTTCGGCTTCTTCTACTGGTAACCAATTAACGATGGGCAGGATCTTTATGTTATTTGGACCAAGAATTCCAAGGGCTGCGGGCAACGGAATAGACATTAGAACGACTGGTCCCGCCGCAGGTTTTGGCAGTACAAGGACTGTATTACTAAATCCAGGTGTACCAACCGTTTTCGATATACCTGTACGACCATTAAGGCAAGGCACAGTTACAATAAGTGGAACAACCTCCGTCGGTGTGCTAGTAACAGCCATTGGACTCGGCCCCGAAGAAGCAACTGTTGATAACTCGCTGCGAAGGCAAGCTTGCGCAATGAATTAGAGAAATCGAATGAAGTATTTTTTATCCCTAATAATTATCCTTTTTTTACTTATATCTTTCGATTATTTTCAAGATCGCAATCAATACAATTGTTATTATAAATTTTACTTGAAAGATGATATAACAAATAAAGATACTTCAGAATTTTTTTATAAGGAAAAGCGAAAGCTTACAGATTTTTATTTTGCTGGAAAAATCAGGTTTGTTCCTATAATGAGAAACAATGCCATATACGTAGGTGATAAATGTAATAACTATAAGCTTTTGAAAAATGAAGTTAATGGAAAATTTTATACCGAATTTATTGATCGGGAAACTTATGAATATATTTTTGAAGAATCGAAAAGAGGCATTTAACTGCTTAAATTCCTATGTGAAGCGTTGTAGCTGACCTCGGCAACGAGGGCCGAGACCCATAACCAGTATCATACGGTTGCGGTGAGCTGAACGGCGGCGAGAAAGTTTCGGGCAAGCTTGTCGTGGCGCATTACAATACGTCTGAAGTCTTTCAGGCGGCAGAATGATCTTTCGACAGCGTTCCGCTTTCGGTAGAGCGCCGGCGAAAAGCCGGGCTTATATCGACGGTTCGATTTTGGCGGGATGTTCGGCGCAGCGCCTTGCGCCTCGATCTGGCGACGAAGCCGGTCGCTATCATAGCCTTTAGCGCCATAAGAAGTTACTTGATATGGCAACGCTGGTGATGCCGTATTTTTGACGGTATCCAGCGCGTTATTGGATGCCAGCGTCATTGCGGGCGCCTGAACGATGGAATAAGTCTAAGACCCATTTCATGGGACTCTAATTGACTGGAAGAAAATGAGACTTATTCAAACCAAGTTTGGTAAAATACTGATTTTCTCGACATATTTTTTGCTATTCGTTCATTTTATCGTTTTAAAATATTTAAGTGAATCGCTAGAGGGTTGGTTACGATTAATTATATCTACATTGATAATAGCGATGGTTATTTTGTCTCTTTATTATAATATTCGAAATTTCATTAAAAGATGAGCTGCTTTTGATGCGGACGGCGCCTACAACGCGAGGCGCTGCTATGTGCGCTTGCCCGGCTCAGTCGATGCCTGCTTCATGATGTTTGACTATCGCGGAAGCTGCAACACATCCTCGGGCTGCGAACACTGGGGTTCATTGGGGCGCGGGCCCCAATGAGAGAATGAGTTATGTACGCTTTCGCGCACGGGCGTCGACAAAAAAGGCTCGATCATTGCGATGGTGAACGGTTCGAAGGGATCGGGTCAAGTCTGCAAAATCATGACGTGTTTTCTGTTCCAAATGGCTTTCATGTGGCGCCGACGTTCCGAAGACTTCGGCTAACGCCCATCCCGGGAAGCGTTGAGGCCGGAATGCCGCAGGACGCTATTTTTTGCGGATAACTTTAATTTTGATCAGCAGTCAAGTCGAGGTTGTTCTGTAACTTGTTGACGGCCATTGGAGGTGTAATTACTTGTAAAGGCACAGAATTCGAGACGGCCTTTTTCCGGACAACGAGCATTCGGCCTTAGAAATAATTATCATGAGCAAAGTAAAAGTGATTATCTTGTTGTTGGTTGTTGTGGGGATTTATGATCCCCTGCGGGCGCCAAATGAAGCGCAAGCATTAAAGTGCGCGACAGAAAGATTTTCCGATTTAACGATCAAAATAATGGAAAGAAAGCCTAAGTAGCAGCTAGCCGGGGTTGGCACGCTGAATTCTTTTTTTCGTATTAGCTATTTAGGCTGTCAGATTTGTTTTCGATAACATACGCTTGAGAGGCGTTATAAGGCTGGTCATCTCGAAAGCGGACGGTTCGAAGAGGGGGGGCTCATTCGAACCACGCGCTATCCCGACTGAGCGACGGCCCATTCTTAGGGAAATCTCAATTTGGCGTTCCTATGCTCAAATTTCCAGAGCGAAGGCGCTATCGGTCGGAATTGTTTATAGAAACTGCTGCGTCGGCGGGCGCTTCTTGCGCCGCCAAACGACGCGTCCTAAGTCTCAAGGGTTGATATAGCGGTCCATCACCGAACCAAACCGGGAAATCGTCACGTGCAAGCCGTCGCTTACCTTTTCAATGCGGTCATCGATCTGTTCAGGATTGTCCTCCTGATCAGCGTGGTCATGAGCTGGCTCCTCAGTTTTAATGTGATCAATCGCGGCAATCAGCTGGTCGATTCCATTTGGCGGGCGGCGACGGGGCTCACGGAGCCGGTGTTGGGCCCCATCAGACGCGCCTTGCCGGCCACAGGCGGGCTTGATCTGTCCCCGATCGTCGCTTTTCTCGGCGCAAGCTTCGTCCAGATTCTGGTCAATCAGTATTTTCTGGCCCCGCTGATCCGCGCCGGACTTTGAGGCGGCGTGGACGGCGCGCCGACATATTCATCGGAGATCGGCGAGGGGGCTTTCGCGCCCCCGCAATCGCAGACCGGCGCGTCAATCGCGGTCATCCTTCCATGCTATAATGAGGCGGCGGCGATCGCCAATGTCGTCGATGGCTTTCGCGAGGCGCTGCCCGGGGCGGCGATTTACGTTTATGATAATGCGTCTACGGACGATACGGCGGCGGCGGCCCGCGCCGCGGGCGCGATAGTCCGCCTCGAGCCTATGAAGGGAAAAGGCAACGCCGTGCGCCGGGCGTTCGCCGATATTGAAGCCGATATCTTTGTGATGGCCGACGGCGACGGCACGTATGATCCCGCGGCGGCCCCCTTGATGATTGAGGCGCTTCAGCGTCAAACGCTTGATATGGTCGTCGGCGTGCGCAAGACGGCGCCGCGCGATGCACAGGCGCAAGACAAAGCCTACAGGCCCGGCCACGTACTAGGAAACAGGGCGTTCAGCGGCCTTTTTCGATATCTTTTTCGCGCCGAGTTCACTGATATTTTCAGCGGGTATCGGGTGTTCTCGCGCCGCTTTGTGAAAAGCTTTCCCTCGACGTCGAAAGGTTTTGAGATCGAACTTGAAATGGCGACCCACGCGACGCTTCTGCGCATGCCGACAGCCGAGATCGCCACGCGATACGGCGCGCGCGTCGAAGGCGGTGAGAGCAAGCTTAATACCTGGTCGGACGGGCTGAAAATATTCCGCCGTATGATGAGTTTTCTGAGGCTCCACAGGCCGCGCTATGTTTACGGGCTGATTTCCATTCTCGGCGGTCTGTTCTCGCTCATTCTCGCGGCGCCTGTATTTGTCGAATATCTTGAAACGGGTCTCGTGCCGCGTCTGCCGACGGCGATTTTGGCGGCGAGCATCATGTTGGCTGCGTTCATCATTTTTGCTGTCGGCGTTGTCCTCGACTCGCAGGCGCGGTATTTTTCGGAGACCAAGCGGCTCGCCTATCTGCGGATACCGCCGCCGGCTTATCGCGGCGACAGTTAAGGCGATTTAGCCGCCAACTCGCACCAATTTAACCGCGCACAAACGATATTTCCCAATTCTGAGATGGCCCGCCCTCATTGCCCGCAATTGTGCGCAGCACTGAGGCGCGGTCTTGTCGAAGAGTTTGGATGCCGGTGCCTGACCCTGCAAACGCCGAAATTTTAGAGCGATTTTGCGCGCGGCTTCGGGCGATGGCGCGCTGCATTGCTTTCGTCGGGGCTTTGTCGCTTTCGCTCGGCGGCGGCGCGCTCGCGGCGCCCGGCGATATTCTGTTTGAGGATCTTTTCGATCAGGGCGGAGGGTGTCGTGCGCTGGCGCCAAACTGGACGGCGAGCGACGCCAATCTTGCTGGTACGGGAACATTCACGTCGAACAGCGGCGTCTGCGCAATGTTCACGCGCGGCGGCGCGGTTTCGTCAGAAAGCATCGCCATAAATTTGTCGACGGTCGGCGGCGCGAATTTTTCAGCCTGGGTGCGCAAGGGCGACGACGACTTTAGTGAGAATCCCGAAGGCGCCAATGAAAGCCTCGTCGCCGAATATCAAGACGCCGCCGGCGTCTGGACGGAGGTGGCGCGGTTTCCGGCGAACGGCACGCAGAATGGCGAGGTCTTCGTGATGAATGTGGTGCTGCCGCCGGCGGCGCTGCATGACAATGCGCGTGTTCGGTTTCGTCAGATCGGCGGCTCCGGCGGGCCGCCCGCCAATGGCGGTATCGGGTTTGACTTCTGGCATGTCGACGATGTGCGGATTACAGAAACGCTGATGTCAGGCGCCGTGTTGACGGCGAATTCTTGCGATGAATTCGAAAACGGATTTGGCAACTGGACCACGACAAACAATGACCGCGCCGGGGTCAACGACGATACGGCGAATACCGCCTCTAATTCGATGTTCATCAGACATGGCGATGTGACGGTGTCGTCGATCCCGGTCAACGCGCCTAGCCTCACTGCGATCAGTTTCTGGCTGCAGCGCGGCGACGATGACTTCAGCGAAAACCCGGAGGGCGGGGAAAACATCACCTTCGAATATCTCAATGACGCCGGCGTATGGATTGCGCTCGAAACCTTTATCGGCGCCGGGGCCCCCGGAGAGATCTTTGTCAGGAACTTCGCCGCGCCCGCTGATGCGCGTCATGGCGCTCTACAGGTGCGATTTTCCTATCCCCAGGCGAGCGGCGTTGATTTCGACTACTGGCACATCGATAGTTTTTGTCTGGCGAGCGGCGCCCCGTCGCTTGCGATTTCAAAGTCTGTAATTGTCGAATCCGATCCGGTGAACGGCGCGATCAACCCATTCAGCATTCCGGGATCATTTCTGCGCTACCGGCTGACCGTGACGAATATTGGCTCGGGATTTGTCGATGACGGCACGCTTTCCATTCGCGATGATCTAGACGCGAGCCTGACGCTCTTTGTCGGCGACCTCGACGGCGCGGGCGCGCCGTTTGAGTTTATCGACGGCGCGGGCGCCAATGCGAGCGGGGTGTCGCTGAATTTCACCGGGCTGGGTGATCCCGCCGACGGGGTCGTGTTTGAAAATGGCGGCGGCGCGCCGATCACGCCGGCCCCTGATTTTGACGCCGGCGTGCGCGCTTTTCAATTGACCTTCACCGGCGCCATGAACGCGGCCATGGCCGGCTCTGCGCCGACTTTCGCGGTTGAATATCGCGTGCGCGTCGAATGACGGCGCTCGCGTCTATGTCCTCTTAGGGGCAAGGGTTCGGCAATCGCGCATGAATGCTGTTCACAGCCGTTTCCATTTCCTCCGTCCACGCAATATCGACAGAATCAAGAATGGTCCTGAGTTGATCTTCGCTGCTGGCGCCAAAAATATTCGATGTCACAAAGCAGCGCGTCGTCACAAATTGCATGGCGAAAGCGGCGGGGTCGAGATCGAATTGCCGCGCAAGCGCCACATAGGCGCGCACCGCGTCGTCCGCAGACGGCGTTTCGTATCGGTCGAGCCGTCCAAACAGCGCGCCGCGCGAGCCTGACGGGGCGGGGCCGTCGAGATATTTGCCGGTTAGAACGCCTTGTCCGATCGGCGAATAGGCGAGGAGGCCGACTTGTTCCTGCATGGCGATTTCGGCGAGCGCGATTTCGAAATACCGATTGACCAGATTATAGGCGTTTTGAATGGAGTGAATGCGCGGCGCCTTGCCGTCGTCGCTCAGCTTTAATTGCTTCATGACGCCCCAGCCGGTCTCGTTCGAGACGCCAAAGTGGCGGATCTTTCCCTGGTCCTGGAGATCGCCGATCGCGCCCAGGGTTTCTTCAAATGCGATCCAGTCATCCTTGTAGTCTTCGTAACCGGTCAGCTCCGCGCCGAACAGGGGCGCTTTTCGATCTGGCCAATGGGTCTGATAAAGATCGATATAGTCCGACTGCAGATTTTGAAGCGATCGCTCAACGGCGGTGAAAACCTGATCGCGCGCCAGCCTTGGGTTCTGGCCGTCGCGAATATAGTCAAGGCCCGACCGTCCGGTGACCTTCGTCGCCAGGACGATCCGGTCGCGCACGCCGCGTTCTTTCATCCAGCGCCCGACGATGCGCTCGGACTCGCCTTGCGTTTCCGGTTTCGGCGGGATGGTGTAAAGCTCGGCGGTGTCAAAGAAATTGACGCCGCGCTCCAGGCATACGTCCATCTGCTTGAACGCGTCGCGCTCGTCGATCTGATCGCCATACATCATCGTGCCGAGGCACAGGGCTGAAACGTCAATGTCTGTGCGCCCGAGGCGTCTTTTTTCCATGTCTGCTGGTCTCCTTGATCGCGGCGATACGCTTTCCCGCGCCTTGCGAAATTTCGCAACAGGCCAGACGAAAAAAAACACCGCAAGACGCGCGAGAGGTGCGCGCGACGGGTGCGCGCGGCGCTCTTAAAGCCGGCTCTTAAGCGGGATTGCACTGGATTTGGATTGAGCTGAATTGGGATTGAGCTGAACAGCGTCGGGATTGAAATCGACGTGCGGCGAAGCCATTTTAACGCCAGCTAGATGCGGAGGAGCGCATGCGTCGCCCCAATCACCTGAAAACAGTGCTGCTCGGCGCTGTCGCCGTCGCAAGCCTCATCGCGGCGCCGGCGCACGCAAGTGATGAGCCCGGGGCGTTAACGCCGGCGCCGGCTGCGATCGTTGAAAGCGCCGCTGCGCCGCAAGAGGCGCGCGCGGCGCAAGAGGCGGGCGCTGGCGACGCGGCGGCGTCCTGGCGTCAGCCGTGGAGCGCGCTGAGCGTTGCGGCGGCCGGGGTGCTCGCCGCCATGCTGGCGGGGGCGGGCGCTCTGCTTGCGCGCCTGACCGGAAGACGTCCCGCCGCAGGCGGGGCTTGGGAAAAAACACATCGTCGCAATTCATCCGCCGCCATTTCGGATACTGCAACGCCGACGGGCGGGTTTCGCGCCGCCTTCAGCCGCGTCGCCGGCGGAAGCGCGCGCGCCATCGCGGCGCTTGCCGGCTTCGCTGTTGCGGCGGCGGTTATCGGCGGCGGTTTTGCCGCGCTTTTTGACAATCCGGTCGGCCGGCAATGGCTCGCCGGATTTGTCATCGGGTCCGCCGGGCTTTTGTCCGCGCGTTTTCTCATGGCGCATGTTAGCGGCGCAAGCTTTGGCCGAGCGGGCGTGCGCTGACGCTGCGTCCTGCGCTCTTATCCGGCCGACCGACGTTCCGAGGCCGGCGGTACAATAACATCTCTCAAGGCGCGCCCTAACGCTTGCGGCAATGACCCTAATACTCGCGCTAATGTGACGGGTTCGGCGCTCGCCAATGCGCATCGCCGTCCTAAATGAGCTTCCGCGGCCTTCTCCATCGCACCCTCTGACAGAAAGGATTTCAGCCATGACCGACTTCACTATCCACAACGCCGAGAACAGCGAGGGCGAGCGCGCCGAGGTGCTCCAAACGGCGCAATCGAAATATGGATTTGTCCCCAACCTTATCGGCGGTCTCGCCGAGGCGCCGGCGGCGGCGCGCGCTTACATGGCGATTGGCGCGGAAGTCGGCAAAACCTCCTTTACGCCGACCGAGCGGCACGTCGCGTGGTTCGCTGTCAATTACTACAACAACTGCCACTACTGCATGCCCGCCCATACGGCGGTCGCCAAGGGCGAAAAGATTGACGATGCGGTGATTGAAACCGCGCGCAATGGCGGCGGCTATGAAGACGCCAGATTGCAGGCGTTGCACAGCTTCATGACCCTGCTGGTCGAACACCGCGGCGAAATCGAAGACGAAGATGTCGAGGAATTCATCGAGGCCGGCTTCACCCAACAAAACGTGGTCGAGGCGATCTTGATCATCACCCACAAGACGCTGTCGAACTACGCCAATCATGTCCTGAAAACGCCGGTCGACGACGCCTTCAAAGCGTTCAGTTGGTCAAAATAGAAAGTGATTTGTTAAATTAAAATTAACCAATAATTACAGTAATTTGTGGCGAAATTCTCATGTATTGGCCTCAATCTCGCCCTAATCGTTGAGTAGCTTCATAATTGTAATTCGCTGGCGCTGCGCCAGCATGGCACTACGCACTTCACAAGCATCTCTTCTAAAACCCGCCCTTTGGGGCGGGTTCTTTTTTTGTGCAGAATTTCATCATCGACGCCGCAAATTCCGGGCGCGTTTTGTTGCGACTCGCAGCCGCATCAAGATACACCCGATAGCTATGAGTACTGTGCGCGTCGCCCCCTCGATTTTATCGGCCGATTTCGCGCGTCTCGGCGCGGAGATCGAAGCGATCGACGCGGCCGGCGCGGACTTTGTCCATGTCGATGTAATGGACGGTCATTTCGTCCCGAACCTGACATTGGGGCCGATGATCGTCAAAGCGGTGCGCGGCGCGACGCAGCTGCCTTTTGACGTCCATCTCATGATTGCGCCTGTTGATCCTTATATCGAGGCTTTTGCGGAGGCGGGGGCCGATATCCTGACCTTTCATCCGGAGGCCGGTCCGCACGCCCATCGCACGATCCAGTCGATCCGCGCCAACGGCGTCAAGGCGGGGATTTCGCTCAACCCGGCGACGCCGGCGGCGGTCATTGAGCCGGTGATCGACGATATCGACCTCGTATTGGTGATGACGGTCAATCCGGGCTTCGGCGGACAGGCGTTTATCGAATCGCAACTGCGCAAGATCGAAACCATCCGCGCCATGATTGACCGGACCGGGCGCGATATCATGCTTGAGGTGGACGGCGGCGTGAACGCTGCGACCGCGCGCGCCTGCGTCGATGCGGGCGCCAATGTTCTGGTCGCGGGCTCCGCCGTCTTTCGCGGCGGCCCGGAACAGTATGCGGATAATATCGCAGCGTTAAAGAACGCGCGCTAGGGGAGCTTAACAGTGTCTGGTCGAGAGGCTCGCGCACGGTTTGAACACAAAGCCGCCGCCAAACAATCCGGCGAGGGCGCTCTCAATCGTCTGCAACGCGTTTGGGGCGAGAGCCCTTTTTATCAGGCCCAGCTGCGCGGTCCGGCCCCGGATCGTTTCCGGCATATTCCGATTGATCCGCGCACGCCAAATCCCGCGATTGCGGACATGGTGACCAGCGGCAAGTTTGTCATCGGGGCCGACAGTATCGACGCCGAAGGCGAGATTGACGCGCTGTGGGACAAGGCCCAGACAGGAAGCGCGCTGCACGCTTTCCTGCATGAATATTCATGGCTGCGCCACGCCGCGTCCCTTGGCGAAGCGGGCAAAGCGCCGGCCAAGGCGCTGAGCGAAGCGTGGCTCGATCGTTATGAACGCTGGGCGCCTGACGCCTGGGCGCCGGCGCTCTGTGCGGAGCGGCTGACGCAATTGTGCTGTCACGGAGCGTTGATCGTTCGCGGCGAGGACCCGCTATGGCGCAGCCGTGTCCTGACGTCGATGGCGCGCCAGACACGCCATCTTGCGAAAACCTCCCATAAGGCGGCCGACGGCGAAGAGCGCCTGATGACGGCGCTTGGCCTGACGATCGCCGGGCTTTGTCTGCCGGGATGCGATGCGCCGGCCGAGCGCGGGCTTGAGATCCTGCGCCGTGAGTTGCGGCTGCAGTTCAGGCCCGATGGCGGCCATATCAGCCGTAATCCGTCGCGCCAGTTGTCGATCATGATCCGGCTACAAATGATCGTCAAAGCGATCGAAGCGCGCGGCGTCGCCTGTCCGGGTTTTTTGAAACACGTCTCGGCGCGTGCGGCGACGTTTCTTTATCTCTTTCGGTGCGGCGACGGCCGGCTCGCGGTTTTCAATGGCGGCTATGAAGACGACGGCAAGGCGCTCACCCATTCTCTTGAAGGCGTTGACAGCGACAAGGCCCCGACGGGGTTCGCCCGCCATAGCGGGTTTCAGCGTCTTGACGCGGCGCGCCTGTCGCTGATCGCCGACACCGGCGTGATGCGCCGCCCCGCTGACAAACAATCGAGCGATGAGCGCGCAACCGCGCGCGCCGCCAGAAGCGGCGCCGTCCACCACGGCGACATGTCGTTTTCTTTGGCGTCCGGACGGGCGCGCCTGATCGTCAATTGCGGGGCCGGCGCGCATATCGACCGCACCTGGGGCGAGGCGCTGCGCCAGCCGGACGCCCATTCAAAGCTTTGCTCGCCGCATCAGGGGCCGGAAAGCGCCATCATTCATGGCGGCGTCGTCACCCATCGACGCGGCGAGGATTCGCGCGGCCAGCTTCTGGAGATTGAGCGGACCGCCGAACGGGCCGAGCGCCCGGACCAGCCGATGCGGCATATTCGGCGGTTTTTTCTGGTGGCGCGGGGCGATGACGTGCGCGGGCAGGACGTTATCGCCGGCGTTTCCGATGAATTTCTGGAAAGCTTGATCTTGCGGTTTCACCTGCACCCGGCGGTCAAGGCGTCGATGGCGCGCGACGGTCGTTCGATCATTCTGGCGGCGCCGAACCACGAGGGCTGGCGGTTTCGGGCGACCGCCCCGGAAATCAGCCTTGAGCGCAGCATCTATTGCGGCGGCGGCGGGGAGCCGGCGGCTTGCGAGCAAATAGTCGTTCGCCTGCGCGGCTTGCGCTCGCGTCGCTTGGAAGACGCCGATGTCGCAGGTATGGTTGTGAAGTGGGGGTTCAGGCGCGTCGACGCCGCCTGACACACAGCGCTCCGCAGAGTTTTAGCGTCGTCATTATCAGCGGAGCTGCGCGTCGCGGTGTTCAATATTCTCAAGACAGTTTTTGGCAAACAGGAAAAATTCGGCCGGCGGGCGAGCGACATCGATCTCGCCTCGCTCTTGCAAAGGCCCGCGCGGCGGATTGATCAGCGGGCGGCGAAAAAGCTGATCAACGGCAAGCGCGTTCTGATCACCGGCGCCGGCGGCACAATCGGCTCGGAGCTTGTCCGCCAGACGGTGGCGTTCGAGCCGGCCAAGCTCGCCCTGATCGATAACGCGGAGTTCAACCTCTATCAGATCGACCTTGAAATGCGCGAGGCGGGGTTCGGCGATCTGATTTATTCTTCGCTGACGGATGTTTGCCGGCGCGAGCATCTCGACAAGGTATTCGAGATCGTCAGGCCCGAAATCGTTTTGCATGCCGCCGCGTTCAAGCATGTCCCGATTGTGGAACAAAACCGTTGTGCCGGCGCCTTGACCAATGTCCTCGGCGCTAAAAATGTATTCGATGCGGCGACTGAGGCGGGCGCCAGCGCGGTTGTGACGATCTCAACGGACAAAGCCGTCAATCCGACCAGCTTCATGGGCGCGACCAAGCGGATCGCCGAGCTCTATGCGCAGGCTCTTGATGTTGCGCAAAACGATACGCGCTTCGTCACCGTTCGTTTCGGCAATGTGCTCGGCTCAACCGGCTCCGTCGCGCCGCTCTTTGAACGTCAGATTGAACGCGGCGGACCGGTCACGGTCACCCATCCGGACATTTCGCGCTACTTCATGACGACGCGCGAGGCGGTGCAGTTGGTGTTGCAATCGGCGGCGCTCGATCAGTCGGCTTCCAGCGTCGTCGCCCATGACGGCCGGATCTTTGTTCTCGACATGGGCGAGCCGGTGCGCATTCTTGACCTGGCGAAACGGATGATCGAGGCTTATGGCCACAAACCCGGCGAAGACATCGAAATCAGGTTTACCGGGCTGCGTCCGGGTGAGAAATTGTTTGAAGAAATCTTTCTGGATACGGATAAACTCGTGAAAACCGGCGCTGACGGTGTTCTTCTGGCTTCGCCGGCGATGATCGATCTGCCGCTGCTGGCGCCGCGGTTTTCTGACGTTATCGATGCGGCGCTCGCCGGCGATCAGGAAAATCTTGACGAGGCGGTTCATTATCTGGTGCCTGAATTTAACCCGACGGAACCGAGCGATCAGGCGACCGCGAAAAAACAGCAATCGAACTAGGCGGGCCCGCCGGTTGACCGCCGCCAGTGAGTCCGCGTAGGCGCTGGGGCGAAGGGTCCGGCCGTCTGGCGCCGGTCCGCAGGATGGAGGGTTTCCATGTCGGACATTCGCCGTATTCGCCGCGCGTTGATCTCGGTGTCGGACAAGAAGGGCGTCGTCGGCCTCGCCGAAAGGCTCGCGAGGGCGGGCGTCGATCTCGTCTCGACCGGCGGGACAGCGCGGGCGCTGCGCGCGGCGGGCCTTACGGTGCGCGACGTTTCTGAATTGACGCATTTTCCGGAAATGATGGACGGGCGCGTGAAGACGCTGCATCCGGCGGTTCATGGCGGATTGCTCGCCTTGCGCGATAATGACGAACATCTGGCCGCGATGGATGACCATGCGATCGCGCCGATCGACCTTCTCGTCGTCAACCTTTATCCGTTCGAAGAAACGCTTGCCGCGGGCGGCGATTATCGCGCCTGTGTTGAAAATATCGATATTGGCGGGCCGGCGATGATCCGCGCCGCGGCGAAGAACCATGACGGCGTCGCCGTTGTGACGGACCCTGACGATTATGAAGGTGTTATCGCGGCTATTGAAGCCGACGGGGGCGTCCCCTTCGCCGAGCGCAAAAGGCTCGCCGCCAAAGCCTATGCGCGCACTGCCGCCTATGACAGCGCAATCGCGGCGTGGTTGGCGCAGGAAGTCGGCGAGGCATTCCCCAAACACATGACGGTAAGCGGCGGCCGTCGCGCGACGTTGCGCTATGGTGAAAACCCGCACCAGAAAGCCGCGTTCTATGCTTCGGGGACGCCGCGTCCGGGCGCTGCGACCGCGCGCCAGGTTCAGGGCAAGGAACTTTCCTACAATAATCTCAACGATACGGACGCCGCCTACGAATTAATCGGTGAGCTCGGCGATCAACGCCCGGCAGTCGCAATCATCAAACATGCCAATCCGTGCGGCGCGGCGCAGGGCGACACCCTCCAGGACGCTTATGACAAAGCGCTCTTGTGCGATCCGGTATCGGCGTTCGGCGGCATTGTCGCCCTGAACGGGCCGCTCGACGAGGCGACCGCCGCCAAGATCACTCAAGTTTTTACCGAAGTCGTTATCGCGCCGGGAGCGGACGAGGCGGCGCTGAAGATCTTCGCCAAGAAGAAGAATTTGCGGCTTCTCCTGACCGACGGATTGCCGGACCCGGCGGCGCAAGGGACGATCATCAAGCCGATCGCCGGCGGGTTTCTCGCGCAATCGCGCGACAGCGGACGCATCAGCGCGGACGATCTTAACATTGTCACGAAGCGCAAACCGGATGCGCGCGAGATCGCCGACATGGTGTTTGCGTTTCGCGTCGCCAAGCACGTGAAATCAAACGCGATTGTCTATGTCAAAGACGGGGCGACTGTCGGCGTCGGGGCCGGTCAGATGAGCCGGGTCGATTCAAGCCGGATCGCGGCGCACAAATCGCGCGACGCCGCTGAAGCGGCGGGGCTCAACGCCCCTCTGGCGCAAGGCTCGGTGGTGGCGTCCGATGCGTTTTTCCCTTTTGCGGACGGGCTTCTCGCCGCTGCGGAAGCCGGCGCAACGGCGATTATTCAGCCCGGCGGCTCCATGCGCGACGAGGAAGTGATCGCCGCCGCTGACGAGGCCGGCCTCGCCATGGCGTTCACCGGCATGCGCCATTTCCGCCACTAGCCGATTATTGTACTCAGTATAGAGATCGATAATGTCATCTGTCTCAGACGCCGAGACGGTCCTGAAGATCGAATAATTTGCGGTTGAGCAGCGAGAGCTTCGCAACGCTCATGCCGCGCTTCAGCTCCAACTCATCAATAAAGCGCTGATAGCGTTTGAACCCGATCTCATCGGTCTTCTTCCAGGCGGCGCAGAGCGGTTCAAGCCATTCACCCGTCGCCAACGCGCCGTCCGGCTCCTCGCCGGCGCTCAGAATAAAGCTGCGTGCGAGCGCGGTCTGGCGAATCGCGAGGTCTTCCGACATGCGCCGGATCGCAAGCTTGTCATAATAATCGCCATAGGCGGCGGCGGCGACCGCTCGGCGCACCTGATCGATTTGCAGCGTATCGCCGACAGCGAAAAATACAGCGCCCGCCTTGTCGACGGGCCAGCCTGTATCCTTGGCGAGGTTGGCGACGTCAAACACAAGTTCCAGCGCCGGCATCAAGGCGGCGGCCTGCGCCACATGTTCCGGCGCGCCGCGGGCGATCCAGTCCTGTGCGCGCTTCGCCAGCGCTTTCGCGGCCCGCTTCGGCAATATCTCCGCCAGGGCGGTTTTCAAAAGAGCGACGGCGTCGCCATATTCGTCCTCGATGCCGCCGACGCCGCGTTTTTCCAATATGGCGCTGGTGCGGGCGCCGCTCGCGATCCGGTACATCTGCTCACGGAGCAAAACCGACGCCGCATTATAAAGATCGATCTGCACGTCAGCCGCGATCGCGTTATCAAGAGCGTCGATATCCGCGGCGAAGGCCCCGAGATCGAGAACGCGGCGGGCCGCCTCATAGGAAAGCGCGATATCAGAAAACCGCACGCCCGTGGCCTCGACTGCGCGATACGGGAAACTCGCGCCGCAAGTGTCGACGATTTCATTGGCCAGGCGCGTTGCGATAATCTCGCGGCGCAATCGATGTTTGATGATGGCGCTGTTGAAGGTGCGCGCGGCTTCGGGGAAGTATGAAAACAATTCGCGCTCGAGCGCCGGGTCGTCCGGCGCATGCGAGGCGGCCAGTTCATCAAACAGCCAGTTTTTCGAATAGGCGAGAAGGACAGCGAGTTCCGGACGCGACAGGCCTTTGTTGGCGCTGCGCAACGACTGGATATCTTCCAGCGACGGCAAATTCTCAATTGCCCGGTCAAGCCGCCCGGATTGCTCAAGCGCATTCATCAGCCGCGCATGCGCATCGAGGTCGTCGGCCGCCGTTGACTGCATCTGTGAAAGCGCGCGCGTCTGCTCATAGTTATGAACCAGAACGTGGCGGGCGACATCCTCGGTCATGGCGCTCAGGAATTCATTGCGCGCATCGCTCTTCAACTCGCCTTTTTCAATCGCCGACGAGAGCAGGATTTTGATATTTACTTCGTGATCAGAGGAATCAACGCCGGCGGAATTGTCGATGGCGTCGGTGTTGATGCGCCCGCCCGCGCGCGCAAATTCAATGCGGGCGCGCTGCGTCAGGCCGAGATTGGCGCCTTCGCCGATAACGTCGGCCCCGATCTCGGGCGCGTCGATGCGCACTGCGTCATTGTTGCGGTCGCCGACTTCCCAATGCTCTTCATCGCGCGCCTTGAAATACGTGCCGATGCCGCCGAGCCAGAAAAGCTCAACGGGCGTCTTGAGGATTGCCTTGATCACTTCGCTCGGCGCAAGGCGTTTTGCGCTCACGCCAAGCAGGGCGCGAATCTCGTCGCTAAGCGTGATCGACTTGGCGCTGCGGGAAAAGACGCCGCCGCCTTTGGAGATCAGCGCCGGATCGTAATCTTGCCACGAGCTGCGCGACGCCTGGAACAGGCGCATTCGCTCCTTATAGGAACTCTCCGCGTCCGGCGCCGGATCGATAAAGATGTCGCGATGGTCGAAAGCGGCGACGAGACGGGTCTTTTCAGAGAGCAACATGCCGTTGCCGAAGACATCGCCCGACATATCGCCGACGCCGGCGGCGGTGAATTCTTCGCTTTGGATGTCTTTGCCAATTTCGCGGAAGTGTCGTTTGACCGCTTCCCATGCGCCGCGTGCGGTAATGCCCATGACTTTATGGTCGTAGCCCGCCGACCCGCCGGATGCGAAGGCGTCGCCGAGCCAGAAGCCGTAGTCTTCCGATATGGCGTTTGCCGTGTCGGAAAAAGTCGCCGTGCCCTTATCCGCCGCAACAACAAGGTAGGGGTCCGGATCGTCCCAGGCGACGACCTGCGGCGGGGGTGTAATTTTGCTTTTGACAATATTGTCCGTCACATCGAGAAGCCCGCGAATGAATTCCTGATAGGCCGCGCGGCCGGCTTCGAAAATCGCGTTGCGATCGTCAGTCACCGGCAATTGCTTGGGGTAAAAGCCGCCTTTTGAACCGGTGGGCACGATGACGGCGTTTTTGACCCGTTGCGCTTTGACGAGACTCAGAACCTCCGTGCGGAAATCTTCGCGTCTGTCGGACCAGCGCAGGCCGCCGCGTGCGACCGGACCAAACCGCAAATGGACGCCGTCGACGCGTGGGCCCGAGACAAAAATCTCGCGATAGGGTTTCGGCTCGGGCAGTTCCGCGATCTTACCGCTGTCGATTTTGAACGAGATGAAGGGCCGGTGACGGCCATCGGCGTCCGTGACGTAATAGTTTGTCCGCGTCGTCGCCTCGAACAATGTCAGACAGCGGCGGATAATGCGGTCGTCGTCAAGGCTCGACACTTCTTCAAGCGCGGCATGGACGCGGTCTTCGGCCGCTTCCAGCTCTTTTGCCCCTCGACGCAAGCCGCGCGGGCAAAAG
>JBCBBT010000003.1:89797-108432 GCA_038531315.1 Pseudomonadota bacterium
TGTGATGGCGCGCCGCCGCCCTCAATATCCACGCTTCGCGCCAGTTGAGCTCCGATAGAACCACGAGCGCATTGAACATGTCGTCTTCGCAGACGCCGGATAAAACCGCTTTCAACGCGTCTTCAAGCAGCGTGCGGATATTGTCAAAGTCGATGGCTTTGCCGGTGGGCTCTTCCGCATAGAAATCATGGATGTGGCAAACCCGATCGGCGCCGTCGTCGGCTTTCAGGGTGATTTCGTGATTGTGTTCCTGATTGATCCCGAGGCCGAGATTTTCGATCGATGGAATGACGCGCGATAGCTTAAAGGCGTCATGGGCGGCGTAGAGTTTGATCCGCAATTCATGGTCGGCGTCGCCCGGTCGGCGATAGGTGCGAAGATCAACGCCGCTGACGCCAAGGTTTTCGATGACCGCAATATCATTAAGCGCTTCGCTGACGGGCGTGCGTTCCCTGTAGGCGGCGTCGAAGGCTTTTTCGTAACGCTCAAAAAGATCGGCGCCGGCGTGACCGGCGACAGGCTTGTCGTCGCCGCGCAACGCTTCAAGCAAGTCGTCGCGCCATTCGCGGCAAAGCTCGCGGATACGGCGCGTCATCTCGGTCAGGCCGGGGCCCTCCGGCGCGCCCGGATCGAGGCCGATGATGAAATGAACGCGCACCAGCGAAGCGTCGCCGAAACTTGGATAAAATGCCGAGACGCGGCCGTTAAATGTCTCGGCGAGATAAGCGCCGATGCTTTCGCGCAGATTCGATGAAAAGCGGTCGCGCGGCACGAATACGAGTGCGGAAACAAAGCGGTCGAACCGATCGCGGCGCAAGAAAAGTTTCACCCGCGGGCGCTTGTACAGGCGCAATATGCCAAGACTGGTTTCCGCCAGCGTTTCGACATCGATCTGAAACATTTCATCGCGCGGAAACGTCTCAAGAATATTGACGAGCGCTTTTTCGTTATGGCCGCCCGGCGCAAAGCTCGGCTCTTCGATCACTTTACGCACCTTGGCGCGCAACAGAGGAATGTCCGTTGCCGGACGATTATAGGCTTCCGCCGTAAAAAGCCCGACAAAGCGTTCCTCGCCGGTGAGTTCGCCATTAACCGAATAGGTCTTGACCCCGATATAGTCCATATAGACCGGGCGATGGACCAGCGACTTGGCGTTTGCTTTGGCGACAAGAATGGGCTCGCCCGACTGAAGAAAGTCTTCAACCGCCGGCGAGAGGCGCCCGTCCTCGGTGTAAGTCGATTTCAGGATGCGCCGGTCCGTGTCGCGCATGATGCCGAGATCGACGGTCGGATCGTGAGTGAATTCCACCTTGTCGCCGGTCTTTTTGTAAATGAAGCGACGCACGCCGAGGAACGCAAAGCGATTGTCCCAAAGCCATTTCAGGAAGGCGACGGTCTCGCGCTGATCGTCGCGGTCAACGCCGCTGGGGCGGGTTCTTTCAAGCTGTGCGATGCAGGCGCCGAGGCGCGCGCGCATCTGCTCCCAGTCGTCGACGGCCACGGCGACATCGTTCAGGACGAGTTCGATTTGACGCCGGATATTGTCGACTTCGGCCTCGCTGATCGCGGGGTCCATTTCAGCGTGGATCATCGACTCGCGGACAGCGCTTGCTTCGGCGCCATTGACTGGCGTTCTGACGCCGTCCGCGTTGCGGCTGCAATCGACGACGGCGTTTGCAAAAAATGAGACCGGCTTGCCGGCGTTGCTCAGCATGGCGGATATGGAATCGACCAGAAACGGGCGATCGTCCGTGACAATATCGAGGACCAGACGCTCGCTGCGCCAGCCCTCCGCGTCTTGCGCGCGCAGCACGATAATGTGCTCGCCCGGCTTGCGCACGGCGCTCGCGCGCCACGCTTCGACGCCGCGCTCCAGCAACGTCTCTGGTTCGCTCCAGTTCCGGTCCTCGCCGGTCGCGTAGCGCACAAGCTGGCTCAGATAATGTTCAAAGGCCGGCGGCAAGGCCCCGTTCTCGCGATCGGCCGCATCGGTGAGGCCTTTTTGATCATCGCTTGCGAGCCTGAGGACAGCGGCGAGCGTCTGCTCGTCTTCTTCCGTCTGGAAACCTTCCGCCATGGTGCATTCCTGCCTGAATTGAAACGCTTTTATCAGGCGACGGCGACGCTGGGCCTTAACCTTTTACGCGCCGGCGCCGGCTGCGCAAAACGCCTCGGAGACATCGCAATCTCTCGCCAATTTATGATCACGCTCTTAGCGCGAAGGCGTTGCGGAAGTCTAACGAATTTGGGTTGTATGGGACCGGTTTTGACGGCGCGCGCGTTTCCGTTTCAACCGGCTTGCGCATTCGCCTCACTGAGATAGCCCGGCTCCAGTTCGTCGCGAAGATCGCTGTTGCGCCGCAAAATTCTGCTGCGCGGATAACGCAGGGCGGCGCTCGCCTGAAACTGCCTTGAGACGACAAACAATATCAGCCCCGCCGCGAGCGAAACGGCGCCAAAGCCAAAGATCGCCAGATTGGCGCCGGCGCTGCGCCAGACGGCGGCGATCACAAACAAGGTTGCAGGCGCCATGATCGCCGCCGCTGCGCGGCCATGGGCGATATGCAAGGCGGCGGCGATGATGGTCGCCAGGAGAATAAGCCCCGACAGCTGAACGGCGAGCCCTTGTCCGACGAAGCTGTGCGTGGTCAGGAGGGCGCCGGCCCCGAAGGCCGCGCTCAAAACGCTGAGCGCCGAGACATAATTGCCGCGCCAGCGAAAGGGACGCGAGGCGGTCTTCTTCCCGGCGCGAAACTCACTGCGCAGACGACGGCAGGTGTAAAGGGCCGCCATGATCATCAACAGCCAGACGCCGGCGCGAAGCGGGTCGGCGCCACCGGCCGCGATCGCCACATAAAGCCCGGCGCCGGCGATCAGGCCGAGCGCGGACCCGCTCCATCGGGACAAAACGTCAATGAGGTGAAGCCGCGCTGCGCGCGACAGCCTTGGATTGCGCTGTTTTTGCTCGCGCGCGACCGCCTCGACCGCATCCTGCAACGCTCTGACGTCGCGGTTCTCAAGGTCCTTGGAGAAGAGGGGCATAGCGGGCTCTTACAGTGACAAAGTTAACGGTTTCGCCGGCGGACGGCGGGATCGCGCGCGCCGCGAGCGTGTGTTGGGCGTAGCCTCGCGCGCAGCGTGTTAATAAGGGGTTAAATTTGGTTAAAAATCCCTTACCAACCGGCGATCGAACAGGCGCGGCGGCGCGGCTTTGACATTACGTACGGGCGACGTGCTCAAGCAAAACGCGCAAGCAAACAGCAAACAGGGCCGCCAGGCGCGGGATGCCTGACGACCCTGCAGCGAGCCTGACGGATCAGTTCGCTCAGAACAGGCGGGGACTATCAAAAGACCGAGCCCGCGTTCTGCTGTACGGCCGCCAAAATGCGGGAGAGTGAGCGACCGCTATCGAACCATAAGCGGGATTGGCCATCCTGTCTGGACACGGTCCTTCACAGGTTCGTGACAAACGCGAAATGTGATCTGCCGGAAGCAGAAAGGCGTCAGGTCGCGCAGAGCGTGTGCGATGTTATTTTGTACGCCGCTGATAGTTCGCTTCAATCTCAACGCCGAGCGTATGGAGCTGCCCGCGCAGTACAAGCGCGTCGAGATTAAAAGGGTCGATCTTCAACGCGGCGACTACATCCTCGGCGGCGAGGTCGTGTTTCAACAGCGCCATCTGGCCGCTCGCCCGGGCGACAAATCCGTCAGCACTCTGAAAGCCTGCCTCCTCGGCGGCAGTGATCGATTTAATCGCGGCGGACCATTTTTCGTTGGCGGCGTGAACGACGCCGGCGGTCAGGCTCAGCTCGCCTGAGTTCGGCGCCAGCGCCTGCGCCGCCGCGATGGCGTCCCCGGCTTGTTTCGCGTCTTCCGCCGCCAGCCAGGCGAGCGCCGCCTGTTCAAGAATTTTTGCCCGTGTGAGCGCGTCGCCCGCATCGTTGCGTTCAGCCACATCGAGGAGGCGGATCGCGGCGGTTTTCGGTTTTCCGGATTTTAAGTCGCCGACCGCGCGGCAGTGACCGGCGGCGGCCCCGCCGCCTTCAGCCGCCCATTGCTCCGCGGCGATGCGGCCGATTTCGAGGTCCTCGTTGATCAGCTCGATACAGATTTCATAACGCTCCGAGGCGCGCCCGCCGAGCGCAGGTCCCGGGTAGCGCGGCAGAGCATCCGGCGTCATAGCGGCGGCGATGAGAAACGCAGTGAACATCAGCTCGGTATAAACACATCAATCCCGGCGAAAAAGCGGCGTCAGCCGGTTTTTCTCGGAGCCGGCGACGCCGGCTTATTCGGCGGCGTCGATTTTCGGGGGCGTCTTGCGGCGGACCGGTTTTCTGGCGACCCGCGCTTTTTGGGCGCTGGCCCGGTCCCGGCCTTTTGCAGCCGCCGCCGCCGCTGCCGCGCCGCCCGCCGCCTGGCCGGCCCGCCGCCCATCGCGGCCGTCATGGGCGCCCGCCGCTGCGGGTTTGCTCAGGGGCGACTTGTCGCCATCTTTCGGACCGGACGGTCCTTGCGTCCCGGAAGGCGGCGGCGTTCCCGCGGGCGCGCCGCCGGGCGCTGCATTTTCGGCGCTTGCATTCTCGACGCCGGCTTTCGCGCCGGGCTTGGTCGGCAGGTAACAGGTCACGCAGGTGCCTTCGTTCGGCGTCGATTCCATGCGCACCCAGCCGCCATGGAGATCGACAAAGCGTTTGACGAGCGCGAGCCCGATGCCGGCGCCGGCGGAAGGGCCGCGGCTTTCAAACGGGTCAAAGGCTTTCGGCTGGTCTTCCGGCGAGACCCCGCGGCCTGAATCTGTCACCCACAATCGCACAAGTCCCGGCGCGCGGTCAGCGCCAAGCGTCACCTCGCCGCCGGCGCTCGTATAGGCGAAAGCGTTCGACAGAAGATTGAAGAGAACCTGCTTAAGGCGTTTTTCGTCAGCCAGCAGCGAGCCGATGTCGCGCGGACATTCGACCTTCAAAACGATTTGCGTGTCTTCGGCCTTCAGCGCCGCATAGGTCGCCGCGCTGTCGAGCAGCGCGCGGATATCTGTCTCTTCCGGATCGATCGACATCTTGCCGGCGTCGATCACGGCGAGGTCGATGATGTCCGTCACCAGATCGCGCAGATGATGCGAGGCGGCGAGAATGGAGGCGATATAATCTTTCTGGCGATCGTTCAGAACACCGAACATCTCGCCGTCGAGCATTTCACCGAAGCCGATGATTGTCGCAAGCGGGGTGCGCAACTGATAGGAAATATGATCGACAAATTTTGACTTTTGCCGGTCGATGTCCTCCAGCAACGCATTGCGGTGTTTCAGTTCCTTCTCGCGCTCGCGCGAGTCTGTGACGTCGAGGAAATGGACGAGCGTCGCGCCGTCGGGCAGGGGCTCGGTTCCGAAAGCGAGCGCTGCGCCGTCGCGCATGACGAGGGTTCCGTCGGTGATCGGTTGGCGCATTTCCGGCGACATTGATGTCGCCCGCTTTTTGACTTCCGACAGCGCCGGGGCGCATTGCTCGGTCTGCTCGTTCAACATCGCAATGACGCGATCAATATGCGGCCCGCCGTCGAGGCGCTGGGCGTCGAGCCGCCACAGCTTTTCAAACGCCTGATTGTAAAGCCGCAGGGCGCCGTTCGCGGCGAACACCGCGACCCCTTCAGAAAGATTGTTGAGCGTCGCATTCTGTACGCTGAGTTGCGTATTGAATTTGCGCTCAAGCTGCATGTTTTCGGTAATGTCTTCGTAGAGCGTCAAAACGCCGCCAAGCGGATGACGCGCCCCGGCTACGCGCACGGTGCGCCCGTCCGGCAGGTGCCAGATATCGTCCGGCGCTTCGCCGCCGCGCTCAGAGCCGGGCTCGGCGAGCGCGCCCGTATATAGCTGCAGCTGTTTTTTCTTCCAGCCCGCATAGTCCGCCTGCGCCGGCAGGAGCCCGCGTTGCAGCATCTTGTCGAGCAATTCCGATTGCGTCGGGCGGCTGATCAGATCGGCGTCTTCAAGCCGCCACAATTTCAGGAAAGCGTCGTTGTAATAGATCAGCTCCTGCGCGCCGCCAAAAAGCGCCACCGCTGTCGGAATCTGGTCGAGAGTGCGGCGGTTTGCATCTATGTGCTGCTTCAGTTCCGTCCGTGTGCGGTCAAGATCCGTTACATCGACGGCGAACCCGCCGATGGCCGCGTCGCCGGCCGTATGCATCGGGGTTTCCGAAACCCTCAGCACACGGCGCTCGCCCTGGATATTGACAATGACGCGCCCGTCAACGGCGCGTTTTTCCTGTGCGGCTTTTTCCGCAATCTTGCGCACCGCGGGATCAAGCTCGATCTGATCTTTCAGGATCGCGCCGGCGGTGGTGCCTTCAACCGCCTCCACATAGGCCTTGTTGACCCACACAAGATCAAGATCGGCGCTGCGCCGCCAGGCCGGCAGGGGCGCGCGTTCAAGAAAGTTCAGCGCGCCATGAAGGTCGGCGGTGCGTTCATGCACCTTGCCCATAAGGCCGGAGTCTTCGGCCATGCGCGCGGCGGGGTCGGTCAGCCACAACGCCACCTGACCGCCGGCGACGCGACCGTCCGCTTCGATGGCGCGGCCTTCGGAGGTGACGACCGATCCCGAAAAGGCGAGGCCGTGGGCGCGTAAATCGTGAACCTTTTCGCGCAGGGTCTTGATGTCTTCTGAAGGGCCGTCGTCTTCGAGCGGCAATTCGCCGAGCGATTCCAAAAGCCGGCCGACGGGGGAGAACGGGTTGGCTTTGGCGCCGTCGGCGTCATCGCCAAATACGCCCGTCGAAAACGACATCAGCGAGGCGAGCGCAGCCGGGCCGCCGAGCACTTTCGGCTCGCCCCAGCCGGTTTCAATTGAGGAGTAATCATCTTCCCAGACGAGAACGAGGCCAGGGTTGGCGGAGATAACGGCTTCAGCTTTTTCAAGCTGGGCTTCCATCTCGGCGAGTTTCGTCGACCAGGTCATCGACTGGGTTTTTGACGCCGCCGAAATCCGCATCGCCCAGGCGACCGCGGCGAGGGCGAGGCCGATCGCGCCCGCGGCGCCGGCGACCACCGGATCGATTGTCGATAAGAACGCCGTCAGGCCGCGCCCGCCGGATTGCGCGCCGCCGTCAAGCGATTGCGCCGCGCCGCCGCCGGCGATGCCGGCCAGAATGGTCAGCGAGACCGCGCCCAGCCCGGTGCGCACGCGTTTTCGCGCACGCTTGCGTGATGTCGAACAATCTGGAGCGCCGGAAAGCGCGCGCTGCGACATGGTTTCAAAATCCAACCGTACTCCACCAAGATATGGTGAGAGCAATATTCCCCAGCACCATATGTACTGTGTTCGTTTTGCCCGGCTAGCCTGAATAAGATGTTTTTTCGGTAGGACGCCGACGCGTTTTCAACAGCTCAAAGCCCCGCCGCGTCTGGTCGCGCCCCCGCTTTTGACGCCGCCAAAACAGTCAGCGCCGGCGGTTTCGCCCGCGCGAACGATGTGGCCGGCGCAAACGGTTCAGCCCCGGCGCTAGCGGTTAGGATTATCTTTGTCGTCGGCGGGGGCGTCTTCCTCGCCGCCGGACTGGCGCGGGGCCCCGAAAATCGAGTTGATGACTTCGTTGGCGATCGCCTCCTCGGGGCTTTGGGCGCTCGCTGCGCCTTCGTCCTTAGCGCCTTCTTGGGCGCCGCCTTCACCGCCGCCTGAAGAGCCGCCGCCAAGCACGCCGCGCAGGATCGATTGGGCGGCGCTCGGTTCTTTCTGATCGCCGCTTTGTGCGCCGTCCTTTGCGCCGCCGTCGCGGGCGCCGCCAAGCGCGCCGCCGATCAGGTCCCGCACGCCGCTGCGGACCCGGTCGCCGACCAGCGCTTCTGCGTCAACCGATACTTTGGGCTGTGCAAATGTCCCCGTGACGCGCATCGGCACCGCGATCGCCCGCCCGCCCTGGCCGTCGGCCGTTGACGTCGCTCGCGGCGACAAGCGCAGATCGATCGTCTGGTTCGGCAAATTGACGGACCCGCTTCCGGTCATCTTTAAAAACGGCCCGCTCATCGAAATCGTCCGTGCGCTAACAACACCATTGTCCATTCTAAAGGCGGACAGGAAATTCGTAAAATCTGTCGCCTCGTCCGGTCCGCGTGCGGATGAGATGGCGCTGGTGAGCGCGGCCGGGTCAAAGCCCTGTTGCAGCGACGCGGCGGCGCGCGCGAGCTTGGCGATGTTGATGCCTTTGATGGCGCCGTCATTGAGGTCGAAGCCGCCGTCGCCGTCGAGCGTGCGCATGATGGCGGCCTGGCTTGCGCCGCTGGCGGTGAATTTGAGGGTCAGCGATCCGAGCCCGAGAAGGCGGTCGGTTTTGAGAAAGTCCGCAGAAAACGCCTCCGCTTTGACTGCGCCCAGATCAAACTCGCCGGCGAAAGACGGCGCTGCGCTGCGCGCATTGACGACCAGCTGCCCCGAGCCTTCGCCGCCATAGAGCGCCATCTTTGGAATGTCGGCGACCATCCGGCCATTGACAATCGACAGTTTCATTTGCGACGAGCCGATATTGAGATCGTTCAGCATGACCCGCGAGGCCGCGACGGAAAGATCCGCATCAAGATTACGCAAGCTCGAAAAATCGATTTTCGCCTCAGACCATGCCGGGAATCCGCCTTCCGTCGCCGCGGGCGGCGGCATATAGGGGCGCAGATCAAGCAGCGGCGTTGAAATCGCGCCGCTTGCTTTCGGGCGCGCGCCGCCCCAGTCGAGCGTGATCGCCCCATCGGCGCTGATCTTGTCGAACTGAAGAACGTCAAGCGCAAGGCGCGCGCTGGTCTCGCCGCCTTCGACGTCGCCGGTAATTTTCAACCGGTCAAAGCCAGGCGCATCTTCAAGCGCCACATCCATCAGCGCGGCGAGCGCCGGCAAGTCAGGCGCATCAATCGAGAGCGGCCCGCTATAGGACAGCGTCTCGCCCGACGTGACTTTCAGGTCGGCGCCGACAGCCGCATCGGCGAGCGTCAAATCGAGCTTCAGGTCCGCTTCCTCGCCTTTCATCACAGCGTCAAGCGTCGTCAGAACGAGGCTCGCCGTTGACGGCGCGCCCTGGAAGACGAGGTCGCCGTCAAGCGTCAACGGTGCGGAGAGTTTTTCAAGCCGCGCCTTTAAATTCATGGCGCTCGCTTCAAAGCGCTGTCCTGTGGCGGCGTTGGCGAATACGGCCTTGCCGTCTTCGATGCGCACATCGCCAAGGCTCAAGTCGCCGACCTGGTCGCCCGCCGACGCGCCGTCGCCTGAGGTCGCCTCAGCGCCGGCGAGGTTCCAGTTCACCGCCCCGTCTTTCGCCACCTGAAGGTTCAGCGAAGGGCGGCGTAAGATAAAGCGTTCGATCTCGATCGATCTGGATAGCAGCGGCATGATCCGCACGCCAATTGTCGCTTCGTCGATCCGCGCCAGATAGGCGCCGTCGAAACCCTCAGCGTTGGCGATTTCCAGTTCTTTGACCGTGAAACCGGCGCGCGGAAAAATTGAAAAGGAAAGCTCGTCGGAAAAAGACACGTCCCGGCCGATCGCATTTTTCGCCGCCGCTTCAATCTGCGGCTTGTAGGTCGAGGCCGGCACCAGCATCGGGACCAGCGCCACGACCGCTGCGAGCATGACGATCAAAACCAGAACCCCGATCAGAAACTTTTTCATCGCGCTATTCCTTTTCACCAGCCGCCCGCGTCGTCGCAAAATAGGCGATCGGCACGGGCGCGCAACCGCGCCGGCCTGCGAGCGCGGCGGATCGTTTGAAATACCGAATCGCGGCGTTTTTATGGTCCGCCTCCACACAGTCCGGTAAGGCGCGGCCAGCGTGAAAATTTGGCGAACATAAACGAAACGAAATTAAATAAAGAATTTAATTACAGTAACTTAAAAGGTATTGCCAAAAGAGAACAAAAAGCGTACAAAAACGGACGCGCGACGCCGCGTTGACGGTGAGCGCGCGGTCAGGCAACGGAGGCGACAATGCAGAAACAGGGCTTACGGCTCGTACAGGCGGACGACGTGGACAAGACAAAAGCGCTGGAAGCAGCGATCTCTCAAATTGACAAAGCCTTTGGCCGCGGCTCGGTGATGAAGCTCGGCGATCGCGAGGTTGTGGATATCGAAGCGATCTCAACGGGCTCGCTCGGGCTCGATATCGCGCTCGGGATCGGCGGGTTGCCGAAGGGCCGTATCGTGGAAATTTACGGGCCGGAAAGCTCCGGCAAGACGACGCTCGCCTTGCATGTCGCCGCGCAGACCCAGCGCAAGAGCGGCGTCGCTGCGTTTGTCGACGCCGAACACGCGCTCGATCCGATCTATGCGCAAAAACTCGGCGTTAATCTCGACGATCTTCTGATTTCCCAGCCCGACACCGGCGAACAGGCGCTCGAAATCGCCGATACCCTGGTGCGCTCCGGCGCCGTCGATGTTCTCGTTATCGATTCCGTCGCCGCGCTGACGCCGCGCGCGGAACTGGAGGGCGAGATGGGCGATTCACTACCGGGTCTTCAGGCCCGCTTGATGAGCCAGGCGCTGCGGAAGCTGACCGGTTCAATTTCGAAATCCAATTGTCTGGTTATTTTTATCAACCAGATCCGGATGAAAATCGGCGTCATGTTCGGTTCGCCTGAAACGACGACCGGCGGCAATGCCCTGAAATTCTATTCATCCGTACGCCTCGATATCCGGCGCATCGGCGCGATCAAAAAGGCCGACGAAGTCGTCGGCAACCAGACCCGCGTCAAGGTGGTCAAGAACAAGGTCGCCCCGCCGTTTAAGCAGGTTGAATTCGATATCATGTACGGGGAGGGGATTTCGCGCACCGGCGAGCTGATCGATCTCGGCGTCAAGGCCGGCGTTGTGGAAAAATCGGGATCCTGGTTTTCCTATAATGGCGACCGGGTCGGACAGGGCCGCGAGAACGCCAAGCAGTTTTTGAAGGACAATCCTGATATCGCCGACTCGATCGATCACGCGGTGCGGGCGAATGCGGGGCTTGTGGCTGAAGAAATGCTGTCCGGCGAAAGCGCCAGCGAAGACGATGACGGCGACGCGTTAGAAGCGTAGCGTTAGAAGCAGCGTAGAGTTAGAAGCGAAAGACAAGCGCCTTTTAACGGGCGGTGGGCGCGCGCCGGTTCTTGGCGCGGCCCCTCCCGTCGCCGGGGTTGGTGAGCCGAGGTCTTCTTATCTCTGGTTCTTTGATCGCCGGCGAGCAGCGTCTCTTGTGTGGAGTGCTCTTATGCGGGCTGATTCTTATTCGGGCTGATCTGGAAGGCCGCGTGTTGTCTTTGTGATCGCTTTGTTGAGAGGACGCAGCGGTCTTGTCAGAGCCCGTTCGTGATTAAAGTGACGTTTTTGCCGGCCAAACGCTCACACGGCCAAACGCACAGTTGTCCGGGCCCTCGACTGACCAAGCCCTCGAGTGGCCAAACCCTCGAGTGGCCAAGCCCTCAAGTGGCCAAGCGCGCCGCCGACCAGGCGGACGTCTGTCACGGGTGACGGACCGCACGGCCGACCGAAAACAAATGCAGCAACAGGAGCCTCGCCATGATCGGATATGTCATTCTCGGAACCAAAGATCTTAAAAAAGCGGCCGCCTTTTACGATGCGCTGTTTATTGACGGGCTTGGGGGCTCGCGTTTCATGGAGGGCGACAACCACGTTGCATGGATGGGGCCTGACCCGACAAAGGCGGGACTCGGCGTGATGTATCCCTTTGATGGGGAACCGGCGAGCGTCGGCAATGGGGTCATGGTCGCTCTCGAATGCGACACGCCGGAAGCGGTCGACCGGATGTATAAAAAAGCAATCGACCTCGGCGCGTCTGATGAGGGCGCTGCGGGTCCGCGCGGCGGCGGCTTTTACGCCGGCTATTTTCGCGATCCCGACGGCAACAAGCTCAACTTCTTTTGTATGACCGGCGACGCAGGATAAGGCGCAAGATGTTTGGCGCATCGGGCCGCTTAAATGAGCGGCGCGCGCTGCGATAATTGCGCTTCGGAAAAACACCGGCCAATCGATTGAATCCTGCCGTCTTTTCAGCTGCGACCGGATCACCTACATGTGGGCGCTGACAGGAGCGCCCGCCCTCATATACTGAATGGGCGGGCGGCGTCGCCCTGCCGCTCACGCCAATGTTCGCCATGGTGTTCATGAGGCCATTGCATGTATGGGCGGTCCGACCGAGCGGCGCAGCGCATTGGAGGTGACGGCGGCGATGGCGTCTTTGAAAGACATTCGCGCGGAGTTTTTGAGTTTCTTTGAGGGGCGCGGCCATGAGCGCGTCGCCTCGGCGCCGCTCGTGCCGCATAACGATCCGACGCTGATGTTCGTCAATGCGGGGATGGTGCCGTTCAAGAACCTTTTCACCGGCGCCGAGACGCGGGCTTACAAGCGCGCAACCTCGTCGCAAAAATGTGTGCGCGCCGGCGGCAAGCATAACGACCTCGACAATGTCGGCTATACCGCGCGCCACCACACTTTTTTTGAGATGCTCGGCAATTTTTCCTTTGGCGACTACTTCAAGGAAGAGGCGATCGACGCCGCCTGGTCGCTGGTGACCGATACGTTCGGCCTCGCCAAAGACAAGCTCCTTGTCACGGTCTATCACACCGATGACGAGGCGTTCGAGCTCTGGAAGAAAATTGGCGGCCTCGACGACAGCCGCATCATCCGCATCCCAACCAGCGACAATTTCTGGGCGATGGGCGACACTGGCCCGTGCGGTCCGTGCTCGGAGATTTTTTTCGACCATGGCGAGCATATTCCTGGCGGCCCGCCGGGCTCGCCCGATGAGGACGGCGATCGTTTCATCGAAATCTGGAACCTCGTGTTCATGCAATATGAACGCCAGCCGGACGGCGCGGATGTCGATCTGCCGAAGCCGTCGATCGACACCGGCATGGGTCTTGAGCGCATTGCCGCGGTGCTGCAGGGGGTCCACGACAATTACGATGTCGATTTGTTCAAGACACTGATCAATGCCTCGGTCGATCTCACGGGCAAACCCGCCGACGGCGGTGACGCCGCCGCGCACCGGGTGATCGCCGACCATGTGCGGGCGTCTTCATTCCTGATCGCTGACGGCGTTTCGCCTTCAAACGAGGGGCGCGGCTATGTTCTGCGCCGGATTATGCGCCGCGCCATGCGTTACGCGCATGGCCTCGGCGTGCGCGAGCCATTGCTTGCGCGCCTTGCGCCGGTGCTGGCCGAGGAAATGGGCGGCGCCTTTCCTGAGCTGGTCCGCGCGCAACCGCTAATCGTTGAAACCTTGCGCGGCGAAGAAGAAAAATTCACCGGGCTCCTCGATCGCGGCATGAAGCTGCTCGCCGAGGAGACGGCGCGGCTCGCCGACGGCGCAACGCTGCCCGGCGCGGCGGCGTTCAAACTTTACGACACATACGGATTTCCGCTCGATCTCACCCAGGACGCGTTGCGGCGCGAGGGCCGGGCGGTCGACACCGACGGGTTTGACGCCGCCATGAAAGCCCAAAAAGCGGCGGCGCGCGCCGCCTGGGCGGGGTCGGGCGCCAGCGCCGACGACACTGTCTGGTTCGATGTGCGCGAACAGGCCGGCGCCAGTGAATTTCTGGGTTACGTTCACGACGAAGCCGAAGGCGTTGTCGCGGCGATTGTGAAAGACGGCGCGCTCGTCGATGCGGCGTTGGCGGGCGATGCGGTGGAGCTTGTCCTCAATCAGACGCCTTTTTACGCCGAATCCGGCGGCCAGGCGGGCGACGCCGGCGTGATCGTCAGCGACGCCGGTCTCGACGTCGCCGTCACCGACGTCAAGAAACGCGGTGAGGTCCTGCATGTTCACATCGGAACCGTCCGTGCAGGAAGTGTTAAGAACGGCGACGCGGTGCGCGCTTCAATTGACGCGGGCCGGCGCAACCGAACCCGCGCAAACCATTCCGCGACCCATCTGGTTCACAAAGCGTTGCGCGCTGTACTTGGCGATCACGTCGCGCAGAAAGGCTCGCTCGTCGCCGAGGACAGGCTGCGCTTTGACTTTTCCCATCCGAAGGCGTTGTCGCGCGATGAAATCACGGCGATCGAGCGCGATGTCAACGCCGTCATCCGTCAGAACGCGCCCGTAGGCACACGGATCATGTCTTATGACGATGCGGTTGCGTCGGGCGCGATTGCATTGTTTGGCGAGAAATACGACGACGATGTGCGCGTGCTGTCGATGGGCCATGATCTGCAAGATAGCGGCGTCGATTACTCGGTGGAGCTTTGCGGCGGCACGCATGTTGCGCGCACCGGCGATATTGCGTTGTTCAAGATCATTTCAGAAAGCGCCGTCGCCGCGGGCGTGCGCCGGATCGAGGCGCTCACCGGCGAGGCCGCGCGTCTGCACCTTGAGGGTCAGGCCGGACTGGCGCTCGCCGCCGCCGAAGCGCTGAAGACGACGCCGGGCGATTTGCGGCAACGGATTGAAGCGCTGACAGGCGAGCGCAAAAAACTCGAACGCGATCTCGCCGAGGCGCGCAAGAAGCTGGCGCTCGGCGGCGGCGGCGGTGCGGCTGAGGCCGACGACGCGCCGAGCGAGATCGCCGGGGTGAACTATGTCGGCCGGGTGCTTGACGGGGTGCCGCCGAAAGACTTGCGCGGTCTGATTGACCAGACAAAACAGAAAATCGGCTCCGGCGCTGTGGCGTTTGTCGGCGTCAATGACGGCAAGGCCGCGCTTGCGGTCGGCGTCACTGATGATCTGAAAGACCGTCTGAGCGCGGTTGATCTTGTGCGCGCCGGCGCCGAGGCGGTCGGCGGGAAGGGCGGCGGCGGGCGCCCGGATATGGCGCAAGCCGGCGGGCCGGACGGCGCCAACGCCGACAAGGCCGTCGCCGCCATCGCCGAGGCCATCAAAGCGGCCCTTGCAAACTGATCACCGGACGTCAGGCGACTGATAAAGCGCTCTGAAAAGAAAAAAGCGGCCCGTCGGACCGCTTTTTAACAGGCTTTATTGACTGGTCAGTCGCGGACGGTGACGCTGCCGCCGCTCGAGCGCGACAGCTCGCGTTGGCTCGCGCCGCCATAGACGGTCACGCTCGCCCCGCTCGACGCGTCCGCTTCAACGCTTTGCGTCGCATAAAGAACAGCGCTTGCGCCGCTCGACGCGTCGGCGACGGCGTTCTCGCATGTGAGGTCTTTGGCTTTGACGCTTGACCCGGACGAGACATCGACAATCACGGTCTCGCAGGCGCCTTCCACCCGCGCGGAAGAACCGCTTGAGGCGTCAATATCGATCGCGTCGAACGCGCCTTCCAGCGCTGTTGTCGATCCGCTTGAAATATCGAGTTCGAAATCGCCGCCATCGACGCCGCGCGCCTTCACCGCGGAGCCGGACGAGACTTTCAGGAGATTGAGGTCGGTCACAACCGCTTCAACCTTGTAGCGGTTTTTCCGGCGTTTATTGCCCCAGCCGAGCCCTTTCCATTCTCGTTTGACGACCAGCCGGCCGTTTTCCACTTTCACGATCAGGTCCTCAAAATCGCCATTCTCGGAAGAGACTGTCACCGACTGGCTGGCGCCGACGGTGATCTCTGCTTCGACGCCGGTCGAAATTTGTGCCTCGTCAATCGGCGCGAGATCATAGGTGCGCGTCTCGGCGGAGGCGTCGGTCAGGGTGAACACGCCGGCTGCGATGATCACGACGCTGGCGGCGGGTCTGAATGCGATCGTTTTCATAATGGGCCCCTCTCATTGGTCACAGGTATTGGCTGGCTTAGGTCGGCGAACTATGACCGGGCGCACGGTTGATGGCAAAGCCTGTGCGACGGGCCGAGGGCTCAAATGCGGTAAAGCGCAGGGCGCGCGCGCGAATTTTGTGAATTACGCCGCGCCGCGTTCGACTTTTGCGCGGTCGTCGTCTTCAAATTCGCACAGCACAGACAAGAACGCCGCCGCAAATTCGCGTTGTTTTGCGGCCCCGACGCCGAAGACGTCGCCGAAGGCCTCGACGGTTTCGGGACGGCGTTTGGCCATGTCGATCAGCGTGCGGTCTGAAAAGATCACATAGGCCGGTACGTTGCGTTCGCGCGCCAGCTCCAGGCGCTTTTGTTTCAGCGCCTCAAGGAGACCCGCGTCGGCGCCCCCGAGATCGACGGACGTCCTGGTCCGGGCTTTCGCGCCGGTTTTCTGGCGTCTCAGCTTGAACGCAGCCGCGCCATCGGCGCAGCGGGCGCGATTGAGTTTCAGGCCGCCATATTCTGTATCGATTTCAAGCAGCCCCGCGGCGTTCATCTGTCTGATCAGCATACGCCAGAACGCGGCCGCCTTATGCTTGCCGGCGCCGTAAACGGAAAGTGCGTCGGCGTTCTTTTCACGGATTTTCTTGGTGTCTGCGCCGCGTAAAATCTCTGCGATGAAGGAGGGGCCGAAGACTTCGCCTGACGCTTCAACGGCTTCGATCACAAGCTGCGCCTCGGCGCTGGCGTCGATGAGGTCTGGCGGCTGACGGCATACGTCGCACCCGCCGCAGGGTTCGATTGTTTCGCCAAAATAATCGAGCAGGCGCTGCCGCCGGCAAGCGACCGCTTCGCAATAGGCGATCAGATCGTCGAGCCTGCGATATTCGGCGCGCGCGCCTTCCGATGAGCGATCATCCGTGTCGCGATCGACCATACGCCGCCGGCGCGTTGCATCGGCGCCGCTATAAAGCATCACCGCGCGCGCGGGCGCGCCGTCGCGGCCGGCGCGGCCGATCTCCTGATAATAGGCCTCAATCGAGGCCGGCATCGCATAGTGGAAGACAAATCGGATATCCGGCTTGTCGATTCCCATGCCGAAAGCGACGGTCGCGGCGACAACAAGGTCCGGCTCGCTCAGGAAGCGGTTGAGCCGGTCGGTGCGCTCGCCCGCGTCGAGCCCCGCGTGATAGGCGACCGCGTTGAAGCCGTCGCCTTGCAACAGCGCGGCGATCTCTTCGGTTTCCTTGCGCGACAGACAATAGACAATGCCCTGTTCGCCGCGATGTTCGCCGAGCATGGCGATGAGCTGGTTCTTGCCGTCAAATTTATCGGTGACCACAAGATCAATATTCGGGCGGTTAAAGCCGTGAATATGCATCGCGCCGTCGGGACCGAGAAGCCTTGTTGCGATGTCGCTGCGGGTGCGCTCATCGGCCGTTGCGGTGAAAGCCGCGCGCGGCGTGCCGGGGAAATGCTCGCGCAACTTCGCGAGCGCGAAATATTCAGGGCGGAAATCATGACCCCACTGGCTGACGCAGTGCGCTTCATCGACGACAAACCGCGCAACGCCGACGTCCTTCAGTGCGGCCAGCATTCTTTCCGTCATCAGCCTTTCCGGGGCCATGTAAAGAAGCTTCAGATCGCCCGCCGCCGCGCGCCGCCAGTCGGCGACGTTGTCCGCTCGTGGTCTGTTTGAATGAATAACGCCCGCGGCGGCGCCAAGCGCGGAAAGCTGTGCGATCTGGTTGTCCATCAGCGCAATCAGCGGCGAGACCACGACCGTCAACCCGTCGGACAACAGCGCCGGCGCCTGATAGCAAAGGCTCTTGCCGGCGCCCGTCGGCATCACGGCGAGAAGGTTGTCGCCGGCGAGCATGGCCGCGACAATTTCCTCCTGACCCGGACGAAAGTCTCCAAACCCGAAGACTTCTTTCAGTAAAGCCCGCGCATCTTCGAGGTTAACGCGCGCCGACGCTTCAGATTTCATGCTGGTCCCCGGGCGTCATCCCTGTCACGGGCGGCTCAGCCGGTAGCGCACGCCCGGCAGCGATGTCTGGCGCGCTGCGCACCATTGCGGCGCGACCGGGCCGACTTTACGGAAGCCGGCTTTTTCCATCACCCGGCCGGAAGCCGGATTGTCTGCCCAGTGCTCGCCGACAATCGCGTCGACCTTGTAGGTCGCAAACATGAAGTCAGCCCAGCCGCGCAAGGCTTCCTGAGCGAAGCCGCGCCCCCATGCGCGCCGGGCGAGCATATAGCCGACGCCCACGACATTGTCGCCGCCGCTCACCGCGCTTTCATCAAGCGGGCCGCCGCCGATCGATCCGAGGAGCACGCCAGGGCGCGCGTCGTCGTGCGCAACGGCGTCCGAATTGGCCCCGGCGTTGGCGTTTGCGTCGGCGTCGGCGAAAATGCCGAACACCGCTTTCGGTCCGTGCTGGCGTTCCATCGCGCCCTCAATGCGTTTGCGGATCGTGGGCTCGGTCACCGGCCAGGCCCATGTCGCAGTCATTTTAACGACGTCGAAATCGTTTTTGGCGCGATAAAGCGCCGGCGCGTCGCGCAATGTCCATGGTCGAAGCAACAACCGTTGTGTGCGGATCGTATGGGGCATTACGTTTCAGCTCATGGAAGGCGAGCGGGAAGGGGCGGGGTCCGCCGCCTTGCGCCATGCTGTGCGTTCGGCGGAAAACATCGGCGGTTTCAAGCCGGCGCAACAGGGTGTGCGCCCCTTACGCCGGCGGTGCTGTCGATCCTGTCGGGGCCTTAGGCGTTCATCGCCTTCTGGAAATTCTCGTCGACTTTTTCAATGAAGCCCGTCGTCGTCAGCCATTTCTGGTCGGCGCCGATCAGCAAGGCGAGGTCTTTGGTCATGTGACCGCTTTCGACCGTTTTGATGATTGTCGTCTCCAGGGTCTCGGCGAATTTGATCAGGGCGTCATTGCCGTCCTGTTTGCCGCGAT
>JBCBBT010000004.1:0-82945 GCA_038531315.1 Pseudomonadota bacterium
TATCGTGTTGATCTATTTCCGCAATATCGATCTCAACCGAACCTGGTCCTACATGGCGACGCATTTGTTCCTGAAGAATGCGCTCTCTGACCGGCAGCGGGAAATTGTCGTTCTTCGGATCAGTTGGCAGTGTGCGTCAGACTATGAATTCATCCAACATGTGCGGATTGCGCGCGAAGGCGGTCTTTTGTCGGAAGAGGAAATGCGCGATCTGACGATTGCCGACCCTGCTTTGTCGTGGTCGCAATCGGAGCGGGCGTTAATCGCGCTCTGCGATGAATTAATTGCGTCGCATGGCGTCAGTGACGAAACCTGGCGCACGCTTTCCGCGCACCTCGATAACAATCAGCTCATGGACGCCGTTGCCACCGCTGGCGGCTATACGTGGAATTCGATGGCGACCAGCAGTTTTGGCGTCGATATTGAAACCAATATGGTGCGCGAAGAGGGGCTCACGCCAAGCTGGAACGGCGACGCTTTTCAGTTTCTCCAAACCAGCGACGCAATAGCCCATGTCTCGTCGGTGCGCCTCGCGTTCGGCGATGCGACACAGTTGGAGCCCTCGGTCCGCGAGCGCATAGAGGTCTTCCTTGAAAAGGGCGCCCGGACCGAATTCTTCAACATGATTGCGTCCTATCCGAAACTCGTGCGGGACTGGGCGCCGGTCATTCGTTACGTCGATTTTGAAAACACGTTGTCGCCGGAAGAGCGCAGTCTGATCGCTATTCGAACCGCCATTGGCTGCGCGTCGCGATCCGTCGCTGAAGAGCGGCTCCTCGCGGCGCAGAACGATGGCTGGGCGCGATCTGATCTCGAAGAAATCAAGCACGCCTCAGCCAATTGCTTTCAGGATCAGCGGCGCGCCTTGCTGATTGAGGCTGTTGATGAGTTGCTTGAAAAGAAAATCATCGGCGATGACCTCTGGACGCGTATGGGCGGCGCGTTCCGCGATGAAGAGCTCATGGATGTGGTCTTGTCGACTGCGATCGAGTTGATGGTTTGCTGGATGTCGAATGCGCTCGGTATTCAACCCGCCAGTGCGGCGCAGCATTCGAACAGCGGAAACGCCGCGTGAGCGGACGCGTTCGCGCAATCGATGCGCTCAAGGCAGCGTTAAAGAAAGCGCCCGACCCGTCGTTGCTCACCGTTGAGGAACAACGACAGGCGACGGTGCTGCTTGTTGAGAAAAATCCGCCGGCGGGCGATGTCGCTGTGCGGCGGACCACGTCGCCGGCGCCGGCGGGCGCCTGGATAGAAACGCCGCAATCGGATGCCGGCCGGATTATTCTTTATTTACACGGCGGGGGGTTTATCGCCGGCGCGCCGGAAACCCACGCCGGGTTAATTGGAGAACTTTGCCGCGCCGCAGGGGCGCGGGCGTTCGCGCCGGACTATCGATTGGCGCCGGAAACCCCATTCCCCGCAGCCCTTGAAGACAGCCTGGCGGCCTACGAATTCGCCCTGAAAGAAGGCGGCGCCGGCGCCGATATTGCGATTGCGGGTGACTCGGCTGGCGGCGGCCTTGTTCTTTCGACCTTGAACGCTCTGCGTGACAGAGGGTTGGCGATGCCAAAGGCCGCTGTCCTGTTTAGTCCGTGGGCCGATCTCACATGTTCCGGTCCGATGTATCGCGAACGGCGCGATGCGGATTTGATGCTAAACCGGAAGGCGCTCGAGGCGATGGCGGCGCATTATCTTGATGGGCGCGCGCCGACGGACCCCCAGGCCTCTCCGCTTTTCGATGACCTTGGAAACTTGCCGCCATTATTGATTCAGGTTGGCGACGCGGAGGTCTTGCTCGGCGATGCGATTGCGCTTGAAGACAAGATCACCGCCGCCGGCGGTCGCGTGCGTCTCGATGTCTGGCCCGAGATGGTTCACGTCTGGCAAGGATTTACAGCCTTTTTGCCGGAAGCGACCGAGGCGTTGACGCAGGCCGGAGCATTTCTCGATGACGTATGGAGCGACAGCGAATGACCGAAGAAGTCGGCGCCGGCAAAAAGAGCCTTTACAGCTGGTATGTTGTGGGGCTGCTGTCGTTGCTCTCCATCGTATCCTATGCGGATCGCCTGATCCTCGGCATCCTCGTCGATCCGGTCAAAGCCGATCTCGGCGTAAACGATACGCAGATGGGTTTTCTGCTCGGATTATCCTTTTCATTTGTATACGCCTCTCTGGCTCTTTTCCTTGCGAATGTGGCGGACCGGCGTAACAGGCGAAATCTGATTGTCGCCGGCGTGATCATCTGGAGCGTGATGACGTCGATGTCCGCTTTTTCCCAAGGGTTTTTGCAACTGGCCTTTTGCCGTCTCGGCGTCGGCCTCGGCGAGGCGGCGCTCGGCCCGGCTGCGCTTTCGATAATTGCTGATCTCTTCGCCAAAGAACGCCGACATGGGCCGGTCAGCGTTTTTCTCTCAGCCGGCGTGATCGGCGGCACTGGCGCGTTTATCATCGGCGGCGGCGCCGTCCTCCTGGTTTCTCAAATGAGCGCGGTGTCCGTGCCTGGTGTCGGCGAATTGTCCCCGTGGCGACTGGTCTTTTTATGTATGGGGGCGCCGGGCATTGTCCTGGGGCTGATCATGGCGGCGACAGTTCGTGAGCCCGTCCGTCAAAGCGACGCCGACGGTCAATCGGCGCAGGCGGTATCGACGCCGGAAATTGTTGCGCATCTGAAAGAGCGGCGCGGTGAATATTTGCCAATTTTCGGCGGCATGCTCTTTGTGCAAATGATGGTGTACGCTGTTGCGAGCTGGTACGCGTCCGTCTTGATCAGAACATATGGGCTTAGCATTTCATCGGCGGGTTTTTCCTTCGGGATTGTCGGTCTGATCTTCGGGACGAGCGGCGCGATTTTGGGCCCGATGATTGCGGGCGTTCTGGAACGCCGGGGCCGGGAGGACGCCCTGTTGTTGGTCGCCCTCTGCGTCGTTGGTTGCGCGGCGCCGGCGACGATATTCGCACCCATTGCGCCGACGGTCACGATGTCGCTCGTGGCGATGGGCGCGGTCATGTTCTTTCTTTCCGCCGGCAGCGCGCTGGCGCCGCTTCTGCCGCAATTGATCGCGCCGAACGCGATGCGCGCGCGGGTGACGGCGCTCTACTTTTTCGTTGCAAATATCGTGGGCTTGGGCGTCACGCCGATCATCGTCGGTTTTCTGAACGACGCAAAATTGTTCGGCGTATCCGGGATCAATGAAGCCCTGTCATTAACGGCGGCGATCCTTCTGCCCGCGTCGCTCATTATCTTGTTTTTTGGCAGACAGAACCTCGTCCGACAGAAGCCGGCCTGAATCACTTTTAATCGGGAAGAGACGCTCCGGCGTCGATTCACACAGACCTCAGCCCGCCATCGAGCGTCTCCACGCTGGCAATGGCCGCAACGCAAAAACCAGCCTCAAGCGGCCGGTTCGGCGTTTATCTTACGTGTTTGATTTTAATGGCTCCCCGAACTGGACTCGAACCAGTGACAAGCTGATTAACAGTCAGCTGCTCTACCAACTGAGCTATCGGGGATCGCCGTTGGAAAGAGGGGAATAGCAGACGCAGTTCGGCAAATCCATACCCTTTTTCGCCTTCGCGCCGGACTTTTAGCGCGCGGACTTCGTCCCGGATTCCCGCCAATTAGCGCCGATTTTCCCGGCATGCTCGAGGCGGCGCAAAGCCGTCGTCTATGATTTACGAAAGGTCTTTGATCGCCGCGGCCATGGGGTAAAAGAAAGGCGGCCCCGCCTTGGGGGAAGCGGGGCCGGTACTCACTTACGTGGGGTATGGTGGGGTATCTTCATGAAGAAGATACCGTCAGGGTGCGCTTCAGGTGTTAAGATTTAGTTAACGCGCGAAGGACCTCTGATCGCCGCGTTTTGTGTAACAAAAGGCGATTCGCGCATCTGCGAACGGCGAAAAACGGTCGCGATTGTCGCACGCTTTTACTCAGCCGGGTGCGGCCTGTCGCCGGCGACGCCGGGGCTTGCGGCGGCGTAATCCGATGACGCCGAGTCGCCTTCGCCGATGGAGGGCTGTTTTTCGCCCGTCCACAGACCGCGATAGAAGCGGGCGATGTCAGCGCCGACGGCATACATCGCCGGCACAAAGATAAGCGTCACCGCTACGGCGAACCCGACCCCAAACGCCAGCGACACAACGGTCGGTTTCAGGAACTCGGCGTTTGTCGATTGCTCATACATAATTGGCAACAGACCCATGAAGGTGGTGACCGACGTTAAGATAATCGGCCGGAAGCGGCCGACGCCGGCTTTAACGAGCGCCGATAACGCGCCTTCGCCTTGCGCGCGCAACCGGTTGACGTAATCGATCAGGACGAGATTGTCGTTGATGACGACGCCCGCGGCGGCGCCGACGCCGAAGAACGAAAACACGGTGAAGTAGATTCCAAAAATCATGTGGCCGAACGCGGCGCCCATAAAGCCGAACGGGATCGCCGTCATCACAAGGAGCGGTTGCCAGTAGGAACCAAAGGCGATCGCAAGCAGCATGTAGATCGCAAAGAACGCGATCGCGTAGAGCGGCAGCAATTCTGACATGAACTCGGCCTGCGCCTCGGCGTCGCCGCGCGGGGTCAGATTGACATTGGGATGGCGCTGGGAAAGCTCGGGAATGAACTCATCGCGGAAGGTCTGCATGATCGCCGCGCGGTCAACGCCCTCGCGCAATTCCGCGCTCACCGTCGCAGACCGCTGGCGGTCGCGGCGCTCAATGCGCTTGTAGCTCGGCGCAAAGGTCGCCGTCGCAACCGCGTTCAGCGGCACTTCGCGGCCATCGGCGGTCCTAATGCGCATCGTATCGATGGTTGCGAGCGATTGGCGATCGGCGAGGGGATAGCGCACCATGACGCGAACATCCTGGCCGTCGCGCGGCAGGCGCTGGACTTCCTCGCCGAAGAACGCCTGGCGCAGTTGGCGCGAGACCTCCGCCAGGGTCAGTCCAAAACGTTCCGCGCCCGGTTTGAGATCGATCTGCAGCTCTGGCGTCGCTGACTGGAGACTGTTGCGCACATCATAAACGCCGGGCAGCGTCCGCAGAAAATTCTGCATGTCTATCGTCGCTAGCCGCAGCTGCTCAAGATCGTCGGACTCAATACCGTAGCGGAAACCGGGGCCGCCGTCGTTGATCGTATAGCCGATATTGATTTCCTCAGCATCGGGAATAGGCCCCAGCTCCTCGCGGAACATCTCCGCGACGTCCTTGGTGGACTCATTCCTGTAGGAGGCTTCGACAATCGTCAGATAGGATGTCACGCTGTCCTGCGCAGCTGCGATAAAGACGCTTTTGATGTAGTCGCCGCCGCCTTTCGGCTCGGGGAGGCGCTCTTTCAGCTGGTTGGCGGCGCGCTCGACGTCTTCAAAGACCTGTTCGCTGCGCGAATACGCGGTGCCTTCGGGAAAGCGCACCTGAAGCTGAACGAACGTGCCCTGGACCGCGGGATCGAATTTAAACGCAACCCAGCCTTGCGCGAGGAGGGCGGTTGCGACGGCGAAAGCGACAAAGAAGAACGCAACTGTGACGTAACGCAAGTGGATCGCGAGCCTGATCAGCGGGCGATAGAAGATTTCTGCAAATCTGACGATGCCGTCCGCGAACACGCCCTGGACGCGATAGAAGGCGCTTTTCTTGTTCTGTTTTTTCATGTGCGCGAGGTGCGCCGGCAGGATCAGGAAGGATTCAATCAGTGAGAACGTCAGGGCAAAGATCACCGTATAGGAGATGTGTTTGGTGAACTCTGAGGATTCTGAAATAAAAAGCCACGGCGCGAAGGCGATCATGGTCGTCAGGACCGCAAAGATCACGGGCTTTGCGACAAGCTGTGCGCCGAGGACCGCTCCGGTCAGGCCTTCCTTGCCGTCTTCGACCTGATTGTGGATGCTTTCGCCGACGATGATCGCATCGTCAACCACGACGCCGATGACAAGAAGGAACGCAAACAGCGACAACATGTTGAGCGAGACGCCGGCTGTCGGCATGAAAATAAACGCACCCGCAAATGACACCGCGATGCCGACCGTGACCCAGAAAGCGACAATCGGGCGCAAAAACAAGATAAGCACGATCATCACCAAAACGAGGCCGATAGCGGCGTTCGACGCAACAAGGGTCAGGCGTTCATAGAAGACGTCGGCGAAATCGAACCATTCCAGAAGTTTGGCCCGACCGCCAAGTTCTTCGTTCTTGTCGCCCATCCATTTCTCGATCGCTTTGGATTGGGCGACGATATTGACTTCTTCGGGGGAGATCACGGAGAGATTGATCGTCGACTCGCCGTTGACTTCGCGCCGCCCGCGCTGCTCTTCAAAACCGTCAACGACGGTTGCGACATCGCGTACGCGCAAGGCCGAACCGTCCGCCAATTGGCGGATGACAATGGCCTCGAATTCCTCTGCGGTGTCGGCGAGACTGCGGGTGGCGACCTGAATATTGCCTGTGTCTGTCTGGACCTGACCGCCCGCAAGATTAAGCGATGAGCCGCGAATCGCGGTCGCGACATCATCGAACGTCAGGCCGTAGCGCCGCAACGCCTCTTCAGAAACTTCAATCGAGACTTCTTCTTTCCGGGCGCCCCATAATTCGACGTTCGGCGAGCCGTTTGGCAGTTGCGCAATTTCATCGCGATAGGACCGGGCGAGCCGGTTCAGGTCGCGTTCATTAAGATCGCCGTAAAGCGCAATGAACTGACCCGGCGCCGTGACGCGGAGGGGCTGCACGCGCGGATCAAAGGCGTCGCGCGGAAATGTCGAGATACTATCGACGCGGTTCTTGACCTCATTGAGGAAGAGCGTTTTGTCGCCGTTCGCCTTGCCCTGAATTTGAACCGTGGCGAGCCCTTCGCGCGCGGTCGAATCGATATGTTCGATGCCGTCGACGTCGGCGACAAAACGCTCTTCCTCGATGCGCAAGATGACCTGTTCTTCGATTTCCTGGGGCGAAGCGCCGAGCCAGGTGACTGTGACCGTGACGCTGTTGAACGACGCCGACGGGAAGACTTCGCGTTCGAGATTAAAATAAGAAAAAAGTCCGGCGACGATGCACGCCACCATCAAGAGATTGGCGGCGACAGAATTCTTCGTCCACCAGGCGATCAGCCCGTTCACTGACTATCTCCTGAAGGGGCGTTATCGGGCGTCGCCCGGTCAAGACCGCGTTGCAATTGTTGACGGTTTAAGTCGTTTGCGACTTCATCGTTCGGCGCCCGTTCGCCGGGCTTATAGCGACGCGGCGCAGGTTCGGCGCTGACGGGCGTTGCGGGGCTCGCGCTAGCAGTGTCGTCGCGACGCTCAGTATCGGTTGTTTCCTGATCGCTCGAAACCCGATTGCTCAGCGCTGGAACCGGACGCTCTGCGCCAGGACGCTCAACGCCTAGACTTTTTGCGCTCCGTTCTTCAGCCCTGTCAATGACAGCGGCGGCTGGCGTTGACGCCTTGACCGTCATCACATCAGTGTCGGGCTCGTAGTTCTTTTCGGCGACAGTGTTGATTTTACTATCCGCGGTCGGCCGGGCGCTGATCGCAGCCCCCGAAACTTCCGGCGCCGCGCGCGACGGGGAGACCGGATCGCCGTCGCCGGCGCCGCGCAAGGGCGAGACAACGATTTTTTCACCCGCTTCGACGCCGCTTGTGATGGTCACGGTGTTGCGGTCGGAAGAAACGATCGCGACAGTGCGCTCCTCAAGTCGATTGTTGTCGTCGACGACATACAAGGTATCGCGTCCGTAGATCGCTTTGCGCGGAACAATAAAAGCGCCGTCATAGGGTTTGCCTTCAATCGCCGCGTCCACAAAAAGGCCCATGGCGAGCGGTGCGCCATTGTCGGCGGCGGCGCCATAAGGGTCATTGACGACGGCGATCGCGGAGATCTGACGGGTCGCCGGATCAATGGCGCCGTCTGTCCGGTCCACATAACCGGTCCAGCGGTGAAGCGTTCCCGCCAGTAATGCGGAAAATTCGACCTTCGGCCCCGGCGTTTGGGGCGTTGCGACAAAAGCAACCGGCAGGCCCAGCTTGGCGAGGTCGGCGTCGGTCAGCGGCAGGCGGATTTCAGCGATATCGGTCGCGAACAAGCGGCCCAACTGTGCGCCGGGCGCTACAAACTGACCGGGGCCGACAAGGCGCTCGCGCACGCGGCCTTCAAAAGGCGCCGTCAGCCGGGTGCGCCTGAGATTGAGTTGTGCGGTTTTCAGGTCGGCGACTGCGGCGTCATAGCTGGCCCGCGCCTGCGCCAATTGCGGTTTGCGAAGCGCGAGATCGGTTGCGGCTTCATCGGCGCCCAGCTCGCGATAGTCCTGTGCGGCGAGATTGGCTTCGGCTTCTTCGCGCGTCAGGATTTCCTTGGCTTGCGCAACCCGTGAGCGCGCACCAGTGACCGCATACTGATAATCGTCATCTTCGATCTTGATCAAAAGGTCGCCTTTATCGAAGGCGCCGCCGTCGACAAATTTTGGCGAGGCTTCGATAATTTGTCCGGAAACCTGCGCCGTCAACATTATATCCGTACGCGGCCGGACTTCGCCTTGTGCGAAAACATCAAGCGTCACTTTTCGCGGTGTTGCGGTTTCAAAGAGAACGGCGGCGGGCGTTACTTCCGGTTCCTGACGTTCAATTTTCGGGCGCATCTGTCCCATGATGGAAATCAGAACGATTCCCGCCGCAAGAACGCCGAGCGTTCCGAATACTGTTGCGAACTTGCGCAGCATGAGCCCTATTCCCCGGTCCCCGTTTCAAGCGCCGCCAGCTTGGCGTCCGTCAGGAAGTCCCCGCCGATGGCCAGATAAAGGGTAACACGATTAGCGACGCGTTGTTGTTGCGCCGAGATATAGGCGCTTTCAGCCGAAATGCGCCGCGTCTGCGCATCCAGCAGATTAAAGATGGTGGCCGCGCCGCTGGCGTAACGGCGCTCGGTCAGCTGTTCGCCGGCGGCGGCTTCCTCAAACGCAAATTTCAGCGCCTTCTCTCGCGTCGCCAAAAGGCGCTCCGCGGCAAGCGCGTTTTCGGCCTCTTCATAGGCTTCAAGTGCGATCTGCGCATAATTCAGGAGACTCGCTTCCGCTTGCGCGCGCGCTTGTTTCGCGCTGGCGCGTAACCGCCCGCCCTGGAACAGGGGCTGGAAGACCCCGGCGGCGATGTTGCCGGCGAGGCGCTCGGGATCGATGACGTCGCCAAGCTCGGGACCGCTGGTGTTGATATTGGCGCTTAGCGTCAGTCGCGGAAGCAGCGCTTTGCGCGCGGCCCGTGCGCGCAGGCCCGCCGATTCCATGCGCAATTCCGCCGCGATCAAGTCGGGCCGCCGCGATAATAGATCGCCCGGCGCGCCGGCGCCGGCGAGCGCCGGCAGCTCGGGAAGGGAGGCGGCCGCTTCAACCTCCGCACGCGGATACCGCCCCAGCAAAACTTCAAGACGGCGCGCGGATTCTTTCTCCAGCCGTTGCGCCTGCGCAAGATTGGCCTCACTTGATCCGAGAGCGGATCGTGATAACCGCAGATCGAGGCTTGATGACACACCGCGCTGGTACCGCCGTTCAGTGACGCGCAAATTGCTTTGCCGCGCGGTGACGTCGCGCTCTGCTAGTTCGCGCAAACGGCGGCGCTCAATCAATGTGAACCAGCCTTGCGACACCGCGGCGGCGATTGACAGCTGTGTGCCGTGCAGGTCGGCGAGGCTGGCGCGGGCGTCCTTGTAGGCGGCGCGCGTCTGATCGCTGAGCCGGCCCCACAGATCGAGTTCCCAGGTGAGCTGTGCGCTGAGCTGGAAGTTGTTGATGTAAATCCGCCGGTTCGGAATGGGCGAGTCGCCGATGCCGTCCTGACCCGGAATGCCGTCAGAGGCCGGACCAACAAATAAGTCGAGCGTGTCAAGTTCCCCGTCGCCGTCGCTGTCGACGCCGAATTGGTCTTCAAGATCCCTGATCCGCACGCGGTCGCCGGCCCCTGCGCCGCCGCCGGACTGGGCGGCTGTCGCCGGGTTCACAACAATGGCGTTTCGGCTTGTGCCCGGTTGCGCGTTCAGCGTCGGCAATAGATCCGCCCGTGTGACGACCGCCAGTTGCTCGCTCGCCTCAAGATTGGCGGCGCTCGCCAGCAACGTGTTGTTCTGGCTCATGGCTTCAACGATCAGCCCGCGCAGGGTCTCGTCGCCGAAAGCCCCCACCCAGTCGCCGATCGGCGGCGCGCCGACGCCTTCTTCCGAGGTCCACGACGGCGGCGGTTCAGGCAGATTTGCGTCAAGCAGCTCTTTGTTAAGCGACGCGCACCCGGCCAAGAGCGTTAGCGACACTGTGCTTGCCAGAATTGCCCGATAGCCCCGCATGCTTCACTCCGATTTCCTTCGGCCCTCTATGGGCCCAGACACATCGTCAACCACTTAGGCGGGCGCTGGCTGTCGCCACAAGGGCCAAGCGATAGCCGGTTGCAGTCGTGAGACGAGCGGCAGGTCCGGCCAAGCCTTTGGTTTAGGCGGCTTACGTGTCGCTGTGGTTAACAGATTAGGGCGCCGGAAAGAGATGCTCACGCTGGAATCGGGCCCGTGACCCAGTTTCGAGCCTATTGATACAAAAAAGGAACAGATTTCAGGCTTTCGAGGCCCCTCTGCGTCTGTCACGCGCGCAGAGGAGTGGAAGCTGCGGCCGGAATCGAACCGCCCGCGCGAAGGCGCGGAGTCTTAAGATCGCCGGTTTGCGATGACCGTTTTGCGGGAACGGGCGTCTGTCACGCGCGCAGAGGAGTGGAGGCTGCGGCCGGAATCGAACCGCCCGCGCGAAGGCGCGGAGTCTTATGATCGTCGGTTTGCGATGACCGTTTTGCGGGAACGGGCGTCTGTCACGCGCGCAGAGGAGTGGAGGCCACGGCCGGAATCGAACCGGCGTACACGGCTTTGCAGGCCGCTGCGTCACCACTCCGCCACGTGGCCCCTTCGCCGGCTGGCCGCCGGTCTCCGGTGCGGTGAGCGTGAGGTCATAGCGGGCATGGAGAGCGCTTGCAATCCATCATGACGAACAGGTTTTCAGATCAGTGATCTTGCTGCGGCCCCGCCCGGCGCGCCGATACAAATTGCCTGACGAAACGCCTGACGAAACGCCTTATGAAAGGCTTGGCGCGGCGCCGCGCGCGATGCGTATTGCGCAAAGAAACGGCCGGATGTATCCGATGGCGGGCGACGGGCTTGTCGCGCCGCTCGCTCTTCGCGCCATTCGTTATTCACGCCACCTGGTATTCTGGCCAATCGACGCCGTCTGGATCGCATATGAATTTCGCCGCCGCCCGCAAAGCCATGGTCGACTGTCAGGTTCGGCCCAACGATGTCACTGATCATGCGTTGCTGCATCGACTGGAGACGGTGCCGAAGGAAGACTTCCTGCCGTCCGGGTTGAAAAACCTCGCTTACGTTGAGACCGAACTCACGCTCGGCCCGGGACGCGCGGTTCTGACGGCGCGTGATTTCAGCAAATTGTTACAGGCGGCCGGCCCGAAACCGACGGATCTTGTTCTCGATCTGGCGGTGGGGGGCGGCTACTCGACGGCGATACTCGCGGGCCTCGCCGGCATGGTCGTCGCAGTGGAAGAAGATGAAAAGCTGGTGGCGAACGCAGAAGAAGCGCTTGCAAAACATGAGATTTCGAACGCGGCGGTGATCACGGGCGCGCCGGCCAACGGCGCCGGCGATCAGGGACCGTTTGACGTCATTTTTATTGGCGGCGTCATCGAAGAAGCGCCCGCCGGCCTCGTTGAGCAGTTGAAAGACGGCGGCAGGCTGGCGGCGATCCTTCATAAAGACGGTGTCTCGCGCGGCGTGGTCTTTACGCGGGCCAACGACGTAGTGTCTTCCAAAGCGTATTTCGTGTCGTCGGCGCGCGGCGTCATTCCGGGATTTGAAAAAGAGACCGGATTTGTCTTTTAGACGGTCTCGTTAAAAACGCGCCACATACTGTTTTTGTCTTTTGAGCGGCGGTTAAGACATTGGCTATATTCAAGCACTCAAACGGTCGGCTTCAAAAAGGAGCGGCGATGACAAGCCCGCAAGATTTTCTCAAACGTGCGGCGATCCAGGCGGTTGGCGCGGTCAGCTGCGCGGTCCTGATCTGCGCTGGCGCGCCGACGTCGGCGTCGGGCGAAACCCTGAAAGACGCATTATCCGTCGCCCATCGCACCAATCCGACGCTGCGCGCTGAACGCGCCCGCCTGCGCGCCACGCAGGAACTGCCGTCGCAAGCCTGGGCCGACGCGCTGCCGCAAGTTTCCGCCTCAGCCGGGATTGAACGCAATAATACAACGAACACGTCGCTTTTTAATGTGACGCTTGACGACAACGGCAATCCGCTGCCGCCGGAGCCGCAGTCCGTGTCCTTCACGCCGATAACGGCGGGCGTCAATGCAACGCAAACGGTTTTCGCCGGACTTCGCAATGTGAATGCGATCAAATCAGCGCGCGCCCGCGTCCGGGCCGGCGGGGCGCAACTGATTTCGGTGGAGCAAAGCGTTTTGCAACGCGCGGCGACGGCGTATTTCGATGTACTCCGCGATGTGACGATTTACGATGCGCGGCTTTCGAATGTGACCGTGTTGTTAAGCCGGCAGCGCGAGGCGCAGGTGCGCTTTGAGGTGGGTGAGACGACGCGCACCGATGTGGCGCAGGCCGATGCGCGCCTCGCCGGCGCACGGGCCGAACTTGCCGCCGCGCAGGCTGCGCTGGCGCAGTCGCGCGCAACCTACAAGGAAGTTGTCGGCGAAGCGCCCGGCACGCTTGATGCGGCGCCCGCTATGCCGGCGGTTCCCGAAAGTGAGGAACAGGCGCAGTCTTTTGCAGCTGTTTATGCGCCGGCGGTCGTCGCTGCGCGCGAAACCGAAACGGCCTCCAGAAAACAGGTTGCGGTGGCGCGCAGCGCGCTCGCGCCGACCGTGTCGTTGACCGCTCGCTATCAGTATGCGGAAGACCCAAGTTTCTTTATTCAAAATGACGAGCAATTCGTCTATGGCGCGCAGGCGTCGATCCCGATTTTTCTGGGCGGGCTGAATTACTCGCGGATCCGGGAAGCAAAGGCGTTGCACGACGCGGACCGCCAGGGCGTGAGCGAAGCCGAGCGCCGGGTCGCCGCCAATGTGACAGCCGCATGGGAACAGTTGCAGGCCGCACGCGCCGTGATCGCATCGACACGCGCCGCAGTGGAGGCCAATGAGCTGGCGTTCACCGGCGTCAAACGCGAAAATGAAGTTGGCGCGCGCACGACGCTCGATGTCCTGAACGCCCAGCAGGAACTGCTCAATGCGCGCGTCGCCTTGTCGAATGCGGTCAGAGATGAGCGCGCGGCGACCTTCAACCTGCTGGCCGCCGCCGGCGTCCTGACGCCTGAAGCCGTGGGCATTGCGACGCCGTCTTCAGCAGAATAGCGGGCGCACGCTTTTGCGCTCACCCCGGGCGTCAAATCGGGCGTTTGCGGGACGCCTGACGGATTCGGGCATTAATGAGCCCGCGGTGGCTTTTCAGCGCGACTCTGACTAATTCTTTTAACCGAGTATTCAACTTAAAGGGTTGATAGTCCCGGCGAAGCGCTTGAATACTCGTTGAAATAACGCTTTTGTGCGGCGTGAAGCGTCACTTTTCGATCAGGGGTCAGTAAATGAGCAACCCACAACCTGAACCGAGCATGGAAGAGATTCTTGCTTCCATCAGGCGCATCATATCCGAAGACGAAGAAGCGCCCGCCGGCGTCGAGGAACAACAGCCATCCGCACGCCAAAGCGCCGTTGTCGATATTGACGCCGCCAATGAAGTTTTCCGCGCCGCCAAGACCGAGCCTGAGCCGGCGGCGGATGTGGACGATGACAGCGAAAATTTCACCATGGATGACGATTTCGCTGACGACGACTTCGATATGGACGCCGCAAGCGACGATGACGCCGCGCTCGACAATGATGACTCGGCTGAGGATCATCTCGAAACAGAGGATGTTGCCATGATCAAGGACGCGGCGGTCGAAACCATAGACTCAGAGGGCCCCATGCTCGCAGAATCCTCCGCATCAGCGGCTTCAAAAGCTTTTGACTCGCTGTCGCAAACTGTCCGCGTATCAAACGGCGACGGCCGCACGCTTGAAGACATCGTGACGGAAATTATGAAACCGCTCGTCAAAGAATGGCTGGACGCGAACCTGCCGGCGATCGTCGAAGAAAAAGTCGAACGCGAAGTGCAAAGGCTCGCCCGCAGCGGTCGCTAAGCCGGCCTCGCCGCCGTCGGTTGGACGGCGCGGCGCTCCCCTTAAATTTCCCATTTTGTGAGTGACGCGGTCTCGCCCGTTGTATCGGTCGCGGTGGTGTCCGTACGGGTTTTCAGCGCCGCCATATTCATCATCGCCGCATGGCCCTCCGGCCATGATTGAGCCGGCCGCGGATCGCTCAGATCGAAAACCGGTCCATGACCGAAGAGGTGCCATCGCCGCTTGGCCGGCTCGCCCCGCCGAGGACGTAGACGCCGTCTTTCAGGGACACAGCGCCGAGGCCGTGGCGCGGTCGGGGCATCGCGGCGACGCCGCGCCAATGGTCCTCGCGCGGATCGTATTCCCAGACTTCCGAATAGACCCCGCCGCCGGAGGGGGAGAACCATTCGCCGCCAAAAACATAAATGTAGCCCCCATAAGCAGCGGCGGCGAGGCCGCCGGCGCCATGCGGGCCGGCGGCTGGCTTTGGAAGCGGGCGCGCCGCCTGCCAGCGATCGGTTACGGGATCATAGACATCGACGCGCGGGGTGTTGCCGCCTGAAACGGTGCGCCCGCCAATTACATAAAGAGCGCCGCGCCAGACGGCGCCGGCGGCTGAATTGCGCGCCATTGGCAGCGCCCTGCGTTGTTCCCAGCGGTTTTCGCTGGCGATATAAACGAAGTGATTGTCGGTATCGATATGATCGCGCCACTGCGCATTGGCGCTGCCGACCGGGCTGCGCCCGCCGACAACATGAATGCGCCCATTCAGCGACACCGTGACGGTTTCCGCCTGCGGCAGGGGCAGGGGCGCAATTTCTTCCCACACGCCGTCATTGAAATCGCTTAATTGCCAGACGGTTGGTTGCATTTGCCAGGCGCCGCGTTCATCCGCCGTAAAACCGCCGCATACAAACAAATAGCCATTATTGGAAACCAGCGCCGCATGATGCATCGGCCAGGGCAGGGCCTCGCCGTAATACCATTCCCCGAGCGCCGGATCGTAAATCGTCAATGCATCGCTCACCGCCGGTTGCGCATTAGGCGTTAGCCCGCCCGCATTGACGATGAGTTCCTTGGTGACGGGTTTGCGCGGATTGGCGGCGCTTGGAAAAACCAGCCGGTGCGCGGTGGGATAAATTTCCTGCACCGGAAACGGCATGCCCGGCATCGCAGACCAGGCGCCGAGCGCCGTGCGGGCGGGCTTGTCATCCGGATGCGGATGAGCGTCGGCCCCAGAGGGCCAGAGCGCTGTGAGCGGCCCCAATGCTGCGCCAGCGCCAAATGCTGCGCCGGCGCCAAACGTTGCGCCGGAAGCGATCAGTCGTCTTCTTGTCAGTCCAGTCATACGCGTCCCCGCAATTCCCCCAAAAAGATTGGCCCCTTCTAGTTTGCCATCATCGCTTCACGAATGACGCACGCGCGCGGGCTAGCCGGTAATCGCCGCGCATGCGACACGCGCGCCCGCGCCGCCAATTGGTTGCGTCACATGATCGTCGGGATTTTCGTGAATAATCACCGCGAACCCGTCATTGTCCAGAATTGGGTGAACATCAGCCGCAGCGCCCGCCTCGCTCGCCGACAGGCCGACGCCGACACGATAGATTTCCGCCGTCGCGCGCCCGTCCGGTCCCGCATAGATGTTCGGGATGTCCGCGCGCTCATCGCCTGCGGGGTTCAAGAGCCCATGTGCGTTCTGGTCGGGATTGATATGGCTTTTGGACGCCTTGAAACCGCCCGCGCCGTCCGAACAGTCGCCAACCTGATGCAGGTGAATGGCGTGCCATCCCTGCGACAAACCGTTGACGTCGATGCGCATGATCATGCCGCGCGGGCCTTCGACAAAAACAACCGCGCCGCGCGCTGCGCCGTCGACGCCGACGAAAGACCCCGCCGCATCGGCCGTTGCGCTCGCTGGCGCAAGGTTCGACAGCATCGGCCGAACCGCTGAGCCGCCGTCAGAGGCGCCGCCGCAGGCGGTGAGAAACGCCGCGCTCGCGAGAGCGGCCATGGCCTTGAGATGGCGGGCGCTGACGATCGTAAGGCGGGCGTGCGGGCGCTTCATATCGGCTCCATGGTTGAACAGCGATCACCGTATCGCATTATTTTCGAGGAGTGAAATCGGACCGCAACTTTCGGGGCGGGGCGCCTGATTCCTATCGAAAACTCGGCTGGGGTAGTTTCTCAGTTTGAAATTGCGGAACGAACGTACGTTCTTGCCAGAACGGGCAGTAGAGAATGATTTGGCCAACAACCGATTTTTGGCTGGTTTCCGCCAAAACCTTCTGCGTCCTATCTGGGCGATTTCAGGACCCCGGGCTAACACTTGCTGCGTCGCAGCCTTAGAAGCAAAAAGTCAGGCATTGATTTTGGAAATCACCTGCGATTCGGTCTTTCTGGGACCATCTAACTGGCTTTCAGCGAGCAGGACGGCGTCTGCGAGCAGTCGTACAATCGCAGGGTGCCTCAGATCCGAGCTTTCGCGAATCGATACATGCCTGATCTTCTTGCCGCTGCCGGATAGAATGCGATCAGGATCATCTAAGTCGGATCCCAAGTTGAAGCCAAGATTGATGTGATTGCTGTATACCGGGATATGACAGAAAGCGTGCTTCAGCTTGTCTGATAAGCTGTAGACCGATGACAATGCGTGCGTGTGATACAGAAGTTCATTGCATGTCGGACATGCTTGCAAGACTAACTGTCTAATATCACTGTAGAGAGCCTGCATAGGCTGCGGTTTTTCAGACAGTATTCTGTCAAAGTCCGGATGGATGTGGTCGGGGTCGATAAAGTGAATGGCCATCGCTACGCACTTTCTCCTCACCGAACTATAGGCATTTTCCACTGAAATCTGAAAGTCGGGTTGGAAATGGCAGGTCCGCTTCAGGGTGATTTAGGGTCATGCGTGACGGCACAGTCGAGGGGTGACAAGGGCGGATTCCGGACCTTCATGAAAACCCACAACCGCGCATCACCGCAGAAATTCAAACTGAGACACTACCTCGGCTGGAGATCGCTTGCCCCGCTGGCGCAACAGGTGCTATTTTAACGTCGAAATTTCCTATCTTTCAAAGGCGCATTTGTGGCGGACGATAACGACAACGTCGGCGAAGACGACGATAATTCCAGCAACCAAAACGGCTCTAATGGTGACAATGGCGCCGGTAAAAATGGGGCCAATAATAATGGCGGCGACGGCGATAATGACGGCGCGCCCTCCGCGTCGGAGAATCTGGGGTCCATCTCAATCGAAGATGAGATGCGCCGGTCGTATCTCGACTATGCGATGTCGGTCATTGTCAGCCGGGCGATCCCCGACGCGCGGGACGGTCTGAAACCTGTGCATCGCCGCATTTTGTGGTCGATGCACGAAAATGGCTACACGCAGTCGAAACCCTATCGAAAATCGGCCCGGGTCGTCGGCGACGTGATCGGTAAATATCATCCGCACGGCGATCAGGCGGTCTACGATGCGCTGGTGCGGATGGCGCAGGACTTTTCCATGCGCCTGCCGCTGCTCGACGGACAAGGTAATTTCGGCTCGATTGACGGCGATCCGCCGGCGGCGATGCGCTACACCGAAGTGCGCATGGACAAGACCGCCGAGGCGCTGCTTGAGGATATCGAAAAAGACACCGTCGACTATCAGGAAAACTACGACGGTCAGGAAAAAGAGCCGATCGTCCTGCCGGCGCGGTTTCCCAATCTGTTGGTCAACGGCGCGGGCGGCATCGCGGTCGGCATGGCGACCAATATCCCGCCGCATAATCTTGGTGAGATCATCGACGCCACCATCGCGATGATCTCCAATCCGGCCATTACAGACGAAGAGCTGATCGAGATCGTTCCGGGGCCTGATTTTCCGACTGGCGGCATGATCCTGGGGCGTGCGGGCGCGAAAGCCGGGCTGTTGCTGGGGCGCGGGTCGGTCGTGATGCGCGGGCGCGCAACGATTGAGGAAGTGCGCAAAGATCGCTACGCCATCGTCGTCACCGAAGTGCCGTTTCAGGTCAACAAGGCGATGATGATCGAGCGGATCGCCGGTCTCGTGCGCGAGAAGAAAATCGAGGGCATCGCCGACATTCGAGACGAGAGCGACCGCCAGGGCATTCGCGTGGTGATCGAATTGCGGCGGGACGCGCAGGCCGACGTCGTCCTCAACCAAGTTTATCGCCATTCGCAGCTGCAGACGAGTTTCGGCGTCAATATGCTGGCGCTGAATGGCGGACGGCCGCAACAGATGACCCTGCGGGACGTCTTGTCGGCGTTCATTGATTTCCGCGAAGAAGTCGTCGCGCGCCGGACCAAACACGATCTCGCCAAAGCGCGCGACCGGGCGCATATTCTTGTCGGCCTCGCGATCGCCGTCGCCAATATCGACGAGGTGGTGGCGCTAATCCGCGCGGCCCCCGATCCGGCGACAGCGCGCGAGCAGTTGATGGCGCGCGACTGGCCGGCGAAAGATCTCGCCCCGCTGGTCGCGCTGGTCGCTGATCCGCGCCACATGATGATCGCCGGCGACAAGCTGCGCTTATCGGAAGAACAGGCGCGCGCGATCCTCGATCTGCGGCTGCAACGACTGACGGCGCTGGGCCGCGACGAAATTGGCGACGAACTGAAAGGGCTGGCTGAGAAGATTGAGGACTATCTCGATATTCTGAAGCGCCGTGAGCGCGTGTTGACGATCATCACAGATGAGATGACCGCCGTACGCGATCAATTCGCGACCCCGCGCCGGACCGAAATCATCGACGCCGAGGGCGAGGTTGAAGACGAAGACCTGATCGCCAAGGAAGATATGGTCGTGACGGTGACCCATTCGGGTTACGTCAAGCGTACGCCGCTCTCGACCTATCGCGCGCAAAAGCGCGGCGGCAAGGGCCGCACCGGCGCAAAGATGAAGGACGAGGATTTCGTTGCGCAGCTGTTCGTCGGCAACACGCACACGCCGCTACTGTTCTTCACCTCTACGGGCATGTGTTACAATCTGAAGCTATGGCGTTTGCCGGAGGGCGCGGCCGCGGCGCGCGGTAAGGCGTTTGTCAATCTCCTGCCGCTCGGCCCTGATGAGCGCGTCACCAATATTCTTCCGTTGCCGGAAGATGAAGCCGCGTGGGAAAGCCTTCAAATCATGTTTGCGACCCGCTCGGGCAGCGTCCGCCGCAACAAGCTTTCCGACTTCCAGCGCGTCAATCGGAACGGCAAGATCGCCATGAAGCTTGACGAAGACGGTTTTGAAGGCGGCGACGCTATCGTCGGCGTCCAGATCTGCCGGGAAAACGACAACGTGCTTTTGACGACCGCAGAAGGCATGTGCATCCGCTTCAAGGTTGACGATGTCCGTGTCTTCTCGGGACGCACGTCAACGGGCGTGCGCGGCATCAAGCTTGGCGGCGGCGACAGCGTCATATCGATGGCGATCCTGCACGGCGTCGAGGCGACCACAGAGGAGGCGCGCGCGTATCTGAAGCATGCGGCTGCAATGCGGCGGGCGATCGGCGAGGAGGACGGCGGCGAAGAGGTCGGCGACGAAGACGAGGGCGGCGACGCCGATATCCTCGATCAGGCGCGCATCGCGGCCCTCGGCGCAGCGGAACAATTCGTCCTGACCGTGACCGAAAACGGCTACGGCAAACGGTCGTCTTCTTATGAGTATCGCGTTTCCGGGCGCGGCGGTAAGGGCATTATCGCGATCGTTAAAAACGACCGGAACGGTCCCGTCAGGGCGTCGTTCCCGGTCGAAAATAACGACCAGATCATGCTCGTGACCGACGCCGGTCAACTGATCCGCACGCCGGTCGACGACATTCGCGTCGCCGGCCGCAACACACAAGGCGTGACGATTTTCCGGACCAAAGTCGATGAGAAAGTCGTCTCCGTTGAACGGATCGAAGATATCGGCGATGATGACGATGATGAGACTAATGCAGACGATGGCGCCTAAAGCCGGGTAGGGTTTTCACATGTCCGCAGACGCTTCCGGCGGTAATCCGCGCATCGGGATTTATCCCGGCACGTTTGATCCAATCACGCTCGGCCATATCGATATTATCGAACGCGCGGTCAAACTGTTCGATGAGCTGATCGTCGCCGTAGCGATCAACGCCGACAAAGGGCCGATGTTCACCCTCGAGGAGCGCACAGAAATGGTGCGCGGCGAGATGGCGCCCATCGCCGACGCCAGCGGCACGACCATCCACGTCAAACCGTTCGATACGCTGTTGATGCACTACGCCAAGGAGCAGGGTGCGGGCACGATCGTGCGGGGGCTGAGGGCGGTCTCCGATTTCGAGTATGAATTCCAGATGGTCGGCATGAACCAGGCGCTCGACGACGATGTTGAAACCGTGTTTTTCATGGCCGACGCCCGCTATCAGTCGATCGCCTCGCGGCTGGTCAAGGAGATCGCCCGGCTGAACGGCGATATCACGTCGTTCGTGCCGGCGGCGGTCGCTGCGCGCATGCGCGAAAAACTGGCCGGCTAGGACCGGCGTCCCGCCCCAATTCGCCTTAAGCCGCCGCCAATCCGCCCCCGAACAGAGCCCCAACAGAGCCCGGAAAAAAGCCCAGAAAATGTCACAAACCGCGCGCCGCTTTGCGCTATACCGCTCGCGAAGCGGCGCAAAGCCCGCCCATTTTGTTTAGGAAATGCCCATGATTGCGCGTATTTTACTTTTGACCCTCGCGGCCGTTCTGGTCTCGACAATGCCGGCCGCGGCCCAGAAGAAAAAGAAGAAAGGCGACGAGGCGCCCGTAACCCTCGTCGATATCCTGAAACGCGCCGAGGCGCGCAGCGAATGGCGTTCGCTTGATCCTGAAAACACGTTGTTGATGGATTTGCCGGCGGGCGAAGTGATCATCGAATTGCGCTCTGATTTTGCGCCGGGGCATGTCACGCGGATCAAGGAGCTGACGCGCGAGGGGTTCTATAACGGGCTTAATTTCCACCGTGTTATTGAGGGCTTTGTTGCGCAGGGCGGCGATCCGCGCGGCGACGGGACGGGCGGCTCGACCAAGCCGGATTTGCCGCCGGAATTTTTGCTGAAGGCGGAGACCGTCGACAATTTCGCCGTCATCGGGCGCGATCGTCAGTCGCCGCGCGTCGGGTTCGTTGATGGTTTGCCGGCGGCTGCGGACCCGGAAACGCTCCGCTCTTTTCTTGTCAATCGCGAAGTCAAGCTGTGGGGCGCGCATTGTCCCCGTGTGATGTCGATGGCGCGCTCGGCCCGTCCGGACAGCGCCAACAGCCAGTTTTTCCTCATGATCGGCGATGCGCGCACCAGTCTCGACCAGCGCTATACGATATGGGGCTGGATTGTCGACGGGTATGACGCCACACGGCGGATTGATCGCGGCGAGCCGCCGAAGCGGCCGACGCCGATTGTCCGTATGCGCATCGCCGCTGATATTGATGCAAAGGAATATGACACCGTCGAAGTTCTGGACACTTCCGGCGAGACCTTTAAGGAATATCTTGAGGCCGCGGGGCTCGTGAAAGACGAGTTCGTTCGCGATCTGTGCAACATCAAAACGCCTGTGCGCGTAAACGGAAAGATCAAACTATGACCGAAAAAATGGTGCTGACGCTTGAAACGGGCGACGTCGTCATTGAGACCTACGCCGATAAGGCGCCGAAACATGTTGAGCAGATCAAACGCCTCGCCGAAGACGGTTTTTACGATGGTCTGACGCTGCACCGGGTGATTGACGGGTTTATGGCCCAGATGGGCTGCCCGAAAGGCACCGGCACTGGCGGGTCGGGTAAGAACATCCCGGCGGAGTTCAACGATGTCAGCCATCAGCGCGGCGTCGTTTCCATGGCCCGCGCGCAAGATCCCAACAGCGCCGACAGCCAGTTCTTTATCTGTTTTGACGACGCTTCGTTCCTCGATGGTCAGTATACAGCCTGGGGGAAAGTTGTTGAGGGCATGGAAAATGTCGACGCGGTTGAATTCGGCGAACCGCCGGCAAACCCTACCAAGATCGTGAAATTCCGAGTCTCTGAATAGAAGCATCCTCGGGTTGTGACAGCGCTGTGAATGCGCCCGTTAGGCGCGATAAGTTGTTATATCATCTCAGCCTATTACGCTAAGAACGAATTTCTTTGTTGGAATTCGCGCTTTTTGCATTGCAAAAGTCTATGTTCAGGACCAATCTACAGCGGTCTGGAATTTTCTTGAAAATTTGATGGGGTGACTATGACTTTGAAAAGAGTAGCGGCGGCATTCGCCGCAGCGATCGTCGGTTTTTCGGCGACCGCGAATGCTCAGCCAGCTGATTTTGTTGATCTTGGCAACATTGGTCCGGCCGGCAATTTCGTTTTTGATACAACAGGATCAACGAACATCACGAATGGCGGTAATCTTGATACCGAAATCGGCTTGTTCGATTCAAGCGGCATCCTGCTCGACAATGATGACGATGGTCTCGGTTTTCCGTTCAGCGTCATCGATATTGATCTGGCGCCGGGCGAATATTTCGTTGCGATCAGCGAGTTCGATTCGATTTTTGCAGACGGCTTCAGCGTCACAGGTACGCAGTTTGAGGCTGGTGAATCAGGCGAAGCCGTATTGAATATCAACGGTCTTCTTGCTGCGTCGCTGGTTATCGGTGATGCGGCGACCACTGGATTGCTTGAAGTGGCTTTTTTCCGGTTTGAAATCGGCGACGCTGACGTCATTCCGCTGCCGGCGGCTTTCCCGCTCTTCCTTGCTGGCCTTGCGGGGCTTCGCATTGCGGGCCGGAAAAAGAAAACCGCTTAAGCGGGAATTTTCGTCTGCGCGCAAGCGCTTTCACCTATGCAGAGCGCCGTCCTTCGGGACGGCGCTTTTTTATTGCGCCGCCTCGACGATTTCGCGGCGGCTGAGGCGGCGGGCTCGGTAGCGCCGCCGCACCCTGCGCCGGCGCGCAAGCGCCTGTATAACTTTATGAATTCGCAGGCGTCGTCATGGGTCATCCTACGATTTGTAGGAAACGTTTCCACACCCCTTTTCGGCTGGCGTATAGTCGCCGGCCTTTGGAAGTCGAGCCCGGTAAGGGCCCTGAAAAGCCGGGCCCAGTGAGGCGGCTGGGCGGCGCCGGATGAAAGAGTGATGGTTGCTTATGGAATACAGGTTTTTGAGCGGCTCTCGGTCCGGGCGCAGTGATCGTGATCGCCCGCGTCGTGAGGACACAGGCAGGGCGAAAGCTGGCGCAGGGCGAAAGGCTGGACCGCGCACTGCGAACGACCTATAGGCGGCGCCATGTTTGACCTTACTTATATTCGCGATCATCCGGACGCGTTCGACGCTGGCCTTCGCCGGCGCGGCCTTGAGCCCCATGCGGCGTCGATCCTGGCCCTCGATAAAGAGGCGCGCGCGCTGACGCAGGAGATGAACGCGCTGCAGGCGCAACGCAACGCGGCGTCGAAACAGATCGGGGCGGCGAAAGCCAAGGGCGACGAAGAGACCTTCAAAAAGCTGATGGCCGAGGTCGATGCGGCGAAATCGGCGATGCAGGACGTCGAACATCGCGAAAAGGAAAAGCGCGCGGACTTGCGCGCGGCGCTTTCCGGTCTGCCCAATCTGCCCTTCGACGATGTGCCGGACGGCGCCGATGAGGACGACAATGTGGAATTGCGCCGCGTTGGCGTCCCCGGCGAGAAACCTGGCGCCAAAGAACATTTCGATCTCGGCGAAGCGCTCGGTCAGATGGATTTTGAGACGGCCGCGAAACTCGCCGGCGCGCGCTTTGCCTTACTGAAGGGCGATCTTGCGCGCCTTGAACGCGCGATCGCCGCTTTCATGCTCGACGTGCAGACGGGCGAGTTCGGGTATGAAGAAATCTCCCCGCCGGCGCTGGTGCGCGACGAAATTATGTTCGGCACTGGCCAATTGCCGAAATTCGCCGAAGACTCTTTCCAGACGACGGATGGGCGCTGGCTTATTCCGACAGCCGAGGTCTCGCTCACCAATATGGTGCGTGAGCTGATTATGTCAGAAGATGAACTGCCCAAAAGGTTCACCGCCCATACGCCTTGTTTTCGCTCCGAAGCGGGTTCGGCGGGCCGAGATACGCGCGGGATGATCAGGGTTCATCAGTTTTCGAAAGTTGAACTTGTCTCGGTCACCACGCCGGACCAGTCCGAGCGCGAACATGAGCGCATGACAGAGTGCGCGGAAGCGATCTTGAAAAAGCTCGATTTGCCGTTCCGCACCATGGTGTTGTGTGTTGGCGATATGGGCTTTTCGGCGCGCAAGACCTACGATCTTGAGGTCTGGCTGCCGGGGCAGGGGCAATATCGCGAGATTTCTTCATGCTCCAATTGCGGGGACTTTCAGGCCCGCCGCATGAATGCGCGCTTCCGCCCGGAGGGTGAAAAATCGCCGAAATTTGTCCATACGCTTAACGGTTCCGGCCTGGCGGTGGGGCGCACGCTCGTTGCTGTAATGGAAAACTATCAGCAAGAAGACGGGTCGCTCGCCATTCCCGCGGCGCTTCAGCCCTATATGGGCGGGCGCACGACGATCGAGGCCGCGTCCTGATGCGGATTTTATTGTCCAATGATGACGGCATTCACGCGAGCGGTCTGAAGAGCCTTGAGAAAATCGCGCGCGCCTTATCCGACGATGTCTGGATCGTCGCCCCGCATGAGGAACAGTCCGGCGCCGCCCGCGCGTTGACGCTGCATAATCCGTTGCGCGCGCGCAAATTCGATGAGCGCCGGTTTTCGGTTTCGGGCACGCCGACGGATGCGGTGATGATGGCGGTGACGCGGTTGATGGACGGCAAAAAGCCCGATCTGGTGCTCTCCGGGGTCAATAACGGCCAGAACATCGCCGAGGACCTTACTTTTTCGGGCACCATCGCTGCGGCGCTTCAGGGGATGACGCTCGGCATTCCGTCGATTGCGCTCTCGCTTTCCCGGTTTTCGCGCGAGAATGCGCGCTGGGCGACGCCGGAAGCGCACGGGCCGGCGATCGTGCGCAAATTGCTCGATCAGGGCTGGCCCAGCGACGTGATCATGAATGTTAATTTTCCAGACCGCGATCCCGGCGATGTCGCCGGTATTGAGGTCACGCGTCAGGGCCAGCGCGATCAGCTCCAGCTTTATTCCGAAGAACGTAAGGATTTGCGCGAAGGGACTTATTATTGGTTCGGTTTTTCCGGAAAACTTTCCGATCCGCCTGAAGGTACGGACCTGCGCGCGATCTATGACGGGCGGATTTCGATCACGCCGGTGCATCTGGAATTGACGCACGCGCCGACGCAGCAAAAAATGGAAGCCGTCTTTAAGGATGGCATGGCTGGGCTTGCAAGCGAGTAAAGCCTTGAATGACGCCGCGTTTGGCGTCGTCGGACCAGCTCTATTAACGTCTTGTTAACGCAAATCGTTAAGATTTTTTGCCATCTTCTTTAACGGGCGGAGGCAGCCGGGATGTCGGTAAAACCAGTCAATTTTTCGAGGGGCGCGGCGTCGATCGCGGCGCTTGCGAGCGCTGCGCTGTTGTCAGCATGCGGCGCGAGCAGCAATTCAGCGCCAATTGTTTACGGCACCAATCCCGGCTCAACCGCCAGGGTCTATAATTCGCCGGCGGACGTATATCTGGCGCACGGGGGCGCCGCTGAACAAACTGCACAACGTGATCTGTTGCAGCCCGTTGCGGCGACGCCGCCGGGGCCCGCCGCCTTTGACGATCAGCGGCGCGCCGGGATTCAGGCGACGCCATATTCGCGGCCGGTGTCGCTGACGGCGGTATCGCAAAGCGCTTATGAGAACCCGGTCTACGCCGACGCCTCAAATCCGGCGCCGGTCTATGTTTCGGAGACCTCGCCCGTGACGACGCCGCGCGGCTATCAGGCGTCGGCGCAACAGGTCCCGCAGCAATCATTGCCCGCCGGCGCTGTCAGAGTGCAGCCCGGCGACACCGTTTACGCGATCGCCCGACGCACCGGCGCCCGCCCACAGGACATCATCGCTGAAAACCGCCTGAGCCCGCCTTACGCACTACAGATCGGACAGGTCCTTTACGTCCGCAGCGCCGGGCGGAAAATTGTCAATCAGACAGCGGATTACCAGCCGGCTTTGCCGATCCCGGCGGCGACGCAGCCTCTGGCGCGCCAATCCGCCGGCGCGCATATCGTGCGCCAGGGCGACACGCTTTACTCGATTTCAAGAGCCACGGGCGTGAGTGTTTCCGCGCTTGCGCAAGCCAACAATCTCTATCCGCCTTATCAGTTATCGGTCGGCGACAGGCTTATTGTGCCGGGCGGCGCGATTGCGCCCGGTCAACGCGGTCAGACGTTGACCCGCGAGGTTTCCTACAACGCGCCGACGAAACCGATTAAACCCGCGTCGTTGTTTGAATGGCCCGTTAAAGGCGCAATTATCGGCAATTACGGCGCCGGCGTCCTTGGGCAACGCAATGACGGCATCAATATCGCCGCGCCGGTCGGCACGCCTGTGCGCGCGGCGGCGGACGGCGAGGTTGTTTATCGCGGCTCTGAGCTCGACGGATACGGCAATTTGTTGTTAATCAAACATGACGACGGATTTGTTACGGCGTATGCGCACAATGACGTGATGCTCGTGCGCAAAGGCCAGAAGGTTCGCCAGGGGCAGGTGGTCGCAAAAGTCGGTCAGACCGGATCGGCGCCGGAGCCTCAGCTTCATTTTGAGATTCGCCAGAACCTGAAGTCCGTTGATCCGCTGGCTTTCCTCGATCGATAGGCTTCGGCGTATGAATTGGGGCGTCCTGCGGGATTGCCCTGAATAATCAGAACAAACACAATCAGTATCCTGCGTATTCAGGGCCCTTCGGGGCCCTTTTCTTTTGTGGCGATCCTCAAACAGACCTGCGCTGTCGCGACCGGCCGCGTCGGCGTGTCCTGCCACCCTTCGACATCGATAAACACGAGGCGCCGGCCGCATTTTTTAACGGTCGTGCGGGCGAACAGATCGGCGGCCTTTGTGCTTGCGAGATAATCGATGTTGATGCTGACGGTGTCGATTTGATACGGGTCCGCATCATTGCCGACATCGGCCCCCGTACCCCGTGATGACGCCGCGATGGCGTCAAGTCCGGCCTGTTGCGCTGCGTACTCGAAGAACGCGGCGACAACCCCGCCATGGATCGCCCGGATCAGGGGATTGCCGATATGGCGATCCTCAAAGGACAGTTTATGCACTGCACCCGCACAACTCTCTCCATCGCCGTCTGTCTTGCCGCTTTGAAGGCTGTAGCCGAGCCAGTCGGCGACCGGCGCTTTTGATGGGTTACGCGCGGCGCCGGTCATGATGTCTTTCGCCCTTCGGGCCCGCGCGTGCCGATCATGAAAGCGCCCGCGGCCGTCGCGATGAGGTCGTTGTTTCCGGCGGATACTATTCGCCCGCTCACCGTTGCGATGGCGCGCCGCGTCCCGAGCCATTGCGTTTCACAGATTACCTCGGCGCCAACGGCTGCGTTCTTTATGTAATCCGTGCGGAGATTGACCGTTGCGATTGGCGTCATTTCGCTCAAGGTGGTGAACACGGTCATGCCAAAAAATGAATCAAGAATGATCGTCAGCAAGCCGCCATGGACAAGTCCGTCCTTCGCCGTGAAGTCGGGCGCCAGCGTCAGCGCCATGCGCACGCGGCCCCGCGCGATCTCAATCGGTTTGGCGTTCAGGGGTTTGAGCGGCGACTGGTCGTGGCTCATCATCGAGCGCGCCATCCGCAACATGGACCCCACTTGCGGGTCGATTTCAGGCTGATCGTTCATGGGTGCGCGCGCGGCGACGGCGCTTAGCGGTCGCGTAGCTTTTCATCCTGATATTGAATGCCCCAGCCGATGATCGACCGCCAAAGCGCTTCAGCCATCTCCGGCGGCATGCCGGCTTTTTCGGCGCGCTCGCGCACGCGGTCGATGACCTCGCGATTGCGCCAGGGCACCGATGATTGGGTTTCATCCTGCGCATGTTTCAGCTGCCACATGCGATCGACATAGGCCCAACGCTCCGCAAGCCGGTCGACAACCTCGCTGTCAATGCGGTCGATCTCCATACGGACATCGTCCATGGACTGACACGCGTCCGGCGTCTTGGCGCAAGCGGTCTTCTTATCCTGCGACATAAGCATGCCACTTCGCATAGGGACCATTGCCCAGGACAGCCGCCTGAACGTTGCGCATCGCCGCATTGGCGGCGTCTGTTGCGCGGGTGTTCGGGTGCACGGGCTGGCGGAGCGGGCGGGCGCCGGCGGGCATCGAGATCAGCGCCGCCATCGCGCGCGGCACGTCCATCGGATCCGTCGTCCGCGGCGTTGTTTGCAATCCTTCGGCAAGTTGAAGATGCGCCCCGTATTGCTCCGTCACCGCCTTATTCGTTCGGCTCACCAGTTCGTCAAAGTAACGCTTGCCGTTATCCCAGATTTGCGTCGGATAACCGCCGGGCTCAATGATCGTCGCATCGACGCCAAATGGCGCCAGCTCATAGGCCTGGGCTTCGAACATCGCTTCGAGCCCAAATTTCGTTGCGCAGTACATCCCGATATTCGGCAGGATCAACCGGCCGAGCTGAGACGACACATGAATGAGGTAGCCTTCGCCGCGCGCACGCATCTTCGGCAAGACCGCCTTGGCCATCCGGTGATAGCCGAAAAGATTGGTCTCAAAATGTGCGGCGAGCGCTTCCTCGTCGTGCATTTCGATGGGGCCCGCGATGGCGATCCCGGCGTTATTGATCAGTACGTCAAGCGGTCCGCCGGCGATCTTGTGCGCTTTTGCGGCCCCGCTGGCGACGAGGTCGGGCTGGGTCACGTCGATCTCGATCACCGACAGGTCGAGTTTCTCGTCCGACGCCGTATCCGCCAGAGACTGCGCCTCGGGGCGCTTGCCGCCGTCGAAGTTGCGCATTGAGGCGATGACCCTGGCCCCGTTGCGCGCAAGATGAAGACTGGCGAGCCGGCCAAACCCTGAGCTGGCGCCGGTGATCAAAATGGATTTGCCTTCAACGTTGACGGCTTTCTCGTCCGCTTCGTTTGCGCCAACTGCTTGCGTTGCGACGCTGGCGGCGGCGACGGCCGATGCGCCGGCCAGCAGCTCTCGCCGAGTTGGGCTCGCGCTGTGGGGCGCTCGTATGCCGGTCCCGTTACTGTTGTCTGTCATGCCAATAACCTCCGCTGTCGTCCGCTCGCCGCGTTTGTGACGGGCGCGCCGCTACAAAGTATGGCCCGCCCGCCGGGCTAAAGCCAGCACATGGCGCAGATGCGCCCCCCTTCAGGAAGCCTCGCCCGCCATGCTTTCGGCGCGCGCCGTCTCAAAGGCTTCCATGGCCGCGAGCCATTCTTCTTCCGTCTTTGTGATCGCGTTGGTCAATGCGGCGCGTTCTTTCTGAAGCTTTGTGGCCCGCTGAATATTGGTCTCATAAAGGCCAGGTTCGGCGAGCGCCGCGTCGAGACGTTCAAGGACCGCGTTGAGTTCATCAAGTTTGCGCTCAGCGCTTTGGGCTTTCTTCTTTAACGGGCTAATCGCCTCGCGCGCCGCCGCAGCGCGTTTTCGTTCCGCCAGTTGCGGCGAAGCGTTCGCAGCCGGGGTGTTTTTCGACGGCGCCGTCTTGCCGGCGTCGAGCACCAGTGCGCGATAATCGTCAAGGTCGCCGCTATAAGGCGCTGCGGCGCCGTCCTTGACAAGCCACAACCGGTCCGCCGTCGCCGCCGCGAGGTGGGCGTCGTGGGTGATCATGATGACCGCACCCTTGTAGTCGTTCAGCGCCAGCGCCAGCGCCTCGCGGCTGTCGATATCGAGGTGATTGGTGGGCTCATCGAGGATGATAAGGTGCGGGCCATTGAAAGTAATCAGCCCCAGGAGAAGCCGCGCTTTTTCGCCCCCGGAAAGATTGGCGATTTTCGTATCCGCCTTGTCAGGACCAAATCCGAGTTGCGCCGTTGCGGCGCGGATTTCCGCCTCCGTCCCGTCAGGCATCAGCGCCTTGACGTGGTCATAAGGCGTTTTTTGCGTTTGGAGTTCGTCGACCTGATGTTGCGAAAAATAGGCGATATCGAGCTTTTTGTGCTTGTAGACATTGCCTTGCAGCGGCCTCAGCCGTCCCGAAATCGCTTTCACAAGCGTCGACTTTCCTTCGCCGTTCGGCCCCAGAATGACAATGCGGTCGTCCTGATCAATCCGTAAGGTGACATTACGGAGAACCGGCGCGCCGGGCGCATACCCAAGGTCGGTTTCAACCACGCGGACGATCGGCGGCGCCATCGGGCGTGGGTTTTTAAAGTCGAAAGGCGTAACGCGCTCATCGATGGGCGCAGCGACCGAGCGCATTTTCTCAAGCGCTTTCACACGGCTCTGGGCTTGCTTGGCTTTAGAGGCCTTGGCGCGGAACCGGTCGACGAAAGCCTGCATGTGCCGGCGTTGAGCCTCTTGTTTTGAACGAAAGGCGAGCGCTTGTGCGCGCGTCTCGGCGCGCCGTTTTTCGAAGGTGTCGTAGTCGCCCGTGTGCACGCTCAGCTTTTTCGCCTCGAGGGAGACGATGTGCGTGACGCACCGATTGAGGAAGTCACGATCGTGGCTGACGATCAGACAGGTATAAGGGTAACGGCGAATATAGTTTTCCAACCAGATCGCGCCTTCAATATCGAGATAGTTTGTCGGCTCATCGAGCAGCAACAGGTCCGGTGCGGAAAACAAAACGCCCGCTAGCGCGACGCGCATGCGCCAGCCGCCCGAAAACTCATGGCACTTGCGTTGCTGATCGTCGGCGTCGAAGCCAAGGCCCGCAAGGATAAAAGCGGCGCGCGCTTCGGCCGTATGCGCATCAATATCGGCGAGGCGTGTATGGATTTGCGCGATCCGTTCTGGGTTTTGCGCTGTTTCCGCTTCACAAAGAAGTTGCGTCCTTTCGGCGTCGTTGGCGAGAACCGTTTCAAGCAGCGTTTCATCGCTCGCCGGCGCTTCCTGTTCCACGCAGCCGAGGCGGCGGTTTTTCCGGAGTGAAATCTCACCGGCGTCCGGATTAATCTCGCCGCGAATAAGCCGAAGCAAGGTTGATTTGCCGGCGCCGTTACGGCCGACAAAGCCGGCTTTCCATCCTTCCGAGATCGCCGCTGTCGCCTGATCGAGCAGCATGCGCCCTTCAATGCGGTACGTCAGATCGTTGATGTGAAGCATAAGCGTGTGGACAGGTGGAAGCGGGAACGGATTTGCTTATTGCCCAAGGTTTGAGACGGGCGCAAGCGGCGGCGACGTAATCGGCTGTCGGCCTGTCAAGGGTTTTATGCTGTTTGGCGCCTGCAACAAATGCGCATGAAATAACCCGGGAAATAAAGACTTTTTCTACTGCGCTTCTATTGAAAATCAGGTCCCTGTTAACCATGTCTTCGTCAAAAGAAACGGAGAGAATATGAACGCAACAGGGGCAGTGCGTCCGGTCGGGGCGCTGTTTAGAGGGCTTTCGAAAAATATGAAGCGGACGTCGGGCGCAGGGACGCGCGCCGGTGCAACCGCAAAGAAAGCTGGTGCGGAGGCCGCTGGAAAAGCCTTGGCCGGCGCTCTTTCACAAGACGAAACGCTGCGCGAAGAAGTTGCGAGTTTTAAGCCGCAGGGCATTGAAACGTTTTTGTTCAAACAATTGCCTCGGCCGCGGTTGACCGAGATGTCGGCGTCCGATCTCGGTATTGACGATGCGGAAGAATACGCCCGGCAGTCGTCGCTTTTTTATGACTTTGATTTCCCGCTATTCGCCCGCGGCGACTTTTTCTATGAGGAAGTCGAAGAAGACTTCCTCAATCAGGCGCTCGGTAAAGAGAACAAAAGTGTCGACAGGCGTTTTCTCGACGTGATGACATTATTTCGTCAAACGTTGAACCAAAACACGCGCGCCCTCCTGATGATCTGGATGCCCCTTGTGTTCACCGCCGCCATGATGGCGGGCGCTGTGCTTTCGTCCAGCGAAATCGCGATCGCGGTATTGGCCTCGTTTGGCTTCGGATCGGAATTGGCGATGCGCGGGGCGCTGTTCCTCAGTGCCATGCTGGCGGGGTTTGGCTTCGTATTCCTGCTTTTCAGCTGGCCTTTTAAAGTGGTCCAACAGCGAAACTTGATGAACCTCGACAATTACATCACGTCGAAGTTTGCGCGCATCAATCACAATTTTCAGGTGGCCAAACGCCGTGCGCTGAATGTTGAACGCGACAAGAGGATGTCGCAACGCGATGATTTGAAAGCCGAAGCCGGGTCGTGGACGCTCTCTTATCACTGGTTTGCGATGCGGCTTTTTCTGTGCGAGCTGGTGATCCGTAACAAGTTCTATCAGGTGCGCCGCAACACGACGCTCTATTGGGCCGGCGGCGTATTCTTCGCCCTCAGCGGTCTCGCGGCGGTGCTGACGGGAGCGGCCCTCTACGGGGCGCCTGCGCAGCTGGTGATTGCCATGGGCGTCGCCGGGGCCTTGTCCCTCATCGCGATTGCCAGCGTCCTGTCGCGGGTCGCTGCGATGATGTTCCGCGTCGTTGAGGCCCACGAATGGAGCCGTTTCCACCTCGTGCGCCTCAACAACACGATCAGCGACCATGTGGCCGAGGACAAAGTGCAGATCGTCACTTTCCGCGATCGCAACCGGTTTGAATAGGTTGGCGCTTTACCTCGTCCCCAAGCGTTGCTAAACCCCCGGCCAATTCAGGATTTTCCACAGATTAGAGGATCGACCCATGGCGCTCGAACGCACATTTTCAATCATTAAACCGGACGCGACCCGTCGCAATCTTGTCGGTAAGGTTATCGCGAAGCTGGAAGAGGGCGGCCTGCGTGTTGTGGCGTCAAAGCGCATCCATATGACCCGCGAACAGGCCGAAGGCTTCTATGCGGTCCACAAGGACCGGCCGTTTTTCGGCGAGCTTGTCGATTTCATGATTTCAGGTCCGGTTGTCGTCCAGGTGCTGGAAGGCGAGGACGCCATTGCGCGCAACCGTGCGATTATGGGCGCGACGAACCCCGCCGAAGCCGAGCCCGGGACCATCCGCGCGGAATTTGCTGAATCGATCGGTGAGAATTCCGTTCATGGCTCTGACGGTCCGGACACGGCGAAAGATGAGATCGCGTATTTCTTTTCCGACGATGAAATCGTCGGCTAAGGAATATCCGCGCGCCGTCTTTTGAGATGACTGGCAATATCGCAATCGACACGGCGATCTCCCTCGCGGGGATCGCCTTTTTATTGGCGCTTTGCCGCGCGCTTCTCGGGCGCCGCGACGCGGCGGTGACGCGTGAAAGTGCGGCGGCCAGGCTTGAAATTGACGAGCCGAATTTCGTTGTATCGGCGTGGCTGATCGACGCCCGCAACCGCGCCGCCGCCGCGCTTGGCCGCGGCGAGGCGTGTTTCGTCTTCGCCATGGGCGACAAACTGGCCTCCCGGCGCGCAACCTCATTTGATGTCTCCTTTTCCGGCGAGGACGTGCGTGTCATCCTCAAGGCCGACACGGTGCGACCGCTTGTCCTGACCGCTGAAACCGGCGAGGAAGCCGCCGAATGGGCTCGCCGTCTGCGGGGGCTTTCTGCTATAGAAAACCCATGAGTTTTCCAGACGTCGTCGCCTACGCCGTTCCGGCTTTTATCCTCCTCATCGTTGCGGAGATCGCGGCGGTGCGTTTCGGTAAGCGCGGCGACTACGAGACGAGAGATAGCGCTGCCAGCCTGATCATGGGGCTGGGCAGTCAGATCGCGCCGCTTTTCGGCGGCGCCGCCGTGGTCGGCGCCGCCTTCACCTTCGCCTACCAGTTCAGAGTGTTCGAAATCCCGAATGTTTGGTGGGCGGTCGTTCTTTGTTTCGTCCTCGACGATTTGCGTTATTACTGGTGGCACAGGATCAGCCATGAACGTCGATGGTTCTGGGCGAGCCACGTCATTCACCATTCCTCCCAGCACTACAATCTGACAACCGCGCTGCGCCAGACATGGACGGGGTCCATCCTTGGGGCGCTCGTCTTTAAGACGCCGCTTGTTTTATTGGGCTTTCATCCGCTGATGGTGATTTTTGTCGGCGGCGTTAATCTGGTTTACCAATTCTGGATCCATACGGAACAAATTGACCGGCTCGGCCCATTTGAAAGCGTCTTCAACACGCCGAGCCATCACCGCGTTCACCATGCGACAAATCCGCGATACCTCGACGCGAATTACGCGGGAACCCTGATCATCTGGGATCGCATGTTTGGCACTTTCGTGCGCGAACAAGACTCAGAACAGCCCCAATACGGGATCATCAAAAATCTTGGAACGTTTAATCCGCTGGTGATCGCGTTTCACGAGTGGATTGGGATCGCCCGCGATCTCGCGTCGGCCAAATCGCTGAAAGAAATCGCCGGCTATACGTTCGGGCCGCCGGGTTGGTCGCCGGACGGATCGCGCTTGACCTCCGCGCAGATCAAAGCCCGTTGGCGTGAGAGGCCCGAAAAGGCCGCCGAGGCCCCGTCGGGCGAGGACTGCGCGCTACAGGCCGCAGAATAGGCGCGCGCCGCGACACGCGCCGTCAAGCCTTTCCAAAACGTAATAGATTGGCCGCTATTTGGTCACGCTTGCCCTCACGAGACCTTGATCAGATCAAAATGGCGCCGCGCTCCTTCGCTCCTATATCCGCTCCCGAGGAGAGAGAAAGTTCCGGGAGAGATACAGAGGAGAGTGAGTTATGACGCGTACAACGGTGATTTCATTTCTGGCGCTGACATTTGGCATTGGCGGCGCGCTAGCCGCCGGCGTCGGCCTGCAGGACGACGCTGACGCCTACACGGTGAGCGCGGCTTCCGTCGGTAAGAACGGCGCGGAACACAACGCCGCTTACTTGTTTCAGCGTGCAGACATCAATGACGACGGCGCCCTTGATGCGGATGAATATGCCAGTCTCGCGATTGTCACCGCTGAGCTGTCCCGCCTTAACGGGTTTGTGGCTGTCGAAACCGAAGGCGGGCTTGTCACCGCTGCGCTGCCGGCTGATTACGACGCGGGCCTTTCGCGGACGGCGCGGGCGGAAATTAGCGCTCTGTCGCGCCAGGAATTTTACCGCGCTGTCGGCGACGATGATCTCTTGGACGCGGCTGAATTTCTTGACCTTGAAAACGCACGCTTTGAGCGCGCGGACCGCAATGGCGACCAGAAGCTGACCCGCAATGAACTGGTCGCCTTCGCGGCCGATACAGCCCGGTTGAAGCGCAACGCGGCCTGACGCTCGCTTCAGGTCGAGGCTGGAACGCGCTTATCATCCTTGCGCGGCGGCAGGGGAATAAATCCGCTTACGCGCTTTTTGTAGTCAGCGTATTCCGGATATTTCTTCTCCATCGATCGCTCAAGCAGCGCTTTGCCTGAAACGTTATAGAGAAAATACGTCATCACGATCGGGCTCAGAAGCGTCGCCCAGCCGAACGGCGCTTCGAGCGCGATCATCGTCAATCCGCTCCAGACGGCGGCGTCGCCAAAATAGTTGGGGTGGCGTGTATACGCCCAAAGACCGCTGGTCATCAATTTGCCTTTGTTGGCCGCGTCCGACTTGAAACGGCGTAATTGCCAATCGCCGACCGTTTCGAACCCGAGACCCACAAAGAAGATCGCAACACCAAGATAGGCGAGGAGGCCAAGCCCCGGGCCGCCAAACTGCCCGAGCTGCGTCGGCAGAGATACAAACCACGCGATCGCGCATTGCAGCCAGAAAACAAAGACAAGCGACCAGCGCGCGAACGCCGCATCTGAGCCCTGCTTTTCGCGCATTTTGACATACCGGAAATCTTCGCCGTGACCGAGATTGCGTGCGCCGAGATAAACGCCCAGCCGCAACGCCCATAGACAGACGAGCGCCGTCAGAACAAGCGCACGCGGATCGGCGCCGTCTGTGCGCAAAAAAGTCAACAAGCCCGGGAGCGCGCAGGCCGGCCCCCAGGCGATATCGACGATACTCGCGTCTTTGATGCGCACGCTGATCGCCCACAACACCGTCATGGCCAGAGCGAGGATCGCTAGATTTGAAAATACCAGACCGGCGAGAGCGCTAGCTGACATATTGAATGTTCCTTCCTGGGCGTAAGGGCGAGGAGGCCGCCGTTTAGCGTAGCGCTATTGCGCCGTTTTTGCGACTGCCTCATACACGTCGCCATTGCGCCAATCTGTAGTCAGGAGCATTTCATGGCGGAAAAAAAGCTTATCAGAACGCCCGAATTCGGTGAGGCGCTTGCGGCGGCCCATCCATCGCCGGAGACCATTTCGCTGATGGCCCAGCGGCGATCGACGGCCGCCGACTTTCTGGGGGCGCCTGGTCCCGACACAGAGCAACTGAGCGCCATTTTGACAATCGCCGCCAGGGCGCCGGATCACAGACGCGTGACGCCTTATCGCTTCGTTATCTTCACCGGCGACAGTCGCAAAAAGGCCGGCGCCGCGCTCGCCGAGACCTTTCGAAACGGTAATCCGGACTGTGAGCAAGCGCGTATCGACATTGAACAAAACAGGTTTTTGCGCGCACCCGTTGTGATCGCCATTGTGTATGCACCGGACAAAAATCATCGCACGCCCGAATGGGAGCAAACGTTAAGCGTCGGCGCTGTCTGTCAAAACCTGCTGATCGCTTCGAGCGCTTTCGGGTTTGCGGCCCAATGGCTGACCGAATGGTACGCTTATGACAAAGCCTTTGCCCAATTCGTTGGGTTGGGAGCGGACGAGCAGTTCGCGGGCTTCGTCTATGTCGGTTCTGCGACGCAAGCGCCGAAAGAACGCCGCCGTCCGGACATGGTAGAAATCGTCACCTATTTTGAAAGTTGAAGGATCGCGCGGACGTGATCTCTCTTGCCGGCGTCGGCGGCTCCATCGCGTTGCAATTAAGGGCAAAACCCCTAACTTACGCGACAAATTGACATCGCTACAAAAAAGGTGACTTCCCATGACCAATCCGAAGCTTCTTTTGACCGCCGCCGCATCAGTTTTTGTTGTGGCGTGCGGCGGACAGGACGCCACGGCGGCAAGCCAGGCTGAAGCGGCGAAAGCAAAACCCGAGGCCGCGTCAACGGAGGCCGGCGATGTTGATCTGAGCGCTGCGCCATCGGGATCCTACAGCGCAGATCAGGGCCATCGCTACATCACGTTCCATTACAACCACCAGGGGCTTTCGAGCCCGTTCCTGCGTTGGCGCGAGTGGGATGCGACGCTTGATTGGAATGCGGACGACCCTTCGAAGTCGGGCGTTGAAGTCACCATTGATGCATCCTCCATCGATTCCGGCGTCGATAAATTTGACGATCACCTGAAAAGCGCCGATTTCTTTGATGTTGAAAATTTCCCGACGATCACTTTCAAAAGCACGAGCATCGACGTCACCGGCCCCCGCAGCGGCGTCATTTCCGGCGACCTGACCGTCAAAGATATCACCAAGCCGGTTTCCTTCGAGGCGACGTTCAACAAGGCGACATTTAGCGACCGCGCCAAAGCGCACAAGATTGGCTTTTCCGGGAAAACCAAACTGATGCGCAGTGATCTGGGCGTCGGCGCCTACGTGCCATTCGTGGGCGACGAAGTCACCGTCATTATCGAAACCGAATTTGAAATGCCGGCGGCCTCCGAATAGTCGGTCGGCCTTTTCATGGCGACCGTGCGGGACCAGTAGTCCATTATGTCAACGACTTCCGAGCGATACACAACGGTCGCAATCGTCCTTCATTGGGCGATTGCGCTTTTGATTATCGGTCAGCTCATCGGCGGAAAAATCATGGTTGATTTTCTTGCCGACGGGTCGTCGCTCAAGTTCGAGCTTTATCAATGGCATAAATCCTTTGGCGTTACGATCCTGCTGTTATCGCTCGCCCGCGCTGTCTGGCGGTTGACCCATCGTCCGCCAGCATTACCGGCGCATATGAAATCGTGGGAACGAATCGGCGCGCGCATCTCGCATGTCGGCTTTTATCTTCTGATTATCGGTGCGCCGTTGGCCGGGTGGGCGCTGGTGTCGGCGTCGCCATTTGCGGCCAGCGTGCCGACTTATCTGTTTGGCTTTATTCCGTGGCCGCATCTTCCATTTTTTGAAGGCGTTGAGGACCGCAAGGCCGTGGCCGAACTGATTGCCGAGATACACGAATATATGGGATTTGGGATTGTCCTGTTATTGGTTGTTCATATCGGTGCGGCGCTGAAGCATCATTTTGTGGACCGCGACGGTGTTTTTACCCGTATGGCGCCCTGGATTGTAAATCGGAAAGTAAGATCATGAGACTGTGTGTAGCGGCGGCGGCCATCGGCCTGTTGGTCGGGTGTGGGAATACGAGCGCTGAGGCGACAGCGGCTGAAGCGGCGGCGACCAGTAGCGTTCAATCCGGCGCATGGACTGTCGATTACGATCAAAGCAGCCTCGGCTTTGAGGCGACGCAAAACGGCAAGGTCTTCGACGGCAAGTTCGATGAATTCGAAGCGTCGATCGTTCTGGACCCGTCCGATCTCGTCAACGCATCGATTGACGTATCGATCGCGATGGACAGTGCGCAAACGGGCGACCGCCAGCGCGATAGCGCGCTGCCCGGCACAGACTGGTTTGACGCGAAATCGCATCCGACGGCGCGATTTGTGTCCACATCGGTGCGGTCAGTCGGGGAGAACGCCTATGAAGCGGCGGGCGCGTTGACAATCCGGGGCGTAACGAATGACGTCACGCTGCCGTTCGCACTTGTCATCGAAGATAACGCCGCCAAAGCCGAGGGACGGGTCACGATTATGCGCGACGCTTTCGGGGTCGGGCGGGGTGAATTCAAAACCGGCACATGGGTTGGGCTGTCTGTTGATGTGGTGGTCGATATCACCGCATCGCGCTAATTCGGCGCCTAAAACCGCGCGTCAGATGAATTTTTGGAAATCAGACGTTCCAAATTGAACCTAATTCGTGCGACGTCCGTAACACGCATATCGTAACAAAGGAGCACGATATGATTCGGACACTGAGCGCGGTTGGCGCCGCATTGGTATTGGCGTTCGCGCCAAGCGCCGGATTTGCTGGTCACCATGAAAAAGGTGACAAGATGGAAGCAGCCGACATTGTGGACACCGCTGTCAAAGCTGGTCAATTCACAACGCTCGTTGCAGCCGTGCAAGCTGCTGGGTTGGAAGAAACCTTGCGCGGTGACGGACCGTTTACAGTTTTTGCGCCGACGGATGACGCTTTCAAAGCGCTGCCGGAAGGCACCGTCGAGACGCTCTTGAAGCCTGAAAACAAAGATCAACTCGTCGGTATTCTGACTTATCACGTTCTCGCGGGTAAAGTTATGTCGGGCGACATTGCCGGAAAAGCTCTTGACGCGGATACGGTGAATGGCGCGGCGCTGCCGGTTGATGCGACTGAAGGCGTTAAGGTTGGCGAGGCGACTGTCGTCAAAGCGGACATCGCAACAACCAATGGCGTCATTCACGTCATCGACACTGTGCTTTTGCCGCCGCAGGAATAAAGCACCAGCTGCATGCGAAGAATGCGTCCGCAAAAGCGGGCGCATTTTTTTATGCAACGGACCTTGCGTGGTTCCGGTCAAACCGTTGCAGATCCTCATCGAAAAGTTCAGCGAGCTTGTCGACCATCGCGCCGCCGAGTTGTTCGACGTCGACAATCGTCAGCGCCCGGCGATAATACCGTGTAACATCGTGGCCGATACCGATCGCCAGCAATTCAACCGGCGATCTGTTTTCAATATCGGTAATAACTTCGCGTAAATGCCGCTCAAGATAGGCGCTGCCGTTGGCGGACGATGTTGTATCGTCAACCGGCGCACCGTCCGAAATCACCATCATAATGCGCCGCGCCTCCGGCCTTCCGAGCAAGCGGTTATGGGCCCATAACAGCGCTTCGCCGTCTATGTTCTCTTTCAGGAGACCTTCTTTCATCATCAACCCGAGACAGGTGCGTGCGCGCCGCCACGGCGCATCCGCCGCCTTGTAGATGATGTGGCGCAGATCGTTCAGCCTGCCGGGTTGTGCCGGTCGCCCCGCTTCCACCCACGCTTCACGCGCGGCCCCGCCTTTCCAGGCGCGGGTCGTGAAACCGAGAATTTCGACTTTCACGCTGCACCGTTCCAGCGTCCGGGCGAGGATGTCGGCGCAAATCGCAGCGATTGTTATGGGTCGGCCGCGCATCGATCCGGAGTTGTCGATCAGGAGGGTTACGACTGTGTCGCGAAATTCCTGCTCGCGTTCCTGTTTGAATGATAGCGGCTGCATCGGATCTACAACAATTCGCGCAAGGCGGGCGGCGTCCAGCACGCCTTCGTCAAGGTCGAAGTCCCAGCTTCGATTTTGTTGGGCAAGGAGCTTGCGTTGTAGTTTGTTGGCGAGCCGCGAAACGACGGAATGAAAATTCTCCAGCTGGCGGTCCAGTGTGCGACGCAGACGCGCCAATTCTTCTGGATCACATAAATCGGGCGCCGATACGATTTCATCGAATTCTGTGGTGTACGTCTTATACGGCGCGCCGCTATCGCCATCGAATTTGGCGCGGATCGACGAAATTTTGGCGTTTTCCGCCGCGCCGTCAGCATCATCGGCGAGTTGATCGATGTCCTGTTCGGAAAACTCCGCTTCGCCTTCTGAGCTGTCGCCGTCTTCAGGATTTGAATCGTCCTGCATGTCCGCGACACCCTCTTCGGAGTCGTCCGACGTTTCCTGATCATCATCAGGGTCGTCGTCGCCATCGGGGTTTTGTTCGTTCTCAACGTCGCCCTGATCCTCATCGTCAAGCTCAAGGTCCCGGATCACTGATCGCGCGAGCGCGGCGAACGCCTCCTGATTATCAATGCCGTCAAGGTCCGCCAGCGCGTCAAGCGATGCGCCCGCGAGGTCTTCCACGTCGCCGGCGCAGGCGGCCATGATATCGCGGGCGCTTTCCGGCGCCGCGCGTCCTGTCAGTCGTTCGCGCAGCAATAAGGCGGCGACGTCAGCAAGGGGGGCCACGTCCTTGGCGTTGAGCGTCTGGTAGCCCTTGTCCCCAATCTTCTTGTCGAGCGCCGCCTCGAGATTGTCGCCGACGCCTTTCAGCGACGTCGCTCCAATCGCGTCAATGCGTGCATGTTCAAGCGCCCGGAATACCGCCTGCGCCTCTGCGCCCCTCGGGCTCAATCGGGCGTGCATGCCTTCATCGTGGTAGGCAAGCCGCAAAGCCGCCTGATCGGCCTCACCGCGCGCGACCGACGCACTCTCGGGGTCCAGCACGCGGGCCGGCAAGGGAATACGCGCGGTTTTGCCCGACACGTTCGCCTGATCACCGCCAAAAGCGACCTCGACGTCGTCTTGAGCGGACAAAGCCCGCGTTGTCTGAAGCAGCGCGCGCTTGAAATCTTCTCTGATTTTTTCTTTCAAACTCATGGATTTATGGCTGTTTTTGGGTGGTCGCTCTCAGGCCAACTTATGGTGTGGGAAGCGGCTTGCCAAGCGCCGGAAGCGGTCCCGCGATGCCGCACGGGCGCGTGTGCTGTTCGCATCAGCCGCGTCAGCGTTCGTTACTTTCATTCAGGTCAATAATCACGACACAACCAAGAGTAGTATCATTAAATTTGTACGCGTGCGTCTTAATCGATAAACAAAGTCCGCCGCGAAGACATCTATTTTACTTATTGCGGCGGTGCTTTGTTGCTTAATCACAAATTTTCATTGCTCTTTTTTGGGGTGGCCTGTGACGCCTGCCGATTTTCTTATATTGTCCGGCCACTATTCATTGGTCTTTATTCTATGCCTTTACGGCTTTCACCGACTGATGAATACGGTGCTTGCGGTCAGGGCGAAAAGACGATCAGGCCGCGATCAGAAGATCAGTAAACCGTTCGACACTTTACCCGCCGTGACGGTTCAGGCGCCGATCTTCAATGAGAAGTTCGTCGTCAAAAGAGTAATTGATGCGCTGGCGGCGCTCGACTATCCGCGCGAGCGTTTGCAGATTCAAATTATTGATGATTCAACCGATGAGACCGCGCGCATTGCGGCTGAGTGCATCGCTGGTTATCGCAATACTGGTATCGATATCGTACACTTTCGGCGTAAGACGCGGGCGGGGTTTAAAGCCGGCGCGCTTCAGGCGGCAATGGCGTCTGCAAAGGGCGAATTCATCGCAATTTTCGATGCCGATTTTGTTCCGCCAACAGATTTCCTGAAGGTGATGATTAACGAATTTGTCGACCCGTCGGTTGCGATGGCGCAGGCGCGCTGGCGGTATCTCAATCAGGAAAAATCGCTTCTGACGCGTGTCCAGGCGATATTGCTTGACGCCCATTTTGCCGTCGAGCAACGGGCGCGATCAGGTCATGGGGTGTTTTTTAATTTCAACGGAACCGCTGGCGTGTGGCGGCGCGCAGCGATTGACGATGCGGGCGGCTGGCGCGCAGACACGTTGACGGAAGATCTCGATCTTAGCTACAGGGCGCAACTAAGGGGATGGACGTTTGTCTACCGTGATGACGTCGGCGCCCCAAGCGAACTTCCGCAAACGATGCGGGCGTTCAAAAGTCAACAACATCGATGGGCGAAAGGTGCCATCGAAGTCATGCGACGGGTTGTGCGACCCGTATTGCGTTCAAACCGTTCGCTCCACCAAAAGGCGGAAGCGCTCTTTCACCTGACCGGCAACATTTCCTACCTTGTCCTATTGATCGATCTCGCGGTGTTCTTGCCGCTTTCGTTTCTGGTGCGCAGTCATCATGGCGGCGCATTGATAACCGGTCTCGATGTGATCTTGCTTTGCTTCGCGTCGGTCAGTCATTTGATCTTTTTCGCCGCGGGTCAGGAGAGGGCGGCTCGGTCGTGGTTTCGAACAGCGACGGACTTGCCGGCGTTGTTGCTCGTTTCAATCGGATTAACAGTCAACAACGGGCGCGCCGTGCTTGAGGCGCTTGCCGGAAAGCGGTCGGCTTTCATCCGTACGCCAAAAAGCGGCGAGGCGGCGACGGGGCCGGAGGGTCACTCAACCGGATCGAAATACACGCTCGCATCGAATTGGCGCGGAGCATTCGTCGAGGGCGTGTTAGCGGTTTTCTATGTCGGGATGGCGGTCGCGGCGCTGCTCGCACAAAAACTCGTTGTTTTTGCCTTCCTGCTGCTCATCGCACACGGATACGCCGCTATGCGGTTTCACGACTTCTTCTTGAGAAATGGCGGCGGTTGGCGCCGTCTTGCTATAAACGAGCGAACGCAAACGCGGCCATGTGGTCACCGGAAGCGACGCTTGTGCACGCCGGCGTGTGCTCAAACAATGCCCGCAAGTCCCTGACGGGCGAGCGCATCGGCCCGCTCATTGCCGGGATCGCCGGCATGGCCCTTCACCCAACGCCACTCGACATCGCGACCGTCAAGCCCCTCGTCCAAAAGAAGCCAAAGATCCTTGTTTTTAACCGGTTTACGCGATGCGGTTTTCCAACCGTTTCGTTTCCAGCCATGCATCCATTGCAAGACGCCGTTTCTGAGATATTGGGAGTCCGTATAAAGCCTTATCGGATCCTTGCCGACGGTCGCCTTCAGCGCCTCAATCGCCGCCAACATTTCCATGCGATTATTCGTTGTTTCCTCTTCGCCGCCGCAGATTTCTGTTTCGTCGTCATTGTCGAGGATCAAAACACCCCATCCGCCAGGGCCAGGATTGCCGGAGCAGGCGCCATCCGTATACACATCAATCATTTTGAATATTTTCCTGGTTGGCGCGCCTTATGAAAACAGGCTTGCTAGTCGGTCCGGTTTGCGCCTTAAGAACACCAACAAATCGTGATATGCAAGGGGGTCCTTGACGTTGACGTCGGCGCCGTCAACCTGGTTTAGCCAATCATAGAGCCTCGTTAAGAGAAATCGCAGCGCGGCGCCGCGAAGGAAGAAGATCATCGCCTGGCGTTCTTCACTCGTCAGAGGACGAAGTTTTTCATAACCGCTCAAGAGGGCGGCGGCGCGGTCGGGGGACCAGCCGCCTTCGCCAGCCCAGGCGCATAGCGTTATGGCGACGTCGTATGCGTAAAAATCGCTGCAAGAAAAGTAAAAATCAATAACACCGGAAACCTCGCCATCCTGGAAAAAGATGTTGTCCGGAAACAGATCGGCGTGAATGACGCCGCGCGGCAGAGACGCCGGCCAGTTGGCGCTCAAATAGGCAAGTTCATCATCAATTAGCGCGGTGAGATTTGGTGAACACGTGTCGGCGCGCGCCCGGCACCGATCCGCGAGCGTGCGCCAGCCCTCAAGGCCGAGAGCGTTGTGTCGCTCGCCGCTGAAATCCGCGCTGTCGAGATGAAGCTGCGCCATTAATGCGCCGACCTTCTGGCAATGATCGGGCCCTGGGTCCTCGACTTCACTGCCGTTGAGGAAGGTCGTGATCAGCGCCGGGCGGTCGCATAGCTCTTGCAGCGCGAGGCCGCTTCTATTGGCGACGGGCGCCGGACAATTCCGGCCCGCGGCGCGCAAATGCGCCATGAAATCGATGAAAAAAGGCAGGTCCTGTTCTTCGACACGTTGTTCAAACAGCGTGAGAATAAAGCGGCCGTGATCCGTCGTCAGAATATAATTGGAGTTCTCGATCCCTTTTGTCACGCCCTGATACGACTGGAGCGCGCCGATGTCGTACCGGCGCAAAAAAGCCTTGAGCGCCTCCAGCGAAACATGGGTGTAGACAGCCAAGCGTCACCCGGCGGCGGCGAGCGGCGGTGTTTTGAAAAAAACGTCTTCCCGCACCGTCTCGACAGTTTCGATTAACAGGGTGAACGCGTCCGCCAGCCGGGTCAGCAAAGCTTCGACCAGTTCCTCGGGCGCCGATGCGCCGGCCGTGACCCCGATGACGTCGCCGGCTTTAATGACGCCAAGATCGGCGCTTGCCGGGTCGTCGATCAGCATGGCGCTGGCGACGCCGGCAGCGCGCGCCACGTCAACAAGACGCTTTGAGTTCGAAGACGTCGGTGATCCGATAACGAACAGTTTGTCAACGCGTTGCGCCAGCGTCTTCACAGCGTCCTGGCGGTTAGATGTCGCAAAACAGATATCGTCTTTGCGCGGACCGGTGATGGCTGGAAAACGTTTCTTCAAGACATCGATAATCTTGCGGGTATCGTCGACCGACAGCGTCGTTTGCGTAACGTAGGAGAGGGGGACGTCTGGGGGCGCAACCGAGAGTGCGTCCTGCAGATCTTCAATCACCGAAAAACACTCAGCGGGAGCCTGGCCTGTCACGCCTTCGACCTCGGGGTGGTCCGAATGACCGATAATCAGGACGTGCCGTCCGGCGGCGATGAACCGGCGAACCTGTGCGTGCACTTTGAGGACAAGCGGACAGGCGGCGTCGATCAATGTGATCCCGCGCGCATTGGCTTCCGCATGCGCCCGCGCGGGTGAGCCATGGGCTGAAAACACCAGCGGGCGGTCGTCGGGCGCCTCGCCGACTTCGTCGATAAAGACCGCGCCCATGGCGCGCAGCCGCGCGACGACGTGGTCGTTGTGGACAATTTCATGGCGGACAAAAACCGGGGCGCCGTAATGGCGCAACGCATTTTCAACGGTTTCAATGGCCCGTGTCACGCCGGCGCAAAACCCACGCGGCGAGGCCAGCAAAACCTTCAGGCCAGACCGTTGCGTCGCCGCCGCCTGCCCGTTGACCATTCTCTCGCCTGCCTTTCCTGTGCGCCGCATGGGGCATTTCCGAACGCGTGGTGAGACGTCTTTTCACGCCATTGCGCCTCATCGCGGTACCCGGTAGGACCTACAGCGCTACTTGGACCGTTACGCGGCCCGGCTGCGACCTTTACGCGGCGTTTTTCAGTCTTTTGTTGAATATAAGGGTTCGGAAAATGAATAAAGTGTTGGTGCTCGCGCTCATCGCCGCAGCGACGTTTGGTTGCGCGTCCAGTGAGCGCCAAAAAGCTGCGCGGGAGAAAAACCCGGCGCCGTGCCCGAACATCCTTGTATTGAACGACGCCGCCCGTCTGATCGAGTTCGCCGGCGAGGAGCAATCGCTCGAAAATGTCGCCTACACGGCCGAAATAACGAATGTCTCGCTCGGGTGCCGATATTTCGCCGACAAGCCGATCGACGCGAGTATCGAAATCGATCTCGCCTTTGGCAGGGGCCCGAAAGCAGACGCCGCCGAGAAAGAATTCACCTATTTTGTTGCGGTGACGCGCCGCAATCTCGAAGTGATCGAGAAAGCCGAATTCACGATACCCGTGAAGTTCGGCAAGAAATCAAACATAGCGCTGATCGAACAGGAAATTGACGAAATCCTGATCCCGCGCGCCAACGAACAAACGGCCGGGTCTAATTTCGAGATCATTGTTGGTCTGGCCCTGACGCCGGCGCAAGCGCGATACAATCGCTCCGGCAAGAGTCTGAAATTCCCGAACCTTTAGATGACGCTGCTTGAAGACCTCGCTGGCATCTTAGGAGCGGCGTTCGAAGCGGAAGGCTTCGACGCAGGCTATGGGGCTGTGCGCGTCTCTGACCGACCTGACCTTGCGCAATTCCAATGCAACGGCGCCTTGGCGGCGGCCAAAAGCGCGGCGAAGTCAGAAAAACTCAATCCCCGCGCCCTCGGCGAGCGAATCGCCGGACGGCTTGATGGCGATGACCGCTTTTCTGATGTGGGGGTCGCCGGGCCCGGCTTTGTGAACATCAATCTGTCCGATACGTTCCTGTCGCAGCGTGCGACCGGGCTTGCCGGCGATGAACGCCTCGGCGGCTGGTCGCATGCGGTTCCGGAAAAAGTCGTGCTTGATTTCGGCGGTCCGAATGTGGCCAAGCCGCTCCATGTCGGTCATTTGCGGTCGGCGATTATCGGCGAAAGCCTGAAACGGCTGCTGCGGTTTGCGGGCGATGATGTTGTCGGCGACATTCATCTCGGCGACTGGGGCCTGCAGATGGGACAGCTCATTTCAGAGCTCGCGCTGCGCCAGCCGGACCTGCCGTACTTCAACAATAACTTTGACGGTCCGTACCCGGAAACGCCGCCGATCGCCCTGAGTGATCTTGAGGAGATGTATCCCGCCGCCTCCGCCGCTTGCAAAGCTGATCCCGAGCGCGCCGAGGCCGCGCGTCGGGCGACCAAACAACTGCAGGACGGCCATAAAGGGTATCGCGCGCTCTGGCGCGGCTTTGTCGACCTGTCCGTCGATGCAATGCGCCGCAATTACGCCGACCTGAATGTCGTCTTCGATCTCTGGAAGGGCGAGTCTGACGCCGATCCCTATATTGAGGAAATCGTCAGCGACTTGCGCGCGCGCGAGGTCGCCGTGGAATCCGACGGCGCGCTCGTGGTGCCGGTTTCACGCGCGGACGACAAAAAAGAAATGCCGCCGCTCATTCTGGTCAATTCGCAGGGCGCCGTCGGCTATCATGCGACCGATATCGCGACGATCGTCGACCGCAAACGATCGCAGCAGCCGGACCGCATTTTCTATGTGGTCGACAACCGGCAGAGCCTTCATTTTGAACAGGTCTTTCGCGCGGTCGACAAGGCCGGCTATTTCGACGAACACCGCCTTGAGCATCTCGGTTTCGGGACCATGCAGGGACCGGACGGCAAGCCGTTCAAGACCCGCGAGGGCGGCGTCCTGAAGCTGCGCGACCTGATCGACCTGGTGAGCGAACAGGCGATCAAACGTCTCGGCGAAAACGGGTTGGCGAGTGAGGCGGGCGACGCCGAGCAGCGCGAGATTGCCCGCAAGGTTGGCGTCGCCGCCTTGAAATTTGCCGATCTCTCAAGCCAACGCACCACTGACTACATCTTCGATCTCGATCGGTTTATGGCTTTTGAAGGAAAGACAGGCCCTTATCTGCTCTATGCGAGCGTGCGCGTGAAATCGGTGCTCCGCCGCGCCGCCGACAAAGGCGAAACCGCTGGCGCGCCAATTGCGGCAGCGGCGAAAGAAGAGCGCGACCTTGCTCTTTGTCTTCTGGGGTTCAGCGACGCAGTCAAATCCGCGCATCAAAAACGCATGCCGCATTTCCTGTGCGAACACGCATACGCGCTGGCGCAGGCATTTTCGAAATTTTACGGGGCCTGCCGGATTCTCGACGAAAAAGACGACGCGGTTCGTGGATCGCGGCTGACGCTCGCCGACGCCGCCGGTCGGCAGCTCACATTGACGCTGTCGCTGCTGGGGATCGAGACGCCGGACCGTATGTGATCCGTATTTCGCTGCTCGCCGTCGCGACAGGCGGGCTGTGGATATTTTGTGGAAAACTAACGCCTCACTGCGACATTCTGGCTGTTTGAGCCAAAAAAATCTTTGCATTCTAACGGCTTGTCGGCAGCTACTCCGTAAGCAAACAATTTGAATGTTATATCGCTGCGATGCAAAAAGATCACGGTCTTTTCAGGAAAATTGCATCAACCGATTTTGAAATTGGAATTGTCGCAAAAGTGTAGCAACTCGCTTTTATGGGCTCTGGCGCGTGGCGGCGTCCGCTTGCGCTGCTGATCCTATCTCTCCAAGTCCGGGACCCTTATTAATGAAATTGACACGAATTCTCCGCGCTAGCGCGGCGACAATCGCAATTGCGTCGGCAAGCGCCATCGCGACAGCGCCTGTGGCCTACGCCCAAACGACCGTCTCCAGCATACGGGGCGTCATCACCAGCGAAGACGGCGCGCCGCTTTCGGGCGCGACCGTAACCGTCACAGATACGCGCACGGGCGCAAGCCAGACGCTGACAACCGGCGACAGCGGCCAGTATTCGGCGCGGAACCTTTCTGTCGGCGGCCCTTACAATGTTTCGGTGAGCCGCGAAGGCTTCGCTTCCGAGCGTCTGGAAGGCGTCTTTGTCAATCTGAGTGGTCCGACGACGGCGAACATCGACCTCGCGGCCAGCGCGCAGGGGGGCGGCGACGAAATCGTCGTTGTCGCGACCCGGTCGAACACGCAGCAACTCGCTATTGGACCGAGTTCGACGTTCTCGCTTGAAACCATCGAAGCCCTGCCGTCGATCAGCCGCGATATCCGCGATATCATCCGGGTTGACCCGCGTTTGACCGTTTCAGGCGGCGACGACCAGGTGTCGTGCCTGGGCGGCAACTCGCGCGCAACCTCATTTACGATTGACGGCGTTCAGACGAATGACGCCTTTGGCCTGAATGCTTCGGGTACGCCGTCGCGCGCCAACTTCCCGCTGCCCTTCGACGCCATTCAGGAAACGGCTGTCGAATTCGCGCCCTATGACGTTGAATACGGTCAGTTCACGACCTGTAACATCAACATCGTCACCAAATCCGGGTCGAATGAATTCCACGGTTCGGCGTTTGCGGTGTTCAACAACCGGAGCCTGACAGGCTCGCAAGCCGGCGACTTTACGGTGCTGGGCGATGCGCCGTTTCGCGATTTCAACTGGGGCGCGGAAGTGCGCGGTCCGATTATCAAGGACACGCTGTTCCTTGCGGTCGCGTATGAAGAAATTCGCGATGGCGGCACGATTGTCGGCTTCGGTCCGGAAGACGGCACTTTCGCCAATCCCGTCGAGAATTTTACATTCGCGGATCTCGATGAAATCACCGCGATTGCGAACAGTCTCGGATTTGAGACCGGCGGTCTCGCGTCCGTCGTTCCTGAAACCAGCCGCCGTCTTTCGACGCGCGTAGACTGGTATCTCAGCGACCAGCACCGGCTCGAAGCCAACTATGTGCGCGAGCGCGAGCTGGAAACCGAAACCGACCTTCAGGGCGTTGATTTCCAGCCGCTGAATTCGTTCGAGAATTCGGGTTCAAGCAACGAGCGTTATTCGTTCCGGCTGTTCTCGGAGTGGACGCCGGAAATCACCACCGAAATCCGCGTATCGCGCACCGATAACCAGGACATCCAGAGCCCGGTCGGCGGCGGCGAAGCGCAAAGCGACAATCCGATCCCGCGTTTCCTGATCCAGGGCGGCGATAACGGCCCCTTCGGCGGCGGCGACGACGGCATTCAGATCACGGGGCCGGGCATCTTCCGGTCCGCCAACGAACTCATCACGCAGCTCGATCAGGTCAAATTCAAGCTCGACTATCAGCGTGGAAACCACCTTCTCACCGGCGGTTACGAGTTGAACAGCCTTGAAGTGTTCAACCTTTTTATCATCGATGCAACGGGCTCCATCCGTTTTGATGATGCGGATGCGTTCGCCGCCGGAACAGCGAACGAAATTACAATTAACGCGACGGCGTCGGGCGATCCGAACGATGCGGCCGCGGAATTCACACGCAACATTCATTCGTTGTATTTCCAGGACACCTGGACGCCGACGGACGCGCTCAAGCTTTCACTTGGTCTGCGGTATGATTTCTATCAGTCGCAGGATGTCCCAACGGCGAGCCCGCTGTTTGAGCAACGCTATGGCTTCTCCAATGCGACAGGCTTTAATGACTTCTCCATTTTGTTGCCCCGCTTTGGTCTCAACTACGACGCTGGTTCGACCTTCTTTGGCGAGACCAGCTTCCGCGCCGGCGCCGGCGTCTTCTCGGGCGGCGATCCGACCGTCTTCTACTCCAACGCCTTCACCAATAACGGTTTCGGCACGGCGTTCGCGGCTTCCTTCTTCGGTCTTTGCACCGACGATGAGCTCGACGTTATCGATGACGCCGGCAATTTCACGGGCGTTCCGTCTTGCATCACCGACGCCGCTGCGGCGGGTGCGTCAAGCGGCAACGGTCGTACAGATGCGATCGATCCGAACTTGAACGTGCCGTCAGTGGTGCGCGGGTCGCTCGGCTTCACGCATTTCACTGATTTTGGTGGCGCTGCGGGCGGCTTGTTCGACGACTGGACGGTCAATGTCGATCTGATCTACACGGCGAACCGGAACTCGTTCGACTTTATCGATCTGACGCTGTCGCCGGTCGGCACGGCGCCGGATGGGCGCGCACTCCTTGAGGCCATCGATCCGCTCCGCGACGACTGTAACGCGACTTTCATCGGGCCGCGCGCCGGTTTCGCTAATGTGACGGATGATTGTTTCACCAGCCGCGACCAGGATATTCTCCTGACAAATGTCGACGGCGATAACGGCCGTTCAATCTCGTTCTCGACACAGTTTGCAAAAACCTTTGAATACGATCTCTTCAATCGTCCTGCGAGCTGGAGCGTTAATCTTGGTTATGCTTACACTGACGCAACGCAAGTTGTCGGCAGCTTGAGCTCCACGGCGACATCAAACTTTGAAGAAGTCGCGACCGTTGTTCCGAACCAGAACTTTGCGGCGCCGTCGCAGTTCCTCAACCGTCACGTTGTCTCGCTGGCGTCGACATTCCGTCAGGAATTCGTCGCCGACCTGCCGACGTCGTTCAGCTTCTTCGTGTCGGCGCGTGAGGGCAACCCGTTCTCCTACGTCTTCGAAGACGACACAGGCGAGCGCGTCTTTGGGGACTCCGATGATGAAAACCGGATCCTCCTGACGGTGCCGACCGGCCCGAACGATCCGTTGTTCGATTTCTCCAACGTGCCTGCGGATAATCTTGCAGAGTTGTTTGCATTCCTTGATTCAAGCGGTCTGTCTGAGTTCGCCGGCGGTTTCGCACCGAGAAACCAGTTCCGCGATCCGTGGTTTGTCGATGTTGACTTCCGGTTCCAGCAAGAACTGCCGACCCTGGTCGATGGTTTGCGCTCGATCTTCTATGTCGACATTGAGAACTTCCTGAACCTGATCGACAGCGACAGAAATGTCCTGCGCACATTTGACCGCGGTAACTCGCGCGAGGGTGTGCCGGTATTCGAGATCGATGAGATCAATGATCAGGGTCAGTTCGTGGTGAACGCGCGGGGCCTTGAGTCTCAGATCACTGGCGGCAGCACCGGCGATATCTTCGATCGAAACGCCGCACAATCACTTTGGGCGGTTCAGTTTGGCCTTCGCTTTGAGTTCTAAGGGCGAGCCCGCACACAAACTGAAAAGGGCGGCCAGACGGCCGCCCTTTTTCTTTGTCTCATGCAACAAAAAAGCCCTGGGTCTTTCTGACCCCTAATAACTCAGCCGATCAGGCGATAGAAACGATCTTCCAGCGCTGCATCGGTCTTAAAGGCGCCGGTCATGGCGCGCGTGACGCACGCAACATCGGTTTTGTGAACGCCGCGCGTTGAGATGCAATAATGCTGAGCGTCAACGAGGACGGCGACGCCGCGCGGTTTCAGCGCTTTCTCGATGGCGTCCGCAATCTGATTGGTCAGGATTTCCTGACTTTGCAGTCGGTGCGCATAGGCGTCGACCACGCGGGCGAGTTTTGAAATCCCGACCACTTTATCCGAAGGCAGATAAGCCACATGCGCAACGCCAATGATCGGCTGGATGTGGTGCTCGCAATGGGATTCGATCCGGATGTCTTTAAGCAAGACAATGTCGTCATATCCCTCGACCTCCTCAAAGGTCCGCGACAGGATCTCGACAGGGTCCTGTTTGTAGCCTTCAAGGAATTCCTCATACGCATCGACAAAACGCTTCGGCGTATCGAGCAAGCCCTCGCGAGACGGATTTTCGCCAAAATAGGCTAGGAGCGTGCGCACGGCTTCTTCAGCTGCGGCGCGATCGGGCGTCGCCGTTGTTTGGTGACGACGCGCATCGCCGGCGGCATTGAGGGGAATAGTTTCAGCGGTCATGGCTATCGAACTCCTGACGTTATGCTTCCGCGATCGCACGCGTGAGATTGATCGTTTCGATGAGAGCAAGCGCGGCTTCCGCGCCTTTGTTGCCGGCCTTCGCGCCCGCGCGTTCGATCGCCTGCTCAATGCTGTCGACCGTGAGGACGCCAAACGCAATCGGCACGCCGGTGTCGTGCATGGCGCTCGCGACGCCGCGCGCGGCCTCGCCGGCGACGTAGTCAAAATGCGGCGTTGCGCCCCTGATGACGCAGCCGAGCGCGACGACGCCGTGATAGCGGCCCGTGTCGGCGAGCTTTCGCGCAATGAAAGGCGCCTCAAACGCGCCGGGCGCGGTCGCGACGTCGGTCGCGCCCGCGTCGCCGCCATGTCTGACGATTGCGTCCTTTGCCCCATCAAGGAGGCGATCGGTAATGAAATCATTCCACCGCGTGGTGACGATTGCGATCCGCAATCCGGCGGCGGAAATGTGGCCTTCGAAAGTCTTACTCATGGGACAACTCTTTATCCTGCAGCGGAGATTTTAGTTCTGGGGACCGCATCGTTCGCCGCCGCCGTTGAACGGCGATAGGCTGCGATCGCGGCGACACTCGTGATCAGGATGTCGTGGCGGGCGCCGAATGCCTCAAGATCGGGCAGGCGCGCCATGGCCCCGTCATCATTCATCACTTCACAAATCATCGCCGCCGGGATCAGTCCCGCCAGCATGGCCAGATCGACGCTGGCTTCGGTTTGACCGTCGCGCTCAAGAACGCCGCCGGCGCGGGCGCGCAATGGAAACATATGCCCGGGCATCACGATATCATCGGCTGTTGATGCGGGATCGACGAGCGTGCGAACCGTGTGCGCGCGGTCGTGGGCTGAAATGCCGGTCGTCACGCCCCGGCGCGCCTCGACTGATACTGTAAAGGGTGTGCCAAACCCCGATTGATTTTCCGCCTGCGGCACCATCAAGGGCAGTGCAAATCGGTCTACAAGGTCCGGCGCCATCGCGCAGCAGATTAATCCGCGGCCTTCCTTTGCGAAAAAATTGACGAGTTCCGGCGTGACGAATTCTCCGGCCACGGCAAGATCGCCCTCGTTTTCGCGATCTTCGTCGTCGACGATGATCACCGGCCGTCCAAGGGCGAATGCCGCGACGGCGTCGTCAACCGATGCAAGGCTCATTGCTGGGCTCCTTCGTTCAAAAATCCGTGCTGGGATAAAAATTCGGCCGTAATGGCTGCGTCACCGTCGGCCGGCGCGCGCGCCAGCAACAGGCGTTCGACATATTTGGCGAGAATATCGACCTCGAGATTAACCCGGTCGCCGACTTTCTTGCCTGGCTGGATGAGCTTGGTCTGGCTGTAGGCGATCAAGGTGACGTTGAACCAGTCAGGGCCGGTATCAACCACGGTCAGCGATGCGCCGTCCATGGCGATGAAGCCTTTGGTGGTGATGTACCGCATGAGCGGTGCTGGCGTCTTGATGGTCATCCAGAGAGCGTCTTCGTCTTTGCGAAACGCCTCGATCACGCCTGTGGCGTCAATATGGCCCTGAACAAAGTGTCCGCCAAGGCGCGTCGTCGGCAGAACGGATCGCTCAAGATTGACCGGCGCGCCGGGCTTGAGATCGCCGAGATTGCTGCGCAACCGCGTTTCAGGGGCGAGGCCCACCGCAAAACTCGTCGCATCGAAGGCCGTCACGGTGAGGCAGACGCCATTGACCGCAATGGAATCGCCAAGCGCGACATTTTCAAGAACCGTCTCACCCTCAATGGTCATCGCGTATGTGTCGCCGCGATGATCGACAGCGCGCACAGCGCCAATTTCTTCAACCAGTCCGGTGAACATCACCCGGTCTCCTTGTTTGCGACTGCGCCGCGCCAAACGATATCATCGCCGAGCCGTTCACTTTGCGCATCGACGAGGCGCCAGGCGTTTGAAAGTCTTTGTGCACCGGCGCCGCCGACCGGCGCTTTGGCGTCGCCGCCAATGATTACGGGCGCCACATAGGCCCAGACTTCATCGACGAGGTCGGCGTCAAAGAATGAGCCGAGGACAGCGCCGCCGCCTTCGACCATGACGCCGTTAAGGCCGCGCGCGCCGAGCGCTTCCAGCAACGCTATAAGGTCCGGGCGGCCCTGATGGTCCGTATCAAGAAGAAGAGTTTCAACGCCCATCGTTTCAAGCCGGTCAAGATTGGCGCGGGGCGCATTCTTGGCGGCGACGACGAGCGCGCCGGGCGCGGCCCGGTCAAACATCGCTGCGCTCGGCGGCGTGCGGGCTGTGCTGTCGAGGACGATGCGCAGCGGGTTTGAAACCTGCGCTTCGCCGGTCCGGTCGGTGAGGGCCGGATCGTCGGCGACAACCGTATCAACGCCGACAATGACGGCGTCGCACATCCGGCGCAATCGGTGGCTGTCGGCGCGCGCCTGCGCGCCGGTGATCCACTGGCTGTCGCCGGTGCGTGTGGCGATCTTGCCGTCGAGGCTGGCCGCAAACTTCGCAGTCACATAGGGCCGTCCGGCGGCGATGCGCTTTAGCCAGAACCGGTTTTGATGGCGCGCCTCATCGGCGCAAACGCCGCTCGATATGGCGACGCCGTTTTCGCGCAAGGCTGCGCCGCCGCCGCCGGCAAGACGCGTCGGGTCGGAAAGCGCGTAAACCACCTCACGCACGCCGGCGTCGATGACGGCGCGCGAGCAAGGCGGGGTCCGGCCCGTATGATTACAGGGCTCAAGCGTCACATAGAGCGTCGATCCCGCGGCGCGCGCGCCAGCCGCGCTCAGCGCTTCGACTTCGGCGTGGGGCAGGCCGGCGCCGCGGTGCCAGCCTTCGCCAACGATCTCGCCGTCGCTCACAACGACGCAACCGACCAGCGGATTGGGCGCTGTAAACCCCTCGGCGCGCGCGGCGAGGGCCAGCGCGCGGCGCATGAAGTCTGTTGGCGTCTGTTGGGCGTCGCCCATAAAAAAACCCCGTTGCTACACAAGCATCGGGGCGCAAACAGTGCGACTACGTTGACTGAACGCCGTCCGTTCCACGCATAAAGGCGCGCTACAGACATAGCGATCAGTCGCGTCAAAACGCGTCTGCCAGACCTTCTACCATCCGGACTATCACCGTCGGCTCCGGGCTCACACCGGAATCCTGCTTTGATCACACCGATATCGCGATCGGCTGATCTCGGCTCGCGGGCTCGTCAGCACGGCCAATCAAGGCCAAATTCGCTGCATTACCGCCGGTGGGGACTTTCACCCCGCCCCGAAGATCTTATGAACGGCTCTCGCCGCCAGTCGAAAATACGCATTCCGCTGTGGAAATACAATATCCGCAAGCAGCATGGCCGATCGCCGCACCGGAAGTGCTGCGGCATTGCTGAAAAGGTCCTATGACTGGGACCCCCAGAGCTGGCGCACGCGGCGATCGCGCCCGCATCCATTGCGGTAAAGCGCGTATCGGACAGGATTCTTCTTGTAATAATCCTGGTGATATTCCTCCGCCGGCCAGAACTTTTTCGCGTCGGTGACCGGCGTGACCACCTTTTTACCGAGTATTTCCTGCGCCTCATTCAGCGAGGCTTCGGCGGCGCGGCGTTGATCGTCGGACCTGACGAAAATACCCGTCACATAAGAGTGGCCGCGATCGCAGAACTGGCCGCCGTCATCCAGCGGATCAACATGGCGAAAGAAATAGTCGACCAGCTCCCGGTAGGTGACCGCCGCCGGGTCGTAACGCACTTTGACCGCCTCAACGTGGCCGGTCTTTTCATAGGTCACTTGCTTGTAGGTGGGGTTTTCAACGTCCCCGCCCGTATATCCCGATACGGCCTCGAAAACGCCGTCGAGCTTTTCAAAATCCGCCTCAACGCACCAGAAACAGCCGCCGGCGAATATCGCGATGGCGTCGCCGTCTGCAACGCTGGCCGGCGTTTTCGTTTCCGCAGACTGCTCAGAGGGCGCGCCAAAGTTGATGGCGGCGAAACCGCCGACTGCGGCGGCCAAGATGATAAATACCAGTAAACGCTTCATTTTTTGCCTTTTTTCGCGTTGTGAGCGCTACAAATAGACGGCTTTGCGTTCGTTTAAAACGTTGATAACGCGATTGTTAATTCCCCGCACATGCGCTTTGGTTTCGCCGAAGGCGTCGATTTTAAACATATCGAGTTCAGACATGGAGTTTTGCTGTGACCGTTAGATTCCTGATCGCAGCCGCATTGGCGGCGAGCCTTGCCGGTTGCGGCGCAGAGCAAAGCGCAACCGAACCAGCGCCAGAAGAAAAGGCATCCCCTATGACGAATACGGACCCCTTCGAGCAAGATCGGGCGGTCGCGCCGCCGGCGGTTGAAAAGCGGCCGGTTGAAATCACCCAGCACAACGAGACGCGCGTCGACGATTACGGCTGGTTGCGCGTCGATAACTGGCAGGAAGTGTTGCGCGATCCCTCGGCGCTGGCGGAAGACGTCAGGAATGTTCTTGAGGCGGAAAACGCCTATTACGGCGCAATGACCGACGACCTTGAAGGTCTTCGAAAGGCGCTTGTTGCTGAGATGCGCGCCCGGGTTAAGGAAAACGAGGCCTCGCCGCCGATGCTCCACGGGCCGTGGAAGTACTGGTACGAATATCGCGAGGGCGGCGAATACCGGATTTACAAACGTGCGCCGCGCGAGGGCGGCGAGGAGCGTATCCTGTTCGACGGCGATGCGGAAAGCGCCGGATCGACATTTTTCAGCATTGGCGGCTTTTCACAAAGCCCGGATCATCGCTTTGCGGCCTATGCCGTAGACCGTCTTGGGTCTGAGTATTATACGATCAAGGTCCGCGATATCGAGAGCGGCGCAGACCTTGGCGATGTGATCGAGAACGCCGATAGCGACGGCGCAATCTGGGCCGCCGGCTCCAATGCCTTTTACTATGTCGAAAGAGACGACAATCAGCGTCCGCGCCGCGTCAAACGCCACGTCCTCGGCAGCGACCCGAAAAGCGATGCGGTTGTCTATGAGGAGCCGAGCGACGACTTTTTTCTGGGCGTATCGAAAAGTCAAAGCGGCGATTATATTTTTATCACGTCCTCAAATCAGATCACCAGCGAAGTCCGTTTCCTGCGCGCCGACGCGCAAAAGCCTGTCGCAACCGTGATCGCCCCGCGTGCTGAAGGTGTTGAATATTACGCCGAACATCACGGCGATGACTTTCTCATCTATACAAACGCTGATGGGGCGGTGAACTTTAAATTGATGAAAGCGCCCGTAAATGCGCCTGCAAAAGACAGCTGGCAGGCGTTTTTGGACCACCGCGCTGACGTTCATCTGACTTCGTTCATTCCTTATAAGGATTTTTACGTCCGACTCGAGCGCAGCGATGCGTTGCCGCGTATCGTGGTCTCAGACTATGAGGGCGAGGAACATACCATCGCATTCGATGAAGCCGCCTACAGTATTGGCCTGGTCGCCGGCTTTGAGTTCGACACATCGACATTGCGCTTTACCTATGAATCGCCGGCGACGCCGGAAGAAACATTCGATTACGACATGGCAAGCAGAGACCGTGTTCTCGTGAAACGCCAGGAATTGCCGTCAGGCCATGACAAGGATCGCTATGTTGTCGAGCGTTTCAAGGCAGCCGCGCCCGACGGCGCCGGCGTGCCGGTGACGGTGTTGCGGCTGAAATCGACAAAGCTCGACGGCGGCGCGCCGGTCCTGCTCTACGGATACGGTTCTTACGGCGTCACGATACCGGCGAGTTTCTCGAGCAATATCCTGCCTCTCGTTGATCGCGGGGTAATCTATGTCGTCGCGCATCCGCGCGGCGGCGCTGCGCTCGGGCGTCAATGGTATCTCGACGGCAAGCTCGACAAGAAGATGAACACCTTCACTGACTTTAACGCTGTCGCGGACGATCTTATCCGCCGTGGATACACCGCCGAGCGGCGCATCGTTATTTATGGCGGCAGCGCCGGCGGTCTTTTGGTCGGGGCCGCAATCAATTTGCGCCCCGAACTTTACGCCGGCGTCATGGCGGCGGTGCCGTTTGTCGATGTCATCAATACGATTTCCGACGGCGACCTGCCGCTGACGCCCCCAGAGTGGGAGGAGTGGGGCAATCCGATTACCAGTGCGGAAGAATACGGGTGGATCAGGGCATACTCGCCCTATGAGAATATTCAGAACACGCAGTATCCGCCGATTATGGCGACGGGCGGGTTGACCGATTACCGGGTCACCTATTGGGAAATGGCGAAATGGGTCGCTCGTCTGCGCGATGACGCCCGCGGCGGACCGTTCTTGCTGCGTATGAATATGGGCGCGGGGCATGGCGGCTCGGCGGCGCGGTTCGAAAGACTCGATGAGCGGGCGCATCTTTACGCTTTTGCGCTGAAATCTCTTGGCATGGCGGACGCGACGCCGGAAGCGCAAGATGCGCCGTGACGTCAGCGCGCGGGCGCGTTGCGGTTATTCGGCGGCGGGCGTGTTCCCGCGCGCCTCACATCGCGGTGATCTGAATGCGAGCGGCGATGAATTCAGCGTCGCCGTCGCTATATGCACCGCTGACAACGGCGAACAGCCTGCCTGAAGCGCCGACAAGGCCGCTGCGCGTGGTCCAACACCTAACGGAGAAGAAGAACAATGAATATCGTTAAATGGGTCCTGTCGCTGGCGCTTGGCGCTTTTTTGATCGTTTTCGGCGTCACCAAGTTTACCGGGGGCGCCCATATTTTTCCGTATATTGAATACAAGGCGGCGGCGCTCGGGTTTCCGATGGCTGACGTGTTTTTCCCTGTCGTAAATTACGCAACCGGTCTTCTGGAAATCGCGGCGGGCCTTTTGGTCATCGCGCCTTTTACGCGCGTTATCGGGTCGAAAATCGCGGTGCTGCCGCTTTTCGGTGCTGTGATATTTCATTTGTCGCCGCTCCTCGGCGTGAAAACGCCGGACGGGTTCAATGAGGCGGATGCTGCGACGGTTTCACTAACAGCGGCGCTGGAAGCGGGCGGACCCTTTTTGAGGGATCACTTTAGCGCGGGTGCGTCTTACTCACTGTTTTCGATTGCTGCGGTGATGCTGGCGATTGCGCTCGCCAATGCGGTTTTGCACCGCCGTTGATCGGCGCCATGCGTTTCTATTCGGCGCTGAAAACCCGGGCAAAAATCGTATCAACGTGCTTTGTATGGTGGCCGAGATCGAAGAGGGCGTCGAGGTCGCTGGCTGACAAATACGCCGTAACGTCGTTGTCGGCTTTCAGATTATCCAGAAAAGCGCCTTCGCCGCGCCATGCCGGCATGGCGTTTCGCTGGACGAGACGATAGGCGTCTTCGCGCGAGGCGCCGGCCTGGGTCAGGGCGAGCAGAACGCGCTGCGAATGGACAAGCCCGCCAAGTCGATTGAGGTTCGCCTCGCAGCGCTCGGGATAAATCACAAGCTTTTCGATGACGCCGGCGAGCCGGTGCAGCGCAAAGTCGAGATGGATCGTTGCGTCAGGTCCGATCCCGCGCTCAACCGAAGAATGCGAAATATCGCGTTCATGCCACAAGGCGACGTTTTCCAGGGCCGGGGTCACGCACATCCGCACCAGCCGCGCAAGGCCGGTGAGATTTTCGGTGAGGATCGGGTTGCGCTTGTGCGGCATTGCGGACGAGCCTTTCTGGCCCGGCGCAAAATATTCCTCCGCCTCCAGAACTTCGGTGCGTTGCAAGTGCCTGATTTCCGTCGCCAGCCGTTCTATTGACGATGCAATGACGCCGAGCGCCGCGAAAAATGCGGCGTGACGGTCGCGCGGGATCACTTGTGTTGAAACGGGCTCAACACTGAGACCCAGTTTTTCCGCCACATGGGCTTCAACAGCGGGGTCAATATTCGCGAAGGTCCCGACGGCGCCCGAAATGGCGCAGACGGCGATTTCAGCGCGGGCCGCCTCCATCCGCAGACGCGCACGTTTGAATTCTTCATAAAAGCTTGCCAGCTTCAATCCCATGGTCGTCGGTTCAGCGTGGATGCCGTGGCTGCGTCCTACGCATGCGGTTAGTTTGTGTTCAAAGGCGCGCTCCTTCAATGCGCTCAGTACACGGTTAATACCCGCCAGCAGGAGATCGCTGGCGCGCGCCAATTGCACCGACAGGCACGTGTCGAGGACGTCCGACGACGTCATGCCCTGATGAACAAAACGGGCCTCGGGCCCGACGGTTTCGGCCAGGTGGGTCAGGAAAGCGATGACGTCGTGTTTGACCTCGCGTTCGATTTCGTCAATCCGCGCCACGTCGAACGTCGCCTTGTCGCCTTTTTCCCGGACGACTTTTGCGGCTTCTGCGGGAATAACGCCGAGATCGGCCATCTTCTCCGCGGCGAGGGCTTCAATTTCGAACCAGATGCGGAATTTCGATGCGGGCGACCAGATATCGGTCATTTCCTGACGGGCGTAGCGCGGGATCATGGAACACTTTCACACTGTTTTGGCGGGTGGGCGGCCTTTGATATTTGGACACGCTTTTGAACACAAGCTAGCCTGATCGCCTACAGAAGGAATGCAATGGATGGATTTTGCACAACTCTACCTGAACGCCGAGGGCCGCATCAGCCGCAAGACCTGGTGGCTCGGCTCGATCGGGGTCGTCGTCTTGTCACTTATCGCCTCGCTTGTTGTCGCCCCGATTGTTGTGATCGTAAGCGGACAGTCGGCGACGACGGAAGGCATTGGCGAGCTTGCGCTGCTGGCGCTGTTTTTCACGCCTTATCGTTCATTGACGTTCAAACGGCTCAATGATCGCGACCGGCCGCACTGGCTTTTCTGGGTTTTCCTTGGCCCGAGCATCGCGTCCGCCGTCCTGAAATTGCTTGGTGTTTCCGGTGGATATGCCTCTTTTGTGCTCCTCGGACAGGACGTCGAAATGTTCCAGCCGAACGTTATCGGCCACTTTGTGAACCTGGCGCTCATCGTGACTTTCGTCTGGATGCTCGTCGAGATGGGATTTCTGAAAGGTCAGGAAGGCGCCAATACGCACGGCCCGGACCCATTGGAAAACGAATTGTAGGCCCGGCGCTGCAGCCCCCCCTGCGCGACTGCGCTAATCCAGTTTTGCGCGACTGCGCTTAATCCAGTTTTGCGCGACCGCGCTTAAACCAGTTCTTCGCGGCGACGTTGAGGCTGTTTGCCCATGCGGATGCGGCGCGCCTGCGACACCCATTGCTCGCGGTCGACCCTGCCGGTCTCGCCAATCTGGCTCTCAATCTGGCGAATACGCGAGGGGCCCCAATCGGCGATCTGGTCGAGATAGGTGACGCCGAGCGTTTGAAGCCGGCGCTGCATCACGTCATCGATCCCCGTGATTTTTGTCAGGTCGGGATCGCGCGCCATGGACGCGAGCGGCATGCCGATCTTGTGCGCCGCGGACGGGGCGGCCGGCTCCAGCAAGAGAGCGCCTTTATCGTCAAACGCGTCAGGGATCGGGCGCGGCTTGCGATCGTGGAGCGTTGAGCGTCGAAGGCTCCAGACCCACCAGCCGACGCTGAGACCGCCCGCAAAAGATGCGGTCAACGCAAGAAAAAGGGAGGCGTCTGAAAGCTGCATACTCGAAACCGACGAAAGAAGAGTTTCAGCTTACCATTTGTTTATGTTGAGGAAAACAAGAGTTTGCGAAACTCGCGTGATAACAGCACAGCCGCGCAACCTGACGTGGAAAACGAGCGCTCGCCGATCAGGCGCTCACGGTTTGCCAATCGAGGATCACCTTGCCCGATTGACCCGAGCGCATGATATCAAAGCCTTGTTGGAAATCGTTGGCCGCCAGTCGGTGTGTCAGGATCGGCGAAAGATCGAGCCCCGCCTGCAGCAGCGCCCCCATCTTGTACCAGGTTTCGAACATGCGCCGCCCGTAAATGCCTTTCAGCTCCAGCCCCTTGAAAATCACATGATCCCAGTTGACGCCGGCGCCGTTGGGCATAATGCCGAGCATGGCGATGCGCCCGCCGTGGTTCATCGTGTCAAGCATGCTCGAAAATGCGGCCGGCGCGCCGGACATTTCGAGGCCGACGTCGAACCCCTCCGTCATGCCGAGTTCATCCATAACGGCTTTGAGATCGTCGCGGCCGACGTTGACGGCCCGGCTCGCCCCCATCTTTTCGGCGAGGTCGAGCCGATAATCATTAACGTCCGTGATGACGACGTGGCGCGCCCCCACAAATCGAACGATCGCCGCCGCCATAATGCCGATCGGACCGGCGCCGGTAATCAGCACGTCTTCGCCGACGACATCGAAGGCGAGCGCGGTATGGGCGGCGTTGCCAAACGGATCAAAGATCGCGCCGAGGTCGTCGGAGATATCGTCAGGCAGTTTGTATACGTTGAACGCCGGCGCGCTCACATATTCAGCGAAGGCGCCGGCGCGATTAACGCCGATGCCGAGCGTGTTGCGACATAGATGGCGCTTACCGGCGCGGCAGTTCCGGCAATAGCCGCATGTCACATGACCTTCAGCGGAAACCCGGTCGCCGATTTTCAATTTTGAATGTTCGGGGTGGACCTCCGCGCCGATCTCGACAATTTCGCCGGAAAATTCGTGACCGACCGCCATCGGCACCGGGATCGTCTTTTGCGCCCAGTCGTCCCAGTTATAAATATGAACGTCCGTGCCGCAGATCGCGGTCTTTCGCACTTTGATCAAGACATCGTTGGGGCCGATGGTCGGCCGCTCGATATCAGCGAGCCAGATGCCTTCTTCAGGTTTTGCTTTGATCAGAGCTTTCACGAGCGATGCGGCTTTCAGATGAGAAACGAACTGGACCGCTTTCCATTATCGCTAAAAAGGCTGGGATCGCCAAGGCGCGTCAATTCCACGTTATCGGTCACCGCGTTATCGGTCCCGCATCACTGTCCCTGCATCATCATCGCTTCATCAACTGACACGCGCGCGGCGCGAAATAAGTGATGACGCCCGTCGCGCCGGCGCGTTTTATGGCGAGAAGGCTCTCAAGGATCGCCCGGTCGCCGTCGATCCAGCCATTTTGCGCCGCCGCCATGATCATCGCGTATTCGCCGGACACCTGAAACGCAAAGGTCGGCATGGCGAATGCGTCCCTGACGCGTCTCACGATATCTAGATAGGCGCCGGCGGGCTTGACCATGACGCTGTCAGCGCCTTCGGCAATGTCCATCGCGACCTCGCGCAACGCCTCGTCGGTATTGCCGGGATCCATCTGATAGGTGCGTTTGTCGCCCTGCAGGACGCCCGACGATCCGATGGCGTCGCGATAGGGGCCGTAAAAAGCTGACGCGTATTTTGCGGCGTAAGACATCAGGTGCACGTCATGTCGGCCGGCATTTTCTAGCGCCTCGCGAATGGCGCCGATCCGCCCGTCCATCATGTCGGAGGGGCCCAGGATGTCGAAGCCGGCTTCGGCCTCCACAAGCGCCTGTTTGACGAGGAGCGCAACGGTCTCGTCATTGACGATTTCGCCGTCGCGCAAAAGGCCGTCATGGCCATGGTCGGTATAGGGATCAAGCGCCACATCCGCCATCAGGCCGATATCGGGGACATTTTGCTTGATCAGCCGTGCGGTCCGGCACATCAGATTTTCCGGATCGACGGCGAGGCGCGCGGAAGGGTCGCGATCATTTTCGCCCGTATAAGGAAACAGGGCGAGGGCGGGGACGCCGTGCTCGCGCGCTTCATGCGCAATCTCGACGGCGATATCCGGCGTCACGCGATCAACGCCGGGCAGCGAGGCGATTGGCTCGCGGGTGCTCTGACCATCCTTCAATATCACGGCCCAGATGAGATCCGACGGCGCGAGCGTCGTCTCGCACACCATCGCACGGCTCCAGGGCGCTTTGCGCAGCCGTCGCAGCCGCGTCGCCGGATAGCGTTGTTGGACGCCTGGCTCGTTACGGGTCATGGGTTCTGTTTCCTTTTGGGACGTCAGGTCGGATCGCCCGCGCCTGGGTCCGGCTTTTTTCGCCGCGCATGATCATCGCGGGCGTCGCTGCAAAAGATGGGCGCGTTTTAACGATTGTTTCCGCGGGCCGGCGATTGTCTTGACGCGTCTTGCAACTTTTTACCGTTCTTTCTTGCAAATTGTACAAGACATCAGGGCTCTGCAATAGCAAACCCAGATGACGCGCGGGCTTTCCCTGCGATTCGACGATAATTTGATTTCAAATTGAACGGTCCCATTTAACGCGGCTTTTAGACGTTGTGGCCTAGGGTCCCTCACAACCCAGGTAGTTTGTGAGTGAGGCTGATATTATGGCGTCTTTTGAAGGAGCGATAAAGTCGGATGTCATCGGTATTGAGGGCGCCGCGCCGACCCATACCGATGCTGAAGAACTAAAAGGCTCGTATCTGCAATTATTGCATCTTGTCGAGCGGCTTCACCGGCAGCTTCTCGATGTCATCAAGGACGAACTTGATCGTCTCGGGCAGACCGATATCAATTCGGTTCAGGCGTTGTTGCTCTACAATATCGGCGACGCCGAGCTGACGCCGGGCGAGTTGCGTTCACGCGGACATTATCTCGGCTCGAACGTTTCGTACAATCTGAAACAGTTGATCGACAAAGGTTACATTCAAGATCAGCGTTCAGACGTTGACCGGCGCTCCAAGCGCGTCTCGCTCACTGATCGCGGTCTTGAGGTGCGCGATCGCCTCGCGGGGCTCTTCGATCGCCAACTCGCCTCAGTCGAACAAGTCGGCGGCGTCGGCTTTGATGCGATCGAAAGTACAAACAAATCTCTTCAGCGTCTTGAACGTTTCTGGGCGGATCAGGTCCGCTTCAGGCTTTAGTCGCTGCTCCAACAAAAAACGCCCCGCATTGCGGGGCATTTTTCTTTGCGTCGCCTTAAGCTTTTTTGCGCGGACGTCCGCGCTTTTTGGTCGCTTTCTTTTTAGCGGTTGTTTTACGGCTGGTTCCCGCGCCGCGTCCAAGTCCGATCTCTTTGGCGAATTGCGAACGACGTTTTGCGTAATTCGGCGCCACCATTGGATAATCGGCTGGCAAGCCCCATTTTCTACGATAATCCTCCGGGGACAGATTATACTGTGTCCGCAGATACCGCTTCAACATCTTGAGTTTCTTTCCGTCCTCAAGACAAATGATATGATCAGGCGTTATCGATTTTTTGATCGGAACGGCTGGTTCCTGGTTGCCCGCATTTGCCGCAGCGCCGGAAGCCAGCGCTTTGACCGTGTCGTGAACTTCCTGAATCAGCGCCGGTACTTTGTCGGCTTGAACCGTGTTGTTGCTGACATATGCCGAAACAATGTCAGTAGTCAGACTAAGCGTATCCCCCGCTTCTAGATTAGACGAATCCATAGATGAGTTTCTCCCGATTAATACGCAGTACTAGTTGTCAATAGGAAAGTGTCTTCAAACGGGAAGACGCGTTTCCGTGCTTCAATCTCCCCCTGGCGATTGAATTGACCAATCGTGTGTGCAGCGATTAAGGCGCGTTTGTGTAAATTGCAAACTAATTTGGTGTTATTACCTTCGGTTCACTTTAGCGGTCATTTGCCGATGCGCGCGGCGCGATTATTCGGTTTTTATTGATATGGCTCGGCCCGCTTTGCAGCGTGCGCGCCGTCGGTTTGGCACGGCGGACGTTGCAATTGGCTGAAACCTCATCGCCGGGCGGGCCATAAACCGGTTTTTTCCAACAATTTCCCCGAATATCGCGCCGAATTGGCTGATTGCGGATTAAGCCGGGCGCGCTTATAGGGCTTGGTGCAGCCTCTTATTGGCGGCAGGCTGGACAGGAGGCAGTAATGAGCAACACGCTTCAAAGCTTTGAAAATGGGTTTTTCGACACATCGCTCGCGGACGCAGATCCCGAAATCGCCGACGCCGTCGCCAAAGAGCTTTCGAGACAAAAGTTCGAAATAGAGCTCATCGCGTCCGAAAACATCGTCTCACGCGCGGTGCTTGAAGCTCAGGGCTCGGTCCTGACGAACAAATATGCCGAGGGATATTCCGGCCGGCGGTACTACGGCGGATGCCAGTTTGTCGATATCGCCGAAGACCTCGCCGTCAGCCGTGCTTGCGCTTTGTTCAACGCCAAGGAAGCGATCGTCCAGCCGCATTCCGGGAGCCAGGCGAATCAGGCTGTTTTTATGGCGCTGATGAAGCCGGGCGACACATTTCTCGGTCTCGATCTCGCAGCGGGCGGGCATTTAACGCACGGATCGAAAGTTAACCAGTCCGGGAAGTGGTTTAATGCGGTTCACTACGGCGTTCGCGAAGACGATAGTCTGATCGACTATGACGCCGTCGCGGCGCTTGCGAGAGAACATAAACCGAAAATCGTCATCGCCGGCGGCAGCGCCTATTCCCGCGTTATCGATTTCCAGAAATTCAGAGCCATCGCGGACGAAATTGGCGCTGTCTTTATGGTCGATATGGCCCATTTCGCTGGGCTCGTCGCGGGCGGGGCGTACCCGAACCCTGTCGATGTCGCCGATATTGTGACGACAACGACACACAAAACCCTGCGGGGCCCGCGCGGCGGGCTGGTGTTGACCAATGATCCGGCGCTTGCGAAAAAAGTGCGCTCGGCGCTGTTTCCAGGGCTGCAGGGCGGTCCATTGATGCACGTTATCGCCGCAAAAGCCGTCGCCTTCGGTGAGGCGCTGCGGCCGGAATTCAAGCAATATGCGAAAGACGTCATTGCAAACGCGCAGGCCATGGCGGCGGCACTCGTCGAGGCGGGCTATGCGGTCGTCTCCGGCGGCACGGACACCCATCTCGCCTTGATCGATCTGCGCCCGAAAGGCGTGAAGGGCAACGAAGCTGAAGAGAGCCTCGAGCGCGCCGGGATCACCTGCAACAAGAACGGCGTGCCGTTTGATCCGGAAAAACCGGCGATTACGTCGGGCATCCGGATCGGATCGCCCGCCGGCACGACCCGCGGTTTCGGCGTTGCGGAATTCCGTCAGGTGGGCCTTTTGATCGCCGAAGTGCTCGACGGGCTTGCAGAAGGCGGCGATAACAGCGCCGTTGAAGCGGCTGTCGGCGCGAAAGTAAAAGACCTCACAAAGCGTTTCCCGATCTACGAATAACTGTAAGGTCGCGCCGCGAGAGATGGTGAAAGTGAGCGCAAGCCATGCGGTGCCCCTTCTGCGGCAGTGAAAGTACGCAGGTCAAAGACTCACGGCCTGCCGAAGACGCGACGTCAATTCGCCGCCGCCGCGAATGCGCGTCGTGCGGCGGCCGTTTTACGACGTTTGAACGGGTTCAGCTGCGCGAGCTGATCGTTCTGAAAAGCAACGGCCGCAAGGCCGTTTTCGACCGGGACAAACTCATGCGGTCGATTGATGTCGCGGTCCGCAAACGCAGCGTCGATCCCGAGCGCGTTGAGCAAATGGTCTCCGGAATTATCCGCCAGCTGGAAACCAGCGGCGAGGCGGAAGTGCCGTCAAAGAGGATCGGCGAACTCGTCATGGAAGGTCTCGCCACGCTTGATGACGTCGCTTACGTCCGATATGCGTCTGTCTACAAAAATTTCCGTGAAGCCAAGGACTTCGAGCAATTTCTTGGCAATTTGGAAGATCACGACTAGCAGCGCTCTTGCGCGGAAGGCGGCCATGAAAGGCGCGAACATCAAAGCACGCTCCGCGGCGCGGCTGGCGGTCGTTCAGGCGCTTTATCAGATGGAAGCGACGGGCGCCGGGGTCGAGACGGTGATCGCGGAATTCGGCGCGCACCGGCTTGGCGGCGATGTCGACGGGGTGGCGCTTTACGACGCCGATACGGATTTTTTTGAGAGCGTTCTGCGCGGCGTCGTTGAAACGCAAGGCCGCATCGATCCGTACATTGAACGCCATCTTGCGGATAACTGGTCGCTTAAACGGCTCGATGCGACAGCGCGGGCGATTTTGCGCAGCGCGATTTACGAGTTGATCCGACTGATGGAAATTCCCGAGCGGGTCGTCATTGACGAGTATATCGACATCGCCAAGGCGTTTTTCGAAGACGAGGCTGAGCCGAAATTCATCAATGGATTGCTTGACGCCGCTGCGCGCGATGCGCGCGGAGGGCTTGGCAAGGCTTCCTGACGCCAATGCCTTGCGTGCGATCCAGTCGCCGGAGCGTCGCCAGCCATGTCTGAAGACGAATTTTCAATTATCGAAGATTTTTTCGCGCCGCTCGCCACCGATGACGGCGCGCTTGCGCTTAAGGACGATGCGGCGTTGGTCGACAAGGGCGCGCTCGTGATGACGGCGGATGCCATGATCGAAGGCGTGCACTTTTTGTCGTCCGATCCACTTGATGCGGTCGCGCAAAAACTTGTGCGCGTAAATATTTCCGATCTCGCAGCGAAGGGCGCGCGGCCGATCGGGTATCTTCTGACCTGCATATGGCCGCAGGGGGTGACGCGAAAAAAAATCGCGACTTTCGTCGACGGGCTCGCCTGCGATCAGGAAACCTTCCGCATTAGTCTTTTTGGCGGCGACACGACGGTTCACAAAACCAAAGGGGCGCCGCTCACGATTTCGGCGACATTCTTTGGCGCGCCGCCGCGCCATGGAATTGTCAATCGCAATGGCGCAGCTTCCGGCGACGATATTTATGTCACGGGAACAATTGGCGACGCGGGACTAGGCCTTCGCGCGCTGCAAAAAAAAGAACGCATTACCGGCGCGCACAGAGCTTTTGTGATCGAACGGTATCAGGTCCCGAGCCCTCGCGCAGCATTGGGCGGCGCGCTCTCGGGGCTCGCAACAGCCTCAGTCGATATTTCCGATGGGCTTATCGCCGATTGCGCGCATCTCGTGACTGCGAGCGGAGAGACAGCGGGGGCGTCCTTGAAAGCGACGCTTTGGGCCGATGCGTTGCCAGTCTCGCCGGCCGCTGAAGCCTGGATCGAGGCCCAGGGCGATGCGGAAGCGGCCCGGGCGCGCCTCGCCGGCTTTGGCGATGATTATGAAATCCTGTTTACGGCGCCGCCGTCCCGTCGCCGGTCCGTTGAGATGGCTGCAAATGTTGCGAAAACGAGCGTCACCCGCGTCGGCGCGCTGACCAAACGGGGCGACGGCGCCGATGCGCCGGTGGTCTTTCTCGGCGCGGACAAAAAGCCGCTCTTTGTTGAGACAGCAGGGTTCAATCACTTCGGTTGATGTCTTGGGAAAAAATGGTCGGAGCGACTGGACTCGAACCAGCGACCCCTTCACCCCCAGTGAAGTGCGCTACCAGACTGCGCCACGCTCCGACCTCAATCCGGCTTACGGGCCGGAGAGCGCGGACTATAGGCGCGCCGCATCAGGGCTGCAACGCCGAAATTCGGGACGGTGAGTGTGCGCGATCTATTCGGGATCGGCGTCGATCGCGTCGATTGCGAGCGCTGCGTCGTCGAGCATCTGGCGCACAGCTTCAAGCTTTTCCGTCAACGCTGTCAGCTGTGCGTCAAGCGCCACCGGCGGCAACTCGCTCGCCGCGGCTTTTCGAAAAGGGTTTTCAGCCGGCGGCGGCGCCTTGTCGGACTGGTCTTCATCAAGCAGGGGGCGCAACTCGATAGATTGCCCGGACGCGGCGAGGCGCCCAAGCTCGGCGATATATTTAACGCCATGTTCCTTGAAAATCTTCTGGACGCCTTTGGTCGTGTAGCGCTCGTCATATAACAGCACGCGAACGCCGCGCAGGACATCGAGATCGATCGGGCGATAATAGCGCCGTCCGCCCGCGCGCCGCATCGGCCGGATCTGGCCGAAGACTTCCTCCCAGTGGCGCAACACATGTTGCGGCACGTCCAGTTCGTTTGCTGCTTCGCTAATCGTCCGGAAAGCTTCGGCTGATTTCGGCGTCGCCATCAATTTTCCTGGTGCGCAATAACGGTCACGACGGAATTATTCCGCAGCCGCCGCTTTTTCAGTTTTGAGCGCATCATTTATGTGGTCTTTCAAAACGTGAGACGCCCTGAAAGTGATAACCCGGCGGGGCGTAATCGGCACTTCCTCGCCGGTCTTCGGATTCCTGCCCATGCGCAATTTCTTGTCTCGGACAGAAAATGTTCCAAAGGAGGAGATCTTAACATTATCGCCGCGCTCCAGCGCCGCTGATATCTCTTCGAGGATGCGTTCCACAAAATGGGCCGACTCGTTCCTCGATACGCCAAGAGACCTGTAAACCGCGTCAGTCAAATCTGCCCGCGTCATCGTCTTTCCAGTCATCGCCATAGCCTTTTGCGCGTGTCTGAGTGATCGAAGGGTAGGCGCGCAACGAGGAAGGGTCAATAAGCGTCTGAATTTGTTGCAGTGTTTTTATGGTTGTTGGAATTTCTCTAAATTTTACGATCAAGCGCGCAGGAGTGCGGCGCCCCACGTCAAGCCGCCGCCCATCGCCTCCAGCATGACAAGATCGTTCGGTTTGATCCGGCCGTCTTCGACGCCGACCGTATAGGCGAGGGGAATTGACGCAGCTGACGTGTTGCCGTGACCGGCGATTGTTGAAATGACCTGATCGGCGCGCAGGTTCAGCTTTTTTACAACGCCCTGAATGATGCGTTGATTGGCCTGATGCGGCACGAACCAGTCGATCTCATGCGGCGCGATGGCGACTTCGTCGCAAACGGCTTCCATCGCTTGTGATATGCGGGTGACCGCTTCGCGAAAAACCTTGTTGCCTTGCATGCGCACATGGCCGGCGGTGCGCGTCGTCGAAACGCCGCCATCGACGTGAAGAAGATCGACGAGCCGCCCGTCGCTGCGCAAATAACTCGACAGAACGCCGCGCGGCGCTGCGTCGTTTTGCTGTTCGCTTGCTTCAACCACGAATGCGCCTGCGCCGTCTCCAAACAGAACGCATGTGGTCCTGTCGTCCCAGTCGAGAATGCGTGAGAAGGTTTCCGCGCCGATTACAAGCGCGCGTTTGTGTTGACCAGCGATCAGGAATTTTTCCGCAGTCGAAAGCGCATAGACAAATCCGGTGCAAACGGCCTGGATATCGAACGCGGCGCCGTGATTGGCGCCGAGTTTCGCCTGTACGATTGCGGCGGTGGAAGGAAAGGTCAGATCAGGCGTTGTCGTTGCGACGATTATGAGATCGATCTCGTCCGGCGTGCGGCCCGCCGCGTCGAGCGCCCGCCGCGCCGCTTCGAGCGCAAGGTCAGACGTATACTGATCATCATCGGCGATATGGCGCTCACGAATGCCTGTGCGCTCGCTGATCCAGGCGTCGCTGGTGTCCACCTTGCGGGCAAGTTCATCATTCGTCACAACTCGATCAGGCAGATACCCCCCGCAACCGGTGACGACGGCCCTTACTGACATAACATTCCTTTTCGCCGCGGCGCGTGCAGCGCTGCGATCTATTCAGCCGCGTGCAGGGAATTTCCTGCGCGCGCAAAAACCCGGGCGACCGTTGTGGAGACTTCGTCCTGAAACGGCTTGCGAGCCAGCGATGCGGCCATCGATATGGCGCTCATAACGCCTTTTGCGTCTGCGCCGCCATGGCTTTTAACCACGGTTCCATTAAGACCAAGAAAGACGCCGCCATTTGCATTTGAGGGATCGATCCGGTCTTTCAGTTTTTTAAGGTCGCTCGCCATAAACAATGCCCCGACCTTAGCGAGCGTCGATCCGGTGAGCGCTTCCTTGACCCATTTGCCGACGAGACGCGCAGCGCCTTCGGCGGACTTCAACGCGATGTTGCCGGAAAATCCGTCCGTCACGACGACATCGACGGTGCCTTTCGAAATATCGTCGCCCTCGACAAAACCGGAGAACGCCATTTCGGGATCGGCCTCTTTCAGGATGCGGGCGGCGGTGCGAATCAACTCGTGGCCTTTTAGCTCCTCTGCGCCGACATTCAGCAGACCGACGGTCGGTTTTTCAACGCCGGTCATGGCGCGGAAAAAGGCTTCGCCCATGATAGCAAACTGCACCAGCTGTTCGGCTTCCACTTCGACCGTGGCGCCGACATCGAGGACAACGGTGCGCCCGCGCGGCGTCGGCCACAAGGCGGAGATGGCCGGACGGTCGACGCCCTTGATCATCCCGAATTGTTTGTAAGCGACGGCCATGAGCGCGCCGGTGTTGCCGCAGGACATGACCGCGCTGGCGTCGCCGGATTTTACCGCATCGACAGCGGCCCACATCGATGTATCGCGCCCGCGCCGCAAAACGTGCGCGGGCTTGTCGGTCATCGCGACGACATTTTCCACATCGACGATCGTGGCCCCGGCGAGCGTGCTATGGGCGGCGACCAGCGGTTCAAGGATGGATTTTTTGCCGAACACCAGGAAGTCGACGTCGACCCCGTCTTGCGCCGCCATGGCCGCGCCGTCGATGACGGCTTCAGGGCCGGCGTCGCCGCCCATGGCGTCAATGGCGAGCACTGTCGCTTGCGGCCCGCTCGCCGGAGGCTTGGCGTCAGACGCGCTGGCGTCGCCGGGTGATTGTCCGCTTGTTGATTGATTATCCGACAATATTTGGCTCCTGTAAGGGGCGCAAAATACTCTAAGCTGCAGCGTTCGCAATGCCCATGTCGGGCCCAAGGGTCAGGATTTTTCCGTCTTTGCGCCGCCCGCGTCCGTAAGGGTCTTCAAGACATCAAAAGGTGAGGATTCGGCCATTTCGCCAAAATCCTCAACGAGGCTCGCGGCGTCCGCACGTTTTGGGTAGGGGGCCATCGCCAGCGACGCCTGTTGGATTAGCAAATCGGCAATATCGATTGTGTCGCCGATTAGCAATTCCTCATCCTCGTCGCCAAGAACGTTATCGCCGTCCGTTTGATGATCGTCGAGTGTTCGGCGAAAGGCGACGTCAACGGGCTCGCTCAACGTTTCAATCATCGGCTCAAGGCTCAACACACATTGTCGATTGAGCCTTGCGCTGAACGCGCCGGCGACGCGCGCGCCGTCGGCGATTGGCGTGACCGTAACAGCGGCCGAAAACGCCTCGACGCCGTCAACGCCAAGCCGGGCGGCGATTGCGTCCCGATCGGACGCGCACGCCGACAATTCGAGCGTGCGTCCATCCGCCGGCAGGCGCGTAACATCAATATTCGCGGAAAATTCACCGTCGGTCTTTTCGCTCATTCGGCGGGCTCCTCGGCGGGCAAGCGCTGAACCGCGGCTGGGTCGGTGAAGGCGAAGCCGGAAGCGATAATATCGCTGAGCGACTGCGCAGAAATGGCGTCTTCACAGGCCATGACGTATTGAGCGATATCGCCGGCGCTGACATGGGTCTCCGCCTCGAAAACGTTGCGTGTGATCGCGTCGGCGAGTTTTTCCTGATCCGCCCCCTCCAGCGCCTCTTCATAGACCCCGACGCGCCCGTAGAAGGCTTCTGCGAGGCCGCGAATTTTACGCCCGATCGCCATATCGCCGACGCCCATTTCGCGCATGGCGTCGTCCATGCTTTTGAAGAAAACGTCAAAGACCGCCTGCGACAGGTTTTTGTCATCGCGCTTCAGGCGGCGAAGGGCGAGGTGCATATGAACCGTGAGGATCTCAAACCGGCCTTCCACAGTATCCGGCGCGGCCCATTTTTCGAAAAAATACGGCAAACGGGCTTGCTCCGCGATTTGGGCGTAGAGCGTGTTTGCGCGATCTGCGGTAGGGTCTTTTTTGAAAAAAGAAAAAATCATCGATCGTTCCGGTTCGGCGGATTTGCCTGGTATGGCCGCAATTTGCGATTTGTTTGCTTGTGCGAAGCAGATTTAGTATCTGATGAACGGTTTTCAAAGGCGGGCGCGCCCGCCGTCTGGTCCGCGATAAGGTGGTCAATCATGTATCGAGTTAGTGCGCTGTGCCTTCTGTCTGTTTTTGTTCTTGCGGCGACGCAGGGCTGTGTGTCCGTGCGCACGCAACATGGCTATGTGCTGGAGCGCGGCGAGACGGCGCTGACCGCCAAGAAAGGCGTCGATACCAAGGAAAGCGTTCTGGCGAAATACGGCGAGCCGTCGCTGATTGGCACCTTCGACCCCAATGCCTGGTACTATCTGAACAGCCGTGATCAAGCGCGCGCGTTTTTCAAGCCGGAAGTTCAGGACCGCACGGTCATCGCTTTTCGCTTCGATCAGGAAGGCGTTGTGAGCGCTGTTGAGGAAATCCCGTTCGAGAATGGCAAGAATATTGGTCTCGTATCGCGCACAACGCCGACGCGGGGCAAGGAATTGTCATTCTGGGAGCAGTTACTCGGCACGGTCGGCCAGCTTCCCGGCGCGGCGGGTCCCCAAGGCCCCGGCGGCGGCCCTCAATAACTATTACTGTCTAACAGCGCTGTTATGACGACGCATCCGATTGTTGCGGGTCGGCTTTACGCTCGTGCAGGATTTTCCGGTAGGCGTGGTTGAGCTTTTGCGTCGCCAACAGGGCGGCCCGCGCCTGCGCTTCATCCCCGCCGGAAGCGGCCACGGCATCGGGATGCACGGCCTTCATTTTTGATTTGTAAATCGATTTGATGTCCTCAAGCGAGGCTTCGGGATGGACGCCCAGAAAGGCGTAAGCGTCAAATCCGCGTCCGGCGTCAGCGCGCGCGTCGCCTCCGGCTGTGTTCTCGCCGGCGCTGTCTCGGCCGGCCGGATTGTCGCCTGCGCGCCGCGTGTGCGTGATGGTCTCGAAGCGCTCCGACGGGTCCGCGTCGTCTCCATGGACCGTGGTCGACCTGTCGCGTACTGACACGATTGTCGTTTTCGCGACAATCCTGATGGCGCCGCCATTTTCTCTGAACGGGATAAAAGCGCGCTGATCATTCAGGACGTCCGTCAACCGTTCGCCGTTCGCCACGAAAATCGCGCCCGAAAGCGGCGCCTCGCCGGCGATGACGAGATCGATCGGCAACTCCTTCTTGTGCCGTTCCAATGATGACCTGTCGAACATGACGGCAAGTCTCCCTTCCTGCCCATTCCGATCCAAAAGCGCGCCAGCGATGGCGCGGCGATACAGGCTAAGCGGGCAGCAAGATCGGGGCCATCGCGCAAAAGGCGCACAGCGGCGCTCACCGGCCGGGAGTAACGATTAATGTTAACGGGAAGGCGACGCGGGCGGCTCGGCGTTCATCCATTTCATGAGGTGTTTTAACGGAAACGCCCAGATGACGCCTGCAACGACGTAATACGCTAATTTGAGAAGCCAGAAATCCGGCACCATGACGCCCAACGCCGCCGCGGCGGCGAGATAAATGAAAATCGCCGGTACAATAATGCACACGCCGATCAGCTTTTTGATGCGCGGTTTCACCTTGGCGTCGCTCTCCGACGGTTGCGGGGTTAGAAGAGTTGTCGCGCGACCGCCCGCCGCGCGCCTTTTGGAGTGACTTCAGGTATACGAGCGCCATGGTTTCGGCAATTGTCACAGAGTCGCGCGCAATAAGCGCGCCGGTAGCGCCTTCACGCGACACGCGCGCAATGGCGCTGTGGCTATTTTCGATGTGTGCGCTCGTGGCGCTCATGGTCACCGTGGGCGGCGCCACGCGGCTCACCGACTCCGGCCTTTCGATTACAGAATGGAAGCCGGTCACGGGCGCAATACCGCCATTAAGCGCCGAGGCGTGGGGCGTTGAATTTGAAAAATACAAGCGCATTCCAGAATACGAACTTGTCAATCGCGGGATGAGTCTTGAGGAATTCAAAGTCATCTACTGGTGGGAGTGGGGCCATCGGTTTCTGGGCCGCCTGATCGGTCTTGCTTTCGTCATACCACTGATCTTTTTCGTCCTGCGCGGCGCGGTGGATCGGGCGCTCGGCGGACGATTATTTGCGCTTTTGCTGCTCGGCGGGGCGCAAGGCGCGCTTGGCTGGTACATGGTGCAAAGCGGTCTGACCGAGCGTGTCGATGTCAGTCAATACAGGCTGGCGGCCCATCTCGGATTGGCGATCTTTCTTTTCGCCGCCCTGTTGTGGACCGCGCTCGATTTGCGCGCGCGGGCGGCGCCGACCGTTGAAGCCGCGCCGGCAAAGGCATTCTCGCCGGGCGTTTTCTGGGGCGCTATTGCATTGTGTGTCGCCGTGTACGGACAAATCATTCTCGGCGCCTTTGTGGCCGGCTTGAGAGCGGGGCGGACCTATACGACCTGGCCGCTCATGGACGGGCGGTTTTTCCCTGCGGCGTATTTCGAGACGGGCGGCGCGCTCGCCTTCTTTGAATCGGTCGCGGCTGTTCAGTTCAATCACCGGATCGGCGCCTATCTCCTCGCGTTTGCCGGACTTTGGTTTGTGGCGGCGGTGCAAAAGACCGCAATCGCAAAACCCGCCCGCTGGTTCGCCGCAGCGCTGGCGGCGCAAATTCTGATCGGCATTGCAACGCTGGTCAGCGCGACGCCGCTTTCCCTCGGCCTTATCCACCAGGCCGGCGCCCTTGCGGTTTTCACAACGATTTTGTTCACCGCCCATCAAGCCCTCATGGTCCAACGCTCGGCGTCAGCGCCCGCTGCCGTCTCGTCGTGATCCCTAAGCGCCGTTTGCGCTGGCGGTCATTTCATTGTTGAAGCGGTTCAAGATCCAGCGGGGGCAAGGCGTCTGTGAGGGCGTCGCTATTGGCGGTTTCGCCGCCCGATTGCGGCGCCAGATCGCGCGCTGCGGAAGTTTGCGACACCGGTTGTTGCAAGGCGTTGAGAACGCCGCTCCACGGCGCCAGGCGCAGGACGTCGGTGCGCGATCCATCGCCCGTATCGCCCGTTGCAATCGCTAAGACGCCGTTGCGGTAGGCGCCGCCGAAATTGCCGGCGCCAAGGCCCATGGCGCTCGCGCTTGTCACCGCCTCAACGTCGTAAGAGGCGGCGATTGCAATGCGCCCAAGCGCGTGGCCGTCATCGCGATCAACCACAGAGACAACGCCGGTGTCGCCGTCGAGGACAGCAATCTGGCCGCAACAATCGTCAGTTGATCCGCCTTCGACGAGACCATTAAAGATCACCGCCGCCGCAGCGGGCTGACGCGCGCCGGTCGAGGCAAACGGCGCCGGCGGCTGTGCGGTGTCATTCGTGTAGCGATAAATATCGCCGCTTGCGCCAACCGCGAAGACCGCGCCGTCGAGACTATCGACCGCACACGCCGCAAAGGCCTCGGGCCCGTCGCGGCGGCTGCTTTGCGATACGCTGACGCCGGCGTCGGCGACGGCGAGGGCGTGCGAAACGATGGCGTCGCCGGATAAGACATGAAGCGACAGCGTATCGCTGTCTTCGGTGCGGCCAAGGCAAAAGCCGTCGACAACGCTTGGCGCGACCATGAGCGAGGGCCTGATCTGCAGCTGACGCGTATCGTCTGCGACCGAAAAGAAGCGGAACTGATTTTCGCTGACGTCAAAACCGGCGCCAATGGCGCGCGCTGTTGCTCCGACGCCTTGATAATCAAGCGCCAAACCGGTCGTTTCAAATCCGTCGAGCGCTGACACCGCGACGCCGTCTTCAATATTGTAGGCGGTCAATTTGTTGTCTGCCGCCACAAGCAATAGCCCCTGGAACGGCAGGCGCGGGTGATTCCAGAATGCAACACCCGCAACCGGCCCTTCAAAGCCGCCAAGTTCGTCGCTGGCGATTACATCCGCGGCGTCAATATCGGGTGTCGCGACAGATGTCGGCGTAGCCGGTTCTTCGGTGGGCGGCGGCGTTTCCTCTTCGCTGCAAGCCGCAAGGGCGGCGGTTGCAAGCGCGCAGGAAAGTGTGCGCGTCCAATTCGTAAATGATATCGGCATCGGAAGAGCTCCGCATAAAACCGGGCAGAAAACCGGAACGACCAGACCAGCCTCTCGTTCTGTCGGTCCATGCCGGCAAATGCAAGCGGGCGGTCGCCGATATTCGGCGTCTCAATACCGCGCGGCCCTAACGCGAGCGCCGAGCGGCGTCTCCGCGGGCGGCGGGCGGAAAGGCGCTTCGACACGGCCGGTCGCGCTCTCCGGATAATCCTGACGGGCCACTCAACCGAGGCGGGGTGTTTTGAAATAGTCCAATAGGTCTAGACCACAAAAATAGACCAATTACGAAAAAAGGCATGCTATTCGGTTTGACAGTTTGTGCCATATTGGTCAATGTAAACGCATAACACAACGTACTCACGGGAGGGGTAAATGGTTCTCGATGATGGCATGCGCACATCAAGCGCTTCTCTACTCATGCGCGGATGCACGCCGCGCGGTCTTGCCAAACGCAGTCTGACAAAACGCCATCTGGGCAAACGGCTGCTGCTGGCGACGGCGATAGCGCCGGCGATTGCGCTGATCGGCGGCGCAGCAGCAGCGCAAACGGACGATGCCGCTGCAGACGATGACGTCGATGATGTGATCGTCGTCGAAGGCTTTCGTCGGTCAATCCAGAATTCAATTGAACTCAAGCGCGACAACACATCGATAGTCGATGGTCTGACAGCGGACGATATCGATGACTTGCCGGCGCTGTCGATCGCCGAGGCGCTTGAGAACATCACATCCGTTGGCTCGCAGCGCGAAGGCAGCGGCGCAACGGAAATCTCAATCCGCGGCCTCGGACCGTTTCTGGGCTCCACGGTGATCAATGGCCGCGAAGCAACGAACGGTTCGGGCGACCGGTCGGTTAACTTCGCGCAGTTCCCCTCCGAACTTTTCAACTCCATCGCAATTTACAAGACCCAGGAAGCAAGCCTGATCGAAGGCGGCGTCGCCGGGCAAGTCGCGCTTTCCACCGTCAAGCCGCTCGATTATGGGCGCCGGCGTATCCAGCTCCAGGCGAAGGGCAATGCGAGCCCGGATAATTTGCGGCTTGAGGAACCAATTCGCGACTTCGGTTATCGCCTGACGGGGAGTTATGTCGATCAGTTTGAAACCGATGTCGGTGAAATCGGCATCTCGATCGGTGTTCAGCGGAATATAACGCCGAACCCGGAACAAGAAGCGCGCTCAAGCAGCACGTTCCAGTCCTGTACGATTGCGTCTCTTGACAGCAGTTCTTGCAACGGCGGCTCGCCGAACGTTTCCGCTGAGGATATCAGCGATGTGACGGGTGACCGGATTGGCTTGAACGAACCTTTTGTCCTGACGACATCGTCGCGTTCATTCCGGCAAAACATTACCGATGACAAGCGCGAGTCCGTTTTTGGCGCTTTCCAGTGGCGTCCGAACAACCGGGTGAATGTCAACGCCGACCTCCAGGTCTCAAACCGGACGTTCACCGAGTTCAGAAGCGATCTCGTCATCGACGCAAACGATTTAGAGCCGCTTGACGCTGATCCGGAAGACGTCATCTTCCCCATCACGACTGCGGCCGACGGCTCGCTCCGTGCTGGCACCACCACGGGCAATGTTGAGGTCAACAGTCAATTCTCCGAGCGCATCGAGGACTATGTCGGTTTCGGCGCCAATATCGCCGTCGATTTAACCGATCGGCTGACGGTGTCTGTGGACGGGTCGTATTCCGATACGTCGCGCCGGGAAAATCAGGTGCAGGCGCGGGTGCGGACCGAACGCTCACAAGTTGCCGGCATCGAAGTTCTGCAAAATGGATCGCTTGGTCATCAATTCACGTTGCGCGATGTTGATGTGACCAATCCGGCGACGTTTGACGGCGACGACGCCAACGATCTTCGCGTGCGTGAAGATTTGAACCAGTTCCGTAACCACAACATTGTCGCTGTGCGTGCGGATGCGGAATACACCATCGATAGCGCTTTGATCTCAAGCATCGAGGGCGGCTTCCGGTTTTCGGCCCAGCGTTATGACCAGTTGCCGCGCGTGCGGTTTGAAACCGACGGATCGCCGAACCCGCTGGCGCCAGGCATCGACACGTCGACATTTGGTCCTGAAGCGGCTGCATTGTGCGCAAATTCCTCGTTTCCGGAGCCAGACTTTCTGGATGGCGAGATCAATGGCAACCTGATCACGAATATTGACGAAGACGGCAATGTGATCGACGCCGGAACCGGCAATTCGTTTTTGACCTTCAACGGCCTTTGTCTTGCTGAGGCGTTCCTCGGTCGCGGCGTTCGTATTCCGACAGCCGCCGACGCCTCAGGCGCTGAGCTTGTTCAGTCGGTTGATGTCCGTGAGGAGACGATCGCGTTTTACGGCCAGGTCAACTATAATGGCGAGCTTGGCGGTCTGCCGGTGCGCGGTAATGTCGGCATTCGTTATATCGACACCACAGTCGATTCAGATAGTTTCCGCACCAACCTTATCGCGGAAACCGACGAGAACGGCGTCATCACGGATGTGAACGCCGATCTGTCGGATGTCCAGCCGATCAGCTCGACATTCAGCTACTCTGAGATCCTGCCGAGCTTTAACCTTGTCGCCGATCTCAACGATGATCTTCTGTTGCGGCTTGGTGTTTTCAGGGCGTTGTCGCGGCCTGATCCTTCCGATCTCGGTAATGGCCGGGTCTTCGGATTGCTGAACCTCGACGAGACTGACGCCGATACAACCATCGCGGACTTTATCGGCAGCGTCACCTCAAACGGTAATCCGCGGCTGGAACCGTTCCTGTCCTGGAACTATGACATCGCGCTTGAATGGTATCCGAACGCCGATTCTATTTTCGGGATTGGCGTCTACTACAAGTCGTTTAACGGCGGCTTTGAAAACGTCGCCCAGACGGAGACATTCGTCATCAATGGCGAGCCTTTCGAGACAATTGTGCCAGTACAGTCGACCGACGACGACAACAGCCGGATTTTCGGTATTGAAGTCAACGCGGCCCACGCATTCAGCTATCTGCGGGCGCCGTTCAATGGTCTTGGCTTCAAGGTGAGCTACAACTTCGCGGACTCAAATTTCGAATTTGAAGACGGCCAATTCGGAGCCGCGACGCTGGTCGGCTCAGATGGTTCGACGACGCAGCTTTCCGGCATCATTCCGCCTGCTGACTTGCCGGGTCTGTCACGGCATACAGCGAACGCACAAGCCTATTACAATATTGGCAATCTCAGCTTCCAGTGGATCGTCAAGTATCGCAGCGATTTCTTCCAGCAGTTCATTAATACGCCGCAAAACCTGCGGTTCATTGATGATGCGACGGTGCACGAGGCGCGCATCGCCTATAAGCTGACAGACAACATCAAATTGTCACTCGAAGGCGTTAACCTGTTCAATGAACCGCGGGTGCAGTTTAACCCGACGCAGGACAGTTTCGCGGAGATTAACGTCTTCGGGCCGCGCTACTTTGCGGGCATTACAGGAAAATTCTAGCTTCCTCCCTGAGCGCGCCGCCCCTTAACAGGGCGGCGCACCGGTAGCAAAGTCCGCCCGTTTCCTGATCGGAAGCAGGCGGACTTTTTTGTTCCCGTGATTCACGTAAAATCAACTGGAAATTGGTATGCAAAATTGCTAAAATCTAGCGGAAAAAGACGTTCGACGATCTCTCGAAAGACGCATCAATGGCTGAAAAGCGCCTTTATCATTCCGTCGCCCAGAAGATCAAAGAGATGATCGAGGAGGGCGCGTTTCCGCCCGGCAGTCGGCTGCCCGGCGAGCGTGATCTCGCCGACCAGCTGGGCGTCAGCCGCGTCACAATCCGGGAGGCGCAAATCGCGCTTGAAGCGGTCGGGTTTCTCGATATCCGGGTTGGTTCCGGCGTTTACGTATTGCGGCGGTCGAGCAGCGAAGCCCAGTCGATGCCTGATGTCGGGGCGTTTGAGCTTACCGAGGCGCGCTCGGCGATCGAATCGGAAGCCGCGGCGCTGGCGACGGCGACCATCACCGATGAAGAACTCGATCAGCTCGATGAAATCGTCGAGCGCATGGGGTCTGAGACCGACCCGCATGCGCCGCTGGCGTCTGACGCGGACCGCGAGTTCCATCTGACGATTGCGCGCGCGACCAAGAATAACGCCATGTTGGAGACAATCGAGCGGCTTTGGCGGATCCGAAACGAAAAGCCGGAAGTGAAAAGCGCTTACGACTCCATTTGTGAGATCGACCCCAAGCGCCGGCTCAAAGAACACCGTGATATTGCGGTTGCGCTTCGCAAACGCGATCCCGACCGGGCGCGCAAGGCGATGCGGACGCACTTCAAATGCATCGTCGAAGCCATGTTGAGCGCAACCGAGGCGCAGGCGATTGAGGAGGCGCGCCGGCGCACCCAGGAAAGCCGCGAGCGCTTTCTCAACGGAACGCCGGCGTTAAGTTGACCCCTTCGCCAGCGATTGGCCCATACCAAATAATTTGACCTTTCAGCGAAATTGGCCTGCATTTTTTGTTGTCCAATATTCCTTTCTCCCCTAATATTAAAAAAACCGACGGCGCGGCAGGCGTCGCAAAAAATATGTGGGAGGTCGGATGTTCACCACCAACGCGTTTTCGCGCCACGCGTTTTCGCTCAATGCGTTTTCGCTCAATGCGTTTTCGCTCAATG
>JBCBBT010000005.1:0-78319 GCA_038531315.1 Pseudomonadota bacterium
TTCCCCGTGGAGCGGACGCGACGCCCGCAGCACTTCGCCCCCCAAGGCCGCCACCAGGCACTGATGGCCGAGACATACGCCAAGGAGCGGGATCGCGGGCGGCGCCGCCCGGATCAGATCGATACTGACGCCGGCTTCGGCGGGAGTTTTTGGCCCCGGCGAGATGACTATCCCTGCAGGCTTCATCTCGAAAATTTCATCAACGGCTTTGACGTCATTGCGCACGACAATCGTTTCGCCGCCTTCGAGCCTGACGTAGCGCGCAAGGTTTTGAACGAATGAATCGTAATTATCGATGACGACGATCATTCGATCGACGCCTCGTCTATGCCGAGCGCCCTCAGGAAGGATCGCGCCTTGACGAGCGTTTCGGCATGTTCCGCAGTTGCAGCCGATCGCGCCGTAATACCGCCGCCGACAGGAAAGGTGAGCTTTTTGCCCTCGTCGTCTTTTTCTGCAATCATTGTACGGATGGAAACGGAAAAGTCTGAAAATCCACGATCATCTATAAATCCGTGTACGCCGCAATACGGTCCGCGACCAACGGGCTCAGCGACAGCGATCTTGCGCATTGCCTCAATCTTGGGCGCGCCCGTAATGGAACCCGACGGAAACAACGCCTTCAATACGTCAACCATTGTGACGTCTGTTCGCAACACCCCCGATATGCGCGAGACCAGATGATGCACCGACGCAAAGCTTTCAAGCGCGCATATCGCATCTTCCTTGATGGATTGGTCATCGCAAATAATTGAAAGATCGTTGCGCATGAGATCCGCAATCATAATGTTCTCGGCGCGGTCTTTTGGGTCCGTCAACAGGCTTCTGGCCAGTTCTTGATCTTCATCCGGCGTTGCGCCGCGTGGCCGCGTTCCTTTGATGGGCTCGACAACAATCCGGCGGGCGTCCCCGTCGCCTGTCACCTTAAAGAACCGTTCCGGCGAATTCGAGATGATATCGCCGCCTTTATACTGAAAGAACGCGCCATATGGCGCATCGCTAGCCTCAGAGACTTTGCAAAACAGATCGAAAGCCGTTCCGCCGGTAAGCGCCGTCGTCAAGTGTTGCGCTATATTGGCTTGAAAAATATCACCGCGGAGAATCGCGTCGATGATTGCGTCTACCGCGCGACAGTAATCCTTATACGAAAAATTCGATGAAACCGGACCTGCGATGATCGTACCAGTGCTTCCGTCTTTCTCGTTGCGCTGCTCGAGAAGCCGATTAAGCGAATGCGGGTCGAGCGAGGCCGCATAAGCGCGCCCACGCACGCGATCAAACAATAGCGCCGCATCGTAAAAGCCAAATGCGAGATCCGGCAGAACAAAAGGCGATTGAGGTCCGCGGGCCGTCGGCTCGAACAAGGCGCCGGTTTCGTAGCCGATGTGGCCGATGGCCCCGGTTAGAAAAGGCGTCTGCGGCAAAGAAATAGCGCGCCTCCGCCCCTCAAGGAGGCGATCAAATGTGTGTAGCGGCTCCCCGTCGATCGGCGCGCCGTTGAGCGTCCCCCGCCCCTCATGCAATTCAAAAAAATCAGTGGGGCGCGCCACAAGGATTGACCAGCCGATATCCTGTGTTCGCGCGCCTGCATGGAGTAAGTGGGCGAAAGGCTCGCCCAGATATGCCGCAAATACCTCGTGAGGCGGGCGCCAATCCATTTCCTCAAAAATCATGGCTGCTGTTTACCAGAATTGAGCGGGGGCGAGAAACGCCATCGCGTCACCTGTTTCGAACGCCGGTCCTATGCGGCGGCGGCGTCATCGCAAACAGGTGACGACGCTTTGCAAATACTATTAATCTCTCGGTGATTGCATAATTGCGCGAGTGTCACAGCCTCCTTATGTCCGACCATCCATCCTCCATTGCTAAATCGCCCTTCGCAGGGCAGGCCCGTGTGTTCTTTCCCGTTGCGACCGCGCTGCTCTTTGGTTACCTGCTTTATATCGGACGATCTCTTCTGATCCCTCTTATCGCAGCGGCGTTTTTAAGTTTCCTGATCTTTACGCTGAAAGAAAATTTCAAGCGCATACCGCTGATTGGGAAATTTCTTCCCCACTGGGTCGGTTACATCCTCGCATTCGCCGTCATCTTTTCCGTGATTTTCCTGTTCGTGGAGATTGTTAAATCAAATGTGGAAGACCTGGTTCGCGCGGCTCCGGATTACGAGACGCGGCTTAGAAATGTTGCTGATGAGGTGATCAGTTTTGTTCGCGGTCTTGACTTTTTGCCGAGCGATTTTCTCGGCAACACGCTGGAGCAATTGCGGAGCCGGGCGCTTGGCCTGATCCAACCAATGGTCAGCGCTCTGGCGGGGTCGGCGCGCTCGCTTATCACGACGGCCGTCGTTATTTTTCTTTATACGATTTTTATCCTCGTTGAGCGTGGGCGTATTTTTCGTAAAATCTCGCTGCTGTCGAGCGATGAAAATCGACGCAAAGCGATTGATGAGACCATCAGCGATATCGGAACGCTGGTGCGCCAATACATAACCGTCAAAACGCTCTCTAACCTTTTTACGGCCGGGGCGAGCTTTATCATCATGACCGCCGTAGGCGTTGATTTCGCCGGGTTTTGGGCGCTGATGATTTTTGCATTGAACTATATCCCGGTATTCGGCGCAGCGTCGGCAATCACCTTGCCCGTTTTGTTGGCGCTGGTGCAGCCGGATGGCGGCGTCCAGAAAATGTTGATTACGCTTGGCCTTCTTATCGGCGTTGAACAAATGATGAGCAATGTCATTGAACCGCGTATTGTCGGAAAGTCCTTGAATCTCAGCCCCTTGATTATTCTGATTTCACTCACCTTCTGGGGCTCGATCTGGGGTTTTGCTGGATTTTTGCTTTCCGTTCCGATGACCGTATCGGTCATGCTTGTATTGACCCAGTTTCGCTCAACCCGGCCAATCGCTATCATGCTGTCCGACAATGGCGATATCGCCGAGATGAAACATGCAAGCTTGGGCGGCCAATAACGCGACCAAATCCTAAAAAACGGCGGCGATTGTCTTGGCGACGGCGCGCGCCTCCTCGCCTCTGCCGGAGCCGCGCCGCCAGGCGACACCGATTGTTCTTGCTACAGAGGAACTTTCAAACGGCAAGATCGCGAGCGTCTCAGTTTTGCTCAATCCCTCTGTGACGGCCATCTCCGGCAACAGCGTGACGCCAAGCCCGGCGCGCACCATCTGGATCAGGGTGAATAAGCTGGTGGCGCCGAATGTTGCGGCCGTGTCCGGATCGCGTAGTTTGCACGCCTCAATCGCATGATCGCGCAGGCAATGACCATCCTCTAACAGGAGGATATCGGCCTTTTTCAGATCGCTAATGGATACCGTTTTGCGTGCGGCAAACGGATGACCTTCCGGCGCGGCAAGGACAAACGCATCGCGGCCAATCTCGACATGATCGATGCCGGGCGCCTCATAGGGAAAAGCGAGAAGCGCGGCGTCAAGGGCGCCGCTAGCCATGCGCTCAACAAGCGCCTCGCTCCTGTCTTCGCGCAGATAAAGCTGCAAATTGGGATACGCCGCCTCCAGCGCCGCCGCAGCGCGCGGCAACAGAAAAGGCGCGATGGTTGGGATGACCCCGAGGTGGAAAGGACCCTCAAGCGGGCGCCGGTCAGCGACGGCGCGCCTCATGTCCTCAACATGCGCCATAATCTCCGAAGCGCGGCGCGCAACGTCTTCCCCTGCGGGCGTCAATCCAAATACGCGGGTTGACCGGTCAACGAGCTGGGTCTCAAGCAGCGCTTCTAACTCCTTGATCGCGGACGACAAAGTCGACTGGGACACAAGACAATCCTCTGCCGCCTTCGAGAAGGACTGGCGCTGAACAAGCGCCAGAAAGAACTGCAGCTGTCGCAGGGTCGGTAAGGCATTCATGGGCGCACGCTCCTGCGCCCAGTTTATCGATATTTTCGATAAAAAAAAGAATTATTATCTATTTGATATATTCCCTGAGATCGTTAAGTAGGGGGCGCGACTGAATGGACAGGCGCTGTGGTTCGGAAAAAGCGGACCGACTTCAACAGCAGGACAGGAGTTTCAATATGCTCGGTGTTGGCGACAAATTGCCAGATTTTACCGTAACCGGCGTCAAGCCCGGCTTTAATAATCACGAAGAAGACGGCGCTTCAGCATTCGAAGAAATCACGCAGGAGAGCTTTGGCGGGAAGTGGAAAGTCATTTACTTCTACCCCAAGGATTTTACCTTCGTCTGCCCGACCGAAATCGCTGAGTTCGGCCGTCTCGCGAAAGAGTTTGAAGATCGCGATGCGATCGTTCTTGGCGGCAGCTCCGACAATGAGTTTGTTAAACTTGCCTGGCGCCGCGATCACCCCGATCTCGACAAGCATGGCGCATGGCAATTTGCCGATACGACAGGATCGCTGATCGACGGTCTGGGCATTCGCTCCCCGGAAGGCGTTGCGCTTCGCGCGACTTTCGTCGTTGATCCGCACAACGTCATTCAACATGTTTACGTCAACAATCTGAATGTCGGGCGAAACCCGCAGGATACGCTGCGCGTGCTCGACGGTCTGCAAACGGATGAACTCTGCCCTTGCAATCGTCCGGTTGGCGGGGACACGCTCTAGTTACTGACGAATGGCGGCGTCGGCGTCTTCAGGCTCTCACGTCGGCGCCGTCATTCGTTTTTTTATTGAATTACGCAGTCATCGAAAGGCGGCGCTCTATGTCTATTGACGCCATTAGAGATCAAATTCCGGACTATGCGAAGGATATTCGCTTGAACCTTGGAAGTCTCGCCAATGAGACTAGCCTCACCGATCAGCAAAAGTATGGCGCGATGCTGGCTTGTGCGCTGGCGAGCGGCAATGCGGCGGTGGCCCGTGCAATAGACGCCGAAGCGCAGGGAAAATTGAGCGAAGAAGCCGTCACTGCAGCGAAATCAGCCGCCGCTATTATGGCGATGAACAATATATATTATCGCGCCTGTCACCTGATGGCGTCAGACGAATACCTTAAGTTACCGGCCAAATTGCGCATGAACGTGATCGGCAATCCCGGCGTCGACAAAGTCGATTTCGAGTTGTGGTCGCTCGCCGTATCGGCCGTAAATGGCTGCGGTCTTTGCCTCGACAGCCACGAAAAGGTTCTCCGCAAGGAAGGCATGAGCACCGAACAGGTGCAGGCCGCATTGCGCATTGCAAGCGTCGTTCACGCCGCAGCCCGCGTCCTCGACGGCGAGGATATGTTGGGCTAGGGACGGGTTAAGCAATATTGAAGGTGCATTTTTTTGGATCGCAAGCTAACAGCTCTTCAAATCGGCAACGAAGCGCTTGCACGCTCTGACTATCAAACCGCGCGCGATGCTTTTGAAAATGCACACGCCGCACAGCCGTCAATCGACGCCTTGCTTGGCCTTTCGCAAGCCTATGACGGGCTTGGCGAGGCGAAAGCAAGCCTCGACGCCATTGATCGTGCACTGAAGATTGACCCACAGCATTTACCAGCGCTGCTTGCTAAAGGCGATTTTTATCATGGGCGGCAAGATACAAAGACGGCCGGTTCTTTCTACCAGGCGGCTCTGGCTTTAGCGACGCAGGGCGGCGTCGCGCCACAGTCGATCACCGCGGCAGTCCGAGAAAACCTGCAACGTGCTCAGTTGCGGTGCCAGGAATACGTTGCGCAGTATGAAAGTTATCTGCGCGGCGCCTTAGCGGAAGAAATTTCGCGCTCGGTTTCAGGGCCGGCAGGTGGGTTTTCCCAGTCCATCGATTTGATCTTTGGCAAACGCTCGCGATATCAGCAGCAACCGACGAAGTACTATTTTCCAGAGTTGCCAGCGCAGCAGTTTTACGATCCACAGAAATTTCAGTGGGTGGAAGAGCTGAATGCCGCGACAGCGGCTATTCGCGACGAACTTAATCGCGTTATCGACTTAAACGACGCGTTCGTTCCGTATGTTCAACGAAATATTGATACGCCGGCGAGCGACTCCCATGGCATGATGAACAATCCGAACTGGAGCGCCTGGTATCTTTGGAAAGACGGGAAAGCTGTCGCCGAAAATATTGACCAATGCCCCGCAACGGCGGCGGCGCTGCGGAAGATCCCGCTTGCCGACATTCCGGGCGCATCGCCCTCGGCGTTATTTTCAGTATTGCGCGCAGGCGCTCGAATACCGCCGCATACAGGCGTTACGAACACACGATTGATCTGCCATTTGCCGCTGATTGTGCCCGACCAATGCGGCTTTCGCGTAGGCAATGAATCGCGCGCATGGGTCGAGGGCGAGACCTGGATCTTCGACGACACGATTGAACACGAGGCCTGGAACAATAGCGGTGAAGATCGATACGTATTGATCTTTGATATTCCCCAACCGCACATGACGCGGGAAGATCATAACGCCGTTGGGAAGCTGTTTGAAGCGATTGACGCCTACGGATCAAATCTACGATAGACGACGACGTGTTATTTTCATTTCAGGCGCTCAACCTTCACCGCGCGATTATTGGCGTTAAAGCTGAACAAAAATGAACCGAAAGACCGTCTCCTGATTGTCGCAGGACTGTTTTGAAGATCTTTGGGAACAAGAAGGCGAGCGTTATCCGCCTTTAGTTGTCGCCAAACCTGTCCGTTTTCCAGCACAATCACATATCGACCTTGGGCATTGCGCGCGATCTCGACAACGACTGCTTGCAGCGTCTTCGGTTTTTCCTCACGCTTTTTACGTTTTATGGCCGACAGATCTTCACTGCCGAACAAATCGTCGACGCTTGGCGGCGAAGCATCTACTTCAACGGCTGCGCGCGCATCTTGATCAAGATCGCGCCCTCCGGCCCCATTAGCGCTTTCACGAACGATGCTGTCAGCCTCCAAATCGGCAAGCGCTTCGTCAAGACATCTTAATCTGCGCTTATCTTTCTTGATCGCTTTGCACGCGACAAGCTGGTCAATCATGTCCGCCGCGTGGACGGGGCCAACAGACGACACCGTCAGCAAACTTACAGACACAATGCCGCTAATGATGAGCCGGGATACCATTTCCATCGTCGATCACCCTTTTTTGCTGGCATTCAGTAAACGCCACTATGTCCGCGACACGCTCGAATGAAAAGCCGCTGCTTCCACGCGCACAATAAAAAAAGACGCCGGAACTTTCGTCCCGGCGTCTCTGTAGTCAGATTCTCTCTACTCTTAGAGCGAGAGATTAACACCGACAAAGATGAAGCGGCCAAGCGCATCATAGGTGCCAGGGAAGGTATCCCCGTTACCTGGCGCTGTACCGGCTTGCGTCGACAATTCTGGATCACGTCCAAGTACGTTGTTGACGCCGGCTCGGAGGGCGACACCCTCTTTAACATTCCATGTGGCCGCAAGATCGAGATAATTTGCACTATCAAGGCGATCATCGAGGACATTACCTGTTGGCGTGAAAACACCGCCAGCAGACAACTGGGTTCCAGTACCGTCCACAGTGTCAAGGGTAACGCCGCCAAAATACCGCCAAGTTGCGGTCACATCGACATTCCAAGGCGTTTGCCATGTAGCAAGCAACCGGTGACGGTATTCAGGGTTTGGTCCGCCACAAGCGCCACGATAAAGTCCGCTGCATTCAAAGACCTGATCCGGAAGCGCCGGAATCGGAACCGATGAGAGCTCGAGCAAGATCGTGGACGCATAGTTGAAAGATACCGACCCGCTGTTTCCCAGATCCAGAGAGTAGTTCGATGAAAGGTCGATACCACGCGTCGCCAGATTCGCAATATTCGTATTTGTGGCGAATACGCCGGCAAGATTCCCTGCAGCATCGTTGTTGCTCAAGAACAGGGAACCGAAGCTGTCCCGATTAATCAAGCTACAAAACTCAGGAGTACCAGACGAAATACACTGGCTCAGTGCAACCGTGGGGGGCACGGTTGAAATGAAATCATCGACGCTGATGTCAAAGTAGTCGATGGCAAAATTGAAACCTTCGATCCAACGAGGCTGGAGTACAGCGCCAACTGTAAACGTGTCCGAGCTCTCAGCAAACAGGAGAGGATTACCACCTGTAACGAGGTTCAATTGGCCTGCGGGGTTATCGGGGATAGTTCCGAATTGAGCTGCTGTCACACCTGTAAATGCACACTGAGCCGCTGTCGCAGAAGGAGCCGGTGTGGCGGTGGTTGGATCAAGATCGCCCGCGCACGGGTCAAACAACCCGTTTGGCCCAGCTGCAGCGTTGAACAAACCGGTGTTTTGACCGGTGAAAAGTTCAAACACATTAGGCCCACGCTGCGCACGCTGGAACTGCGCACGCAACCGAATGTCCGGCACTGGCGACCAAGTAATGCCCGCCGCAAAGGTGTTAGTATCGAAGCTATTCGCTACGCCATTACCATCAGTTGTGTAATCCGAATAACGGAACGCACCACTGATACCGAACTCATGGAAGAATGGCCGGTCACTAACCAAAGGAATTTGCGTTTCGAAAAAGAGTTCCGTAACCGCGACTTCACCTGACAGAGGAAGCGTTCCGCCCCCAACCCCGGTTAAGCCTCGGCCACCAGGGATTTGGGAAATATCATCCGGCACACGGTTCAATTGATCGCGACGGTATTCGATACCGACAACTGCATTGACCCCGTTGTCGGAGAATGGAGACTTCAGTCCATAAGCACCGAGGTCGCTGGTAAAGGTGCCGCCAAGCACAATTTGCTCGACTTGGCTGCGTACGAGACCTGTACCTTGTGCAAATTGAGCAGCTTCTGCTGAGACCCCGTTGAATTCAAAGATATTGAACGGCAAGCAGCCGGCGTTCCCGGAACGGCAAACAACATTTCCTGAGCCGTCGTCAACCGCAAACAAGCCGTCTTGAACATCCGCAAAACTCAAATCACCGGTTGAAATCGTATTTTGGACCGTGCGTGAGAATTGACCGAACGTCTCAAATGAGTGGTTCTCGTTTAAGTCGCCACGGAACCCGCCGACCAAACGGAACGTATTAACGCCAATAAACGACGACCTGGGATCGCCGGTGACGTTACGATAGCCCGCTGTAAGGCCAACATCTGTATCGGCTGCAATAGCCGCCGCGTCACAGCCAAGCGCGTCAGCCAAGGTGCCGCCGCCCGCAGCCGCATCGACAGGCGTTTGGATGAGGGGGTTGCCGCAATTGACCTGGAACGGACGGAAGAACGTGCCCGAAAACGCAATCTGAGAGTCCGTTTGGTTTTCCGTAAACGCAAGATCTAAGAATGCCTCAATATTTTCCGTAACATTGTAACGAGCGAGTGCCTGGAAATTGAAGCGTTCGTTGTTTCTTTGCAGGAAGTTGTCCGGTGCAAAGTTAAACGTTTGCTCAGGCGCACCAGTAAATGGAACTAGGACGCTGTCTTCGCCAAGGAAGAAATCGCCGCCCGGCGTGAAGAAACGACGGAACGTAGAGGAACCAACACAACCAACACCGCCAACTGCTGTTGAAGCTCCAGAAGGAGCAAAAGCACAGGCCGAGAAATCGCGCGCATCCTGGCGGACTTCATTTTGATCCTGGTACTGAAGGAAAGCTGTTACGTTGCCACGCCCGTCAGGAGTATTCGCGCCGAAAATGGCAGCAACGTTTACACTTCGGCCGTCGGCGGTCGCTCCAGGTTGTGCGATGCCGTTAGAGGCCAGAAGCTCATTTGAGAAGTCGTTGTTGTTTCCGTCCTGGAAGAAACCGACTTGACCGTCAAGTTCAAGGCCTTCGAAGTCGCGACGCAAAATGAAGTTCGCGACACCTGAAACAGCATCCGAACCGTAGACCGCTGAAGCACCACCGGTAACAATGTCTACACGCTGAACAAGCTGGGCTGGAATTTGGTCCAGGTTAACCGCAGCCGCGTTACCAGCACCGTACGAAAGTCGTTTGCCGTCAACGAGGACAAGCGTTCGCGTGGCGCCAAGACCACGCAAGTTCAGTGAAGACGTACCGGAGGCGCCGTTAGCGAGATTGCTCGTCTGCGCTGCAAAAGCTTGCGGTAACACATTAAGAAGATCTTCAACGCGCGTAACACCGCGAGAGTCGATTTCACCGGCGTCAACCTGGAACACCGGGCTCGATGAATTCAAGTTCGCTTGGTCAAGGCGCGAACCCGTGATGATGATGACATCATCGTCGTCGTCCTGCGCGAGAGCCGGAGCAGCTACAGCCGCAATCGCCCCCGTGAGGATTGTCGTACGGAGCAAACGCGCCGCAATTTTAGAGTGTTTCATCCTGTATCCCTCCGGTTAAACACTACACACACAAAGCCAGCAGCATGACGGCCGGCGTTATAATTCCGATCCCCTGCAGAGCATCGGCAAGCGATATTGTTACGCTACGGTCTTATTTCCTTCGTGATATGCTAACGGTCAATCAGTAAATGCGGCGAACCGCCGAAGACTTGCTGACCGTACCATATCGGCAACAGACCTATTCACTCTCCTCCTTCATGCGGCCGGGATGGTTAATACGAGATTAACTCTCAGCGAAGATGCGTCGCCGCGGGGTGGGCGGCGACGCCGCCCCTGGACCCTCACTACGCGCTGGCGGGCACGATATCGGCGGCGATGGTGAGGCGCGCGTCGCCGGCCTCAAAACCGACTGTGCCGTGCCACATGTAGGACGGGAAGAGGACAAGGACGCCAGGCTCGGGCTTCACAAAACGTTGCGGCGTAAGGGCTGGCGCGGTTGTAATGCCAGGCTCGCCAAACTTGAGCCAACCAGCGCATTCATTTTCCGGGTCATCAGGCGCAGGGCGGATATGACATGCGGAAGAAAGCCAACCTTCCGGGTGAACGTGATTTACGTGGAAGCCCCCCGGCGGCAGGCTTATTGACCAGGTGCTGAAAAACCGAAATCCACCAATGTTGCGATTTCGCAACACATCATCGCCAACACCAAGCGCCTCCGTAAATCGGCGAACCGGTCTCAAAGCGGCGTCGCCATAAGCCTTCAACGCCGGATTATCGGAACCCGTGACGGACGAAATCTGGCTGCCGTGACGCACGGATTGGTTGAAGGGATGTTCCTGAAAGTCGTGCGCTTCTTCGAGTGCTTCGGTCAGATCAGCGAGGTAGGCGTCAAGCGTTCGCCACGCGGCCGGCGGCTCCAGGGGCGCGGCAAAAACCAGACTGTCATAGTCAAAGATCGCCTCATATCGAGGGTCGCCGGTCAAGCGCCAAGCCGTCGCCTCAAGAGCGATAAAAAACTGATTGACCGGCTGGCGCGCCCTTAGAATTTCAATGACACCTGCAGCTTGCGACGCCTCGCCAGCCGCCAGGAGCGCCGTCGCGTATGCGGAGACGGCTGAATCGTTCTCGCGCGCGGCGTCGAAGGCGGCTTTCCCATAGCCCACGGCTTCCGCGATCTTTTCGCAAGCAAGGGCCGAATTACACAGCGCCATCGATAGCTCTGGCGTGTTTGGGTTTTTATCGGCAAGCCGCCGGATTTCCGCGTATTCTGCGTTTGCGTCGCCGGTCTGACCCAGAATTTGAGCGCGCGTAATGTAGAGCGCTTTCGCAGCCGGATTGGCGCGTAAGGCTTCGTTTACAATCTCGAGCGCCTTGTCCTGCTCTCCGGTCTGCATCCAGATAAGCTGGGCGAGTTCCTTGTGAACATCCGGGCTATAGGGGTTAAATCGCAATAGCTGAAAAAACGCCGATCTGGCGCGTTCAAAATCCTGCACGCCGGCCAGCGCACGCGCGAAGACAAGCCAGCTCTGCGGCGCATTGAGGCCTCGCTGGAAAGCGCGTTCCAATACCATGACCGCTTCCCGGTTGCGGCCAGCGTCACCCAAAGCCGCCGCGTGATTGTGCTGCAGAGCAAGATTGTCCGGCGCCATCGTCGCAATATTCGCCAGCAGATCGATGGCCTCCACGTGACGCCCCGCATTCTTCAATGCGATGGCTTCATTCGTGCGGGCGGTGATTTCGGTTACCAACTTAAATTTCCACTTTGTTGGGCCATCGAGACGGCGGTGTCGGGCTTACGGTCAGATCGCGGTTCGCCATACACAGTGCACAACCGTCCTATTCAGTTATAACGACCAGCCCCGCGCCAAACGCCTCATGATCAGCCAGCTCGAAAACCAGCCCAGAGCATACAGCAGGAGCCTCGCGAATGAACGACATCCGCATCGAACATCTCCGCGTCAATGTCTCAGATGGTCTTGATCTTCATGGCCGCGCCTTGATCGCGGGTCCACAAAGCGGCGCAAAGTCGCCGGTGGTGTGTTTGCCGGGACTGACGCGCAATGCGGCCGATTTTGAGGATATCGCGCCGCTGCTCGCGGACGAGGGGCGCGATGTTTATGCGTTTTCGCTTCGTGGGCGCGGCTGGTCGGACCATGCGCGCGACCACACGAGCTATCATCCCCTCACTTATAAAGACGACATCCTCGCCGCTCTCGACGCGTTGTCGATTGAGAAGGCCGTCTTCCTTGGGACGTCGCTCGGCGGCATCGTGACGATGCTGATAAACGCAGCCGCGCCTCGGCGCGTCGCCGGGGCCGCCCTGAACGATATCGGACCGGATTTGGCCCCCGAGGGCCTCGCGCGCATTGCCGGCTATGTAGGCGCGCGGGCCGATGGCGCCGCGCGCAAACCGCCGCACGCGACGCTTGACGCAGCGGCGGCGGAGATCAGATCGATCAACGAGGCCGCTTTTCCGGACCGAGACACTGCATTCTGGTTGCGGTTTGCAGCCCGCACCTATCGCCAGACGCGGGCGGGGTGGATGTTGGATTACGACCCCGGCGTCGCGCACGCCTTTACGGACGCGCCGGCGCCGCCCGAATTATGGGGGCCTTTTGAAAGCCTGAAACAAACGCCGACGCTCGTTGTGCGCGGCCAACTAAGCGATCTCCTGAGCAAAGACATCGTCAGCAGAATGCGCGATGCGCACCCGAACTTCGACTATTGCGAAGTCGCGCAGACCGGTCACGCGCCGACCCTGACGGAACCGGAAGCGGTCAATGCGTTGAGGACTTTCCTGTCTGCAATCGATTGACGTGCTGTTTCGATAGCAACGCCGAACGAACAGCATTGTGCAGGCACGCTAGCCGAACGTGTGGATGCCGCATTCGGTTTTATCGGCGCCGCGCCAACGGCCGCTCCGCGCATGATCGGACCCATCGGTCGCCGACGTGCAGGGCCAGCATCCGATCGATGTAAATCCCTGTGCGACAAGCGGGTGCGGTGGGAGCTGATATCGCGCCGCATAGGATACGACATCCTCAGGGGACCAGCTGATGAGTGGGTTAACTTTGACGTGCGTTTTGGACGCTTCAAATGCCGGCAGGTTTGCTCGCGTCGGTCCCTGAAATTGTTTTCGGCCGGTGATCCAGGCGTCAAATCCATCCAGAACACCACTCAGAGGACGGACTTTTCTAAGGGCGCAACAGGCGTCGGGGTCGCGCTTGTGCAAATCCCCTTCTGGATCGCCGAGCAATATGGCTTCACTGGAGGGGGCGACAACTCTGACGTCCGACAAGCCTAAACGCTGTGTTAGACTACGCTGGTAGGCGAGCGTTTGCGCGAAATGTTTGCCTGTATCGAGAAAAATAACCGGCGTCGCCGGATCGATTGCCGAGACCATATGTAACAGGACAGATGATTCCGCACCGAACGATGAGACCAGCGCAATGCGTCCGGCGAATTCATGGCGGATCGCTGCGGTCAACACCGACGACGCATCGTGGTTCTGATACTGACAAGAAAGGCGTTTTGCCTGCACAGCGCGCGCGTCTTTAAGCGGCGCGCCTCTTAAAGACTGATTTGAGCCCGTGGCTGATTGCGATGAAAAGGCGTCGATAACGCGTACCATGGCGCGCTCCTTCCTATTCTTGCGAGATGGCGGCCTCGGGAAAGCCGGCCTTTGGCGTCAAGGCCGGTCTAAGCGGCCGCTGCGATGCGCGCGCGTCGCGCGAGCCAAATCGGCGCACGCTGATCGGCCGACGCCTGATAGTGATCGGAGAATTCGCCGAGCGCCCCCAGAATGTTCTCCGTATCGTGATCTTCAAAACAGACATCAGTAATCCCAACACGCGCCATGAAAAAAACCTGGTCCCGGCCGATGTCGCCATGCGCCTCGATCACGCCGGCGTATCCGACATCACGTCTCAGGCGGCGCGCCTGCGTAAAAGCGCGCCCATCGGTGAACACTGAAAATTGCACGGCAATGGCTTTGAAGAAATGCACGTTTGGTTCAAGCGTTGTCACATCAACGTCAGCGGCTACAACAAGGATCTCGTCTTTCATCATAGGCGCGCCGCGCTCACGCCAAGCTTCCAGCGTAATTTCAGTACGCGCTGTTTTTTCCACATGAACGACTGCGCCGGACTTAAGCCTTAACAGTTTCATAAAGCGCTCCTTTAAATGCTTCGAGGCCAAGGCGTCGGTAAGTATCAAGAAACCTCTCCTCGCCTTGTCGTTGTTCTGTATAAAAATCGATAAGCGTTTCGACAGCGCCTACAACAGCGTTTGAGGAAAGCCCGCGCCCGACGATGTCGCCAAGACTGACGTCTTCGCCGGCCGATCCGCCGAGGGTGATCTGGTAAAATTCCTCACCTTTTTTATCGACGCCAAGGATGCCGATATGGCCGACGTGGTGGTGGCCGCATGCGTTGATGCAGCCGGAAATCTTGATTTTGAGTTCGCCCAGTTCCTGTTCACCGCCGCGTTTGGAAATCGCGGCCGCCAACCTTTCGGCGACCGGTATCGAGCGGGTGTTGGCAAGCGTGCAATAATCAAGACCGGGACAGGCGATAATATCCGTCGCCAGACCAATATTGGGCGTCGCCAACCCTGCACCGGCCAACACAGTCCAGACGGCGAACAAATCCGCTTCGTGAACATGGGGCAGGCAGAGATTTTGTTCGTGCGTTGCACGTATCTCACAAAATGAATAGCGCTCGGCCACATCTGCGACAGTGCGCATCTGTTCCGATGAAATGTCGCCCGGCGGCGCGCCGACGGGTTTCAAGGAAATGTTAACAATGCGATACCCATCGCGTCGGTGTGCAACGGTGTTGACGTCGAGCCATGCGGCAAAATCTGCGTTGCCGGCCCGCTCCGCATCGAGATCATGGCGATGCAAGCCGGACAGAAAAGCCGGGCCGGAAAAGTAGGCGGCGATCCGCTCAACTTCTTCTTGCGGCACGTCGATGGCGTCATTTTGCCTGACGCGCGCCCACTCATCCTCGACTGCGTTGCGGAAGTCTTCGACACCCATCGCGTCAACGAGAATTTTTATGCGCGCCTTGTATTTGTTATCGCGCCGGCCGCCTTCATTATAAACTCGCAAGATCGCTTCGAGATAGGAGAGTAAGTGCTCCGAAGGTAAAAATGACCGAACCGTCTTGCCGATAAAAGGCGAACGCCCCAATCCGCCGCCGACAATCACTTCAAAACCTTTGTCGCCGGCCTCATTCTTGTAGAGCCGGAGCCCTATGTCGTGAACGCGAACCGCTGCGCGATCATTGTCACTTGCAGTGACAGCGATTTTGAACTTGCGCGGCAGGAATGAGAATTCCGGATGAAACGTCGACCACTGACGGATCAGTTCGCACCATGGGCGCGGATCTTCGACTTCGTCGGCGGCGGCGCCAGCATATTGATCCGTGGTCACATTCCGAATGCAATTGCCTGATGTTTGAATGGCATGCATTTCAACGTCGGCAAGATCGTCAAGGATGTCGGGTGCATCGACAAGGGCTGGCCAGTTAAACTGAATGTTCTGCCGAGTTGTGAAATGCCCATAGCCCTTATCGTACTTGTCGGCGATATCGGCAAGGGCGCGCATTTGGCGCGCAGACACCGTCCCATAAGGAATGGCGACCCGAAGCATATAGGCGTGCAACTGAAGATAGAGCCCGTTCATGAGCCTTAAAGGCTTGAACGCATCCTCACTCAGTTCGCCGGACAATCGTCGCTCGACCTGACCGCGAAATTGTTTGACGCGTTCACGGACGATTTTCTCATCAAATTCATCATAGCGATACATTAGTGCGACCAAGCTCCTTCAGGCGTGACGCCAAGATCGTCTTCAACGCGCGCAATCCACGCCCTGATGCGTTCAAACTCACCGAGATCAAATCCGCCTTCCGGCGCCACCCGGGTGTAGGCGACAAGACAGATATCCGCGGCGGTCAGACGACCAGCGACGAGATAGGGCGTGTCGGTCAGCGCCTGTTCGAGCCTTGAAAGTGCTGCGAGGCCGCGCGGCAGCCACTCGGCGTCGATTTCATCATCGCGCGCGTTCAAATACGCCTTTCGAAAGCGTCGGCCAGCGATATAGGGCTCATGGCTATTTTGTTCCCAGAACAACCACTGTTGAACAAGACTGCGTTGATACGGATCATCGGGCAAAAGGCGCTCGCCAGCCTCTTCAGCCAGATGAAGCACAATCGCGTTCGACTGGCTGAGTGCGCGTCCATCTTCAAAAACAATACACGGCGCCTGACCAAATGGGTTGAGATTTAGAAATTCATTCGTACGGGTCTTTTTATCCAGAATATCTGTTTCAACCCACTCATAATCGAGCTCCAGGAAATCGGCGGTCCATTTCACCTTGAGGCAATTGCCGCTGATGGGATCGCCATACAATTTAAAGGCCGCCATCGGTCAAAGGCTCCCGGCCTGCTTACCGAGATCGGGGCGCACTGTCGGCCCGGCGCTGCGGATCGTTTCGCGAAAGGCCGTGCGGCCCGCCGGCGCGCCGTTTTCTGCATCGATCACGTAGACATCGGCGAATTCGCGTATTTTTTGTCTGGCGTCTGACAAGGCCGCTTGTGCGGTCTCGCCGTCAAGTTCGCGCGCCGCGGCAATGTCGGCGCTCCAGACGCTATTTTCAGCGAGGTAAACGACCCTGCCGTCGGATAATCTGTTGGCGGTGACGATCTTCATGCCGACAGCCTTTCTTCTGTTGCGCCGCGTGCCGAAATTTGTTCGGCGAGCCGATCATCGGCCAGCGCCGCGACGTCGCCGATCACCAAAAGCGCCGGCCCGCTGATAGCGTGCCGGCCAATCATGGCGGCGAGATCGGCGAGCCGGCCCTTGACCAGTTTTTGCTCTGGACGGGATCCGTTTTCGATAATCGCAGCGGGCGTCTGCGGACTGGCCCCGTGCCGAATGAGACATTGCGAGACCGTCTCCGCCGTCGTGACGCCCATATAGATGACCAGTGTCTGATTGAGTTTTGCGAGCGACGCCCAGTCGATATCGGGCTCGTTGCTTTCGGCGTTTCGCCCAACGACATCCAACAACGAACCGCGCGGGTCTGGACCGTTTTGCGCATGGCCCGTAACAAACGTAACCGCTTGAGCGTGATTGCGATGGGTCAGCGCCATGCCGACAGCCGCAGCGCAGCCGGTCGCCGCCGTAATCCCGGGCGTTACATGCGCGTCAACGCCAGCGGCGCGCATCGCCTCCAACTCCTCACCGCCGCGCCCGAACACAAAAGGATCGCCGCCCTTTAACCGAACCACCGTTTTGCCGGCCCGGGCGTGTTCGACCATTAGGCGCTCAATGTCCGCTTGCGGTACGGCGTGATCGGCTTTGGCCTTGCCGACGAATAAGCGTTCGGCGTCACGGCGCGCGAGATCAAGGATCGCGTCGCTGACGAGCCTGTCATACAAGATTACATCCGCCTCCTGAACGAGACGGTGCGCCCGCAGCGTAAGAAGTTCCGGATCGCCGGGACCGGCGCCGACGATATGAACTACGCCAGCACTTTCGCCGCGGTCATCAGCAGGCTGATTTAACAGCAGCGACCGCATGGCGCGGCGCGCTTGCGGTTCGTCGCCAGCGAGGACGTGCGCGCCCACGGGGCCGTCGAAAACTTTTCCCCAGAGTTTCCGGCGCGCTGACGCCGGGGCTGACTTTTTTACGTCATCCCTAAAGGACTTCGCAAAACGCGCGAGCGCCCCAAGCCGCGCCGGCAATAACGCTTCAATTTTGCCGCGCAGCCGTTGCCCAAGCACTGGTGCGGCGCCGCCGGTCGATATCGCGATCACCACGTCGTCGCGATCAATGATCGACGGCGTTGTAAAATCGCAAAGCCCAGGTCTGTCGACGACATTGACAAGGGCGCCGGCTTTGCGCGCCCATTTCGCATAGCGCGCGGCCGTTAATTCATCGACGTCGGCGATAATGGCGAGCGCCGCGCCTTCAAAATCGGCGGGCGCGGGATCCACCGCCAGAATTGCGACATCGGCGGCGCCGTCATCGCGGAGCCCCTCGAACCGCGCGCGATCCACTGCAGCAGCAATCACCACAATCGTCGCGCCGGCTTTGGCGACCAATCGCGCTTTGCGTTCAGCTTCTTCGTCACCGCCAGCGATGACGACTTTTTTGCCTTGCAGGTCAACAAACAATGGAAAGCGGTTCATAGGTCAGATTTTCTATTCGTAAATTAAGCGCGACTTACGGGCGCTTTGGGTTTTTCATGCCAACGACTTCCTTTGTAAGAACACGTTTGATGCTTGCGAAACCAAATATTCTGGCTGGACGTTTAGCCAGACTATTTTCTGTAGACAGATCGCAGTGATGGCGCCAAAAAGGCGGCTCGATAGATTGAGCCGCTCACTACCATGTGAATGCGATGTGATTTGGATCAATTGGCGCGACTGTTGTTATAAGCGCGGTCGTTACTTTACGAATAAGACTATTAGGAATTCTGATGTCACGCTTACCCCCCCTGAATGCCTTGCGCGTTTTTGAGTCCGCGGCGCGTCATTTAAGTTTTACTAAAGCCGCCGAAGAGCTTCACGTGACGCCGGGCGCTGTCAGCCAACAGATCAAAACGCTTGAGGAGTTCATCGGCGCTCGCGTTTTCAGGCGCGAAAAGCGCGCCTTGCTGCTCACCGACGAGGCTCAGGCGAGCCTTCCCGTTCTGCGTGAAGGCTTCGACAAACTGGCTGAAGCCGGCGCCATCCTTATGCGCAAATCCGACTCCGGACGGCTGACCGTGTCGATGGCGCCGTCGCTCGCGGCAAAGTGGCTGGTTCCGCGGCTCGATGATTTCCGCGAATCCCACCCTGAAATAGACGTGTGGGTATCGGCTGATATGGATGTTGTCGATTTCGCCGTCGACGATGTCGATGTGGCGATCCGGTACGGCGCCGGGGAATACGAAGGCCTCGAGACGGATTATTTGATGTCGGAAACGATTATGCCCGTGTGCAGCCCAGAGCTTTTGGCGGGCGATCACCCGCTAAAAGCGCCGGAAGACCTCGCCCATCATGCGCTGCTGCACGACTCTAGTCCCGACAAAGACGAGAGCATTCCCACCTGGTCGATGTGGCTCAAAGCGGCGGGTGTCGAAGACATCGACGCCAAGCGCGGCGTCAAGCTGAACCAGTCGAGCCTCGTCATCGAAGCCGCGGTCGCCGGCAAAGGCGTCGCGCTCGCAAAATCCGCTCTTGCGCTCGCCGACCTGGAGGCCGGCCGGCTTGTTATCCCGTTTGACGGGATGACACGGTCAACATTCGCCTACTACATCGTCCATCCGCACTCAAAAGGCCAAGCGTCAGCAGTCAAAGCGTTCAAAGCATGGCTGCACAGCCAGGCGGCGGCGACGCCGGAGGGCTCAGAAATTGCCGCGGCGGACGGCGGATTTGCGTTGAGAAAAATTTCCTGACCACCGTTAAGGCGGCGCTCTCACATGCCGGCATTCACCGGTGCGCGAAAGTACGCTTTGCGGCGCTGAGAAAGTATGCTTTGCGGCGCTGAGGTTGAAATTGAAATGGTCGCCGCCCGCGCGATTGGGGGAGAGATTGGCGCGCGGGCGGCATGGCAACAGAGGGGCCTGAGAGGGGGAGAGAGTGGCCGCTGTTGCTTGTGTATAATCTGGCGATGATGACGCGGCCTTCAATGAGACGCCAGACCGAAAATTGGCGCCTAACGGTTTTGTGAAGACGCGTGTTACGCCCCAAAACATTGCCAAATCGGCGATTTGAGCGGCCTGCCGGCGCGATTGCGTGCGCGCTAGCCCGTCGCGTTCGCGAAAGCTGGCGCTGATTATCAGTGTTTACGCGGTGACTTTATGGACGCCGCCGCCAGCGCCGTCTTTGTGCGCGTCGGCGCCGTAACCGAGCTGGTTGAGGCAGGCGCAAACCGCCTCGAACACCAACAATGTCGATGCATGGCGTTGCGGATACTCTTTAATCGCCGCGAGCGCCTCTAGATCGCGCCATCGGGCGCCGGCCGGGCTCGGCCCATCTTCTTTCAACATCGCGCGCATCGCCTCACGCAGCCCATAAAGCTCGCCGGCGCTGGCCCCGACAATATTGCGCGCAACAATGGACGCGGAAGCCTGACCGAGCGCACAGGCTTTAGCCTCCATCGCAAAGTCACAAACGACGCCGCCATTGAGATTGAGATCAACGGTGACTTCAGAACCGCAGATGCGACTGACTTTGGTTGCGCTTGCTTGCGGCGAAGAAAGTCGCGCGGCTTCCGGTATCGCCGCCGCCGCTTCAAGAAGCTTTGCACTGTAAAGATCGTTGATCATCGCGCTTTCATATAGGTCAAAAAGCGGCTTGCGCCAGTAACGCCGCCATTATTCGCGCCGCCATGTGGCGCCATCGGGGCCATCCTCAATGACCACGCCTTTTGCCGCGAGGTCGTCCCGGATCTGGTCGGCGCGCGCAAAGTCTTTTGAGGCGCGCGCATCGGCGCGCTCGGTGAGCAACGCCGCTATGGCGTCCGGCGTCAGATCATCCTGACCGGGGGCGGCCTGAAACCAGTCGGTCGGGTCCGTTTGAAAAAATCCCATCAACGACCCCGCCGCCTTCAGAGCGGAAGCGGGACCGGCGCGTTTGTCCGCCGGCGCCGCCATCGCCACATCGCGCAGCGCATGGAGGCCGGCAAATGCTTCCGGCGTATTCAAATCATCATGCAGCGCCATGGCGATGCTTTTTGGCGGGGCGACCTCTTGCAGGCGATCGTCGGCCTCAGCGAGAACGCGATAGAACCGATCGAGTTGCCTTTTCGATTGGGCGAGCAACGCGTCGGTCCACTCAAGAGGCTGGCGATAATGCGCCGATAACAAAGCCCAGCGGATCACTTCTCCAGGCCATTGCGTCAGAAGGTCTTTAACGAGAACAACATTCCCGAGCGACTTCGACATTTTGTCATTCCCCATACGGAGAAAGCCGTTATGCACCCAGAAACGCGCCAACGCCGCGCCATCGTGGACGCACGCGCTTTGCGCGATCTCATTTTCATGGTGGGGAAAGCGTAAATCCTGTCCGCCGCCATGAATATCAACCGTTTCGCCGAATGCTCTTTCGATCATCGCAGAGCATTCAAGATGCCAACCCGGCCGGCCGCGACCCCACGGACTTTCCCAACCCGGCTCATCTTCGCAAGACGGCTTCCACAGGACGAAATCTGACGGGTCGGCCTTGTAAGGCGCGACCTCCACGCGCGCGCCGGCGAGCATTTCGTCGCGATCAACCCGCGATAATGCGCCGTAGTCAGAGAACTTTCCGACCGCGAACAGCGCATGCCCTTCCGACGCATATGCGTGTCCGCTCGCAATAAGCCGTTCGATCATCGCAATCATCTCTGCGATATGGCCGGTTGCGTGCGGCTCAAGCGTCGGCGCTAAATTGCCAAGCGCACGCGTTTCTGCGCGATAGATGTCAGCGTATTTTTCCGTGATGGCCGTTATCGGCGTTTTGGCCGCCTCGGCCGCTTTAATGATCTTGTCGTCTATGTCGGTGATGTTTCGGGCGTAGACGACTTTGTTCTGGCCGAACAGTTCACGCAGGACGCGATACAACAAATCGAAAACCACGGCCGCGCGAAAATTGCCGATATGAGCATGGTTGTAGACTGTCGGGCCACAGACATACATGGTCACGCGGTTGGGATCCGCTGGCTCGAAAAGACGCTTTTCGCGCGCCATTGTATCGTAGAGCGAAAGCATCGCCGCCTTTCTCATTCCTCCATTGAGGACCGGTCGTAGCCCGCGCGCGGATCAAAGTGCAAGCATCGCCTCACAGTCGATTCACTGATCTGTGATGGCTCGAATAATCCAATTAAATCAGAAACCTAATTGGTTAATACCGGCGGGCGCCGGGGCGTTTGCGCCGCTCATTCGCCATCTTTGCGTTGGATTTCACGCATCCATTCCTATATTAAGGTCGTACTGGATGGTGCAACCGCCCGCGCTCTCTTCCCGAGAACCGCGAATTTGTAATCGCTCTTGAACGATAGGACAGGCCACATGACAGCCATTGCCTACGATACCATCACGCGCGCCTCGTCGGACGACGACGCAATTTTGACCACACGACCAACCCGCGCCGAAGCGGAACAAGCCGTGCGAACACTAATCGAATGGGCGGGTGATGATCCCTCTCGGGAAGGTCTTCTCGATACGCCGAAGCGCGTGGCGAAAGCATTTGAAGAGTGGTTTTCCGGCTATGACGAAGACCCGGAAGAAATTCTGGCGCGCACTTTCGAGGAGGTCGAAGGCTACGACGACATTGTGCTCTTGAAGGGCATTCGCCTTGAATCTTACTGCGAGCACCACATGGCCCCGATCATTGGCACTGTGCATGTTGCGTATTTGCCGTCTGACAAGGTCGTCGGCATTTCCAAACTGGCCCGGCTTGTCGATGCTTACGCCAAGCGCTTGCAGGTTCAGGAGAAAATGACGGCGCAAATTGCGAAAACACTCGATGACGTTTTGAAACCGCTCGGCGTCGCCGTGATGGTCGAAGCCGAGCATCAGTGCATGTCGACCCGAGGCGTTCACAAGCCCCATGTGGATACAGTGACAACGCGTTTTACCGGCGCCTTCAAAGACGACCCTGCGCTTGAAGATCGGTTCTTGCGCCTCATCAAAAGCTGATGGGTTCGCAGGGCGCCGTTGATGAAACAACGACTTTCCGTCCGACCTTTAACGCAGACGGCCTGATCGTCGCCGCAGCGACTGACGCGGCGACGGGCCGTTTGCTGATGATCGCCTACATGAATGAAGAAGCGCTCACGCAAACGCTGAAAACGGGCGAGGCGACCTATTGGTCCCGCTCGAGAAGAAAGCTGTGGCGCAAAGGAGAGACGTCCGGCGCCACGCAAAAAGTCAAGGCGTTGCGCATCGATTGCGATCAGGATGCGATAGAACTTGTCGTAGAACAAGCCGGGCCCGCCTGTCACACAGGGCGAAAGAGTTGTTTTTATCGCGTCATCCAACGCGAAGACGCCGGGCTCACGCTTTTGTTTGAAGACTAACGGCCTGTAGTGCAGGCTGGCTGTCGAATGACGCCGCACCCTTTTACGTGACCTTCACCCCATCGCATCGGATTGCTCTCGGTCGCCGTGTTTGCGCCGGTCGCGATGGCGCGTCACGAGCGCCAGGCCGATCCAGCTTGCGTGGAAAGCCATACCGAAAAGCAAAACCACATAGCCCGGAAACGGCCCGACGGTCATGCGCTCAAACAACAGATCAACGCTGGTGAGCGGCGTTGGGTGGACCACAATTTTGCCGACAAAAGCGAGCGCCTGAAACCCGAAAATCCACATATAATTGCGCCGGATTCGTCGGCCGATCGCCCGCCATAATCCGACGTGATACTGCGGCTTTAGATAATCCTTCGCCAGAACGTCTTGCCATTCGCCCGGATCGGGGCGGGTTGATTGAAGCAATAGCGGCGCATAAAAGTTGCGCTCAATCCACCGACATCGCGCCCGCCACACATTGAAGTAGCGATAGCGGCGCGCTTCCAGAATCAAGAACATAACGATCAGAACACCGACCAAAAGCAACGGCAATGGCGATGCTTCCGGACTTGCAAAGCTGACGGACATGGCAAGACCAAGGGTCACAACCGACCAGTTAGTCGTCGCGTCAAGACGCGTGCGCCAGATCGTCGAACGGTAGACTTCGCCGCGATAAAGATGCGCCAGCGCCCCGACATCGGCATTGTCCAGCGTGTTGCCGGTGCCGCCGGGAGGCGACGTCCATTCGTTCCATTCATCAGAAAATTCGCTCATAGCCGGCAAGTCTCGGCCGTTCGGAACCGCTTGACAAGAAAGTCGCGTGCGCCGCGCCTCGACAGTCCCGCAACAGGCGGTTAAGGCCCGGAGCGCAGCCTTGTGCGCCGCATTGTGCGCCGCATTGCACGCCCCGCACGCTGGCTTGCGCCAACCGAACGCGGAAACCGTCAGGATCGTCTATGTCGCCGACGCCGCAAAAAGATGACACCGCGCCGCTCCGCTACGCCGACGTTTTGCGCCTTGCCTGGCCCGCGTCAGTCGCCGCTTCGGTGACGCCGCTGCTCGGCGTCGTTGACGTCTGGGCGCTCTCTCAGTCGGCGCGGCCGCTCGATGTCGCCGCTGTCGGGCTCGGATCGGTCATTTTTTCGCTCGCCTATTGGACCTTCGGTTTTATTCGCATGAGCGTCGCCGGCCTCACCGCACAGGCGTCCGGCGCCGGCGACAGACGCGAAGAACGCGCCGGCTTGTTACGCGGCGCCCTGATCGGAGCCGTCATCGGATTCCTGCTTGTTATTCTGCAAGGGCCGGTCGGTTTGGGCTCGTTTCACGCCCTTGCAATAGGGTCCGACGCAACGGCGGAAACGTTTTCGAACGCGCACGCCTATTACGCCTATCGGATCTGGGGCGCGCCTTTCGCATTGGCGACTTACGCCCTGCTGGGCTGGCTCACGGCAAAAGGGCGCACCGACTTTTTGATGGCGACGAGCCTCGCCATGACGGTCTTAAACGGGCTTTTGGATTACTGGTTTGTCACCGGCTTGAACATGGGCGCAGCTGGTGTAGCGGCAGGAACGTTAATCGCGGAAATCGCCGGCTTTGTGTTTGCCGCGCTGTTTATCCTCTCGATGTTGAAGCGCGAAGGCGGCCTCGCAGCCCATTGGCGCACACTAGATCTTTTTGAAGTCGCCGCCATGCGCCGTACATTATCTGTTAACCGCGATATTTTTATTCGTACACTGCTGCTTGCATTCTCGTTTGCATGGTTTGTCCAGCGCGGCGGCGCCTTCGGCGACGCGACCTTGGCGGGCAACCAAATCTTGCTTCAGCTTTTTTTGTTCACCGGTCTTGCTCTTGACGGAACGGCGATTGCTGCCGAGACCCTTGTTGGCAGGGCGATTGGCGATCGGGACCGCACGCGCGGCAAAGCGCGTCTGCAAGCGGCAATCCGCAAAACCTTTATCCCGGCTCTGATCGCGGCGGGCGTCTTCATGGCTTTCTACGCGACATTTGGGTCTGCGATTATTGATTTGCTGACGGCTCCCGGTCCCGTGCGCAGCGCGGCGAAGGACTATCTTTTCTGGATTGTGATCAGCCCTGCGATCGTCGTGGCCGGCTTTCAGCTCGACGGCATTTTCATCGGCGCCACAAAAGCCCGCCATATGCGCGACAGCATGATCATGAGCGTGCTGATTTTTATCCCTCTTTCCCTGCCGCTCGCGACTCGTTTCGGCAATCACGGTCTCTGGTTCGCGTTTTCAGTTTATTTCATTATCAGGGCGGCGACGCTCGGCTGGTATCTCTATCGCGGGGCCATCGCTGACACCTTTGCGCACGACGCGTCCGATCAGAGCGCCGCGCCCGTCGCGTCGGCTATTGATGAATAACCGTCGCTTGCGCTCATCGCGATCAGGTCTTTCAGGATCGCCGTGATCAGGCCCGGCCCTTCGTAGACGAGCCCGGTGTAAAGTTGCACCAGCGAGGCGCCCCGGAGAATTTTCTCATAGGCCTGACGCCCGGACGCAACGCCGCCGACGCCAATCAGTGGCACGGAACCAGAAAACTCGCGGGCAAATTCCGCGAGCAACCGGGTCGACATTTCAAACAGCGGCGCGCCGGACAGACCGCCCGCCTCACCCGCCGCTGCGCCCGTAAGGTTCGCGCGCGTGATCGTTGTGTTGGAGACGATAAGCCCGTCCACGCCGCTTTTGCGGACGCATTCGGCAATATCGGCTTTGTCGGTATCGGTCAGATCGGGCGCAATTTTCAGAAAAACCGGGGCCGGTGCTGATAGGCCAGCTTTGGCGGTCATGACCCGCATCAGCAGCGTCATCAGCGCATCGCGCCCCTGAAGCGCGCGCAGTCCAGGGGTATTTGGCGAGGAAATATTCACCGTGAAGAAATCAACAAGACCGTCGAACGCCTGCAGCCCGTCGACGTAATCGGCGATGCGATCGGCGCTGTTTTTGTTGGCCCCAAGATTGAGCCCAACGACGCCAAGACGGGCTGCGCGCCGCCGTGATCGCGCAAGACGGCGCGCGATGCGCTCGGCGCCGTCATTATTAAACCCATAGCGATTAATGATCGCGCGATCTTCCCGCAGGCGAAAAACGCGCGGGGCCGCATTACCGGCTTGCGGGCGCGGGGTCACGGCCCCGGCCTCAACAAAGCCAAACCCGGCGCGCAACATGGGCGCAACGACCTCGCCATTTTTGTCAAAGCCGGCGGCAAGGCCCAGGGGATTGGCGAATGGCAAGCCGGCGACGTTGACTGCAAGAGTTGCAGCCTTCTTGATGCGTAACGGCGCAACGGGGCCAAATCCGGAGGCCATTGCTCGGACAGTCATCCGGTGCGCCCGTTCAGGATCGAGCGAGGACAAGAAACGCGCGCCCGCATCGGCCAACTTGATGGGCGCACCGACGGTCACGAGACTTCGTCGCCCAGAACGAACCCGCCAGAGGCGTCAACATTCAATAACAATGCGCGCGTCACCGCCGCCGTCGGCAGGGGACCATAAAGGTGGGGAAACAAGGCGCCGCCGCGCTCGGCGACCGGTTCAAACTTTAGATCATTCATAATAACCGCACACGGAATTTCTATGGCCAGCATATCGCTTCGGCCCGCGAAATATTTCTGTGCTGTCTCGAACATCTGTTCAAGCGTTGAGAGATGCAAAAATCCATCACGACGATCAAGCGCCCCATAGGAAACAGCGCCGTCACGCGCCGCTTTTTCCCACTCATCGCGCGTCATCAGGCGATAAACTTCACCGGGCGTCGTCATGGTCATCTTTGGGCTTTGATAAAGTCGCGCTCGCTTTGCGCCCCCGCCTCGACCGCGGATTGCAACGCACGGGCGCGATCTTGAATACGCTGCTCAAACATCGATGTAGGCGCCTTTGCAACGGCGTCGGCGAGCGCTTTCAGCGCCGCCGCGCGCCATTCCTCGCGCCGGCTGGCCAAAACGCGCAAGGCGCCTTCGTAAGCGACGGCGACGTTTTCCGGCGCCAGCGTGCGCGCCTTCAAAAATTCCTGATACCCTTTTTCGGGTTTCGCGCCATAGAGCATGCCGCCGCCGCGCCGGTAGACCTCGAGATTCCAGGCGGCCGACGTCGACAACGCCCAGGGGTTTTCCGGATCCAGCCATAACGCGTGGTCGACATGATCGCGAGCGCGCGCCGGCAGGTTATTAAAGAACGTAGAGGCCGGGGCGCTGACGGCGCCGCGCAGGGCGATCGCAATCGCGGCCTGCAGATGCGCTTCAACATGCGCGCTATCGAGCGTCAGGGCCTTTTCAGCGTAGTCCTGCGCTTTTTGGGCGGCGCCGCGGGCTTCGCGCCGGTCCGGTTCGAAATAGGCGACCGCATTAAGCGCGCGTGCGGCAAGCGCGTAGGTATCAGGATTTTCAACGATATCGGCCCGCGCGACCACATCCGCATAAGCCCCGTCGGCGTAGGCCTTAAGGGCGGCTTCATCGGCGGCAAAAACGTTGGTGGGCAGCACTGCGGGCGTCGCCGCTACGATGGTCCACAGGGCGCCAAACTGCCTGAACAGGAAAGAAAAAATGCCCGCCACACTTTCATTATGACGCCCGCGCGTCGTTATTGCCGCCAATACCGCCTCCATTTGCTTGATCTTGCGCGCCGTAACTGTCAGCTGAAGCTGCGCGTCAAATGTCGTCGGTCTTGGCGTCGCAGCCAAGGCGCCTTTGCGTGAGCAGCGGCGCGCCATTCACAAAATACGCACTCATTGCGCACGAAAAGCAAGCATAAAGATGATTGCAGTCCCGCCCCCTCCTTCCGCTCAAAAGCCGGCCTCGAAAGCCCTCTCATTTTATGAGCTGGTCGCCTTTACAGCGGCGGTCATGGCGCTGAACGCGCTCGCCATCGATATGATGTTGCCGGCGCTTGGCATTATCGGCGACGAGCTGGGCGCAGCACGCGATAATGACCGCCAGCTGGTTGTGGTGGTCTATATTCTTGGCAATGGCGTCGCGCAGCTGTTTTTCGGGCCGATCGTCGATCGGTTTGGCCGTCGAAATGTCTTGCTGTGGTCTCTGGCGGGGTATGTCGCCGCTTCAGCGCTTTCCATCTTTGCGTCCAGCTTTGCCTTGCTGCTGGCGGCCCGCGCCATACAAGGGATCGCCACCGCGGCGACGCGCGTTGCTGTGATTGCGAGCGTGCGCGATCAGGTCTCCGGGCGGCGTATGGCCGAGGTTATGTCGCTGGCGATCACGATTTTTATGGCCGCGCCAATTCTGGCGCCAAGCTTTGGCCAACTGATTATGTTCGCAGCGCCCTGGCGCGGCATATTCGTGGCGCTTTTTATGTATGGCTGCATTGTCGGTGTCTGGGCCTGGATGCGGCTTCCGGAAACGCTGCCGACGGAAAAGCGCATGACGCTGAATATCGGCCGGATCGCCGGCGCCTATGGAGAATTCATGAAGAACCGTGTCGCCGCCGGCTATACGCTGGTGTCGGCGCTCGGTTTCGGGGCGCTTTTTGGATTCATCAGCTCTTCAGAACAGATTTTTCTGGAAACCTTTTCAATCGGCGCGTGGTTTCCGCTTGCATTCGCCGGCGTCGCCGCCTCGCTGGGCGCTGCAACGCTTTCAAATGCGCGCCTTGTCGGGCGTTTCGGCATGCGACGCCTCACCCATACGGCGTTGGTCATATTCGTGATTGTCAACGTCATGCATTTGATGATCGCCGGGGTTTCTGGTGAGAACCTACCGGTTTTCATGGCCTTTACCTGCATTTCGTTTTTCATGCTGGGCCTGATCGGTCCCAATTGTTCGGCGCTCGCGATGGAGCCAATGGGACATATCGCCGGCGCCGCCGCAGCGGCCAACGGTTTTGCCGGAACAACGCTCGCCGGCTTTCTCGGCGCCATTATCGGACGCTATTACGACGGCACTACCATGCCGATTATCACAGGATTTGCGGTCCTTGGGGGGCTTGCCTTGCTGGTCGCCCTGGCGATTGAAAACGGCCGTCTTTTTGAGAGCGGTCAGACCAGCTAAAATCTGCGCCGTATCCGGAATTTCAGTATGGCTAACAAAAAGCAAATATCGGGCGACAATCGCAAAATCTGCCTCGGAGTTTTTGTCGGGGCGCACGGCGTCCAGGGGCTTGCGAAGATCAAAACCTTTACCGGCGATCCCGGCGCGATCGCCGCCTACGGCCCGGTTGCGACCGCTGACGGCGCCCGCCGTTTCACCCTCAGCGTGCGGCAAATCCTTAAAAACGGTGTCGTTCTGGTCTCCGCGCCAGAGATCGAAAGCCGTGAAGATGCACTGGCGCTTTCGAAAACGAAACTATTTGTCGACCGCGATGCGCTGCCTGCGCCGGACGACGCAGACGAATTCTATCTGGAGGACCTCGTGGGCCTCAGCGTCGAGGAGGAAAATGGCGAAAACGCTGGCGAGATCGCCGCAGTGCATAATTTCGGCGCCGGCGACTTGCTGGAGGTCGCGCATATCCCGAACGTCGCCGGATCGCGGCTCGTCCCCTTCACGAGGCAAGCCATACCGACTGTCGACATCCCCGCGGGAAAGGTTGTGGTGGCTGAGGCATTTTCGCCGCAGCGTCCGGAAAATGATGGACCTGAGCCGGCCGACGGGGCCGCGCGCGCGCGCCAGCGACCCTGACCGCCTAGCGCGCACGGTTTTTGCTGCGTAGGATTGTTAAGGTCTTGTTAGGGATTGAAGCGGTTTGGGCGCGACGCAGGCGGGTATGGCCACAAGGGCATATCTTTTCGGCGGTATGGCCTGGCGATCTTGTGAGTTATCAGCTCGTTAAATGAGCAATACGAGGGGCTTAAAGGATGCAGGGGGCAAAGGGGTGACGGAAAGGCTCTTACTGATAGGCGCTGTCGGCGTATTGGCGCTGGGCCTGGCGTTTAGTGAATTTGCGCGCCTTGGCGGAGAACGCTCGGCGCGCGCGCGCGCTGTTGCGATTGAAGCAGAATTGGCGGAGACGCGAAGCGACGCCAAGGCGGCGCTCGCGGCGGTCATACAGCCGGCCACCATCGATCAGGCGAACCAGTCCGTCTATCTAGTCCTGGTCAATGGCAATCCGAACGGCACCGCGTTTGTGGTCAATCGCGAAACTGGCGTTCTCGGGACCGTCGCGCATGTTGTCGCCTCGCTGCCCTTTACCGATAAAGACGCCCGCATTGAGGTCCTGAACCAGTATTCGGGTGTTCGCTTGCCCGTTAAGACGGCGCGCGTGCATGCGGGGTATGGCTCCTTTACGAAGGCCGTGGAAGCCTATCAGCCGTTCCGGCGGAACGCCGATCTTGTCAGCCCCAAAGTTGTGGCGGTGGAAGAAACGCCTTTTGACGTCGGCGTGCTGATTGTTAACCCGCTCGATCCGGACACCGGCGAAAACCTGCTGGCCCCCGACCTGCCCATTGCCTCAGAAGAAAAACTGAAGGCGCTAAAGCCCGGCGATCCGATCGCCGTCATTGGGTTTCCATCCGACCGGGTTGGCATTGGCCAGATCGGCGATATCGCCGACAGCCGCGCCGAACGCGGCGTGATTTCGGCGCTGATTGCACCAGTCGATAACGCCGCCAAACCGCGGGACCCGGAAATCGCCAATTTGATCGTCCACCGCATGTCAACGGCGGGCGGCAACAGCGGCAGCCCCGTATTGAACGGCGACGGCGAAGTGATTGGCTTGCATAGCCACGGCATTTCAACGCCCGATTCCAACGGAGACAGCGTCGCGCAGCGCGCTGACGTCCTGATCGACATTTTAACGCCTTTGCGTGAAGAGGTGCGCCTCGCGGCGCTGTTCAGACCCGCCTGGCAGGAACGCCTGGAATACTGGATAAAAGCCCGGGACCTTTTGCCATGGTCGCTCTATGAGTCTGCGGCCAATGGCGACGCCAAGGAAAAGCGCCGCGTTGAAGACATTGATTTTGACGCAAAACCGCCATTCGAGCTGAGAATGACAGACGCCAAGTTCTCGGAGCGCATGCGCCGCTACGTTGCGAGCGCCGGCGATCTCGCCCGCCCGTCCGCGATCGGCCAATCGGAAAATAACGCCATCGGCGCTGTCAATCAGCCCGCATTCGTCATCGGTGAGCGCGGCGAGTACTATGAAGCTGTCCTGCCGATTAATCCGGAACGGGAAAACCTTATTTTCGCTTTTGATTATGCGGTCGGCAACGGTCTCGGCTTTTGCCCGCTAACCACCTACTGGCGAACGCTGGGCGGCGATCAGCTGAAAGTGCTGCGCAATCGCGGTGCGACGCGCCTGCACCTGCCGGCGGCCGAAACGGAAGCAAAAGGCGTTCAGATTGTAATCAAGCGCGCGTCAGGCTGTGACCGGGCCAGCCGCGACTTCATATTTGGCGCCATGGACTGGCCGCCAGAGGAAGAACCTTCCGTGAACGAGGCTGTCGCTGACACCCACGGGGCGGCCCGGATCGTTCTTGCCGCGGGCGACCAAGTCGCCAATTCCATCGATGCTGCGGGCCTTGCCGTGCGCACGTTCGTCGATTGCCGTGTGCTTGGAACCGGGCCGCGCGCACGCTGCGAGGAGCCTGAGGCGCTGGCGGTAAGCACAGTTCACGCCGATACTATTTCGGCGCCGGAATTACTTTTATCGAACGATTTGGCGTCTGGCGACCGCCCTTGAGGGCGCAGTATTAGGACGTTCTCAGCGGTTCACGGTTGCGCCGGCGCATTTCTTCGTGGCAAGCCCTCGGACCATGTGGCGCGCTACCGTTTTGACGTTGTTCCCGGACATCTTCCCGGGCCCGCTCGACGCTTCCATTCTTGGGCGCGCGCGCGCCGAGGAGCGCTGGTCGCTGGATACGATTGATATCCGGACGTTTTCAGATAACGCCTATGGTTCCATTGATGCGCCGCCCTATGGGGGCGGCGCCGGTCTTGTCATGCGCGTTGACATTTTGGCGGCCGCCATCGACCGCGCGCGATCGGACCCGTCCCGAAACGACCGGCCTGTCATCTGCCTTTCGCCCCGCGGGGCGCCTCTGAAACAGGCCCGCGTCCGCCGCCTCGCCGACGGGCCCGGCCTCATTGCAATATGCGGGCGCTTTGAAGGGATCGATGAGCGCATTTTCGCCGCCCGAAATGTTGAGGAAGTCTCGATTGGCGATTTTGTGCTCGCCGGCGGAGAAATCGCGGCGATGGCCATGATCGAGGCTTGCGTCAGGCTGGTCCCCGGCGTATTAGGCTCCGCTCAATCACTGAGCGAAGAGAGCTTTTCGCTGAGGAATGACGCGCGCGACGGCGCCATTGCTGAGGACCGGCCCCTGCTGGAATACCCGCAATACGCCAAGCCGCGCGATTTTGAGGGACATACTGTCCCGTCGGTCTTGCTTTCAGGCGATCATAAGAAGATCGCTGACTGGCGGCGACATAAAGCGGAAGAAATAACCCGCGCGCGACGACCGGACCTCCTCAGCGAGGCGCCCGGTCCTATCCGGCGGCACAAGGACAAGGATAGCGAGCGATGAATATTATTGAGCAGCTCGAAAAAGAGCACATTGAAGAATTAGGCAAGGACGTGCCTGAGTTCGCACCGGGCGATACGGTGCGCGTCAACGTGAAAGTTCGCGAAGGCCAGCGCGAACGCCTGCAGGCTTTTGAGGGCGTTTGCATCGCGCGCTCTGGCGGCGGTCTCCACGAGTCCTTCACCGTGCGGAAAATCTCTTTTGGCGAAGGCGTTGAACGCGTTTTCCCGATTTATTCTCCGCTCGTCGATTCGATTAATGTTGTCCGCCGGGGCAAGGTGCGCCGCGCCAAACTTTATTATCTGCGTGAACGCCGCGGCAAGTCCGCCCGGATCGCCGAAAAAGTCGACCGCAGAGCCGGCGCGAAAAAAGACAAAAAATCGAGCTAACCGGCGCACGCTCGACAGCGGGCGAAACGCCGCTCCATTTTACGCAGACCATGGGTTTTGTTGACCGGCGTGCGGTTTGGCGCATACCGGGCCAACTGGTACTGTACCGCCTCCCTGAGGTTTTTGCGATGGAGGATTACAATGGCGGGTCTCCTAGTCACGCTCCTTCTGGTTGTCATACTAACAGTCATTGTCCTTGGGTTTTTGCTGCCCGACAAAGTACATGTTGAACGCGACACGGTAATTGATGCGCCAGCTGACGTTGTTTTTGGCCTGATAAGCGACTTCGGAGAATGGGAGTGCTGGTCGCCTTGGGCAAGAATTGATCCTGACGCTGAATATATATATTCAGGCGAAGGCGTCGGCCAAAAAATGGTATGGAAAAGCGACCATCAAGAAGTTGGCAGCGGATCACAGGAAATCACGGCATTAAGCCCGCCTTCCCGGATGGTGACAAAGCTGGATTTCGGCGACATGGGCCGCGGCGAGGCGACCTTCACCATTACGCCAGAAGGACAATCATCGAAGGTTGTCTGGGCGCTCGACACCAATATGCGCGAAGGCGTGCCTGCGCTACGGCAGCCAATGGCGACCTATATGGGCTTTTTCATGGATAAGTTCATGGACAAGCCCTACACGGAAGGCCTCGCCAACCTGAAGGCGGAAGCTGAAAAGCGCAGCAAAGGCTAAACGAGCCTGAGACCAAGTCGCTCGAACATAGCGGCGTCGCGCACCTCTCCAGGATTTTCTGTTGTCAACAATTCGTCGCCGACAAAAACGGAATTGGCGCCGGCGAGAAAACAAAGCGCTTGGGCTTCATCGCTCATTTGTTCACGCCCCGCGGAAAGCCGCACATAAGAGGCAGGCATCATGATCCGCGCCGCGGCCACGACGCGTGCGAACTCCACCGCAGGAAGCTGCGCGCTGTCGCCAAGCGGCGTTCCCGCGATGCCCACAAGAGCGTTCACGGGAACGGATTCGGGCGGCGGCGCCATATTGGCGAGCGCCAACAAGAGCCCAACGCGATCTTCCGGGGTTTCCCCCATGCCAACAATGCCGCCGCAGCACACCTTCATGCCGGCGTCGCGCACCTCGCGCAACGTTTCGATACGGTCCTGAAAGGTGCGGGTAGATACGATCGTCTCGTAATATTCAGGCGACGTGTCGATATTGTGGTTGTAATAATCAAGACCGGCGTCTGATAGTCTGCGCGCCTGCGCCTTCGTCAGCATGCCAAGCGTCATGCATGTCTCGAGCCCTAGCGCCTTCACACCGTCGATCATATCGCAGAGTGCGTCTAGATCGCGGTCTTTCGGGGACCGCCAGGCCGCGCCCATGCAAAAGCGCGAGGCCCCCTCGCTTTTGGCCCGCGCCGCTTCATGCAGAACCGCAGGAACATCCATCAGCTTAGATGCCTTGAGCCCTGTATCGAAATGCGCCGATTGGCTGCAATATCCGCAATTTTCGGCGCATCCGCCAGTCTTGATCGACAGAAGCCGGGACGCTTGCAGCTCGGCCGGATTAAAGTGTTCACGATGAACGGTCTGGGCCTGAAATATCAGTTCCGTGAACGGCAAGGCAAAAAGCGCTTCGGCGTCGTCGCGGGTCCATGATCTGGTTTTCGTCGACGCTTTTTCAGCATCGCAAGCCTTGCCGGGTCGCGCGTCACTTGGCGATGCGTCAGCGCGCGGCGACATTTGTCCGTCCATGACAGGCCGACCTTTCTTTAATGGTTCTGGCGTTAGCGAAGCACATCGAGGTCGACAATTTCGCGCAGCAACACCGCTCCGTCTCCGCTGCGAATTGTGACGTCCACATCATTTGACGACCAATCGATTTCGATCACGCCGTAATTTGGATCATAGACCATTTCGCCCAGCCGATGCGGCCCGGGCTCCACATAGGTCTCGCCGCTTTCGGCGCGCCAACGCGACGCCGGCAGGTTCAACGAAGACGACGTCGCTTCAAAGAGCGGATACCCGATCACGTCATCGCGCTTATAGAACGCGGCGGAATGGCGGTCGCCTGAGAGCATGATGAGATTGTCAGCCCCGGCGGCGCTGATCGTCTGATAGAGTCGCGTGCGCTCTGCGGGCAACATCTTCCATGCTTCCCACCCATGCCCATCGGCAATCACCTGAACGGAGCTGACAAGGAGGCGAAGATCGGCCGGCTTTTTTAACTCTTCGCTGAGCCATGACCACTGAGCGTCGCCGAGCATGGTTTTGCCGTCGTCCGCATCAGGCAAATAGCGCTCTTTGCCCTTGGCGCCGCGGTCATCGCTTGGCTTTAACGGCGACCGAAATGAGCGCGTGTCGAGCAGAATGACTTGAACGATGCGGCCGGTTTCTTCGCCAAGCAGCCAGGCGCCATAAACGCCCTCATGGGCGCGGCGCGGATCGTCTTCGTCCACATCCCAGACATAATTGAAGAGCGCCTCAGCGCTCTTGCGATGTTGGAATTCTGCGCCGGCGTCATTGAGCCCGTAGTCATGATCGTCCCAAACCGTCAGAACCGGCGCCGCGGCGCGAACGCGCGAAAACGGCGCAGACTGGGCGAGCCGCATATAAGCGGTTTTGAGTTCCGGCAACGCGGCGTCGTTTGAGCGCACGTCGCCATAGACATTGTCGCCGATGAACAAGACGAGATCGGGGTTTTCCCCGGCGATCCTGTCCCAGATCGCCTGATCTTCGTTTTGATGCGCACAGGAAGCAAACACGATGCGCTGCAGAGTTTTTGCCGGGTCAAGCGGCGCCGACGGCATCGGCAATGCGCGGATCACACCGTCCGGCGCATTGGCCTCAGAGCTGGACGCTTTTTGCAGATCGGAGAAATCCGAGCCAGTGGCGCAGGCGGTCAGAACGAAACAAGCGCAGGCTGTCGCGGCGGCGACGATCGATTTCATAAGGGACCTCTAGAGATTTCGATTGGTCTCGAGCGATGAGAAAATATCAAACGCGCGCGCAACTTATGGCGAGACAGCGCCATCTTCAATGTCTCTGAAGCCGCCTCTTATTTCTGACGCGAGGTAGAGCGTCGCCGCCCACGCCGCAACATTTTGACGAAGGTCTTCGGCGTCGATTTTGTCCAGCGTGTCGTCTGGCGTGTGGTGCAGGTCAAAATAATCCCAGCCGCTCTGGCGCAGACGGAAAGTCGGAACGCCGGCCTGTCGCAGCGGAATGATGTCCGGACCGCCGCCGGCTTTGTTGTCGCCGGGGCCAATATTAAGACGGCGGAGCGCTGCTTGAAACGGTTTGGCTTTGTCGAGCGCACGCGCACCGAAACCGGTTCTGAATTGCCAGACGGCGCCGGCCCCAAAATCGGATTCGGACGCCAGAATGTGGCGATCAAGTTCTTCAGCATGCGTCTTTGCGTAAGCCCGGGCGCCATGAAGACCGGTTTCTTCCGCGCCCCAGAGCACAACCCGGATCGTGCGCCGCGGCCGGCCCGGCAAGTCGCCGACCAATTTTGCCGCCGCCATCGTAATGGCGACGCCGGCGCCGTCATCGACCGCGCCGGTTCCAAGATCCCAGCTATCGAGATGGCCGCCGATAACGATGATCTCATCAGTCTTGCCGGGAATTTCTCCAATAACATTGCCGGAGGGCGCAGCAGCTTTGGTTTCAACAGAAACATCGAGGCGCACGACAACAGGCGCCTTACTCGTATCGAGCGCGCGCGCCAGCTGATCCGCATCCGGATTGGAAATCGCAACAGCGGGAATCTTTCGCGCCGCATCACGATAGGACATTGCCCCCGTATGCGGATTGCGCCGCGTCAAATCGGTGCCGACCGAGCGAATGATCGCAGCGATTGCGCCGCGCTTGCCGGCCTCAATGGCTGCGCCGGATCGTTTCGCGACGGCGGTTCCATAACCAGAGCCGTCCTGCGTGCGCGCCATGCCCTCATCGACAAACACGATCTTGCCCTCAAGGCTGGCGGGCGGCGCGCTAGCGAGCGCAGAAAGCGTGTCAAAGCGCACAACGGGGGCCTCAACCCCGCCTTCGGGCGTCGCGACCGATCCGCCTAGGGCCGTCGCGACCAGAGGCTGCGGGAAAGGAGAGACAATCTCGACACGCTCCTTGCCGCGCGCCCAATAAGGAATGTCGAAAGGCTCAATACGCACATTTTTGAAGCCAAGCGCCTTCAGTTTTGCAACGCCCCAATCGCGCGCACGCGCTTCGCCCGGCGAGCCCGCCAGCCGCGGCCCGATCTCCGTCGTCAGACTTTTGACAATCTCATATGCCGTATCGTCTTCGAGCGCTTTATCAATCAGCTTGTCAGCTGTCTCCATGGCGGCCGGGGCCACAATGATTGCGTCATCGCCCACCGGCGACGGCGTCGCTTGGGCAAAAAGCGGCGAAGACGCGCCCGCCCCCGCCAACAGCCCACTCAAAACCGCGCCGAAGAGAGAAATTCGATGTCGCGCCATCACATCAGTCCTTCATGAAAAAAAGACGCCACAAGCGCCCCGTTAAGCCGATCAAACGATCGAAACGATCTGCTTGTCTCTGAATTCCAGTATGACCGGGTTCAGAGCTGAGGGGCCACCCCGGGTTCGTCGTTATGCTCAAACACGACGCAATAAAAAAAGCCCCCTCGTCAGAGGGGGCTTTTAAAAGTCTGGTCGAAAACTTTTTAAGCAGCTTGCTTGCGACGACGCGAAGCGAAGCCAAGGCCGGCGATGCCCGAAAGCAGCAGCGGCAATGCGGCCGGGATCGGAACTTCAGTGATCTGGAACTGAAGACCGGGATCGATGCCCGCGATGCTCGGACGCGCGTCGCCTGTGACGACGAAGTCGATGAGATCGCCAGCGCCGGCAAGGTCGAGGCTGAAGAGAACGTCGCTGCCGACCGGATTGATCGCCGCGCCGCTGCCGTCCGTGATCATGAACGACTGTTCATTCATTTCGCCGGCGAAGAAAGTGATCACCAGGTTTGCGATGCTGCCAAGCGACGTCGGCTCAAAGGCGATGACCGTGAAAGCAGCTGCCGCGGCATCGTTCACCGTGGCGTTTTCGAATGCGCCGCCAAAGCTGAAGCTGTCGCCAGCGCCGTTCGAGATATCCTGTACGTTCACATTGACGAAGCTGCCGCCGCCAAGAACGTCCGTTGCAGCGCCATCAATGACTTCGCCCGTTCCGGCGGTGAACATGATTGGCGTAGCGAAAGCTGCTGGTGCTGCGAGCAACGCAGCGGCGCCAGCGATTGCGGAAAGGAGAGATTTCATTTCAGACCCCAAAATTATACACAAAACGATAATACGACTCTGGGCATTTGATTCAAATGCATTGCCGTACTGTAACCTTTGTCGCCGGACGGGCTTGAAGAGTCAATGATAAAAAGATGTTTTCGCGAAGATTTTTGGTACTTTACGGTTAATTTTGGAATAATTCCAATTTCGATGCCCGTGGTGCGCGCAAATAGTCCGTTGATACGATCGACTGCGCTGCAAAGGGCGCGCCGGGCCGCCGCCGAACGCTCGCATTTGCAATTGATTCGACCCGTGAATTTACGGGCGCACCGGCGGCGCGCCCGTCCATTTCACCCCGGCCACGCGGGACAGCGTTCAACGGCGGCTGCGCGACGCGGCCCCAAGGCCAAAGAGGCCGCAGATCATCAATATCAGCGCTCCGGGCAGCGGCGCTTCGGTGATCTGAACCTGAAATCCTGGATTGATGCCGGCAATGCTTGGCACCGCAATTCCCGATGCGATGAAGGAAATCGCTGGGCCGGCTGACGCGATCGCCAAGCCGAAATTGACGTCGAAACCCGTCAGGTTAATCCCCTCGCCGTTGGCGCCGGTAATCTGAAAGCTCTGGCGGTAATCAGCGCCGTCTGTGAACGTGATCACCAGATTGGCGATGGAGCCAAGATTTGTCGGCTCAAATGCGATCACAGTCGCCGCACCGACAGCGTCGTTTACAGCGTTATTCACAAATCCGCCCGTGAACTCGAAAAACCCGTTTTCGGGATCATTCACCAGATCCTGGACATTGAAGCTGACAACTGATCCGGCGCCGAGGATATCCATCGTTGTATTATCGATGACCGCGCCATCGCCGCCGGCGGCGTTAAATGTGATCGGCGTCGCATAGGCGTTTGGCGCCACGACTAGAGCGGCAAGTGCCGCGCAGGCAGAAATGAGAGTTTTCATTTGTCTTCCCCAGACTATGCGGCAAACGCCATCGCGGAATTTCATGACGACGCGCGCGATTCCAACCTGCCGGCGCGGCCTTGATCTTTTGGTGCGAACGCCGGCATCGTTAAAAGTTAACAATCCTGACTGTGGGCGATTATGGTTAAGGAGGCGTTGACGCGCGTCTTTAATTGGGGCGTTCCGTCGCGAAGGCGATATTTTTGTTTCGAATTGAACCGTTAGGCGGCGCAGGCCGCCGCGTTATTGGCGATTGCCTTCGCGGTTAGAGCGCTAATCCGGACTGGAGCCCGCGCGCAATTTCTTCGACCCGCCGGGCGTTCGAGGCCCAGGTCAGATCCTGTGCATCCAGCGCGGCCCGCGCCGATGCGCCGAGCTTGCGCCGAAGGTCTGGCGCATTGACGAGGCGGCTTAAGGCGGCTTCCAGCCCATTGGATTGCAAAGGATCGAACAGGGCCGCTTCGTCCGCCTTCAGAACTTCCTCAATGTTCGGCTGCGATGGCGCAACAATAGCGCGCGCCTGCGCCATATATTCAAAAAGCTTGAGCGGCGATGCGTAGTCGACGGCGGCTGGCTGCAAAGCGATATCGAATGCAGCAATATGATCCGGCATCTGCGCCCGCTGGACAGCGCCCGTGACAGTAAGCGCCGAGGTCAATCCCGCCGCAGCGGCGCGCTCTTCCAGCATGGACCGCGCCGGCCCGTCGCCGACCAAAAAAAGGTGAAGCGACTTTTCTGGCGCCTTCGCCATCCAGTCGACGACGCGCTCGAGGCCATGCCATTCGCGCATAAAGCCGGCAAAACCGAGCACGATTTTGTTTTCCAAACCGTATCGCGCCCGCACGCTATCGCCGTCGCCAATCGTCAAAAAGGCGTCGTCAACGCCGTTTGGGATCACCATGATCTTTTCTGGTTGAATGCCCCGCGCCTCGATTGTCTTTGCAAGGACATTTGTGACCGGCAAAATTGCATCAGCGGCGCGCCACAAATCCGTTTCGCTTTCGAACGCCTGCTTTTTCAGCGCGAGCCCGCCATGGGCGGCGCGCTCGGCGGCAAGCGGCGCATTCACCTCCAGAATGAACGGCAAGCCGGCCGCTTTCGCCAGACGGGCGCCAGCGCCAAAGAACAAGTTGTATCGCTCATAGATAAGATCGGGCGACGCAGCCTCGGCGACTTTCCGCAAGCGCCGATAAGCGTGCGCCGAATAGCCGATTTCGGCGGCTTCATAGAGCGCTTTCGGCGCAAAGCGTTTGATGAGCCCGCCTTGCGGCGACGCGTTCATCGCGCGCTCCGCCGCGCCCGCCCCTTCTGGGCCAACCACGAACACCTCGTGACTTCTATCGCGAAGCGCCTTGACCAACGACGTGATGTGAACCAACTGACCGTCGGCTGCGCGCGTGCGATGCGAGTAGAGAATTTTCATAACGCGTCACACAAACCACAATGCAGCGATATCGAGGCGCAATCCTCGCCTGTTTCGCGTCCTGAGACCACCGCCGCGCACGCGAGGACCGTGTCTGTGCAATCAGAAGCTGACGACGCCCCCCTTGTTGTCGCCTGATCAACGCTTCACGATCGCAAACGAACACCACGCCAACTCCCGCCGCCAGCCATCGGCAAAGGTCTGGGAAGGGTCCAAAGAAACAAACCCTGAGGTCTCGATTATGTTCCACCGTTCAATCACCCACGCAGTTGCAGGCGTTTTCCTCGCGTGCGGTATTCTGATCGCAGCGGACGACGCACGCGCCCATGAAGGCCCGGCGATTTTGCAAGCCGGCGGAAGCGACAACCGCAGCTCAAAAACCAACGCTATCGATTGCAGCCATGAGAAAGGCGTATTTGTTTGCCGCGGCGCGGCCTCGCTCGCCGGCGGCGGCGCGACGTCGCCGTCAAGCGGCGACGCCGTTGTGCAAAAGCAAATCACACGCATCGTCCGCATTGAAACGAAACAAACGCCGCGGCGAAAATATCGCCCGCTACGCACCCAGGGGTTTTATTCCGGGCGCGGCCCAAGAAGCCGCCCATTCACGCAAGGATTTTATGCGGACCGAACCGGCGGAAAACCCTGGTAGGCGCAATACTCCGGTTACTCACTGGCGGCGTCGATTGCTGAGAGGATGATGTCGACAGCTGGGCGATTGCGGTAGCTCTTGTCATTAACCGCATAGTCCTGCTCGTAGAGCTTGGCGACAATTTTCCGATCGCGATCAATAATGAAAACGGCCGGATGGGGAATGCCATAAAAACGGCTTCCCTCGCTGTGCTTTTCATTCCTGAGGCCGAATGCATTGATGATTTCAAGCGACTGATCTGAAATCAAGACAGGATTGAAATCGCGGGCTTGTGCAAATTTCTTCTGTTTAAAAACCGAATCATAACTCACAAAAGCGACATTGAAACCGCGATTTTCAAAATCTTCAATCCGCGCACTGATATCGCTGGCTTGCGCTTTGCAATAGGGACACCAATCAACGGAGCGTACAAAAAACAGCGCGATCCCGTTTTCTCCGGAAAGCGCTTTAAATGTCACCGGGCCGCCACGCGCTGTTTGCGCCGAAAGGTCATGGGGAGCCACAGCACCGATCGGAGGGCCGAGTTCGGCGGCCGCAACAGAGCTCGCGCGCCCATCCGCGTCGGTCTTTGCATCCGCTGCCTGCGCGCGCGCCGGAAGGCCGGAAAAACAAATACAAAAAACGCCAAGCGCGACGAACGCCGACAACTTCTTAAGGTTCAATCTCACAAACGCCATGACCGCTCTCCCTTTGCACTCGCGCCAGCATAGAGCTGATGAGCGACGCTCGCCGCTCACAATTGGTTGATTGATAACGTTCTTAGCGCGCCGTCCACATCATCCAAGAGATGGATCGAGCTTAATGCAGGATTCAACGAGGTCTTCAACGGCGTCTACGGAATTTTTGAACATCGCCTTCTCGTCGTCGTTGAATGTCACCTCAAGAATGCGTTCAACGCCGCCCTCGCCGATTACAACGGGGACGCCTACATAGCGATCCGTGACGCCGTACTCGCCTTGCAGGTATGCCGCACACGGAACGACAACCTTCTTGTCTTTAAGGTAGCTTTCCGCCATCTGGATCGCCGACGCCGCAGGCGCATAATACGCCGAACCCGATTTCAAAAGCGCCACAATCTCACCGCCGCCTTTGCGGGTGCGCTCGACAATGGCGTCGATTTTCTCCTGACTGGTCCACCCCAGGGCGACCAAATCGGGAAGCGGCACGCCGGCGACTGTCGAATACCGCGTCAACGGCACCATCGTGTCGCCATGACCGCCAAGGACAAACGCCGTTACGCTTTCGACCGAAACGTTAAACTCCTCGGCGAGAAAGTATCGGAAGCGCGCGGAGTCCAGGATACCCGCCATTCCGACAACTTTGTTATGCGGGAGCCCGGAAAATTTTTGCAGCGCCCAGACCATGGCGTCGAGCGGATTTGTAATGCAAATGACAAGCGCGTTTGGCGCGTATTTCGCGATGCCTTCGCCAACCGCTTTCATCACCTTCAGATTGATCCCGACGAGGTCGTCACGGCTCATGCCAGGCTTGCGGGGAACGCCGGCGGTGACAATACAAACGTCTGCGCCTTCGATGTCTTTGTAGTCCTGTGTGCCGCGCAATGCGGAGTCATATCCGTCCACGGGAGACGACTCGGCGATATCAAGGGCCTTGCCCTCCGGGATCCCCTCGACGATATCAAACAGCACCACGTCGCCCAGTTCTTTTTGGGCGGCGATATGGGCGAGCGTGCCGCCGATCATGCCGGAACCAATCAAAGCGATTTTGTTGCGAGCCATGGGTTTCTCCTTGGAAAGAACGCGCAACGGATGCGAGCCGCCGCGCGCTTGGGGTTGTTTTTCCGGTGTCCTAACCGAAAAGCGCCGCCCCCGAAAGGACGGCGCTGCATAGTTTTTTGTTTCCGAGGAATTTTGGGCGCCGCAATGCGCCGGCGCCGTCAAAAATTCTGCTGAAAAGAGATAAGCGCCGATGAGACTACAAGCGGGTCGCCGGAAGCGATCAAAGCGCCTTCGGGGACGTCATCAAAAACGAGTTCGCGGGTGCGCGTATAGACGTATTCAAGGCTTATGGAAGAGGCCTCGAGCGCCTGAACTTTAAGGCCTGCGCGCCCCTGATAGGCGAAAGCGGCGTCAGATCCGTAAAGCGCGCCGCGATCAACGCTGGCGCCGCCGACCCCGACACCGATAAATGGGGTCACCGGCGATGTGTTTCGAAAATCGTAATAGACATTCGACATCAGAAAATGCGCTGTGACGTCGTCATCGGAAGGAAACGTGGACGGCGAAATCAAGCCGCCAAATGTTGTTTCCTGATCAAGAGGGGCCGAAACATACCGATATTCCAGTTCCGTGCGGAACCCGCTTGGATATCGAAAACCGATCGCCGCGCCGACCGAATACCCGATGCTGCTCTCGGCCAAAACCCGGTCGGGCGCATCAGCGATAAGAGGATCGGGGCCAAGGGACTGATCAAAGTCGTCAACGAACACCGCGCCGCCCTGCAAGCGGCCATAAAGACCATATAGCGAACCGGACGTTTCCTCCTGTGCGCTGACGGCCGGCGGCGCCAAGAAAGAAACGACAATTGCAATCGCTGAAATGGTTTTATTCATGAACCGGACTCGCCGCTAAATTTTCGTTTTACATCTAGCGGCAACCGGGCGGTCGCGCCACCGCTGCGGACGAAAAGTGAACACCGTTAAAATGCCGCCCCGAAAAGGCGAGCGCAGATCAGGCGCGCTCGGCTTTAATCCGTTCGAAGTATTCTTTCGCCATCTTCGCAACCAGCGGTGAGAGCACGAGGAGCGCGACGAGGTTCGGCGCCGCCATCAGTCCGGTGAGCGTATCGGCGACAAGCCAGAACAGGCTCACAACATCGGTGATCATGCCGCCCTCTTCCAGCATCAAGATGCTGGCGCCGAGCATGACGACCGCGATCCATGAGAATTGGAACGGCCGCACGATTTTCTCGCCGAAGAGGTATTCCGCGCAACGCTCGCCATAATAGCTCCAGCCGAGGATCGTCGTGAACCCGAAAACCACGAGCCCGATCGCCACAATATGAGTGCCGATGGGTTTTCCGAAAACTTCCCATGACAACGATGCGCCGAAGGCTTGCACCGTCAGCGGCGCGCTTGTCTCACAACCGGCTGGAAGTGAGATCAATGATTCGCGCACAAAAGGCTGGCACGCTTCAGGGATGATACCCGCGGTGATGATGACGATCGCGGTGATCGAACACACGATTATTGTGTCAATAAACGTGCCGAGCATTGCGATGACGCCCTGATTCACAGGATCATTGTTTTTGGCGGCGGCGTGCGCGATCGGCGCAGAGCCTTGTCCGGCCTCATTTGAAAAGATGCCGCGCGCAACGCCTTTTTGCATTGCAAGCAGCAACAAGCCGCCGATAAATCCGCCCTTTGCCGCGTCATATCCGAAGGCGTTGGAAAAGATCGTTGCAAACGCCGCCGGCACAGCGTCAGCGTTCATCGCGATAACCGTGAGACCGGCCGCGAGGTAGCTGAACGCCATCAATGGCACAAGCTTGGAGGCGACATTGGCGATCCGCTTAATACCGCCGAGAATCACGGCGGCCGCGCCCGCCGCCAGAATAAGGCCTGATAACCAGGGGACGATACCGTAATTCTGATTGAGCGCGTCGGCGATCGCGTTCGCCTGAATGGACGCGCCCGTTCCCCATGAAGCAAGAATGCCAAAGCCGGCGAATGTTGCGCCCAGCCAAGCCCATTTCGCGCCCATGCCGTTGCGAATGTAATACATTGGACCGCCGACATGACGCCCGTCGGCATCGATTTCGCGGAATTTGACCGCCAGCACGCCTTCGGCAAATTTTGACGCCATGCCAACTAAGGCTGTGACCCACATCCAGAAAACCGCGCCCGGACCGCCAATCGCGATGGCCGCGGCGACGCCGGCGATATTCCCTGTACCGATTGTTGAGGAAAGCGCCGTCATTAACGCGCCGAAAGGCGATACATCGCCTTCTTCCTGACTGCCGGTGCGCTTTTTGAATAACTGACCGATCGCGTAAGGGAGCCGCAGGATTGGCATGAACCCAAGACGCACCGTCAGATAGAGCCCGGTTCCGAGCAGCAACAATAAAACCGGCGGATAAGGAATGTTGTCCGAGCCCCAGACAAGCCCGTTGATGTAACCAATAATGTCTGCCACGCGGACCCCTATTTTCTGTGATGCGCGCCTGCCGCGGGCGCAGCGGCGCTTCAGAGTTCCGGAGACCTTAGTCGCCCCCGTGCCGACATGTCCAGCAGCCAGGCCTTTAGGCCCCTTGTTATTCAGCGGCGATAGTCTGCAGGCGCGGCGCGCTCCGATGGCGAGAAGCGTTGTGATGCTTACGGATAAAGTCACGCACAATCGGCTGGATTTCCGTCCGCCAGCGCGATCCGTTGAAGACGCCGTAATGCCCGACGCCTTCTTGAACGTGATCGCGTTTCATGTCCTCAGGCAGCATGGAGCAAAGATCATGCGCGGCCTGAGTCTGACCGATGCCCGAAATGTCATCTTTCTCACCCTCAACGGTCAACAACGCAATATCGGTAATCGCTTCGGGCTTCACGCGAGATCCGCGGTGCATGAATTTACCCTCGGGCAAGGAGTGTTCCTGAAAGACTTCGCGGATGGTCTGGAGATAGAATTCTTCGGTCATATCAAGCACCGAGAGATATTCATCGTAAAAGGCGCGATGTTTGTCGGCGCTGTCGCCGTCGCCTTCGACAAGGTGTTGGAAGTAATCATAGTGCGCCGAAATGTGGCGATCAGAATTCATCGACAAAAAAGAATAGAGCTGGACAAAGCCCGGATAAACCCGCCGGAACATGCCCGGATACGGCGCCGGGACCGTGAAGATCATGTTGCGCTCGAACCACTCGAATGAACGCTCCTTAGACAGAAGGTTCGGAACGGTTGGCGAAAGCCGGGTGTCGATCGGGCTGCCCATGATGGTGACCGATTGCGGCCGGTGCGGATCATCGCGTTCGGCCATGACGGCGGCGGCGGATAGCAAGGCCGGGCCCGGCTGGCAGACGGCCATGGCATGCGCGCCCGGACCGATCGCGGACAAGAATTCGATCAGGTAGTCGATGTAATCATTGAGGTCGAATCGCCCGGCGCTCACCGGAACGAGCCGCGCATCGGTCCAATCGGTGATGAACACTTCATGGTCCGGCAACATGGCCTCAACCGTACCGCGCAGCAGCGTTGCATAGTGGCCGGACATCGGCGCGACGATCAAAACTTTCGGGTGATCGGCGGGTGCGCCTTGCCGCTTGAAATGAACAAGATCGCAGAAATCCTTGCGCAAAATCGCCGTCGGCGTGACCGGCGCTGCGACGCCGTCAACTGTCGTCGTCTGGATCGCCCATTCAGGCTTTGGGTAGCGTCTTGTTGCGTTCTCAAAAAGATCAAGCGCTGCAGCACTTGTTCGCGCAAACCAGGTTTCAGCGGCCGGGTTCAGCGGCGATCGCCAGAATTTCGCGCCGAGACCGGCGGCGATGCGGGACGGCGCAAGCGCCGCAAACCCCAATTCATAAGCTGTGTAAAGCATCCAGGCGGGCCCCTCTTGTAATACTCAACTAACGTGTTCCGCCGCGAATGCTGACGCCGCGCCCCCTACGGTGCGGCGCACAATGGCATTATTTTCAAACACGTTGCAAATTCTTACCGGGACTTCATGACCGAACCCCGCGTCAAATCTGAATAATTTCCTTTAAACTATTGAAAATATTGAACTTAAGCGCGGATGTAATCGCGCAACACAGCCGCTAATTGTTGCGGCGTTAATGTATCGCGAAGGGCGACGACGGGACGCCCATCCCGATCTGTCACGTAGAACAAGCTCAAGTGATTGACAGTGTATCCAAGGGCTGACCCCGGCAGGTCTTCTTTTTCCGCATAGACTTTGAACGACTTTTTAGCCGCCTCAATCGCGTCGTTCGGCCCGGTGAGGCCCAATATTCTGGGGTCATGGGATAAACGGGCGCGCAACGCCTCAGGGGTGTCGCGCTCGGGATCGACGGTTATGAACAGCGGCTGGAGGTCTGCAAGCTCTCGATCCGACAACTCGTTCAGCGCCGCGCTCATCACCCCAAGGGCAGCCGGGCAAACATCGGGGCACGAGGCAAAGCCGAAATAAACGAGGCCGATTTTTCCGTTAAATGCGTCATTCGCATAGGCGGCGCCGTCGTGACCGGTTAGCGCAAAGGCGCCGGTAAACTCGTCACTTAACCGAATAATCCCGTTAGCCGGCACATCGACGCGCGCATCCTCGCCGCAGGCGGCGGCGAGCAGCAAAAGCGTGAGCGAGGCAAGCAGACGTTCCATTATGGTGGGGATATCGACCCAAATCGCAGAAAGTCAAACGCGCTATTTCGCCGCCGTCTGACATTTGAAAGACCTTTGCACCGTGCCCCGTCTCAGCAATGGCGATCCGAGGCGCAAAGGCGCGTTATATGGGCGGCGGCCGCCCGGACCGGCGCAACAAAAAAGCGCCGCGAATAAAGCAGAAGAAGCGACAGTGGCGATGCACAAGAAGGCCGTGGTAAAGCCTTGCGTATGACAGCCAACCAATCGCAACCCGGTCTGGTCGCTTTGGCCGAAGCCGGCGACCCGAAAGCGCAATATGCGCTGGCGGCGCATTACAGCCAGACCGGCGACGCCGAACTTTCAGACAAATGGCTCCAGAGGGCCGCGAAAAACGGCGAACCGGATGCGCTTTTCACCCTTTCAACGCGATCGCTATCGACTATGGCGAACCTGCCTCAAGGCGTCGCCGATCTTGGCGCTGCGGCAACGGCCGGATCAGCCCCGGCGCATCGGCTTTTGAGCGCTCTTTATACGGAGGGCGTCGGCGCTGACCAGAACTGGAAAGCTGCCGTCGACCATGTTGTAAGCGCCGCCAAAGCCGGCGACGCCGGCGCCATGCGTGATCTTGCGCTAGTCCTTTTTGCTCATGATACGGATCATATATCCGGGCAAGCGCTGATTGAAAGCGCCAGCGAACGCGACGCGGCGGCGGCGGCGATTTGTGTTTTGCGGTTCGCACTAGGCAGAAAGACTGCGCGGCAGGCGCCGGCGGCCCGCGCTTTTTCAACGCTACAGTCGATTGATTATCCGCGGCTCCAGAGCTTGCACGCCATGCTCACGCCAACCAACAAACGACCTGACGCCTTAAAGGACATCGCGCCTGACTGGGACGCGATTGCAATCGACGCCGCAAAACAGCCGTCAACGGCGCGCAAAGAGCCGGAAGAAATTTCAGCGTCGCCGAATGTCCGCCTGTTCAAAAAAGCCCTTAGTCCGGAAGAATGCGAAACGGCAATCGCGGAAGGCGCTCGCCGGCTTGCGCCCTCCATGATCGTCGATCCGGAAACCGGGGCCGCGCGACGCGACCCTCACCGGTCATCCAATACCGCAATACTGGGCATTGCAGATCTCGATCTGACGCTCGCGCGCATTAATTTACGCGTCTCGGACCTTGTGGGCGTCCCAGCCCAACAGGGCGAGTTCCTCAGCATTCTGCAATATCGGCGCGGCCAGGAATACAAACCTCACTTTGACTGGCTGCCGGCCGGGCTAGAGCGCGACCGCAGCGGTCAACGGATCGCAACAGCGCTGATCTGTCTGAACGAAGACTATGAGGGCGGCGAAACACACTTCGAACAAACAGGTTATAAATGGAAAGGCGAAACCGGCGATGTTCTGGTGTTTTCCAATTCATCCGCCGGCGGAGAACCCGACATGACCAGCCGCCATGCCGGTCTTCCCGTGGCGCGCGGCGTTAAATGGTTGGGCTCGAAGTGGTTTCGTGCGCAAAAGTATGTTTTTTGAGGCGACCTGACCGCGTGGAGAGCGTCGACAAATGAGTATTACGACGATTACGGCGCCGCCGGCGATTGCGGCGACATTTGACGAAACAACCGGCGAGTTTCGCGGGCCAGTGCGCCTCAGAACCTTGACGACGCTGCGCTGGCTCGCTGTTGTCGGCCAGACAGCGGCGATCTCAATTGTTCATTTTGGTTTCGGGTTTCCGCTCGAGCTTGGGCTTTGCCTCGGCGTTATCGCCGCCAGCGCATGGCTGAATATTTTTGCGACAATGCGATTTTCTCCGCAGCGCATTCTCTCTGACGGGGAGGCGACTGCGTATATTCTATTTGATATCCTTCAGCTTTGCGGCCTTCTCGCGCTTACTGGCGGTCTCCTCAATCCGTTTTCAATCCTCATCCTCGCACCGGTGACGATCGCCGCGAGCGTCTTACCGCTGCGCAGTACGGCGGTGATCGCAGCCCTCGCGGTGATCGGCGTCAGCGTTCTGACAAGCGTGCACTTACCTCTGCCCTGGCGCGGCGGCGAGGACATTGCGCTGCCGGTCATTTACAAAGCCGGCGTTTGGGCGGCGCTCAGTTTCTCCGTTATCTTTTTCTCCGTATACGCCCACCGGATCGCTGCTGAATCCGCCCAGATGAAAAGCGCGCTGGCGGCGACGCAGCTCGTTCTTGCGCGCGAGCAACGCCTCGACGCCGTCGGCGGTCTTGCGGCCGCAGCGGCGCACGAGCTCGGCACGCCGCTCGCGACCATTCAGGTGACCGCGAAGGAAATGGCGCGCGATCTTGACCGCGAAAGCGGCGTCGATCCGCATCTCAAAGATGACGCGTTGCTGCTCGTCAGCCAGGCCGAGCGATGCCGTGATATTCTAGGCCGTTTATCAACGCGCGGCGAGGCAAGCGACGCGATGATGGAAAACCTCGCCGTTGACGCGCTCCTGCGCGAAGCCGCTGCGCCGTTCGTGGACGACAAGGGCGGCGGCCCGGCGATTATTTTCGAAATCATACCGTCGGAAGACGCCAAGACGACGCTGATTTTGCGCCGACAGCCGGAAATCCTCTACGGGCTTCGAAACGTCATTGAGAACGCCGTTGAGTTTGCGTTGTCGCGGGTATTGCTCACCGCACAGTGGGATAACGAGACCTTATCGATCTCTATCCATGATGACGGCGGCGGCTTTCCATCGGATGTGCTGGCGCGCCTTGGCGAGCCCTATCTCGAAACGCGCGGATCACGGGCGGCCAAGACCGGCGCGAAGGGCTGGGCTGGACGGAAAAAGCCCGGCATGGGACTTGGGTTTTTCATATCGAAAACCCTTCTTGAGCGGACCGGCGCCGAAATCAGCTTTGATAATCAGCATTGGCGCGAAGACGCGTCCCTGTCCGGCGCCTGGGTGCGGGTGCGATGGCCGCTTCGGATGATCGCGCGCCAGTCCCCATAATGGAGGCGATCTCGCTACCGAAATTAAGGCGGCGCAAAATAGCGCAGCGCATTGTAATACAACGGATAAATGCGCACATAGAACGCGTGCGGTAACTAAAGCGACTACGCGCCAGGAACATGATCTTCAGCGGCCGTCGATGCGTATCGCCTGCGAAGGAAAAAATGATGCAAAACGTTGATACCAGCGGCCGTGAAGCGGCCATTCCTGTCTCAAACGAAGACGGCGCGCCGCCGGAAGGCCTCCCGGAGGACGCATCGCTGCTGATCGTCGACGACGACGAGCCGTTTCGCAATCGCCTCGGCCGGGCGATGGAAAAGCGCGGCTTCGCCCCAACCCTTGCGGGCGGCGTGAAAGAAGCGATCAATGCCGTGACAGTTGGCGCACCGGCATTCGCGGTTGTCGACCTGCGGCTGGAAGACGGTGATGGACTTGAGGTCGTTAATGCTATTCACGAAGCCCGTGACGACTGCCGCGTCGTGATGCTCACCGGCTATGGCAACATCGCCACTGCTGTCGCCGCGGTGAAAGCTGGTGCGATCGACTATTTGTCGAAGCCAGCGGACGCGGACGATGTTGAAAAAGCGCTCTTGGCGTCACCCGGGGAGCGCCCCCATCCGCCGGAAAACCCGATGTCCGCCGATCGCGTGCGTTGGGAGCATATCCAACGCGTCTATGAATTATGCGATCACAACGTGTCGGAAACGGCGCGCCGTCTTGGCATGCATCGGCGCACGCTGCAGCGAATTCTCGCCAAGCGCGCGCCGCGCTAGGGGTAATGACTACGGCGTGATTTCGAAAATCTCGCCGTTTGAAATCTCGCCGTAAAGCGTGATGTCCGCGGCGATGAAATTGCCGGTAATCTGACCGAAAGTTCGCCCAAAACAGACATCGAACGAAATCGTGCGCCCTTCACTGGTATCGCCCGCCATTGGCGCATCCGTGAGAAGCGTCCCGCCAAAGTCCAAGGGGCTGACGCCAGGGAAAATGCGCTCGATATCGGTCACCCGCAGGGCTGCGCGCCGCAATGGGAGCGGCCCCCGGCCTGCTTCTATCTGGACGAGATTGATGTCCGGCTTGAATTCCGAATTGTCGAGGGACGCTATGCCGCGAACCCTGACATGAACCGCCTTTAGGGTAAGCACTTTACCTTCGGGAGCCGAGAATGTCTGGCACGTGTCATCAGCGCCGGTCCCATGATTGAGAAAAACACCCGCATAAAACGGTTCAACTGAGGTATCTGCAACTGCGACCGGATTTGCCGGATCGTTTTGCACCTCTACCGCCACCGGATTGGTCACCGTCACCGGCGTCGACCGCTGCGCATGGGCCGGCCCAGCGACGAGCAAGCCCGTAACGGCGACTGTTGAAATAAATAAAGCTGCTGTTGATCGAATAACCATAAACCTCCCCTTGTACTGATATTGAAAAGGTCGTGGTTATCCATGAGCGCTGCTGTGACTTAGATCACCGAAGAGCGAACTTGGCTATTTTCTCTTCGTTAGCTGAACGCTGCCCCCTTAAAAATTGGCCCAAGAGCGTATGGTCGAAACGAGAGACGCCGGCTATTCGTGAATATTCGCCAAAACGACGCAGTCTGCGCCGAACTGCAGTATTTGCGCGACAACCCGAAACCCGTGTTATTGACCGTATGCGCTCTGGCGCTGATGCTACCAAATCAAAACCGGCCGAGAGCGCAAGCCCATCGGCCGTCGACCTTAGAGGGAATGGTTTCATGCGTTTACTGAGAACTTTCGCCGCGACACTGGCCGCCGCTACGCCGCTTGCCGGGGCATCAGCGGCAGATATCGAAATACCTTATGAAAAATTCACGCTTGATAACGGCCTGACCGTCATCGTGCACGAGGACCGCAAGGCGCCGGTGGTCGCCGCGTCGGTCTGGTACAAAGTTGGATCGAAGGACGAACCAGAAGGCAAAACCGGCTTTGCGCACTTATTTGAACATCTGATGTTCAACGGGTCGGAAAACTATGACGACGATTGGTTTAAGCCGCTTCAGGAAGTCGGTGCGACGGGCCTGAACGGTACGACAAATTTCGACCGAACAAATTACTTTCAGACAGTGCCGACGCCCGCACTTGATCGCATCTTGTGGATGGAATCCGACCGCATGGGCCATTTTCTTGGCGCTGTCACACAAGAAAAACTCGATGAGCAACGCGGCGTTGTACAAAACGAAAAACGTCAGGGTGAGAACCAACCTTACGGACGCGTCTTTACGCAGGTTTTCGAAGGATTGTTTCCTAAAGGCCATCCTTATGCGCATAGCGTTATTGGATCGCTTGCAGACCTCGATGCGGCGTCGCTCGACGACGTGAAAGACTGGTTCCGTCAGTATTACGGCCCAAATAACGCAATCGTTGTTCTCGCCGGCGACATCAACACCGAGCAAGCGCGCACCAAGGTAGAAAAATATTTCGGCGACATTCCGCCCGGACCGCCATTGACAAAGTGGCAAGCCTGGGTGCCGTCGCGAGACTTTAATTCGCGCGAAGTGATGTACGATCAGGTGCCCCAGGCGCGGATTTATCGCCTGTGGGTGACCCCGGAGGATACCGACCCGGTATCATCCGATCTGTTTATTGCCGCCAGCGTTCTTGGCGATGGCAAGAATTCCCGTCTCTATAAGGATCTTGTGTACGACAAACAGATTGCGACCGACGTCGGCGTGTTCAATTTCGAGCTACAGATGGCGTCAATATTTGGCGTCACCGTCGACATTAAGCCCGGCGAAGATGTTGAAAAAGTTGAGGCGGAGCTCGACGCTCAGATCGCTGCATTTTTGTCGAGAGGCCCGACGAAAGCTGAAGTCGATCTTGTTTCGACAAAAACAAAAGCGAGCACCATAAGAGGCCTGGAACAGGTTGGCGGCTTCGGCGGCAAAGCGGTAACGCTGGCGCAGGGGGAACTCGTTGCGGGCGATCCGTCCTACCGCCTCAAAGAACTGGACGAACTTGACGCGGCGACGCCGCGCTCAGTTCTGAGCGCCGCGAAGAAATGGTTGGACGAGGGCTGGTACCAAATTACAGTTCTTCCCCAGCCTGATCTCACAAACATTAGCGAAGGCGTCGATCGCTCAACGGGCCTCCCGGCCGTCGCGGGGGAAACGGCGCTTGATTTCCCGGATGTCGCACAGGCGACCCTTTCCAATGGCATGGAAGTCATTCTCGCTGAACGCTCGACAATTCCTGTCATCAATGTCGCCTTGCAATTTGATGCAGGATACGCCGCTGATGCAGGCGGCAAGCTTGGACTGGCGAATTTCGCCGCCGCCATGCTTGATGAAGGCGCTGGCAATTACGATGCGCTAGAGCTGGCTGCTGAACTTGAAAAACTTGGCGCCACCATCGGCGCTGGGTCTAATCTCGACAAAACTTCGGTGACGCTGTCCGCGCTGAAAGAAAACCTCACGCCGTCAATCGCATTGCTTGGCGACGTCGTCCGCAGGCCCACTTTCAGTACTGAAGAAATCGAACGTCAACGCAAACTGATCCTGACCGGTATCGCTCAGGAAAAAGCGCAACCGATTTCTATCGCCCTGCGCTTGCTGCCGCCCTTGATGTTCGGCGCCGATCACGCCTATGGCATCCCGCTGACCGGCTCCGGCGCCGAGGACGTCGTTTCTGCGCTTTCCCGTGAAGATCTCGTGGCGTTCAAAGACCAGTGGCTGCGCCCGGATAACGGCAAAATATTTGTTGTCGGCGACACGACGATGGCGGAAATCAAGCCTTTGCTCGAGCGCACCTTCGGCAATTGGCGCGCATCGGGCGAGAAAACAACCAAGAACATCGCGGAGGTCTCCCTCCCTGACGGACCGCGCGTTGTTCTGATTGACCGTCCAGGATCTCCGCAGTCTTTCATTCTGGCCGGCCACGTCGCACCCCCGACGGGCGCCCCGAATAATATCGCCATCAACGCCATGAACGAGATTATCGGCGGCAATTTTGTGTCGCGCCTCAATCTCAATCTGCGCGAAGACAAGGGCTGGTCCTATGGTGTACGGACACTATTTTTGGGCGCTGAAGGCCAACGGCCGTTTGTATTCTTTGCGCCCGTCCAAACCGACAAGACAGGCGCGTCGATTGCGGAAGCCAAGAAGGAGTTCGCTGCATTTCTCGGCGCGCAACCGCCGACAGCAGAGGAACTCGAGCGCGTGAAACTCGACAATATTCGCTCTTTGCCGGGACAATTCGAAACATCAAGCGCGGTTCTGGGCTCGCTTCAATCAAGTGATCGGTTTGGCAGACCGCTGAATTACCCTGAAACCCTACCTGAAAAATATCAGGGATTGTCGGTTGACGATGCGAAGGCGGCTGCGAGCGAAGTCCTTCACCCCGACAAGTTTGTTTGGGTGATCATCGGCGATGCTGAAAAGATCAAAGGCGACCTCGAAAACGCCGGTATTGGACCGGTCGAGGTTAAGGCGCTGTCGGATCTTTAGCGCTGGCTTATTGCTTATACAAAAGGCAGGCGGCGCGCGTCGCCGCCTGCCTTTTCGTCTCTATAAAGCCGATAGGCTGCGTCGATTTTTTGTGATTCTTCCTTTGACGGATCATTTTGCGACGGCTCATCCGGATCGGATTTGCGGATTTGGCGCGCAATCCATTCCGGCAAGATCGACTCCAGGTTTTCAAAACGCCGATCAAGCCAGCTCCAGCGCTGGCGCATCCAACGTACAAACGCCGGCGCCGACGCCGTTAGTAGAAGGAGCCCGACAGCCACAAATATGATCCCAAATGGCGCCGGGGACGGCGTCAGGATGATGCCAACAAGAATGAGGACGGTTGCAAAAATCGAAACCAGAATGCGAAAAATGAAGTTGAACATGAGCGGCGTCCCGCTTCCACTGCGCCATCGCTGTGAGGAATTAAAGTCTACGGACGCGAGGGCGCGGGTTCAATGATTGACAGAAATTCTGCGCGCAACGGGCGCGACGAGAACGTCCTATGCGCCGCGCTTTGAAATGGTTCTTATTTGCAACGCTTGGCGCATACGCCTTGGTGCTTAGCGTTCTGTTTATCGTTCAACGCCAGTTTTATTACTACCCCGATCAAACACAGTATACGCCTGAAACGGCGGGGCTGTCTGAGTTTGAAGCCATTGCGCCGGATACTGAAGCGGGCGGTCTTTACTCCTGGTTTCGACAGCCGGACAATCCCGATGCGCCGGTAATTGTCTATGCGCATGGCAATGCCGGCTCGCTCGCATTTTACGCTTTCGAGCTGAACATGATGGCCGATTGGGGGTTCGGCGTGATGGCCGTGGGGTATCCGGGTTATGGCGGCGCGCCGGGCGCCCCGAGCGAGGACGCTCTCGCGGGCGCGGCGTCGGCCTCTTATGACTGGCTGAGGCGGCAAGGCTATGACGCGGAAAATATCGTCATCTACGGTCACTCGTTGGGCGCTGGCGTAGCGACGCGGCTTGCCGCTGAAAAAAAAGCAGCTGGCCTTATCCTTTCTGCGCCTTTCACCTCAATGACCGATATGGCGGCGAGGCAAGCGCCTTGGCTGCTTGGCGCGTCTTTTCTGGTGCGCGACCGCTTTGCCAATGATGCGCGGATTGCAACGATCAAAATGCCGCTTATCTGGATTCACGGCTTGAGAGATCAGCTCATCCCTTACGAGATGGGCGCTCGGCTCTATGGCGCCGCAGGCGCGCCGAAATGCGCGTTTGCTTTAGAGAACGCTGCACATAACAATGTGTGGGCGCGTGGGGGCGGCGCAGTCGTAAAGGCGCAAGCCAAAGCGCTGGTCGCCGGTAATCCTTGTACTTCCTAACTGGTTCCACGCATTAACCCTGCGACCGCTTTTTTTATCGCCTCGCGAGCGCGCCGCCCCGCTAAAGCAGACAACCATGGGAAAAATTCTGTGAGCATAGAAAAAATCCTGCAGCGCTACAGGCCCAATGTCGGCGTTATGCTTTTCAATTGTGACGCTCAGGTGTGGATTGGGCGGCGGGTCGGCGGCTTTGCAGATATCGATCCCGTTTTTGGCGAAGGCCCCGATCAGTGGCGATGGCAAATGCCGCAGGGCGGCATAGATGAAGGCGAAGACATCGAAACCGCAGCGCGACGGGAGCTGAAGGAAGAAACCGGCGTGTCATCGGCGACCATCATCGCCGTGACGCCGGGCTGGCTCGCCTATGATTTTCCACCCGCCTACAAGAAGAAACACTGGAAGGGTCAGCGCCAAAAATGGGCGGCCATGCAATTTGACGGCCCCACGTCGGAAGTCGTTCTTGATGCAGATGAACATCAAGAATTTGACGACTGGCGCTGGGCCGAACTTGAGGAAGTTACCGATCTCATCGTGCCGTTTAAGCGGCACGTCTATGCCGAGATTGTTAGCGCTTTTACGCCATTGCGCGATTTCATGAGACGTCAGAAATGAACGGCCGTCTTTTTTCTCAGGACTTTCTGATTGAGCGTATTCTGCATCGAGACGGGCTTATTTTGGTGATCGACAAACCGGCTGGCATCCCGGTGCATGCCGGTCCATCGAAGATCAAAGACGGCGGCGACAATCTTGAAAACTATTTTGAAGCGCTGCGTTTCGGCCTGCCGCGACAGCCAGCGCTGGCGCACAGGCTCGACCGCGATACGTCGGGATGCCTTATCCTTGGCCGCCACCCTAAAGCGCTCCGCAAACTCGGTAAGCTTTTTCAGGAGGGGCGCATCGAAAAGACTTATCTTGCGGTCTGCGCTCATGCGCCGGACGCGCCTTCAGGCCGTATAGAAGCGCCGCTTGAAAAAATCAGCAGCGCAAAGGGTTGGCGTGTTGAGATTTCACCTTCTGGCAAGCCAGCGGCGACGACCTATCGAACGATCGCGCAATCCGGCGACCACTGCGTCATTGAAGCGAAACCAAAGACTGGCCGAACGCACCAGATACGCGTTCACCTGGCGTCCATCGGCGCGCCGATACTCGGTGATCCTCAGTATGGAAATCTGACGCAACAAGAACGGTCCGGTCCGATGCTGCTGCATGCGTCAAAAGTGATCATTCCCATGCAATCGGGCAAACCGGCAATCCAAGTCGAAGCGCCATCGCCAAAAACAATGATCCCTTTCTTGAAGGCTTAAGACTTATCAACAAGTTGCCTTCAACCATGAGGGGAAAAACGCCCGGCGATTCTGGTTGACTTACCGAATTTTCACAATACGGTCAGCAATGGAGAGAGAATTGGGGAAAATCATGAAATTCTTTTCAATTGCCGCGGCAGCGGCGGTTTTTATGTCGTCTACGGCTCACGCAACAGACTTCACATTCAACATTTCCTTCGACGGAAGCGATGTCAGCATCGACGCCGGCTCTGACGTCCCAGAAGGCGCGTCTTTCGAAGTTGGCGATACGTTCGCGCTGACATTCGCCGCTACGGACGACAGTTTCTGGCGGGTTTTGGAAGACTATTCAGCCTTTGTGCCGTTGTCATTTGCCACAACTGAAGGGGCGGCCCGGACGGCGAACATTGACACGCAATTCCTGTTGGACGGCGCGGTTGTCAACAGCACCAGTGAAACAGCGACGCAATCAAGCTTTCATATCGGCGCGGAGAACTTTGATCTGGTGTCGGGGCTCGAATTCGACACAATTACGCTGAATTGGGAATTCGTCAGTATCGATGATCCGCTCGTGGCGACAATTATCAGTTTTTCAACTGATATCTTTAACGGCTTTGGTCAAGCTGGCGTCGCGCCGTTCTTCCGGGCCGACGATATCGCCTTTATCACTGACGCGGTTGTACCGCTCCCGGGCGCAGCCGTGCTCTTTGGAACGGCGTTGTTAGGCGGGGCCGCCGCGCGCAGGCGAAAAAAAGCGGCCTGACACGGCAAGAAATTCAAAAGAAAAAGCGCTCCAAAAGGAGCGCTTTTTTATTGCGAGAATGTTGCCGGGTTTAGCGTAACGATCGCTAGAGCGCCGCTTGTAATTCTTTTAACTGCGATAGTTCTGTTTCCGCACTTAACCGGGTTTCCGGCAGCGTATCCGTATCCGAGAGATCCTCTTCGCAATTTTTGATGCGACGCGCGATCTCATCGCGGTCAAGTTCGGCGACCGGAATGGCTTCTTCGGCCAAAATCGTAAGACCGGCAGGCGTCGCCTCGGCAAATCCGCCCCTTACAAAGACTCGCGTCTCAGCGCCTTCTACCGTGTATTTAACGATGCCCGGCGCGAGCACCGTCATGAAAGGGGCATGACCGGGCAAAATGCCGACCATTCCCTCGACGCCGGGCGCCTCCACGATGTCGGCTTCGACCGACGCGAGCGAGCGCTCAGGAGAGACGAGGTTAAAGTGAAGCTTATCTGCCATTTTCATATTCTCCAGCGCCGAACGCATGCACCGCCGCCGCTTCTGTCACCAAGGTTTTCACAATTGGTCGCCTTGGCTATCAAAAAAACGTTCCGAAACATCGTATTTCCTATTCACGATCTCGCACGCTCACACTGACGCGTTCCGCGACGCAGACACGCATTTTTGGACCGGCGTTGTGGTTTCCTTAACAGCGTTGAGGCTGAAGCAGTCATCAAATACCGAGCAATAGCAAATCTCGATATTTACGCGCCCCGATTGCGCCAAGGATTGTACGGCGGCGACAAGCGTTGGCGACGTTTGCTGCGCGCTGACGCCAAAGGCCACAATATCCTCTCCTGGCGCCAGCACAGCGCCACTGATGCGCACAGTTGAGATTGCGGCTTCTGAAACGTTATCTTCCGTAAACGGCGTGACCAACTCACGCCACGATCCAACGATTGCGTCGTCCAGTAAAAGACTCGCGACCATAATGCGCGCCGGACCAATGCCACGATTGCCGATAACGACATTGAAACGTTCTGCGCCCGCCGACCCGTAATTGTAGTCGCGAATCGTGACATGCGGCCAGACACTCGCCATTTGCTGCTTGCGAACCGCATCAGCTTCATTGAGCGCAGCGAACAAGGCGACAAGGGCGACGAAAAAACCCGTTACAGCCAGAATCGTTTGTATCACCGAAATACGTACGAAGATACGTTCCGCACGCGTCATTTTAGGATCCGATGTCGCCGGCACAATATGCGTCCATCAACCGTTAAGCTGCTTCCGCCGCAAGTTTGCCGGCCTTTTGGATCGCTTCGTCCATAGAGCCGACCATGTAGAAAGCCGCCTCCGGCAAGTGGTCATAATCGCCGGCGACCAGTCCCTTGAAACCCTTGATTGTTTCATCAAGCGGCACCTGAACGCCCGGCGATCCGGTGAAGACTTCCGCCACGTCGAAGGGTTGCGACAGGAAGCGCTCAACCTTGCGTGCGCGTGCCACGACGAGCTTGTCCTCTTCAGACAATTCATCCATGCCGAGGATGGCGATAATATCTTGCAGGGCTTTGTAGCGCTGAAGGATGCCCTGAACATCGCGGGCCACCTTATAATGTTCCTCGCCGATCACGCGCGGATCGAGAATCCGCGACGTCGAGTCAAGCGGGTCAACAGCCGGATATATACCTTTTTCCGCGATCGCTCTGTTCAAAACCGTCGTCGCATCAAGGTGCGAGAACGACGTCGCCGGCGCCGGGTCGGTGAGGTCGTCCGCAGGCACGTAAATCGCCTGAACCGACGTGATCGAGCCTTTGGTCGTTGTCGTGATGCGCTCTTGCAGGGCGCCCATATCGGTCGCCAGCGTCGGCTGGTAGCCAACGGCCGACGGGATGCGGCCGAGCAAAGCCGAGACTTCCGAGCCGGCCTGGGTGAAGCGGAAAATGTTGTCGACAAAGAACAACACGTCCTGACCTTCGTCGCGGAAATGTTCCGCGACCGTCAGACCCGTCAGCGCGACGCGCGCGCGCGCGCCCGGCGGCTCGTTCATCTGGCCATAGACCAGCGCCGCTTTTGAGCCGTCAGCAGAACCATTATTCTCCTGCGGATCGACGTTCACTTTCGATTCGATCATTTCCCAGTAAAGGTCGTTGCCTTCGCGGGTCCGCTCGCCGACCCCGGCAAACACGGAATAGCCGCCATGGGTCTTAGCAATGTTGTTGATCAATTCCATGATCAGAACCGTCTTGCCGACACCCGCGCCGCCAAAAAGGCCGATCTTGCCGCCCTTCGCATACGGACAAAGAAGATCGACGACCTTGATGCCGGTGACAAGGACTTCCGCTTCCGTCGATTGCTCAACAAATGGCGGCGCTTCCTGGTGGATACCACGCTTCTGCTCATGCGGGATGGGGCCGGCGTCATCAACGGGCTCGCCGATAACGTTCATAATGCGGCCAAGCGTGCCGTCGCCGACAGGCACTGAAATCGCTGCGCCCGTATCGGCGACTTCCTGCCCGCGCACTAGCCCCTCCGAGGAGTCCATCGCGATTGTCCGGACAGTGTTTTGTCCCAGATGCTGAGCGACCTCGAGGACAAGGCGATTGCCGTTATTATCTGTTTCAAGCGCGCTCAGAATCGCGGGCAGGTGATCGTCGAATTCCACGTCGACGACGGCGCCGATGACCTGGGCGATGCGGCCGGTTTTATTTGTCATGTCTTAACTTCCGTCTTTGTTGGCAGCCTTCTAGCCGCTCAGCGATTGAATTTCGAGGGGTTTTTCTGCGGTGTTTTAGCTTTCTGTCAGGCGGCTTTAGCGGGGCTGGCGACGCGGCCCAAAAGGGCCCGAAAGGCGTCGGCGACGGCCTCGTCAGAAAACCGCTCCCGCCAGGTCTCAACACCCGCCTCGGCAATCTCTTCGCGCCGGTCGTCATCGCGCCATAATGCGTTAATGGCGGTGCGCATCGCAGCGGCGTCGCGCGGCGGGACAATAAGCGCGTCCTTGCCGTCGGTCAGGTAGTCCCGTGTCCCAGGACAGTCGGTGGCGATCGTCGCGACGCCCTGGCCAAGGGATCGCAAAAACGTCACCTGGCCAGACGCCGTGTCGAGATTTGCGACCGGCACGATATTGATGCGAGCCTTTGCGAGCAGCTGATCGCACTCATCCAGCGTCAGGCCGCTCTGAAACTCAATGTTTTCGCGGCGCGCAAGTCCGTCGGTCAGTTGGGGTTTGGCGATAATCAGCACCTTACCGGGAAAATCCTCCGTCGCTGCGACAAGCGTTTCGTAATCCCGGCCCGCCGACCCCATGGCCAGAATGAACGGCGCGTCAGTGTCTTCTGCGCGGCCATATTTTGGCGCACCGCGTTGCAGCGGAATGAATTGGAAGCGATTTTCAGGCAATCCAAGCCAGTTGGCGTAGCGCGTGCGCTCTTCATTGGAGTGGACAACGAATACGGTGACGGAGCGCAGTACAAAGCCCGCGAGGCGGCCTTTCAAACGGTTGGCGGTTGAGCCGAGATTAAACGCCCATGCGATGATCGGCGTTCGCCGGAACGTGAACCGCTTGACCAAAGCCGCCGTGAAGGCAAGTTGCGGAAAAACCGTCACAAGGACGTCCGGCTTTTGCGCAAAGGCTCGCCGCGCATAGCCGATAAATTCCGCCCATTCGCCGGGCTCTGTCACCGGGCCGCGCTGGTGCCAGCTTAATTCACGGCGCGCTCGCTGAATTTTTTGAAAGATAAAGCCGGGCGCCTCGACGAAGTCGTCGAGCCAGCGCGCATCAGCCTTTTGGAACATGGGCGCAATCATGACCACTTTTGTCGCCACCGCGTTTCCCGCTAAAACTTTGTCGGATCGGCGCGCTTGAACGCCGCGCCTTTCGGTTAGAGCGCCTCGGCTCCGGAAATGATTTCGATGAGCTCTTTGGTGATCTGCGCTTGCCGCGCGCGGTTATATTGAAGCGTCAATTTGTCGATCAACTCACCCGCATTGCGGGTTGCGTTATCCATGGCTGTCATCGACGCCGCTTGCTCTGAGGCGACATTTTCAAGAAGCGCACGGAAAATCTGAACCGAAACATAACGCGGCAGCAGCGCCTTCAAGATTGCGTCTTCTTCCGGCTCATACTCGTAGACCGCGCCGCCGAGATCAGGCGTCTCAACGCCTTCGGGGGCAATCGCCGGGACAATCTGCTGCGCGGTCGGGACCTGGCTCACGACGTTTTTGAACTTGCCGAAAAACAACGTCGCAACGTCGAATTCACCAGCATCAAACAACGAGAGAACATGTTCGCCGATGTCTTGCGCTTCGGCAAAACCGACCTGCTTGACTTCGACGAAATTGACAGCGTGGATGATCAGGTGACCGTATAGTCGTTTCAATTGGTCGTTACCCTTGCGTCCAACGGTAATGATCTTGATGTCTTTGTCTTTGCCCTCGCCCTGGAGGCGCGCGATGTGTTCGCGCGCGAGCCGCACGATTGACGAGTTAAAGCCGCCGCACAGGCCTTTGTCGGCGGTCGCGACGATCAGGAGATGCTTTTTGTCGTCGCCTGTCCCCGCGAGCAGTTTCGGCGCATTCGGATTGCCTTCAGCGCCCTGGGTCAGGTTCGCGAGCACCGCCTCCATTCGCTCTGTGTAGGGACGCGATTCCTTGGCGCGCTCCTCGGCGCGACGCAGTTTCGCCGCCGCGACCATTTGCTTGGCCTTGGTGATCTTCTGGGTCGACTTAACCGAGCTGATCCGGTTTTTTAGGTCTTTCAGTGAGGGCATGACTAAAGATCCGCTTCACTTCCTTGTTGTGCTTGCGTCCTACGAAAGATTTCGGCCGCCTTGAACAAACCAACGATGAACAATCCAGTTGCGACGCCTTTCAATGCGCCGCCCAAAAACGACGTTCCAATTCTCTCTGCGGCCCAAAACATCAGCAAAACACCAATGAAAACAGGTCCTGCCGCCAAACCAAAATTTAAGGCCCGTTCCAACGCTAGCGCAGCTTAAGAAAAGCTCTTTGAAAATGCGTCGAGCACATCTTTAAGCTTGGCTTCGTTATCTTCATCGAGCTTTCCGCTGTCGCGAATTGCGGAGAGAATATCAGCATGGTCCGCATGCATTTTACGCAAGAATTCCTCTTCAAAAGCGCCGACGCGATCAGTCGGGATTTTGTCGAGATATCCGTTAGTGCCTGCGTAGATGACGACGACCTGCTCTTGCACAAGAAGCGGTGAGTATTGCGGCTGTTTCATCAATTCGGTGAGCCGGTCGCCGCGATTGAGAATTTGCTGCGTCGATGCATCAAGGTCTGATCCAAATTGCGCGAACGCGGCAAGCTCTCGGTACTGAGCAAGCTCGCCTTTAATTTTACCAGCGACCTGCTTCATCGCTTTGATCTGAGCCGCAGACCCAACACGCGAAACCGAAAGACCGACGTTCACCGCCGGGCGAATGCCTTGATAAAAAAGATCTGTTTCGAGGAAGATCTGACCGTCGGTAATCGAAATCACGTTGGTCGGGATATAAGCCGATACGTCGTTCGCCTGCGTTTCAATAATCGGCAACGCAGTCATTGATCCCGAACCATTGTCGTCGTTCAGTTTCGCGGCGCGTTCAAGAAGTCGCGAGTGCAGGTAGAAAACGTCGCCAGGATACGCTTCGCGGCCTGGCGGGCGGCGGAGCAAAAGCGACATCTGGCGATAGGCGACGGCCTGTTTCGACAAATCATCATAAATGATCAGCGAGTGCATGCCGTTGTCTCGGAAATACTCGCCCATGGCGCAGCCGGCGAACGGCGCCAGGAACTGAAGCGGCGCCGGCTCGGAAGCCGTCGCTGCGACGACGATCGAGTAATCAAGCGCGCCGTTGTCTTCCAGCGTCTTCACAATCTGAGCGACCGTTGAGCGTTTCTGACCGACGGCGACGTAAACGCAGTAGAGCTTTTTCGTTTCGTCGTCGCCAAGGTTGGCCGCTTTCTGGTTCAGGATCGCGTCAACGCAAATCGCAGTTTTCCCGGTCTGGCGGTCGCCGATAACAAGTTCACGCTGGCCGCGACCAACAGGGATCATGGCGTCGATGGCCTTAATGCCGGTCTGCACCGGTTCGTGCACGGACTTACGCGGCAAAATGCCAGGCGCTTTGACATCAACAAGACGCCGTTCAGTCGCCTCAATTGGCCCCTTGCCGTCAATCGGATTGCCGAGCGGATCGACAACGCGGCCAAGAAGGCCTTTGCCGACGGGCACATCAACAATCGACTTCGTCCGCTTTACCGTGTCGCCTTCCTTGATATCGCGGTCTTCGCCGAAAATCACGACGCCGACATTGTCGCTTTCAAGGTTCAGCGCCATGCCTTTAACGCCATTGGCGAATTCGACCATCTCGCCAGCCTGAACATTATCAAGACCGTAAATCCGGGCGATGCCGTCGCCGACGGACAGCACCTGGCCGATTTCCGTGACCTCGGCGTCTTTGCCAAAATCCTTGATTTGCTGTTTGAGAATGGAGGAAATTTCTGACGCCTGAAGTTCCATCGATTAGGCCTCTTTCATCGCAGTTTTAAGTTTGTTCAATTTTGTGCGCAGGGATGAGTCGATCATGGTCGAGCCCACTTTGACGACGAGGCCGCCAAGCAACTCCGGATCAACTTTGGTTTGCAGACTGACAGCGCGGCCGGCCAGCCTCTCGATTTCACCGCGCAGACGTTTGGCTTGTTCATCAGACAACGGAGCGGCGGACGTCGCTTCAGCGTCGATCTCGCCGCGCGCATGGGCGGTGAGCTTGAGAAAGTCTCCGATCATTTTCGGCAGCAAAAACAACCGGCCTTTTTTGGCGACAAGACGCAGAAAGTTGTTTGTCAGGCCGGATACATCCGACTTCTCCGCAATCGCAGAGATCGCATTTTCCTGGTCGTCGCGGCTATAGAGCGGGCTCGCCAGAAAATCGCGAAACGCGGGCGCGGCGCCGATGGCGACGTGGAGCGTTTTCAGGTCTTTTTCGATTGCATCGACAGCGTTTTCATCCCGCGCCAGGTCGAAAAGCGCTTCGGCATAGCGGCCCGCGGCGCCGGAGAGCGTAGGCGCGGTGGAAAAACCGCCTGAGGCGGGATCGGCTGAAGACATATCGGAAGACGTCATGGGAGGCTTTTCAACGCTCCTGAAAACGGCGGCGATCCGCTTTCTGAACCGCCATAACCTATTGAAAAAACGACTGCTTTCAGGACCTGTCAACGCGCGTTGAAATGCCCCGGTTTCAGAATTCGGCGGGGGATAACACGGGTCCCGTCGCGACGCAACAACAGCGCGCGGGGGCCTGCCTGCGACGCAATGGCGTGCCGCGCCAAACGGGGCGCGGCGCGCCCTTTAGGGCAACTCAGCGCCCTCACGCGCCGCTTCCAGGGTCGGCGCAATGCGCAGACAAGCCTTGCAACGAACCCCGCATTGCAACACACCGACGAAGACCGTCGAACCCGAGACCGCAATGCCTCTGATCCAGCTGATCGTCCTCGCCATCATTCAGGGAATTACTGAATTCCTGCCTGTCTCCTCGTCCGCGCACCTGATCTTGGCGCCGCTCCTCGTGGATGACTGGCGCGATCAGGGCCCTTTGATCGACGTTGCAGCGCATGTCGGCTCTTTATTTGCCGTACTAATTTACTTCCGCGAGGAAACAGCCGCCCTGACGCGCGGCGGCCTCGATACGCTCATGCTCAAAACATCTGCGGACCGCACGCTCTTTCTGCAGATCGCCGCCGCGACGGTCCCAATTGTTGTGATCGGCGGGATCTTCGCTCTTACCGGCCTGATCGACACTGTGCGCTCGCCGGCTGTCATCGGTTGGGCGTTCATCATTTTTGGCCTGTTTCTCTGGCACGCCGACAAAAGCCCGGCTTCGAAGAGCGATCTGCGTCAACTCACTTGGCGCGACGCCATGCTGATCGGCGTAGCGCAGGTCATCGCCATCGTCCCTGGGTCCAGCCGGTCGGGCGTGACAATGACAGCGGCGCGCTATCTCGGCTGGTCGCGTACCGAAGCGGCGCGGTTTTCGATGCTGATTGCGATACCAACAATTCTCGTTTCAGGTCTTTTCGCGGCGATCAGCCTTGCATCGCCAGTCGAACCCGCAACAGCGGCGGCTGGCGTTCAGTCCGGCGCAGTCGCAGCGTTGATCGTTGCTACGCTTTCGTTCATTTCAGCGCTTGCGGCGATCGCCGTTTTCATGCGCCTCACACGCTCCATGAGTTTCACGCCGTTTGTGATCTATCGGATAATTATTGGGGTGATCTTGCTTATAAGCGCTGGACGCATTGGCGAAGGGGGGCTTTAGCATGTCAGCTCAGATTACGCCCGCCGGGGTGCGCGCCGCAGCCAAGCGCCTTCAAGGCATTATCGTCCGTACACCTTTGATTGAGTCGCCTGTTCTGAACGAACTCGTCGGGGCACGCGTATTCTTAAAGGCGGAAGTCCTTCAGCATTACGGCTCATTTAAACTCCGCGGCGCCTACAATCTCATGTCGCAACTGACGGATCAGGAGCGCGCAAAAGGGGTTGTCGCATGGTCATCGGGCAATCATGCTCAAGGGGTCGCCTACGCTTCCAAGCTGCTCGGTTGCGAGGCGACCATCGTTATGCCGAGCGATGCGCCTTCGGTGAAAATCGATAATGTGAAAGCCCTTGGCGGCCAGATCGTCTTCTTTGATCGTTACAAAGAAAATCGTGAAGACATTGGCAAAGAAATCGCCGCCCGAACCGGGGCCGTGATCGCGCCGTCATATGATCACCCGCATATCATAGAGGGCCAGGGCACGTTGGCGCTCGAAACGATTGAGGACATGCGACGCCAGGATCTCGCGCCTGACGCCTTTGTTTTTTGCTGCGGCGGGGGCGGGCTCGCCGCTGGCGGCGCGACAATCCTGCAAGACGTGTCACCCCAAACGGCACTCTTTATCGCCGAGCCCGAAGGGTACGATGAGACATGGGCGTCGATCCGCGACCGCGAACGCCGTTTCGCGGATGTCAGCCGGCCAACGATTTGCGATGCGATCGCCACCCCCACGCCCGGTGCGCTGACATTGCCAATTCTCGAAAAGACGGTCGTCGGGGGCGCCGCCGTCATCGAGCCTGAAGTGATTGACGCAATGATTTATGCTTACCGCGTTCTTAAGCTGGTTATCGAGCCGGGCGGCGCGGTCGCGCTTGCGGCGATCCTTTCCGGCAAGATCGACGTGCGCGGAAAAACCGCTGCGGTGACGCTTTCAGGCGGCAATATTGACATTCAGACTTTTATTTCGCTTGCGAAACAAGGACTGTATCACAAAGGGTCATAATGTTGTGACCATACCGGGGCATTCCTGTGGCTCGTATTGAAATGTTATATAATATCTCTACCTTGATCCATGTAAGAGCGCCGAGCGTTTAATCTTTGCTAGGCATTGTAAGGCACACTTTTCAGAGCCCGCCCAGCGCGCCGTCGCTTCTTTTGACGATCCGAGCGAGAAAGCCGTTAGCCATGACCGACACACGTGACGACTTTGATTTCTCCGAATTTGACGCCATGTCATCGAAGGAATTCGCCGACTATGGCGGCCGCAAGCTCGTTTATGTCCGCGCCGTCATCGCGCGCGATGTGCTTGATGATCTGATGGAAGATGACGATGTCGCGTCGATGGAAATCCCCGAGGACGCAACGCTCTATTCTGTTCACGCAGCGGACGGCGAGCGCCTCGCGCTTGTAGGCGACCGCGACCTTGCCTTCGCCGCCGCGCGCCAACACGAGATGGACCCCGTCAGCGTCCATTAGCGGCGGGCGTCAGCAATCAGAATTTTCAAAGCGATCCAGGCTCGCGCCCCAAAGCGAGAGCCAAACTTTCAAGAATTTTTTCTTCCTGCGGAACAATTCGCTGATCGGCGACAACCGCCAGCCGTGAGGCCTTGGCGACAGCGTCCGCGATTGTTTTATCGCCGCCCGCTGTTTTAACCGCATCCAACACAAGCTCGCTTGCGGCGCCGTATTCAGCGCTAAAGGCGGCGACGAGTTCGTTGTAGGTCTTTTCGAGCACCTTGGCGTCGAGAAACGTCAATGCAGGGTCGTTGATCAGCGAGGAAAGAAGTCGGCTCTCCTCGCTGTCATCGAAGCGACCGTCAGCGAACGCCACCATCAAATAAGCGCCGCAGATCGCCATGGAGGCGACCTCAGGCGGCGTTGTCTGCGACGTGGGTTCTTTCATAACCGGAACTTCAGGCCGCGTCAGAATGGGGATTGTCGCTTGTCGCGGCGGCGAACAACGCTTCGGCGGTATCGGCGCCGCGCAGCGCCTCGCGCATCTGTTCATCGCGCAGCAACCGAGAGACCTTGGCGAGCGCTTTCAGATGGGCCGCGGTCGCTTCGCTTGGGGCAAGCAACAAAAACAGAAGATCGACGGGCTGTTCATCGACGGCGTCAAAGTCCACGGGCTCGTCCAGCCGCGCGAGCACGCCGGTGATTTTTGACAGGCCGTCAATCTTGCCATGCGGCAGCGCGACCCCGTCGCCGACGCCGGTCGACCCTAATTGTTCGCGCTCCAGAAGAGCATCACGGATCGTCTCTGCGCTTAACCCGGTAAGCTCCGCCGCACGATCGGCGAGAAGGCTTAAGGCCTCGCGCTTGCACCGCACCTTGACGTTTAAAATCACACTATCGCTTGTCAGTAAGTTCTGCAGTCCCATCAGAATACTCTTTACCCGTGACTGTTTATTCAAATTGGTCTGGACCGACGGCGATGCGACGCCCGCTGAAACCGCCGTTATGGCGCTACGCTTACCTCCGCCCGCAAATCAGGCGAGCGCGCTATCTACACAATCTTCACGATAGCGGAAAGCCAAAATTTCGAGCCCTCATGTGCACATTCAAACAGGCGATGTCGAGGGTGATGCAGGATTTTTGCCCCCGAGCGATCAAAGCGACCGTTCACGAATACGGGAGAGATCAACGTCGCCGGCGCCGCCTCAGATTGCAAGGCGGGCGATGGCGTGAGGCCGACCGCACCGTCCGGAAAGCGCATCACGGCAGGCTTAGTCGTCCTTGGGATCCACCCACCCGATGTGGCCGTCGCGCCGCCGGTAGACCACGTTGATCCGCCCATGGGCGGCGTTCTTAAACACAATCGCCGGTTGATCCGCGAGGTCGAGTTGCATCACAGCCGCCCCTGCGGTCATTTCGCGCAGCGGCGTTTGTCCTTCTGCGACTACGACAGGGGTCGGATCCCCGTCATCAGCCTGATCGTCCGTTTCCTCGCCCAACGGTTCCAAAACATAGAAAGCCGCATTTTCTGCGGGCAACGGCGCTTTGCCGTTGGCGTGGTGATTTTTTAACCGGCGCTTATACCGACGCAGGCGTTTTTCGAGCTTCTCTAGGGCGTCTTCAAAAGCCGCGTAGGCTTCGCCGCCTTCGCCGTGGGCGGCCAGAAAAACACCGGAATCAAGATGCGCTGTCATCTCGCATTCGACGACATGGCGCTCTTTTGTGAAAATTACGGTCGCTGCGGCGCCGCGGCCAAAATATTTGCTGGTGCTTTCGGTAAGTTGTTCCGAAACATGCGCCTGCAAGGCGTCTCCGAGATCCATGTTTTTGCCGCTGACCTTAATTTCCATGGAGCCTCCGATTGTTATCGTCGCGCTTTTAAGGGGCGCGTCCGGTCTTGATCTTATTACTATATCGGTCGGTTTAGGAGCCAGAAAAGACCCGAAACGCGATTCGTCGACGCAATTTAGATCGCCTCGCGCAACGCCAGCCGCCGGCGTTGAACGGATGAGGGAATATTTAATGTTTCCCGATACTTAGCGATAGTTCGCCGCGCAATATCGATGCCCTCACCGCGCAGGATTTCAACAATTTTGTCGTCGGAAAGGATGCTGTCAGCGGTCTCAGCGGCAATCAGCTCCTGAATGCGGTGCCTGACCGCCTCGGCCGAGTGCGCTTCCCCGCCAGCGGACGATGCGATGGCCGCCGTGAAGAAGTATTTCAGTTCAAACAGGCCGCGCGGCGTCGCCATGTATTTATTGGAAGTCACCCGCGAGACGGTCGATTCATGCATGGATATCGCATCGGCGACCGTGCGCAAATTCAAAGGCCGTAAATATTTGACGCCGCGGACAAAAAACTCATCCTGCTGACGAACGATCTCACGCGCAACTTTCAAAATCGTCCGCGCCCGTTGATCGAGGCTCTTTGCAAGCCAGTTCGCATTGGCGAACTGCTCATTGAGAAACGCGTTGTCTTCTTCTTTATCGCTCGATTTTGAAATGCTGGTGAAATAGGTCCGGTTGACGAGGATCTTCGGCAAGGTGTCGCTGTTCAGCTCAACCTTCCAGCCGCCGTCGGCGCGGTTGGAAACGAATACGTCGGGAACGACGACCTGCACGGCCTCGCCTCCATAAGCATAGCCGGGCTTTGGGGTAAGCGCGCGGACTTCAGCAATCATGTCGCGCACGTCTTCTTCATCAGCCTGCGTTGCTTTCATCAAACCCTTTAAGTCCGCCTCCGCGAGCAATTCGAGATTGTCGATAAAAGCTTGCATCGTCGGGTCAAGTCGATTGCGATCGGCCAGCTGTATGGAGAGGCACTCCGCGAGCGTGCGCGCGCCGACGCCGCTCGGATCAAAGCTCTGAATAAGCCGAAGCGTTTCCTCGACCGCTTCTTCCTCAGCGCCAAGCCGGTCGGCCACGCCGCTGATCGGCTCACGCAAGTATCCCGCATCGTCAATGAGATCGATCAGGTAGGCGCCAATAAATAAAAGCTGCGGGTCGGCGGTCGCGACCGTCAACTGCTCAGACAAGTGCTCGCTCAACGACTTCTCCGACACATGGGTCGCGTCAATCGCGCGATCATCGCCGGGCGCGGCACCGCCGGCGCCCACCGTCGACCAGTCATTGGTTTGATATTCCGCCGGCGCATCGCCGGGCGCTCTTTCAGGATCGACCGCGTGCTCCCCCGCATCAAGGGCTTCGCTGGCGGCGCCGACCGCGCCGGCGTCATTGAGATCGAGCCCCGCGTCGGGCGCGTCTTTGGCGATTTCATCCGATGACGAACGATCTTCATCCATCGTGCGCGCCCCGTCACGGGTGTCGCCGCGTTCGGCCTCGCGCTCAAGGAAGGGATTTTCAGACAACTGCTCTTCAACGAATTCAGCAAGCTCCATATTCGACAACTGCAACAGCTTGATCGCTTGTTGCAGCTGCGGCGTCATCACCAGCTGCTGGGATTGTCTGAATTCAAGTTTCGGAGCTAACGCCACAAAAACGCCCCCTTAACCTTTCCATCGGCCGAGGCGTAAGGCGTCGCCCCGGGTTACATTTGAAATTCGTCGCCAAGGTAAACGCGGCGAACGTCCTCATCCCCGACAATATCGCCGGGCGCTCCTTCTATAAGGACTTCTCCTTCATGAATTATGTACGCGCGATCAATGATATCGAGGGTCTCTCTGACATTGTGGTCGGTGATCAGGACGCCAAGCCCCCGATCCTTCAAATGTTTCACCAATTCCCGGATATCGGCGATGGCCAGCGGGTCGATGCCGGCAAATGGCTCGTCCAACAGCATAAAAGCCGGGCCTGTCGCCAGCGCTCGGGCGATTTCGACGCGCCGCCGCTCGCCGCCCGACAGCGCCAGCGCAGGGGCGCTGCGAATGTGGGTGATGTTGAACTCGGTTAACAGATCGTCAATCAGCGCTTGTTGTTTGGCCTTGTTCTTCTCAACCAGCTCAACCACGGCGCGCAAATTTTGTTCAACGGTCAATCCCCGGAAAATCGAGGCTTCCTGCGGCAGATAACCGACCCCAAGCCGCGCGCGTTGATACATCGGCAAGCGCGTCACATCGGCGCCGTCGATCGTGATGGCGCCGCCGTCAGCGGGGATCAGCCCCGTGATCATATAAAAACAGGTGGTTTTCCCCGCGCCGTTTGGCCCCAACAGCCCGACGACTTCGCCGCGGCGCACCCCCATCGACACGCCCCGCACAACCGGGCGACGCTTGAAAGATTTCTGAAGATTTTCGGCAAACAATCCGCCGGCTTCAGTCGCGCGCTGGGCCGGTTTTTGGCGCTTTTCCTCAACACCGTTCGCCGGGGTTTTTGGCGCCGTTTTCTTTTTGGCAGGCGCTTTTTTGGCGCGTTTTTCAGTCGGCGCCGACCGGGTTTCGCTCTGTGTTGGTTGTTGTGTCTGGCCGGCCATGAACGCCGCCTTCCTTTCCCGGTATCAGATTACAATGGCGCGCTGTCCAGCGACTTGGTGTGGAAAACGCCCCTGATCCGTTGACCGGGCGCGGCGGTGAAGGTGAATTTTCCGGTATCGAGCCAATAGACGAGGCGCTCGCCCGTCAGAATTTGTTGGCCCTGAACCACGGCGACGTCGCCGGTGAACGTGATTGAGCGCCGGCCCTCATCATAAACGGCGCGATCGCCGCTGATCGCGTCTTCCTTGTTGGAATAACGCACCGCACTAATGGCGGTCAGCGTTTCAAGGGCCCCCGATGCGTTTTGCGAATATTCAAGGCGCGCCGTGGTCAGCACGGCGTCGCACTGCACAACAATCACATTGCCGGTCAATACGGCGTTGTTGTCGAGGCCCTCGAGCTGATCGCCCGCAATATCGAGCGGCTCGTCACAGGTCTCGGATTGGGCGAGTTGGGCGCGCGCACCATCGGTGGCGACCGCGAATGCGCCAATGAAAAGCCCGCTTGCAAGAATATGGCGGATCATTGCGGCCGCTCGCTGGTGTCGTCGGTTTGCACATCGCGCAGAACCGGCCCCGTTGTTTGAGAGGACTGATATATTTTCAACTTCACATTGCCTTTAAAAATAACGCGTCCGTTCCCCTGATAGGCTTCCATCGCGTCCGCACGCAAGGTGTTCCCGCCCGGACCGACCCCCTCAACCCCTGTGACGGTTTCAACCTTCTGGTCGCCGAGCTTTACGAGAGCATCGTTCGCGCGCAGCACATAATTGTCGGCCCCAAGGGCGTGGTTCAAAACGACGTCCTCATTCAGCGTCAGGAGGCGCGCATCAGACTGATATACGCCGCGGTTGGCGGTAACGACGGTCTCTTCGCCGTCATCGCGGGTGACGGCGCGCGGATTAGTCAGGGCGACGCGCTCCTGGGTGTCGGGCTCGCGCGTTGCGGTCTCAGCGGTAATGTTGAACGGCTTGCCGTCATCATCGACGCCGGCAAAGCGCGGGCTCGACATCACGAGTTCTTCCGGCGTCGCCTCGAGATTTTTGAAATCATCCAGAAACGCATCGTTCGATTTTTCCGGCTGTGAGGTCATCAAGAAGACCAGAACAAGCAACACCGCCAAAACCGGCAATGCGATCCGCAACCGGGCGACCATCTTTGAGCGCGCAAGGGCGTCCGCGCTTGTCGTGCGCTGGCCTGTCGGCAGATTCTCAAGAACACGCCGTCGATCATGCCCCGCCGCCTGGCGGCTCGATCCTGCGGCATTGGAAGCGACTGCGGTCATCAGCGGTTTGGTTGCTCTTTGCTCAATTCTCACCCAGCGCCATCTGCGGTGCAGACGGCCAGCGGCGCGCGGGCGCGCCATAGACCTGAGGCGATCATCTTAACATAATCGTCATGTAGGGCGCGAGACGGCTGATTCCCGCTTTTTCTGCGAAAAAACCGGGCGCAATGACCTCAAGAGTGCGCAAATATGTCATCTTCGGACCAGCCAGACAGGTCAAGACGCGCACGCACCGGCAGAAAGTCGAAGCATGCCTGAGCCATTTCTGTGCGGTTTTCCCGCATAAGCATCTGGTCGAGTTTTTCTTTAAGGGCATGCAAATAGAGGACGTCGCTTGCGGCATAGTCGATCTGGGCGGGGCTCAGCTCTTGCGCGCCCCAATCAGACGATTGTTGTTGTTTCGACATCTCAACGCCCAGAAGCTCGCGCGTCAGGTCTTTCAGGCCATGGCGATCAGTATAGGTCCGGGTCAGCCGCGACGCGATTTTCGTGCAGTAGACAGACGTCGTCTCAACGCCAAGCCAATATAGAAATGCGGCGACGTCGAACCGGGCAAAATGGAAGATCTTCAACACCGACGCATCGCTCAGCAATGCCTTGAGGCGCGGCGCGGCGTAGGCGCCTTGCTCCAGTTGAACGAGGTGCGCGTCGCCGTCGCCGGCCGACAGCTGAACCACGCAGAGCCGGTCGCGCAGGGTGTTGAGGCCCAGCGTCTCGGAATCGACAGCCACGGCGGCGCCAAAATCGATCCCCTCCGGCAAGTCATTTTTATGAAGATGATTTGTCATGACCGTCGTTGTTATCAGGCGGCGCGCTGAAAGGCGAGACGCGGTTCACAAACAAGGGCGGCAAGCCCGGCTGGAATCCCTCGCCCGATTTTCAAAGCGCAGCGGCGATCTGAGCGCCCGCATTTTCCGCAACTATTCGTGTTTCCGCAAAAACGTGACGCTGCGCATGACTGCCGCCAATCCTGTGAAGGTCCGTGTCGACAGCCCGCAATAGAGTCGCCGCACTCTCATAGTCTTCCTGGGCGAAAGCGAGGATCGCCTCAGCGCATGGCGCACAAACGCGCGCCCAGACATTCTGGTCGCCGGCAGCGCGATCGCGCACCCCTACAGCGCCCGTCTCGGTTTGCTCCGCATGCCGCTTAATTGACGCCAAAAACGCCGCCGCCTCGCCGGGCGCCCCGGCCCGCGCAAGCGCGTAGAGATAATGCAGGTCGTGGAACGGCAAAATGTGCTCGCCGGCCCGGACGCGCGCTTGGTCGACAATTGGCGTCCAGCGATCGCCAACGTCGACACCGCGCAGCTCAAGCCGCCAGAGCATGGATACGGCCCCAATCTGTTCCTGCGGAAATTCCGGCCACGCGCCCCATAGCCGGTCGTCGAATATCGCCAGCGCCGCATCGCATCGCTCGAGGCTCAGTTGAAAAAGCGCCGCATGCCACCAATTGTGATCGCGAATGAAGACGCCTTTGCGATCCCATGTATGTGCGCAGTGGGCGAGCCAGCGTTCGCCGTCTTCCGCTCTTCCCTGCGTTTCCATGACGTGCGCGACGGCGTGGTGGGCCCAGGCGTCGTCAATGGCGATTTCTGTCGCGCGATACCCCTCTTCCTCGGCTTCCTCGAGGCGATGGTTTTGCTCAAGCGCGAAGGCGATCATACCGCGGGCGTAAGGCGTTTGTTCGTGCACGATGCGCGCGCGTTCGCCGAACCGCAAAAGCCCAGCCTGATCGCCCAGGTTGAAGGCGTGGTATTGTCCCCATTTGATGGCGCAAAGATCAGCCGGCCATCGCACGGTGAGCTCATCGAGTTTTTCGCCGGCGCCGATGAAATCTTTCCTCGACCAGACATCGACCGCAGCGCAAAACAATTGCTCGCGCGCTGTCGCCGCCGGCGCAGCCCGACGCATGCGCTCCAGATAAGGCCCTGCATTCATCCAGCCCTCAGCGCCCTCAAAAGCAAGATGAAGCGCTGCTGCGTGCGCGTTGATCAGCGCACAATCAGGGCGCGCATCCGCAACATCGAATAGATCGCGTAGCGCTGCGCCATAACTCAGGAACTCAGCAACATAAGCGTCATAGCCGGCAGCCGCCTCAGGGGTGGCGTTTGTGACCGGCAAGCCCAGGCGGTCAGGGGAAGTCATCATATGCAAATAGGCGCTGTAAGAGCCCAGCGCCGCCCAACTCTCTTAACAAGAACTCACAGATAGATGAGCGCGCCTAAAAAACAAACCCCGCTGCGATGAGCGGGGTTTGTAAAAAAAATGGCTCGCGGCGGCGACCTAGTCGCGCATGATGCCGAGAATATTGAGGATATGGATGAAGAGCGTCACGAATGATCCGTAGAGCGCAAACGCGCCGAAGATCGAAGCGCGATCGTTCATGTCGCTGCCCTCGCGGTAAAGCGACTTGATCATCTGCGTCTCATAGGCGGTCACGCCGGAGAACACCAGAACCACGGCGCATGACGTGACAAGGCTCATCAGCGTGCTCTGGAAGAAGATTACGTTCGCGACGATGGCGATCAACAGTCCGATAGAGGCCATAAAGAGAAACCTCGCCCAACCGGAGAGATCTTTCTTCGTCGTATAGCCATAAAGACTGAGCGCGCCGAAGATCGTCGCTGTAATGAAAAACGCCTTGTAAATCTCTACGGCCGCGCCCGCTGAGGCGAAAGCAAACAGCATCGGCGCGATCAACAACCCCCAGAGGCCGGCGTAGAGCCAGAACATCCCATGGGCGAGCGCTTTGGATCCCGAGAACATTACGCGCGGCGCAAACCAGCCGAGCGCGAGGATGCCGATAAAAAGACCCCATTTCAGCGGCGTGCCGGCAATGGCGTAAATCAGGTTCTGGTTCGACGCGACGAAGAAAGACACCAGCCCCGTGCCGGCCACAGCAAGCGCCATATAGTTGTAAACGCCGAGCATGTAGCTGCGCAGACCTGCATCGATCTCCAGACCTGCGGGCCTTGCGACCGTGCCGCCAAGGGGCGACTGGTCATATTGGTTGCGGTTATCGTTCATGTGTTGAAAGCCTCTTTCTTCTGGAAAAAGCAGTCTCAAATCGGTGCGAGGCGCGCACCGCGCGAGCCATGAATATCGGCTGTCTTTGTGCTTTCTTCAAGGCTTTAGGGGCGAATAGAGCCTCGATCATCCGGGCCTTGCGTGAACAATCGGTGACTGCGAACGGCCGAATGCGCCTTATGTCGCGGCTTTGACAAAGCGCGCCGCAAAAAAGCCGTCAATGCCGCCCTGATCGGCGAGCATTGACGGTAAAAAGCGCAAATCGCCATCGCGGGTAATCGCCTCATCAAGACCGCCGACCTCGCCGGCCTGAACCGGCAGGCGCGACAGTGTCTCATGGCGGGACAGCGCCGCTGAAGCCTGACGCTCGCCTTCCTCCGATTGCAGCGAGCAGGTCGCATAGACCAGCGTGCCGCCTGGTCTCAACAGAGCGACCGCTTTGTCGATCATCGCCGCCTGCAGCGCGACAAGCGCCCTGACGTCGTCTTCTGTTTTCGACCGTAAGATGTCCGGGTGGCGGCGGATGGTGCCGGTCGCCGAACAGGGCGCGTCGAGGAGGATTGCATCGGCCAGTCGGGCCGGCTCCCACGCCAACACATCTTCTTTGACGGTTTCAGCCCGCAACCCGACACGTTCCAGATTCTCCTGAACGCGTTTGAGGCGCGGCCCGCTTTGATCGACGGCAATGACGCGCGCGCGCGCCGCGGCAAGCTGCATGGTTTTGCCGCCAGGGGCCGCACAGAGATCAAAAACCGTTTTTCCCGCAATGTCGCCAAGCAGGCGCGCCGGGACAGCCGCCGCCGCATCCTGCACCCACCAGGCGCCCTCGGCGAAGCCCGCAAGCTCCGTCAACGGACCGGGAACGCGAAGACGCAGACTTGCGCCCAGGACAATCTCCGCACCAAGATCATCGCCAAGCGCCTCAAGCTTGGAGGCGTCCTGCGGCGTCAGATCGAGCGGCGCCGGGTTTTCATGCGCCGCGGCGATGGCGCGGGTTTTTTGAGGACCATAAGCGCGCTCCCATGCGCGCCATAACCAGCCAGGCGTATCAACACGCGGGGGCAGAGAGGCGACGGCGTCGGGGCCGGCTTTCGCGATCTTGCGCGCGATTGCGTTGATCAGGCCTTCGTAGCCTTTTGTCTCCTCGTAGCGTTTTGCAATCTCGGTCGCGAGCGATACGGCGGCATGATCGGGCGTTTCGAAGAAAAGGCTCTGCGCTGCCGCAAGCCGCAGGATATCGCCGACGCGGGCGGCGCGTTTCGGCAAAGGCCGGTTCAGATAGGCCCCGATGACATGATCAAGAGCGCCCTGGCGGCGCAGAACGGTTGTCGCAAGCGCCCGCGCGAATTTTCGGTCTGCGCCTTCCAGCGCATCGAAAGAGCGGCACCGGTCCAGCGCCTCGTCAAGCGCGGCGCCGTTTCGCACAAGGTTCAGGATAGATCGGAG
>JBCBBT010000006.1:0-72896 GCA_038531315.1 Pseudomonadota bacterium
CCCACGCGTCGGTCGATTCGATCCGGGGCGTGTCGCGGCGATTGCCGAGCTTGGTGCCTTCGGTGGCGAACTTCACAATCTCGCGAGACACCGGCAGCCGCATCCACCGCCAGATGCGGCGGGACATTTCGCCGGACTCGTAAAGCGTCCAGCGCGGGTCTTCCGGATCGTTTTCAATCGCGAAATAAAGCGTCTTGAAGTCGCCGACATCAACAAACGCGAGAACGCCATGCTGGTGCTCCACAAAGCGGGGCGCGCGTTTGATGTTCAAAAAAGAAGACTCGGTGAACCCGCACTTCAGATCCGCGACGGCTTTGCGTTTCTCGCCGCTGCGATACTCAAATTCACGGACAAGACCCGGCCATTGGTTGCGGCCCACAAGATAGAGCCCCGCGGATGCGATCAGGAAGTGACTGGAAGCGACCTTGAACATCATCTCAAAGCCGTAGGCGTAATACACAAATGCGACGACAAGCGGCGTCGTCAACGCAAATGTCGCCGCAAGCGGCCGACGGAACCCGATCAGGTCCTCGCGCGTGAACTCCATGATGTTGTCCACGAATTCCGAGTTGCGTTTCAATCGCACCTCTACAGGGGCTGGAATATCAACGCGGGCGGTGCTGAGCATGGCGCGCTCTCCGAAGGTTCTGAATGCCGGGCGGCGCCGGCGACGCCGATAGTGTGCACGCCGAGAGATTAGCCTCTCGTTAACGGGCGTTAGTCATTTGTAAACGGTGCAATTTCCTAGTTTTCCGGCGCCGCTGGCGTCATCGGAAGCGATTGCGCCGGGCTTTCCTCGCGAAAGATTAACGATCCGCGAAACTCACCCCGTTCCACATTCACAAGGTTAACCTGGTCGGTCCAGAAATCCTGCAGGATTTTGTCATTAATAACGAGCTCGCTGGCGCCCTCAGGCGCGGGCGCTTCGTGGTAGATCCACAAAACAGGCCCCTCAATCTCATGGCCAATCGGCGTCAGCGCGAGGGGCGCCCCGGTTTCGGTCTTGATGGAAAAGCGGCTGCGCACATAGTCGGCAAAGCGCGCCTGGCGCTCGTTATCGCTCACAAGATCGGCATAGCCCCACATGCGTTTGGCCGCATGTTCGGCGTCGTGAACAGAAATCTCATGCGCCACCTCAAGATTGCCGGTCCGCGCGTTAAAAAGCACGGTTGTGAGCGCCGTTTTTTGTTGATGGGCCGACGCATCGATGAGTGCAAACAATTGCACGCTCAAAATGGCGACGACGAGCGCTAGGCGCTCAGAGATCGCCGTCATCGTCGGCTCCATCGTTGTCGGCACCATCATTGTCGGCCCCATCGGCCTTTTTGTTGTCGGCCTTTTTGCCGTCGTCTTTTTCGTCGTTCCGCGTCTCAGCGCCTTCGGATGAATTGTCTTCCGTCTCTGAAGCTTTTTCCGCGTCGGGTTTTTTAAGTTCGGTTTTGACGTCTTCCATCAAATCCCGATTGGGCAGATCGCCGCTGCGCTTTGATTTGTACGCTTCAATGCGTGACGGTAAAATGCGGCTCGGGAAGTAATTATTGCTGAGATCGACATCAGCGGTTTCAAGGTTCGGATCGACAACGACTTCCTTGAGTTCCTTATCCGTGATGAAGAGTTTCGAGACCTGTTTCGGGCTGCGCCGCCAGACTTCCGCGGGCATGCGATATTCCTGTGTCGATCCATCTGTATACATCATTTTCAGAATGATCGGCATAACAAGACCGCCCTTGTTGGAAAACGTCATCACATAGTAATTCTCATCTTCCTCAACCGCGCGCTCGAGCGCCTTGCGCTCCCAGTCTTCCAGGTCAGCGAGCATCTTCTGGTAGGCATTCCGATCTTTGTTTGAGACTGTGTAGCGATCGTTTTCGTCATAAAAGTCGTTGAGGTCCGGCATACGCTCAACGCGCGGCTTGATGCCTTCTTCGCGGTTCTTGACGTCGGTCACCGAAGACGGCGCCTTCAACGCCTCCTCGCGTTGGCGCGCGAAATCGATATCGGGGTCTTTGGTATCGATACGCAGCTTGGCGATGTTGTCGATAGAAATATCGACATGATCGGTGGAGTAAAACCAGCCGCGCCAGAACCAGTCGAGATCAACGCCTGAGGCCTCTTCCATTGTCCTGAAGAAGTCTTCCGGCGTCGGCCGCTTGAAGCGCCAGCGACGCGCATATTCCTTGAACGCAAAATCAAACAGCTCGCGCCCCAGTATCGTCTCACGCAAGATATTGAGCGCCGTCGCCGGCTTGCCATACGCATTGTTTCCAAACTGCAGAATGCTCTCTGAGTTTGTCATGATCGGCACTTGCCGCGTCGATTTCATGTAATTGACGATGTTTTGCGGATCGCCCCTGCGCGACGGGTATTCCGGGTCCCATTCCTGTTCAGCGACAAACTGCAGAAAGGAATTCAACCCCTCATCCATCCATGTCCACTGGCGTTCGTCTGAATTGACGATCATCGGAAAATAAATATGCCCGATTTCATGAATGACGACGCCGATCAAAAAGCGTTTTTCAGACCGCGAATAGGTTCGCGTGCCGTCGTCGCGCAGCTCTGTGCGCGGACCATTGAAGGTGATCATGGGATATTCCATGCCGCCGACAGGCCCGTTCACCGATTGCGCCGTTGGGTAGGGATAATCAAAGGAAAACCGCGAATAGACCTCCATGGTCTGGATCACGGCTTGCGTTGAATATTTGGACCACAAGGGCTCGCCTTCTTTGGGATAAAATGACATCGCCCAGACAAAAGGCTGCACGTCGCCGCCCTGTTCATACCCTTGCGCGTCCCAGATAAATTTGCGCGACGAGGCCCAGGCGAAATCGCGGACGCGGTTGGCTTTAAAGCGCCATGTTTTGAGCTTGCTGTCCTTGGTCTTCTCGTTCGCGAGCGCCTCGTCGGGCGTGACGATAAACACCGGCCGGTCGGCGGTTCGCGCTTTTTCAAGCCGCTCTTTGTGCGTTTGCGTCAGAACGTCGTCGGGATTTTGCAATTCGCCCGTCGAGGAAACAATATGATCGGCTGGCGCGGTTATCTCGACCTCGTAGTCGCCAAACTCGAGGGTAAACTCGCCGCGCCCCAAAAACTCTTTGTTGTGCCATCCTTCGTAGTCGGAATAAGCGATCATACGCGGGAACCATTGCGCGACCAGAAAAATATCGTTGCCGTCGTCAAAAGTCTCATAGCCGGCGCGCGCCGAGACGGCGTTTTCTTCCGGAATGTTGTAGGACCAATCGATTGTAAACGTCGTCGACTGGCGGGAGCTGAGCGGCTTCGGCAGATCGATCCGCATCAGCGTGCCGACAATTGTGTACGGAAGATCGTTACCGGCGACGTCCTTGACTGCTGTGATTTCTAACCCGAGGCCGACGTCTTTCATGAATTGGTGACGGCGCAGCGATCCAAAGCTGACCCGCGCCGGCTTATCGCCCTGCCCGAGGGCGCCGCCGGGACCGCGCGCGCCCATGCCGCCGAATGTAGACGTGCGCTCCGCAAGCGAATCCGTACGGAACCGGTTTTGCTCAAGCTGAAGCCACAGATAGCGCAGGCTGTCGGGCGCATTGTTGCGATAGGCGATGGTTTCACTGGCCGTAAGGCGGCGGGCGTCTTCATCGAGCGCAACCTTGATCTTGTAGTCCGCTTCCTGCTGCCAATACGCAAAGCCGGGCTCGCCCGCCGCATTGCGATAAATGTTCGGCGTGCGCCAGCTTTCATCGAGCTGGCGGAACTTGTCTTCGAAATCGCCTTTCGTTTGACGGATAGGATCGGCGGCTGCCGGCGCGGTCGCCCCGGCGGCAAATGCGGCCGCAAGCGCCGCGCGCGCAGTCGTGACGATTACTTGGCGAAAAAGGATGCGGAACGATGTCATGAATTCTCCGAAGACGCGCGGTCGTGGCGTTCGCGCTGTTGAAAGCTGGCCCGTCGCCGTCTTTTAAGCACACACAATGCCACTGGCTCCACTCCCCAAGCGGACAATAATCTGCTAATGCGCGATTATCACGCAATCATGCCGGAACGGAGCATCACCATGCGAGTTGGGGTCCCGAAGGAAATCAAGAATTCAGAGTTTCGCGTCGGTCTGACACCGGGGAGCGTGCGCGAATACGTCGCCCACGGCCACGAGGTTTCCGTTCAGACCGGCGCCGGCGCCGGCATTAAAGCGAGCGATCAGGACTACATTGCAGCCGGCGCGCGAATTGCGCCCGACGACAAAGCGATCTTCGATAACGCCGAAATGATCGTCAAAGTGAAGGAACCGCAGCCTTCGGAATATGCGCAACTGCGCGAAGGTCAAATTCTTTACACTTATCTCCACCTTGCGCCCGACCCCGACCAGACCCACGGCCTGATCAAGTCGGGCGCAACCTGTATCGCCTACGAGACCGTAACCGACGAGGCCGGCGGACTGCCGTTGCTGGCGCCGATGAGCGAGGTCGCCGGCAGGCTCTCCGTTCAGGCGGCCGCTTACGCGCTGACGGCCCATCGCGGCGGCCGCGGGCTTTTGATGGGCGGCGTGCCGGGCGTAAAGCCTGCGCAGGTATTAATCATCGGCGGCGGCGTGGTCGGCACGCATGCGGCGAAAATGGCCGCGGGGCTCGGCGCCGACGTCACAATTCTCGATCGCAGCCTGAAGCGCATGGCCGAAATAGACGATATCTTTCTCGGCCGGGTCAAAACCCGGTACTCGACTTTTGAGGCGCTGGAAGAGGAAACCGACGGCGCCGATGTGGTCGTCGGCGCGGTGCTGATCCCTGGCGCGAGCGCTCCAAAGCTCGTGACGCGCGACATGTTGAAGGACATGAAAGAGGGCTCCGTCTTGGTCGATGTGTCGATTGACCAGGGCGGGTGCTTCGAAACCTCAAAACCGACAACTCACGACGATCCCACCTACGAAGTCGAAGGCGTTCTGCATTATTGCGTCGCCAATATGCCGGGGGCCGTGCCGTTGACCTCTTCGCACGCTCTGAACAATGCAACCCTGGCGTGTGGCCTTGCGCTCGCCGACCACGGCCTAGAAGCACTGAAGAAAAACAAGCACTTACTTAACGGTCTCAACGTACATAAAGGAAAGATAACGTACGAAGCGGTGGCGAAAGCGCTTAATCTGGAGTACACGCCGCCCCTGGAAGCACTGAACTGAGCTTGAAACGGCCACATTTCCGCCCATATTAAAAAAGTCAGTGGATTTCCGGCTCGAATTCGGGCTACAAGGTCGCAGTCTGCTGGATGGAGAGAGAATTATGAGAAACATCGTCGCCGCCACGGCTGCACTGTCTCTGACTTTCGCAGCCGGCATGTCCGCCGCGCATGCGTCTTCGTCGTTTTTTGGATCGTCCTCGTGGACGACCAGCGATGAGCTTTCCTCGTCGTCGGCGGTTGAGACACGGTCGATTACTGACATCTTTTTCGAATTGGTCGGCTTTGATCAGGCGCTGAAAATCCAAAGCGCCGGCCAATCGCCGTTTTCGCTTTCGGGCGCTACCGAGACAGTCAAGCAGTGCGAAGATGAGACGGAAGCGGGGACTACAAAGAAAGGCGCCGGACCAAGAAGGCTGATGATAAATCATCAACTTCGAACGTAACCGGTCCGGAGCCTTTGTTTTTCGCTTTCTAGGCGCGCACAACACGCGTTGCTAAAGACACACATTTAGGCGTTCAAAATTTCCGAACGCCTCGCAAAGGCCGATATCTTTATCGGCCTTTTTATTTGCCGCGATCATTCAGCTGTGAGTTTCGGCCCACCTTCAATATCGTCGGCAATCTGCTCAGATTGCTGAGCACGGGCGCGCCGCACACGGTAACGACCGTTTTTCAGTCGAACGATCACCATAAATAATCCGGTTAGCGCGAATAAAAGGCCCGTGGCGGACGCTGCTTTGAGCAACGGATTGTTGAAATCAGTACGGTCTTCATAATCCATGATATGCAGCATCCAGAAGAAGTCGTAGAGGCGCCAAACCCGATTGCGACGCGAGACAACCTCTCCTGTGTATGGCGAAATATAGAGCCGCGATTGCATCCAGTCGTCAAAGTTGACGCGCCACACCGGCGTTGCGCCGCGATATTCCGGCGGCGGATTTTTTGTCAGCTGTACGGTTGCAATCTCGCCTTCTCCGGCGAAGTCGCGGCGGGCCACGGTCCGCGCATTCGCCTCAGAGATCGGCGAGAGTCTTTTGCCGCTAAGAGCGCTGAACATGGCCGTTTGCGCGCTCCCCTCCACAATGTAAACGGGCCTGCCGAGCCAGGTTTTAAGGCGAACGTCGCGTGCGCCGTCGATCTGGGCGATCACGCCCCCCGGCGCCGCATAATTGCGCGCGTCAAGCTCTTGCGGAAAATCGACAACGCTCGTCGTCTGGCCGCGCACGAGCTCGATCGAAAACCAGCTCATGACGACGCCGCTCATCATCCACAAAAGGATCTGTACGCCTAACAACAGCCCGAGCCAGCGATGCGCATGGTGAAAAAAGCGCTGGACCCGCGCCTGCCGCCCGCCCGCATGCGACGCTGTCACGGAAGGCTCTCTTGCGCGCCCGCCGCTTTGACGCCGGCGATCAGATCGGACGCGGATGTCGGCGTTGTCAATATTGTCTTAAACGCAGCCCACGGATCGTCGCCGGCTGCAACGCGGGCGTCGATATAGGCTTCAACAAGATCGCGGCCGAGATTGTAGTTGATCACATATCCGCGGTAGGTCTCGATGAAGGACACACTTTTTTGCGCTCGTTCGCGCGACGTAGCGCCATAGCGCTGAATCATCGTGATCGCGGTTTCCCGGTCAATATCGCCGTTGAGATACGCCCTCGCGACGTGGTTGCGCGCATGGGTCAGGGTCTTCCCTGCGCTGTTCACAGCGGCGAGACGCTTTGCGTCTTCCGGGTCCAGCCCCGCAATCGGAAACAGAACGTCGCGCTCGAAAATCATTTTCTCGTCGCCCGGAAAAGCGAGCTCAATGCCGTAATTCGCCGAGCCTTCCGCAATCAGCGATTGCGGACTGAACAGCGGATAAACAGAGTATTCGATCCAGCCTTTGTCTTTCAGAAGATCGTGTTCGAGAAAAACGTTCCAGGTATGATGCCCGGGATAGCCTTCGTGGCACCCGAGATCGACGGCGCGATCAATGATCACCGGCAAATCGGTGTTGACTTCGATCAGGCTTTCAAAATCGCCTTGGTACCAGTTATAGCCGCCCCACGGCTTGTCCGTCACAAAACCCGTGGTGAAGCGTTCCGTATCGGGAAGGTCATAACGCGCCAGAGTGCGCCGGCGGCACTCTTCGATGGCGGCGGAGAAAACTGCGTCCAGCTTGGCCGTCGGAATGGCAAGGCTTGAACGGAACGCGTCAGCGCGCTCATGAAGCGGCCCCTCGCCCGGCAATAACGCTTCAAGTTGGGCGAGCGCGGCGTCAAAGTCGGCGACATCATATTGCGGCGCCACGGCGTCATAAAGACGCCGCGTTTCTTCGTCGAAGTCAAAGACGTCGCCGCGCGCCATATCGATTCGCGTCAACGCCGCGACGAGATTTTTCTCCAGCATGGCGATCCGCGGCGACGGATCGCCGGCATCGAGCAGGCGCGCCCCTTCGATCAGGGTAAGCGCTTCGCTGCGTAATGCTTCGAGATCAGGCGCAGCGGCCTCGACGTCATCGCGCCAGTTTTGTGGCCCGTGATAAGCGTCGACATAGGCTTTGTCATGCAAGCCGAGACCGAGCGCGAGTTTGACGAAACGTTCTGCGACGACCTCAACGCTGATAGCGCTTGCGTCAATGCCCGAAACACTTGTGTCCGAAACACTTGGGTCCGAAACATTTGGCGTCGAAGCCGCGTCCCCCTCGCCGACTTGTTGAGGCCCAGCCGTCGCAGCGCTCTCATCGCTTGCAGTGCCACGCCCGGAGGGCGCGTTATCGTCGCCGCACCCCGCCAGACCGAGGCTGGCGGCGAGTAAGACGGCGGCGACGATATTCTTCATTTTTCGGTGGTCTGCTGGAAAAGCCTACGCGGGCGTGCCGCTGAAGGTTGAGGAGCCGAAAGCGCCGAGTTTGACGTCGCCGCTCAGATTGCCGCCTTCTTCCTTGCCTTCGAATTCGAGCGTGATTGGCATGGGCGACGTTACCTTCGCGTCCCATTTCAGGGTGTCGCCTTCGACGCGGCCATTTTCAACCGGCGCAGCGCCCGCCGAGCCTTCCATTTGACCGGTCAGCGTGTCGCCTTCCTGTTTCAGGGTCAAAACGCCCGTTTGCTCACCCATAGGGGTTTTGATCACAAGGTTCCACTTTCCGTCGATAGCCATGGGGCCTGCTCCTTCGTAATGCGTCGTGCTTTCAACCGGTTGCGCGGGGATCCGCGACCGTTGCTGTGGGGTTAATGAGCGACGGAGCTTAGCGCAAGCCCGTTTGACCGCAAGCTGCGCCCGCAGTTCGCGCCGCGCGCCGCCGGGCCCGACCAATTCAGAGCCGCTGCAATAAAGGTGTCACAAATCTTCGACATACACAGCCCCGAACGAAACAGCCTTTGAAAAAAGCCGCGAGCGGGGTTGTCCATAAGCGGCGCGCATAGCCGGCTAATGGGGAATCGCCGACAACACCAAGACGCCGCAGCCGTGGCCGGGCGCGCCTGATCGGATCAGGGCCGCCCCGATCTGGTCCGGTCCGAACGGGGATACTATGGATATATCAGTCAGCCTGTGGGCGGCCCTTGGCTTTTTGTTCGCCGCCTACGCAGTCGTCGGCAACGACGCGCTTCAAACGCTTGGCACATTTATTAACTCAAACCGGCGGCTTCCCTGGTGGGTGCTCTTCATTTTCGCCGGCGCTATTTTGGTCGTCATTTTCTTCTACGGCTATATCACCGACGGCGGCGCGCTGCGCGACGCAGATGGCGCAATTAAACCGCTTTGCGACTTTAATGTCGGTTGCGATCCGTCATTTGGCCGCCTCAACAACACCGAAAAGTACCCTATTTTTGAACCGCAATGGTACCATACATTGCCGCCATTGATGCTCTTGCTGCTCACGCGTTTCGGCGTGCCGGTATCAACAACATTCATGGTGCTGACAATATTCGCCACGCTTGGCGGCCTTAGCTCAATGCTGCAGAAATCGCTCATAGGGTATGGGCTCGCTTTTGTGGTCGGCGGCGTTCTGTACGCCGTGTTGTCGCGCACGCTCGAAGGTTTTTTCCGGCGCACGGAAGACCAGCAACACGCAAAAATCTGGGTCATCCTGCAATGGCTAACCACCGGTTATCTCTGGTCGGTTTGGTTGATGCAGGATTTCGCAAACATCTTTATTTTTCTCCCGCGCGGCGACGGCGTCACAGAAGGTTCCGGATTGAACCCGGCGGAGGCGATCATTGCGGTTGCGGTGACCGTCGCGCTTCTTGGCTACACATTCTGGAACCGCGGCGGACCGGTTCAGCGCATCCTGCAATCAAAGACCTCGGTCACGGATATTCGCTCAGCGACAGTGATTGATTTCACCTACGCCTCGCTCCTGTTTTATTTCAAGGAGCTCAACAATATACCGATGTCGACGACGTGGGTGTTCCTCGGCCTGATCGCCGGGCGTGAATACGCCTTCGCCCTGACAACCGCCACGGTGAGCTTTTTCAGAACCTGGCAGGTCACGCTCTCGGACCTTTCAAAGGCGTTTATCGGCCTCGTCATTTCGATCGACATGGCCCGCGGCCTGCCATGGATCGCAAGCGGCTTGTCATCGTCGGGCTTTCAGGCGCCGGCGCTGTCAGAGCTGGCTCCGACGACGAATACAGCGATCTTTCTTTTCGCCGCAAATCTTATGCTGATTCCGGTGGCGTTGTTTTTCGCAAACAAATCAACCTTAAGGATGAGCCTGTTAACAGCCATGTTCGCGTTCGCCGCCGCCGGTTTTATGACGATCCCGATCATCTGAGGCCGCAAAAATTGCTGCAAACGCACGCGCCGCGCGAAAAACAATCCCCATAAAGCGCGCAGGACGCACTAAGGGCTTGAACACTCAAAACTGATCCTGAACCTTTATCGGAGGTTAATCCCAGTTCAGCAAAAATACGTATGAACAACTAATATTTCGGCGATTGATTGTTTAATTCGCAAGTGAGCAACGGTAACTTAGGGATGATGACCAGGTCGGTGGGCGCACCGACAAGTCCTTCGCGGCGTACGGGTGGGTAAATGAGCGACAACCAAAAACAATTAGACGGCTTCGCCGTCGCGCTCGCTGACACCGTTATCAGATTTCGTTGGCTTGTCATTCTATTGAGCATCGCCGCCGCGGCTTATATCGGCATGGGCGCGCAAAAACTTGCCTATGATAACAATTACCGCGCGTTTTTCTCTGAAGAGAACCCTGAATTGCGGACCTTTGAAGAGTTTCAGGCGACGTATACGAAGAATGATAATTTCCTTTTTGTGATCGTGCCGAAAGAAGGCGTCGATGTTTTCTCGAACGACGTCCTCGCCGCCGTCCACGACCTCACGGAAAAAGCCTGGAAAACGCCTTATGCGAGCCGCGTCGATTCCATCACGAATTTTCAGTACACATATGCTGTCGGCGATGAACTTATTGTTGAAGACCTGATCACCGATCCCGGCGAGACGTCGCCGGAAGAACTGACCCGTAAAAAAGCCGCCGCTCTCGCCGAACCCCTGCTTCTGCATCAGTTGATCAATGAAGACAGCACCGCAACAACTGTAAATGTCGTCGCCCAGTATCCGGAAAAGACCCTCAGCGAATTGCCCGAGGCGGTCGCCTATGCGCGCCAGATCCGCGAAGAAATCCTCAGTGACTATCCCGACCTGACCATTTATCTGTCGGGAGCGTCGATGTTGAGCAATTCCTTCAGTGAAGCGATTGCCACAGACTTCCAGACGCTGATCCCGTTGATGATCATTATTATTCTGGTGACGACGACGCTGTGCGTTCGATCAGCGTCAGCGACCGGGGCGACGCTTCTCCTGATCATTCTGGCCAGCATGACGGCGATGGGATGGGCCGGACACGCCGGCATCAAACTGGCTGGCCCGTCGCCAAGCGCAATCATCGTGATTTTGACCCTTGCGATCGCGGACTCCATTCACATTCTGATTTCCGCCCGTGTCGCGATGCAGCGCGGCATGAAAAAACGCGCGGCGCTTGTCGAAGCGATCCGGGTAAATTTTCTCGCCGTTTCCATCACCTCACTGACCACGATCGTCGGTTTCATGGCGCTGAATTTCTCCGACTCGCCGCCGTTTAGAGATTTCGGCAATATCTCAGCCGTCGGCATCCTCGCGGCGTGGGCGCTCTCTTTGACGATGTTGCCGGCGCTTTTGATGATCGTGCCGTTCAAGGCCGCCGCCCGTGAAGCGGTTGCAGGTCGCGGCGGCTTTCTTTCAGGCTTTGCCGATTTCGTGATCAATCGTCACCGGCTGCTGTTTGTCCTCGCCGGCGGGGCGTCCGCCGTCCTCATCGCGTTCATACCGCAAACCGTTTTAACGGATAATTTCCGGAAATATTTCGACGAGCGGATAGAATTCCGCCGCGACACCGATGCGCTTGTTGATTATTTCGGGTTTTATCTGATCGAATTTTCGCTTTCAGCCGGCGAACCCGGCGGCGTCAGCGATCCGGAATTTCTGGAAACGCTGGACGCGTTCACCGAATGGCTGCGCGAATATCCCGAAGTCGATCATGTCTATTCGCTCGCTGATATCATGAAGCGGCTCAATAAAAATCTGAACCAGGATGATCCGGCATACTACCGGCTGCCGACGGATCGCGAATTGTCAGCGCAATATCTCCTGCTGTTTGAGCTTTCCCTTCCTTATGGCCTCGACCTGACCGACCGGATCAACATCGACAAGTCCGCAACCCGTGTCAGCGTCACGCTCGATGGCGACATCAAAACGGACTATACGCGAAAATTTCTGAAAGACGCCGAGGCGTGGTTCGACGTGAATGCGCCAGCCGCAGCCGGCGCGGGGACCGGCCCTCAGGTCATGTTCACCTTCATCGCGCAGCGCAACGTCGAAAGCATGGTGCAGGGTACGATCATTGCGATCATCGCAATCGCGATCATCATGGTGTTCGCGCTACGCAGCCTCTCGCTCGGCCTCCTCAGCATGGTGCCGAACGGCTTGCCGATCCTGTCGGCATTCGGCGCCTGGGCGATATTGGTCGGCGAGGTCGGGTTCGCCGTGGCGGCGGTCGCGTCTATTTCACTCGGCATCGTCATCGACGACACCGTGCATTTCCTGACAAAGTTCAACCGCGCCCGCCGGGAAAACGGCCTGACGACGGCCGCCTCGATCCGTTACGCCTTTGAAACGGTTGGCGTTGCGATAATCGTCAATACTTTTATTTTGACCGCCGGCTTCCTTGTGCTGACATTCTCAGCTTTCAAGATCAATTTCGACCTTGGATTGCTGACAACGCTTTCAATCGTCTTTGCGATCGTTCTCGACTTCCTTTTCCTGCCCGCGCTATTGATGATGTTTGCGCCTGACAAGAATGAGACGTAGACCGCCGCTCCATTCCCGAGGAGACAGACCAATGCTCAATTTCACCCCCTCCAACGTCAAGCGTGTTGCATGCGGCGTCGCGGCGCTGATGCTTGTCGCTAGTCCCGCGGCGCTGGCGCAGGACGCAAACGATGCGCCAGCCGCAGACGCCGACGCCGGCGCAACCGACGCGGTCGCGCCGCCTGCGAATGATTCCGTAGCGCGCGGCGAGACGCCGGAAGCGCAAAAAGGCTACGATATTGCGGCGCGCGCTGACCGGACCGATCTCGGCTTCGGCGACAGCAAAGTCGACGCGGAAATGGTGTTGCGCAATTCAGCCGGGCAGGAAACGCGGCGCAGTCTTTCGTTTTCAACCCTTGAAAAAGTCGACGAAACCGTTGGCGACAAATCACTGGTGATCTTCAACTCCCCGCGCGACGTTGAAGGAACAGCGCTGCTTTCTCACGCAAAAATTCTCGATCCTGACGATCAATGGTTGTTTTTGCCCGCACTCAAACGGGTAAAGAGGATTTCATCAGCCAATAAATCCGGCTCCTTCGTCGGTTCAGAATTTGCGTTCGAGGATTTCACCCTGACTGAGCTCAATAAGTTCACCTACAAATATATCGGCGAAGATGAAATCGACGGTCTGAAAACCGACGTGATTGAACGCTTTCCACGTTACGAGAAATCAGGCTACACGCGTCAGAAATCGTGGATCGACCAGGAAATTTTTCAACCGCGCAAGCTGGAGTTTTACGACCGCAAAGGCGCGCTTTTGAAAACGCTCACCATATCGGACTATCGCGACTATGACGGCGTCTGGCGCGCCCATCGCCTGACCATGGTCAATCACCAAAGCAATAAGGAAACCGACCTCGTTTACGATGTTTACGAGTTCGGCGCCGGTCTTGACGCCAATGACTTCAATCAGGCGGTGTTGACCCGGCTGCGATAGACGCGGAGACTTTAATGGCGCGCATTCAACTCGCCCCGACATTCATTTGCGGCGCGCTAGTCATTGGTTTCGCCGGCGCAAGCCATGGCGCGGCGGCGGGCGAGTTTGAATTCGGGGCTGAAGTCGCGGGCGAGTTACGGGTTTTCCCGAATGCGCCTCTTTTTCCCGATCAGCTCGAAACCGCACAGCCTTCGCTGATCATTCAGCCAGATGCGCGATGGGAAACCGAAGACCGCAAGCATCAAATTGTCGTCACGCCTTTTTTCCGTCTCGATGGACGCGATTCAGAACGCACGCATTTTGACATTCGTGAAGCCTATTATCGTTTCAATTCTGATCAGAACTGGTCGGTCACGGTCGGGGCGGCGAAAGTCTTCTGGGGGCGGACTGAGTCCCGCCATCTCGTCGATATCGTTAATCAGACGGACGGCGTTGAAGATATCGACGAGGAAGACAAACTCGGCCAGCCAATGGTCAATCTGACGATCATCAAGGACTGGGGCGCCATCGATCTTTTTGTGCTGCCGGGGTTCCGCACGCGCACTTTCCCGGGCTCGGACGGACGGCTGCGATTTGATCCCGCTGTTGACACCGACAACCCGATTTTTGAGCGTGACGCAGGCCGCGCCGCTGTCGACTATGCCGCGCGATACAGCCATTTTATCGGAAACTGGGATTTCGGCGTGTCTGTTTTTCACGGAACCTCGCGCGAGCCGCGCTTCGGTTTTGCGCCGGACCCATCAGCGGACGCGAGCGGCGGTATTGGCGGCGATACGTCGTCTTTGGCGCCAATTGCGCTGAATGGCGGCCTGTTGCCAGTTTACGACCGGATCACGCAAGGCAGCGTCGACCTTCAGTACACAAAAGACGCCTGGCTTTGGAAGCTGGAATCGCTCGTGCGCGCCGGACAAGGCGATACGTTTTTCGCGGCCGTCGCTGGCTTTGAATACACGCTTTATCAGATTTTTGGCGGCGGGGCCGATCTCGGCCTGCTCGCCGAGTATCAATATGACGGCCGCGATCTTGACGTGGTTGCTGAAGACTTCGGCTTTGCGCTTTCCGCACCCGTGACGGTGGCCGATAATGACGTCTTCCTCGGCGCGCGCCTCGCGCTGAATGACACCCAGGACACTGCGATACTCGCCGGCGCCACTCTTGATGCTGATGATCGGACGACGGCAATATTCATCGAAGCAGAACGCCGTCTCGGTCAGAATTTCACCGCCGAAATTGAGGCGCGCCTGTTTGTCAACGTCGATCCTGCGAACATCGTCAACACATTTCGCGATGACGACTTCGCCACTTTTCGGCTTACCCGTTATTTCTGAGGCGTGGCGCCAAGGGGGCCGATAATCCTTACATCAATGATATCTCCCGGATTGGCGGCGGGCGCGTTTGGCGCGCGCCTGATCAGGACATTTGCACGGGCAAATGGCCCCAACAAAGAACTGTCCTGTTTTTCATCGGGACGCGCGACGACACCGCCCTCTTCGATCCACGCAACGCCGCGCAGGAAGGCTTCGCGCGCCCCGTTGGCCGGGATCGACGCCGCCGCGCGCACCTTAAGATAGTCGCCCGCACGCGCTTTCTGGCCGCTAAGCGCTTCCAACAAGGGGGCAAGAAAAAGCCAGGAACACGCGAGCGCCGACGCCGGATTGCCCGGCAGCCCGAGCACCAAGGCGCCGTCAGCACGGCGCGCATGCCAGACGGGCTTGCCGGGTTTGACGGCGACCTTTTCGAAAACCCTTTCAAATCCGAGCCCGTCGAAAGCAGGTTTGATGATATCGTATTCGCCAACCGACGCGCCGCCGATCGATACAATCAAATCGCTCGTTTCAATCAGCGGCGCCAGCCGCCTGATGCAGGCGTCGATCTGATCGGGCAGGATTTCCCCGCGCCGGGCGGCCGCGCCCCATTCAATAGCGAGCGCTTCAACCGCGTAGGCGGCCGAATTAATGATGGATCCGGCCGCCAGACGGCCGCCGGGTTCCACTAATTCGTCGCCGGATGCGACAATCAGGACACGGGGCTTTTTGTAGACGCCGAGCGTCGCCGTATTAGCGGTCGCCGCGAGCGCCAATTGAGCGCCGTTCAGCCGCTCGCCGGCGCTTAAAACAACAGCGCCTTCCTCGAATTCAAGACCGGCCCGGCGGATATGCGTATCGCCCGTCTGCGGCTCTTTAATGGTGACGATCGCGCCAGATCTTTCGGCGTTTTCCTGAATGACAACCCGGTCAGCCCCGCGCGGCAGCCAGCCGCCCGTAAAGATCCAGACTGTTTCGCCGGACCTGACTGCTCCTTCGAAGGGAGCGCCCGCAGGGGCCTCGCCGATCATTGTCAACCGCGACTGGGATTGGGCGACGTCGGCGCTTCTTACCGCATAGCCGTCCATGGCAGAGACGCTAACCGGCGGATGCGCGCGGGCGGCCATGACGGGCGCTGATAAAACCCGGCCCAGGCCGTCTGCGATCGCAATGGTTTCCGCAGAAACAGGATTAAGTCCCGCTAAGAGGCGCGATAACGCCTCGCCATAGGCGATCATGCTGGGTGCGCGAGGCCCGCCGCTCATGGCGCTCGGCTCATGGTTCATCGCGGCGCAAGGGGCCGCTTTTCCCGCCGTCCTTTTCCAACAGCGCAACAGCCTCAATCACCATCGCTTTGTCAGCGGCTTTCAGCATGTCGTAAATGGTGAGGCACGCGACGCTGACCGCCGTCAGCGCTTCCATTTCGACGCCGGTCTTGCCGGTTGTCCGCACTTCGGCCTCAACGATCAGGGCTGGATTGCGCGCATCACCGGTAATGCGGACACTGACAGAGGAGAGCGGCAATGGATGGCAAAGAGGGATCAAATCGCTGGTGCGTTTGGCCGCCATAATGCCGGCCAGCTCAGCGGTGCGGCGCACATCGCCCTTCGCGGCGTCGCCAGTTAGTGCAACCTTCAAAGTCTCCGGAGCCATCCGCACGGCTCCGCGGGCGAGCGCGCGGCGGGCGCTATCGCTTTTGTCCGACACATCGACCATGCGGGCGCGGCCTTGATCATCGAAATGCGTCAGCTTACCGGACATCGCTCAGCGCTCTCCAAGCCGCGGCATGAGGTCAACGAGATTACAGGGACGATGACGCGCATCGAGCTGGTGTCGAATGACTTTGTCCCAACCATCTTTCACTGCGCCGTTGGAGCCCGGCAGGCAAAAAATAAAGACGCCTTTCGAAATCCCGGCGCAGGCGCGCGATTGCAGCGTCGACAGACCGACGCTTTCGAAGCTGACCTGATGGAAAATCACCGAAAAGCCATCGATTGTTTTGTCAAACAACGCCGCCGCCGCTTCCACGGTGACATCGCGGCCCGTCAAACCCGTACCGCCTGTTGAAATGATGACATCGACAGTCCCTTCCGTGATCCAGTTTTGCATCGCCTCCCTGATTGCCGCGATATCATCTTTAACAATGGCGCGCGCTGCGCCCTCGTGACCCGCCTCCGCAATGCGATCCCAAAGCAGATTTCCGGAGGTGTCAGTCCGCCGGTCCCGCGTATCAGATACGGTCAGAACGGCAATACGTACGGGAACGAAAGTCAACGTCTGGTCAATGCCCGCCATGGCCACGCTCTTTATGATCGTTTGCACAAATGGAATTGACAGACGCACGCCAGCGCGCCGCATCGAGATGGTCTTCGCCGCGCGGTTCGATCCATCGTGCGCCGGAACGGCGATACTCTTTCTTCCAGAAAAGCGCGGCGGTTTTCAGATAATCCATCAGGTAATCTGTCGCGTCGAATGCGGATCGCCGGTGCGCGCTTGCTGCAGCGACGGTCACGATGGGCGCTCCGGGCCGCACGACGCCGACGCGATGCACAATCGATACGCCAGAAAGCTGAAACTGCGCACCGGCTTTTGCAGCCGCCGCCTCAATCTGTTGTTCTGTAACGCCGGGATAATGTTGCAACAACAATTTCTCAACAGGGTCGTCGCTGTCACGCTCATGGCGCGCAATACCTGTAAACGTCACAATCGCGCCGGCATTGGCGCCGAGATTGAGTTGGGTGCGGAATTGTCCGCAAAACATTTCCGGATCGTAGGCCTCTTCAACGATTTCGACGTGGCGCAACATGGCTTTTCACCCCCCGCTCACGGGCGACATGAACGCGATTTCATCGCAGTCGGTGAGCGCGCACCCCGTTTCGACCCGCGCGCCGTTCACCGCAACAAACGACCCCGGCGCAGCGAGCAGCGTCGCAATCTCGGGATTTGACGCACAAATCCACGCGATCAAACCGTCAAGATCCGCCACGTCCTTCGGCAACGGCGCATCGACAGGCGCAGCGACGTCGGAGAATTTGCCGAAAAAAAGAATGCGGGCCATCGCTCAGCCTCCGGTCACTGACATATGCCGCGGACTTGCGGGCGCCGCCCCGCGCTGATCGATGACAAAATCGTGACCCCTCGGCTTGCGCGTCAGGGCTTCGTCGATTGCCGCATCAAGCGCTGCATGATCATCAGGGGCGGCGCGCATCACGGCGCGCAAGTCGGCGGCGTCCTCTTGTCCGAGACACATAAAGAGCCGGCCGGTACAGGTGACGCGCATGCGATTGCAGCCGTCGCAGAAATTACCGCTGAGCGGCGTGATGAAGCCGAGACGGCCGCCGGTCTCAGCCACCCGCACATAGCGCGCCGGCCCGCCGGTCCTGTGGGTTTCGGGCGTTAGCGTCCAGTGTTTTTCGAGATCGGCGCGCACATCGGATAGCGGCGCATATTGGTCGACACGATCTTCGTCAATCTCGCCCATTGGCATCGCTTCAATGAGCGTCATATCCATGCCGCGCCCGTGCGCCCATGCGATCATATCAGCGAGCGCGCCGGCGTTATCGCGCTTCAACGCGACGGTGTTGATTTTGACGTGCAAGCCCGCCGCCTGCGCTGCGTCAATACCAGCCATTACATCACTGAAAACAGCGCGCCGCGTAATGCGCGCAAAAATATCCGGGTCAAGACTATCAAGCGATACGTTAACGCGTTCAACACCCGCGTCGCGTAATGCCTTTGCAAATTGGCCAAGCCGCGTCGCGTTGGTCGTCAATGTCAGCTCGCGCAGCGCGCCGGTGGCAAGATGTCGGGAAAGCCGTTCGATCAACGTTATGACGCCGCGCCTTACGAGCGGCTCGCCGCCTGTGAGGCGAAGCTTGTCAACGCCCCTGCTTATAAACGCCGTTGCGAGCGCGTCCAGCTCCTCCAGCGACAGGAGATCGCTTTTTGGCAAAAAAGTCATCCGCTCGGACATGCAATACGCGCAGCGCAAATCGCAGCGATCCGTGACGGAAAGCCGAAGATAGGAAATATGGCGACCAAACGGATCGATCATCCCGGGCTTCGACGGCGTGTCCGTCCTGGGCGCAGTGGAAGCCGTAAGCGATTGTTCCGACGGCGCACTCACAACACGGCGCTCCTTTCCGACGTCGCCTGATTGAGGTCCTCAAGCGTGTCAATGTCAAGCGCACAGTGCTCGTCAAGCGGGACCGGTACGACGCGGTCCAGGCCCGCGAGAATTTCGCGCGCGCCCGTATCGCCTCTCAAATATTGCAAAGATGAAAAAACGCGCGCCGAAAAGAGCACAGGCGGCATACGGACCGTTGTCGAATTTCGCGTCGCCAAACTGACGGCGGCGTCGGCGTCGCCAATAGCAGCGCATACCTTTTTCAACGTGGCGGCGCGAACGAATGGCATGTCGCCGAGCGTCACCATCGCGCCCTTGGCGCCGAAGGCCGACGCCGCCTTTACGCCGAGTGACAACGATAGGCCCTGCCCACCGGACGGCTCAGGGTTTTCGATTACAGCGAGCCCCTGACTTTCCAGTTCCGCAATACAATGTGCATTGTTGGCGGCGACAACGGCAAACGTCTTTCCAAATCCCGCATCAATCATGGTGCGGGCGGCATGACGCACGAGCGGCGCGCCGCGAAACGGCGCAAGCAGCTTATCCTCGGCGCCAAACCGTTCGCTAAAGCCTGCCGCCAACAAAATGCCGGCAATGTCGGAGGCGATCATGCGAAGGCCTCCTGCCACGCGGCGACAATTTCAGCGAGCGTTGAGGCGGCCAGCATGGGGGCCTCGCGAGTGCGCGGCACCAGTCCAATCGGCGCGTTGATCCGTTCGATGTTTTGAGCCGACGCCCCCGCGAGCCGCAGCGCCTCGCAGCGCGCCGCGTGGGTGCGGCGGCTCCCCAATGCGCCGACATAAAAAGCGGGGCCGCTCAGCGCTTCTTTCAGAAGGCCCACTTCCCAGTCATGGTCATGAAACATCAGAACAACTGCCGTGTAAGGATCATCGTATGACTGCAGCGCCGTCCCGGGCGTTACAAGCGGCGCGGTCGCCGCGCCGATTGAACCCGCCGCCGACAGGCACGCAGCATCCGGCGATTGAACGAAAACGTCAAAACCAGCCGCCGCCCCGAGCCGGGCCATCGCCAGCGGCTCCTCACCGCGCCCGGCAATACGGATTTTCATTGGCGGCGTGCAGATAAAGACAAAAGCGCCCTCACGCGAGGCCAGGTCATCCGATCGCGAAAGGCCGTTGTCATTGACCGCCAAATGCGTGGGCCGTCGCGCCGCAAGCGCGTCTGAGGCCTCTTCGATCACTCCGGCCGGCGGGTTTGGGACAATCGCAAGGTCAATCGCGCCGCCGCAGGGCAAGCGCACATCCTTGAATGGCGAGCCTGTTCCATATCGCACATGACGCACTGTTCCCTCGTCCATGGCGGCGCAAGCCTGGGCGACGACGTCAGCGTCAACGCAGCCATTGGAAACATAGCCGCATGCTGCGCCGTCGGCCCATACCGCCATGATGGCGCCCGGCGCACGGACACCGCCGCCTTCGGTGTTAGTAACGACAATGAGGGCGCATCCGTTTCCCTCACGCGTACCGGCGACAAAGCGGAGCACATCACGCGCATGGACGCCTGAACTTTCTACGCTCACCTTGTCAGGGCGTGGCGCCACAGAACGCCGCCTCCATGGGGATTAGATAACGCCCCACCATAGCACGGACGGTCAGGACGATAACACCGGGGCGCTTGCCTCGATCAGCGCAGCGGCGCCTTTCGCGATCAAATTAAGCCCTACCGCTCTGCCGAGCTCGCGCGGGCGGTCAGCGGGGCCGGCGCCGTCCGCCTCAATAATATGCGCGCCGTCGAGACTGAGCACCGCCGCGCGCAAACGCATGATATCGCCGTCAATGGTCGCATGCCCGGCAATTGGCGAATTGCAATGGCCGTTCAATACCCAGAGCAATTCGCGTTCGGCGAGAGCGCAATGTCGCGTCGCATGGTGGTCGATGGCAAGCAACGTTCGGCGCGTTTCAAAATCGGTCTCCGCGCATTCAACGACAACGACGCCCTGCCCCACCGCCGGCAACATGTCGTCGACGGTGAAAATGTGATCGATCCGGTCAGCGCGGCCAATCCGGTCGAGGCCGCTGCGGGCCATGACGAGGGCGTCGGCCGGGCCGACGCTCGACCCGTCAGGCAGGCGTTGCGGCGTGCGCTCATCGAGCTTTTTCAGGCGCGTGTCCGCCGCGCCGCGAAAGTGAATAACGTCGGCCTCGGGAAAAAGCCGGCGCAAATATGCGGCGCGGCGCACGGCGTTCGTGCCGATCTTGAGGCCGGCGCCTTTTGTCTCCAAAAAGTGATCAAGAGCAATATCGCCGCGCAGGACGAGAACGTCTTCCGGCGGCTCGCGTTCAATGTAAGCGCCCAGCACCAGCCCCGGGGTTTCCTCGTCGCCCGGAACGTCCTTCAGGGAGTGCATGGCCGCTTGCAGGGCGCCATCGCGCATGGCGGCGCGAATTTCGGCGACGAAAGCGCCGCCTTTGCCGCCATGGGCGTCAAGTTTGCCGGTCTGGTCGCGATCGCCGCGCGGCTTGAAAAAGACCGCTTCGCCCGCGACGGGCGTCGCCGCCGCCGCCAGCGCCGCAATCACATCCGTCGTCTGGGCGCGCGCCATCGCGCTCGAGCGCGTTCCGATTTTCAACATTCTACGACCACCCTGTTTCGACAGCGCATTTTTGAGACCCGGATTGACGACCCGAAATCGACGATCCCTCGGCCTGCGGCGAGCCAGCAGATATACCAAGACCGCCCCAAATTGAAACGGATTTGCGAGACCCGCCGCAGATGGCGGAAATGCCGCGCCGCGGCGCACTTTTTGGGGCTAATGGATTGACTTATTTACACGAAGGGTGCGGTTCGCCATGATCCCGTCTGGCGCAGAAATGCGTACCAACCAAAGCGCAATAGCGACGCTGCGCTGTCATGATAATAAATCCGGGGAGTGGTTGCATTTGCTGCGGCCGGGGAAATTGATGGACTACGACAAGTTCTTTTCAGATCAACTGACCGCGCTTCGGGACGAAGGCAATTATCGCGTATTTGCCGATATTGAGCGCCGTGCGGGCGCCTTTCCAAAGGCGGCGAACCACAGCGCCGACGGCCCAAACGACGTCACGGTTTGGTGTTCGAACGACTACCTCGGCATGGGCCAGCATCCGAAAGTCCTGAGCGCGATGCATGAGGCGCTCGACCAGTGCGGCGCCGGAGCCGGCGGGACACGCAACATTTCCGGGACGAATCACTACCACGTTCTCCTGGAGCGCGAACTCGCCGATCTTCACGGCAAAGACGCAGCGCTGCTCTTTACCTCCGGCTATGTCTCGAACTGGACAGCGCTATCGACGCTGGCCTCTCGGCTCCCGGGCTGCATTGTTCTTTCCGACGAGCTCAATCATGCATCGATGATTGAAGGCATCCGCCATGCGCGCTGCGAAAAACATATTTTCAAACATAATGATGTCGCCGACCTTGAGGCAAAACTCAAAACTCTGGATCCGGACGCGCCGAAACTCATCGCATTTGAGTCTGTCTATTCCATGGACGGCGATATCGCGCCGATCGAGGCGTTTTGCGATCTCGCCGACAAATACAATGCAATGACCTTTCTCGACGAGGTTCACGCGGTTGGCCTTTATGGCCCGCGCGGCGGCGGCATCGCCGAACGCGAAGGCTTGATGGACCGCCTCACCGTCATCGAAGGCACCCTCGGCAAGGCCTATGGCGTTGTCGGCGGCTATATCGCAGCCTCGGATGCTTTGTGTGATTTCATTCGCAGTTTCGCATCAGGTTTCATCTTCACGACGGCGTTGCCGCCGGCTGTCGCTGCGGGCGCGCTGGCCAGCATTCGTCACCTCAAGGAACATGATGAAGAACGGCGCGCCCAACGTGAACGCGTCGCACAGGTGCGCGCCAAACTACGCGCGATCGGCATTCCAACGCTCGACAATCCAAGCCATATCGTGCCCGTGATGGTATGCGATCCGGTCAAGTGCAAATGGATTTCCGACTGGTTGATGGAAAACCACGGCATCTATGTACAACCGATCAATTATCCGACCGTCCCCAAAGGAAGCGAGCGCCTGCGCTTGACGCCCTCGCCGGTGCATAGCGACGCCGATATCGATCACCTCGTCGGCGCGCTTTCTGAAATCTGGTCGCAGTGCGCCCTCGCCCGTCAGGTCGCGTAAAAGCTCACGTCCGGAAAACTCCGTTAGGAAAGAACGTCTGCTCCGTTTCTACACGGAGGAAATACCGGTTTGATAATGTTACGCGTCGTCAACTTGTATGCTTTCGTATTCGCCCGGCGTCAGGGTCTTCATCGCCAGCGCATGGACCGGGCCGGATAATTCCGCTGAAAGGATTTCGTTAACGCTTCGCTGGCGTATGACGCGCGATTGGCCCTCAAAAACTTCAGCGACGACGAGGATGCGAAAATGCGACGCACCGTGACCGGCGTCGCCTTCCGCAGGCGCGCCAGCATGGCCGGCATGAAGGTGGGATTCATTTTTTACGGTCAAAAAGGTTGGCGACAGCGCCGCCTCCAGTTTTTGTCTGATCGTTTCTTCAACTGTCGCCATGGCCCGGGCCTATTCGGAAAGCAAAATGCGTCACCTCGCCCGGACTTGTTATCCCTGTCAAGATTGTATCGGCGCGTGCGGCGCACCATAATAATAACCATGAATAAGTCTCGATATACGCCGCGTCATGGCTTTGATATTCGCGTTAAGCCGCCAAAGGACGACAAGGATAAGCCGCCGAAATGGGCCGAGGCCCATTCGCGCGTCTGTGACCGGGAAGACTGCGAAAACAAAGCGGCCGTTCGCGCGGCGAAATCGCCGCGTACGCCCAGCGAGAAAATCTGGCTGTGCGCCAAACATGCCGCCGAACACAACAAGAGCTGGAACTATTTTGACGGCATGAGCGCCACCGAAGCGCAGGCTGCGCGCGAGGCGAACATTTATGGCGACCGCCCGACGTGGCAGATGGGCAAAAACGATCGCGCCCGCGCCGCAGCGAACACTCGCGGCCCCGCCGATATGGCCGACGCCCACGGGGTTTTCGCCGACGCCGCGGCCAAGTTTAAAGCCTCGCGCGGCGCTTTCCGCGAGGGGCGCAAGCTCACGAAGCTTCAGGAAAAGGCGTTTCAGACCCTCGATCTGAAGCCGAGCGCAACAAAATCGGAAATCAAGAAGAAATACGCTGAACTCGTACGTCGGTTTCACCCCGACTCCAATGAGGGCGACCGCAGCGCCGAGGCGCAGCTCCAGGAAGTCGTCAAAGCGCACACCATTTTGAAAAAAGCAGGCATCTGTTAGAGCCGCTTTCGGCGCCGAGCGGCGGCCGCCCAATAGTGGCCGGGGTCCCGCTTTTCTTATCGTTTGCGTCCCGCCTGGCGCCCGGCGCGCGCCAATTCTCATCGGCGCACAAACAACTGAGGTTAATAGGCGACAGCAGCTCCGCGACCCATTAGCGCGCCTGCGCCGTAAGCTTGAAAATGCCCGCCTTTCGCGCGAGTGTCGCGCGAATTTGACGACAGGATGACGAAATGGCTGAGATGACGGACGCCGCCTTCGCGGAAAAACCAACCGAAAAGGTAAATGCGCGCAAGGTTTTCGGCGTCGATTTCGACATGGACGTACCCGCATTCAGCGAGCCGAATGACTATGTGCCCGCCGCAGACGATGCATACCGGTTTGACGAACAGACGACCCGGTCAATCCTCGCAGGCTTCGCCCATAATCGCCGCGTCATGGTGCAAGGCTATCACGGGACGGGCAAGTCGACGCATATCGAACAAGTCGCCGCGCGCCTGAATTGGCCATGCATTCGCATCAATCTCGACAGCCATGTCAGCCGGATCGACCTGATCGGAAAAGACGCCATTGTTGTTGAAAACGGCGTTCAGGTGACTGCGTTTAAAGAGGGGATTTTGCCGTGGGCCTTCCAGCGTCCTGTCGCCCTTGTCTTTGACGAATATGATGCGGGCCGGCCGGACGTGATGTTCGTTATCCAGCGTGTTCTGGAGGCCGAAGGCCGGCTTACCCTGCTTGATCAGAACAAGGTGTTGACCCCCAATCCCTACTTTCGGCTCTTCGCCACGACCAACACCATTGGTCTTGGCGATACAACAGGGCTCTATCACGGGACGCAGCAAATCAACCAGGGTCAAATGGACCGCTGGTCGATTGTCACGACACTGAATTATCTCGAACATGACGAAGAAACGGAAATCGTCATCGCGAAATCACCGCTTTACGACTCAAAGGAAGGCCGTCTTGCAATCGGGGCCATGGTCAAGGTGGCTGACATGACGCGCAATGCCTTCATCAACGGCGATATTTCGACGGTCATGAGCCCGCGTACGGTCATCACCTGGGCGCAAAACGCAGAAATTTTTCAGGACATCGGCTACGCATTTCGCGTCACGTTCCTGAACAAATGCGATGAGCTGGAGCGTCCGACTGTCGCTGAGTTTTACCAGCGCGCCTTTGGCGAGGATTTACCGGAAGCCGCGCCGCAGGTCAGCGTCGCCTAAACCGCCGCCAAACAACCCGGCTTATCGCATTACCCGCTCGCCCTAGCGCTGCGGCGATTGCGGCGACGCGCGCTTATCCCACATGATTTACGATGATCACTGAGGGAACGCGCCGATGGCCGCATCACAAGTATTCTGGGATAATATCGCGCAAAAGTACGCCGATACGCCGGTTCGAAATCCTGGCGCCTATGACGAGACGATAACGCGGATCCGCGCGCGGCTTAGCGGCGACGAAAACGTACTCGAAGCCGGCTGCGGCACCGGCACAACAGCGCTGCGTCTTGCCGGCGACGTCAATCGCATTCTTGCAACAGATATCTCCGACAAGATGGTTGCGATTGGGGGACGCAAGGCAGCCGACCAGAACATCGCCAATGTGGAGTTTCAGCGCGCGACGCTCGAAACCGTCGCGGCGCCGGCGACGTCCTTCGATGTGGTGATGACGTTTCATCTTCTGCATCTTCTCGATGACCCGGAAGCGGCGATTGAGATCATTCACGGATTGCTGAAGCCCGGCGGGCTTTACATCTCGAAAACGGCCTGCCTCAGCGATGGGTTTGGTTTTATGCGTGTGCCGATTTTTCTGATGCGCCTCGTCGGTCGCGCACCGATGGTGCGCTTTCTCAAAAGAGACGATGTGGAGCGCATGGTTAGCGCCGCAGGCTTTGAAATCCTTGAAGCTGACGACCTGCCTGCAAAGCCGCCCTGTCGCTTTGTGGTGGCGCGTAAACGTCCCGCCTGACGAATTTTCCTTCCGTCATCCGTAGATTAGGCTTACGCTGCCTTGCAACGGAGGGCCGTCATGAAAACCATTGTCACATCGATTGCGCTGGGCGCGATATTATTGTCGACTGCGACGGCGCAGGATACGCCGCAGTCGAAAGCACAGAGCGCCGCGCGCGCACAAACCTCGATCGGCGTCGCAGACGTCCTCGCCGCCATTGACGCGCGTTATGATGAAACCGCCTCCGTAGCGCGCCAGCTCTGGGAACTCGCGGAAGTCGGCTATCAGGAAGAAAAATCGTCGGCGCTATTGCAAAACAAGCTGACCGAGGCGGGCTTTGACATTGAAGCCGGCGTCGCCGGCATTCCGACAGCGTTCATGGCGAGTTGGGGCGACAGCGGCCCGGTGATTGCGATCCTGGCTGAATACGACGCCTTGCCTGGCATTAATCAGGACGCCGCGCCCACGCGCAAACCCATTGAGGGTAAAAATGCCGGACACGCCTGTGGGCATAATCTGTTCGGCGCGGGATCGCTCGGCGCCGCGCTTGCGGTGAAAGATTGGCTTGAGCGCACCGGCACGCCCGGCATCGTCCGTCTCTATGGGACACCAGCCGAAGAAGGCGGTTCGGGCAAAGTCTACATGGTGCGCGAAGGCCTCTTTGACGATGTCGATTTTGCGATCCATTGGCATGCAGACGATGAAAACTCAGCCGCGGCGCGCACGACGCTCGCCAATCGTTCGGCTAAATTTCGCTTCAAAGGCGTGTCGGCGCACGCAGCCGGCGCGCCGGAGAAAGCGCGCTCGGCCCTCGACGGCGTCGAGGCATTCAATCTCATGGTCAACATGATGCGCGAACACGTCCCGCAGGACTCGCGGATTCACTATGTGATCACCGCCGGCGGCAACGCACCGAATGTTGTCCCGGACTTTGCAGAAGTATTTTACTACGTGCGCCACCCGGACCCTGACGGCGTTGAGAAAATCTGGACCCGCGTTGAGGACGCCGCCCGCGGCGCAGCACTCGGCACCGGTACGACCGTCGACTGGGAAGTCATCCACGGCAATAATCCGCTGCTGGTCGTTGAAACGCTCGCCAAACGCGCCGATGCACGGCTTCGAGAGGTTGGCGGCGTCCAATATGACAAGGACGAAGAAGCCTTCGCGCGGCGGCTCTACAAAACGTTCGACAAGCCATCGCTGGCGCTTGGCAGCGAAAACGAAATCCAGCCTTACTCGAAATCACTCGGATATGGCTCGACAGATGTCGGCGATGTCTCCTACGCGGTGCCGACCGTTGGCGTCAGAACCGCCACCTGGGTGCCCGGCACATCAGCCCACTCCTGGCAGGCGGTCGCCGCCAGCGGGTCTTCAATTGGCGCCAAAGGCGCGCAGGTCGCCGCCAAAACCATGGCTTTGATCGCCATCGATCTTTATACAGATGACGGCCTCAGGGCGGCTGCGCGTGAAGAATTCAAAGAAGCGCGCGGGCCAAATTACAAATACAAATCCCTCCTGGGCGACCGTAAACCGCCGCTCGATTATCGGAAATAATCTCTGGTTCTTTGACGGGGGCTATTTTCTGCATCTTTTTTTGCAATCTTGTTGCGATGCGGTATAATGGAGTTAATGTCAAAAAAACAATTGTTTAGCGCCTATGATCAGGGCGAGAATTTCGACGAAGTCTTTAGTCTGGCGCACGATTCTTCCATCCGTACGCATATCATCGAACGACTGCGCGGTTACAGACTAAAGACGCTGAAGCGGCGCAATAAAGCCGCTGAGCGGGAGCTTTATAATCTTGGGATCACTTTTACCGTGTATTCTGATGCGGGCGCGATAGACCGCATCCTGCCGTTCGATCTTTTGCCCCGCCCGATCAGTGCGCATGACTGGGAAACGTTAGAGCGCGGCTGCAAACAACGCGTAACAGCGCTTAATGCGTTTCTTGCAGACATCTACAATGAGAGACAAATCCTGAAAGACGGCGTTGTGCCGGAAGATATTGTTCTCGGCAACAAGAATTACCGCCCTGAAATGGAAGGCGTACGCCTGCCCCATAACGCCTACGCCAATGTATCGGGCGTTGATTTAATACGCGATGAGACCGGCCGGTTTCTGGTGCTCGAAGATAATTGCCGGTGCCCTTCCGGTGTCTCCTACGTCATTGAAAACCGTCATCTCATGATGCGCGCTTTCCCGGATCTGATGGCCGGCGTCGATCTGAAACCAGTTTCCGAATATGGGGTCCGGTTGCGCGAGAAGCTTATCGAAATCGCTCCGGCGATTGACGGCGTGCCGCGCGCCGTTCTGTTGACGCCGGGCGTTTTTAATTCAGCCTATTTCGAACATGTTTTTCTGTCACGCGAAATGGGCGTGCCGCTCGTTGAAGGGCGCGATCTCTTCGTAGATGACGATAAAGTCTTTATGAAGACGGTTTCCGGCCCTGAGCCCGTCCATGTTATCTATCGCCGGATTGACGATGATTTTCTCGACCCTGAGGTTTTCCGCAAAGACAGTGCGCTTGGCGTTGCCGGGCTGATGCGCGCTCTAAAAGCGGGCAATGTCGCCATCGCCAATGCGGTTGGTGCGGGGGTCGCGGACGACAAGGCGCTTTACGCCTACGTCCCCAAGATCATCAAATACTATCTTGGCGAAGATGCGATCTTATCGAATGTCAAGACATATATATGCCGCGATCCGAAAGACTGCGCCTATGTGCTTGATCATGTCGATGAGCTGGTGATTAAGCCGGTGGGCGAGTCCGGCGGATACGGGATTGTCGTCGGCCCGAAAGCGTCCAAAAAAGAACGCGCGGACATTAAAAAACGCGTTAAGGAAAATCCCAAAAACTACGTTGCGCAGCCGATGATCCGCTTGTCTGTCTGTCCGACATTGACGCCGGACGGTGTTGAACCGCGCCATGTGGATTTGCGGCCTTTTGTGCTTACCGGGGCGCAGACCTGGGTCCTGCCGGGCGGGCTCAGCCGCGTCGCCCTGCGAAAGGGTTCTATCATTGTCAATTCATCTCAAGGCGGAGGATCGAAAGATACCTGGGTCATCTCATAGGCTTCTTTCCCGCTATGCTGAAAACGCTTTCTGGATGGGGCGTTATATTGAGCGCGTGGAGAACGTTGCGCGATTGTTGCTTGTCACCGAAGCGTTCTCGAGCGCTCGGGACGGCGACTCATGGCGCGCCATTCTCCAGGTCTTCGCCGATGAAGCCGCATTCGCCGCCACAGACCTCAACCCGTCCCCGCAAAACGTATCGACTTATTTTCTGACAAACGCGCAAACGCCGAGTTCGGTTATATCTTGCCTGACGGCGGTGAAAGAAAACGCACGCAGCCTGCGCCATCTCCTGACCACCGAAGCGTGGGTGCAGATTTCCGGGTTTCACGCCCGCGTCGCGGCGCTGTCGAAGAAGCGTCTGAAACTATCTGATCTTGTTGAGACGTGCGAAGAAATCCGGACGGGCTGCCACGCACACTTTGGCGTCCTTGAAGCGACCTGTTATCGCGACGAGGTTTGGCTGTTCAATCGCATCGGTGCGGCGCTGGAGCGTGCGGACCAGATGACGCGCTTGCTCGACATGAAATATTTCCAGATCGACGCCTCCGGCGAAGACGACACGATCGCGCCCGATGTGACATGGTGGAATACGCTCCTGCGATCGGCCAGCGGCTATCAGGCGTTTCGCCGGCGACACTCCTTCAACCCCAGAGCTGAGGAAGCAGCGGCTTTCTTTCTCTTTGATCCGCATTTTCCGCGCTCCGTCGCCTGCGCGTTGTCGGAAGTTTTCAACTGCCTCAGCGAGCTTGAAAACAACTATTCTGGCGACGCGGGGGCCCATGTGACAGCCGGGCGGGCCCGCCTCGCAAGGCGTATCGAAAGACCGGAAGAGACCCTCAGGGGCCAGGCGCTGCATCGATATCTCGATGAAACGCAGCGCGATATGATCGCTCTTTCGAACGCCCTCACCGCGCGCTATTTTTCCCCCGACGCTCAAGCCGTGATGGAATCGCGGCAATCACAAGCGTAAGCGTTGCCGCAAGACGGACGTCAAATCGGGGCCGAGTGTATGATGAGTGAAAATCCGATCGCTTCCGGCGACGAGGCGGCGCCGGCGAAAAAACCGACGTCCGGGGTCAGCACAGACCTTCTGGAAGTGCGCCACGACACGATCTACCGATATCGCGAACCCGTCGCGTTCGGCGAACATCGCGGCATGTTCCGCCCGCATGACAGTCATGACCTCAGACTTTTAAACATCCGCGTCGACGCTTCGCCGACGGCGACCCAGCGTTGGCTGCACGATGTTTTCTCAAATTCCATTACCATGATGGCGTTTTCGGATCGGTCGGATACGCTGTCGGTTTCGTGTATCTTTCAGATTGTACGTACTACTGTCCATGAACCGGTTTTCCCGATTGCTGATCATGCGCGCGAATACCCATTCGCCTACGCCGAAGAACAGCTCCCTGATCTGACCGCGACGATGACGCCGGAATATGATCACGAAAGCGGTATGGTGAGAGAATGGGCGATCCGCTTCGCTGAAGAAGCCCATGGCGATACGTGGTCGATCCTTGAACGGATGAACCGTGCAATCCACAAAGAGTTCAACTATGCGCGCCGTGAAGAGCCCGGCGTGCAGGCGCCGCGCCAGACGCTGACGCTGAGCGGCGGGTCATGCCGGGACTATGCGGTCCTAATGCTTGAAGCGGTGCGCCATCTCGGTTTCGCGGCGCGATTTGTGACCGGATATCTGTATGACCCGCTCTCGGATCAGGGCGGAGAAATGCGCGGCGCAGGCGCCACGCACGCCTGGATGCAGGCTTTTATTCCGGGCGCCGGCTGGATCGATTTCGATCCCACCAACGGCCTCATCGCCAGCGGCAACCTCATTCGCACCGGCGTCGCCAGAACGCCGTCGCAAGCCGCACCGTTAAGCGGGTCATTCAAAGGGCCCTCTGACGCCTTCCTCGGGATGGATGTCGACGTTCAGGTCACGGCGCTTGCGCCGACGCTTTCCTGATCGGCGCGGCGGCATTTTCTAGCGCGGCAGCTCAAAGCCGACTGGCGCGCCGGGGCCCATGGGAACGCCAAGCGAAACCCACACGACAATCAGGAACAGACCCGACAATAAGAGCCAGATCGAGTATGGCACCATCGTAGCGGTCAGGCTGCCGAGACCAAATTCCGGTTTCCAGCGCTGACAGAATGTCAGGATCAACGGGAAATACACCATCAGCGGCGTGATGATGTTGGTTGCGCTATCGCCGACGCGATAGGCCGCCGTCGTCGCTTCCGGGCTGACGCCGAGCAACATCAGCATTGGGATCAATACCGGCGCAAGCAACGCCCATTTGGCGCTTGCCGATCCGACAAACAGATTAACAAGCCCGGTCAGCAAGACGATAAACCCGAGCGTCACCGGCATCGGAAGGCCTGCCGCCTCGATCGCGCCGGCGCCATGCACCGCAAAGATCAATCCAAGGTTCGACCAGTTGAACAGTGCGACGAAATGGGCCGCGAAAAACGCGAGCACCAGATAATAGGCGAGATCACCCATGGCCTCCGACATCATGCGCACGATATCGCGGTGTCCCTTCACCGTGCCGGCGGCGGCGCCATAGGCCCAACCGGCGGCGAGGAATAAAATAAAGAACATCGCCACCATTGAGCGAAACAGCGGCGTCATTTTGAGCGCGAGATCGCTTTGCGATTGATCAAGGAGCGGCGTGCCCGGCCCGATGGTCATGAACGTCCATAAAGCGACAACCGCGAGCATGGCGAGGCCGGCGCGGCCCAGACCTTTTTTCTGATCATCAGTGAGCGGCGCATCGGCTTCGGCCGCGCTCGCGTGGGAATCCGTCTGCGGCGTAAAGCCGCCGAGGCGCGGCTCGATAATCCGGTCGGTGACGAACCAGATCACGGGCAGATAAAAAACCGTCATACCGGCGATGAAATACCAATTGCCGACGATGACCGCATCATAGGCCGGCAACAGGGCCTCGCCGGCCTGTTCGGTGATCCCGAACAAAAGGGCGTCAAGCTGGCCCGGAAACAGGTTGGCGGAAAAACCGCCCGAAACACCGGCGAATGAGGCGGCGATCCCGGCGATCGGGTGACGCCCGGCGGCGGCGTAGAGGACGCCGGCGAGTGGGATCAGCACCACATACGCTGCATCGGCCGCGAGATTGCCGACCATCGCCGTCAACGCGACCATCGGCGTCAAAAGCGCGGTCGGCGCATTGCGCACCGCACCGCGCATGGCGGCGGCGAAAAGGCCTGAACGCTCGGCGATCCCCGCGCCAAGCATCACGACGAGAACGTAGCCCAGCGGGTGGAAGTGGGTGAACGTCTTGGGCATGTCGACCCAGAGCTTGCGAATGTTTTCCGCCGACAAGAGGCTCGCCGCCGCAATCACCAGTGCGCTGCCGTCTTCATTCGTCTTTGTCGGATGCAGCGCGGACAGCCCCATGAGATTGGCGAGAATGCTGACGACGACGAGCGCGCCGATAAGATAGAGGAAAATAAAGGCCGGATCGGGAAGCTTGTTGCCCGTCCGCTCGATCCAACCGAGGATCCCTTTCTGGACGCCGTCAGCCGCCCCGCCCGTCGCCCCGCCAGTCCCTGTTGTCGCCGCCGCGTCGCTCGCCATCCGACTGCTCCTCGCTTTTTTGGTTTTATTCAAAAAGTCACTGAAGGCTTGAGCGAGGAATGTGGCGAAAATCACGGCGGCTGGCAAATTCCGCTCTCAGCGCCGCCGCCACGTAGCCCGCGCCGTGAGACGAAAAGCGGCTGCATGAACCGCTTGCGCTGGCCGATGCCCCTCCATAGCTTCTCCGCCCGAGACCGACGTACAGGGCGCAAAAAGGAGCTTGCCGTGCCGACCATTGACGAGATCAAGAAATCTATGCGCATTCCCGTGATCGGAGCGCCGCTCTTTATCGTGTCGAACCCAAAGCTCGTCATCGCGCAATGCTGTGCGGGCATCGTCGGGTCCTTTCCGGCGCTGAATGCGCGCCCGCAGGAAAAACTGAATGACTGGATTGTAGAGATTAAAGAGGCGATCGCCCGCCATAACGACGCCAATCCCGATCAACCAGCGGCGCCGTATGCGGTGAATCAGATCGTACACAAATCGAACGACAGGCTGATGGAGGACCTCGAAGATTGCGTCAAACATGAAGTGCCCATCGTCATTTGCTCACTCGGCGCGCGCGAAGATGTATACGAAGCGGTCCACTCCTATGGCGGTATCGTTCTTCACGATATTATCAATCAGTTCTTCGCAAAGAAGGCGATTGAAAAAGGCGCGGACGGGCTAATCGCGGTCGCCGCCGGCGCGGGCGGACATGCCGGTGAGATTTCGCCTTTCGCCCTGGTGCATGAAATCCGGGAATGGTTCGACGGCCCGATCGCGCTTTCCGGATCCATGGCGACAGGGGACGCGGTCCTCGCAGCGCAGGCGATGGGCGCCGATTTCGGCTATATTGGCTCCGCCTTTATTGCCTGCGACGAGGCGAACGCCAGCGACGGTTATAAAGATGCGATTGTCGACAATGGCGCAGAAGATATTGTCTATACGAACCTCTTCACGGGCGTGCATGGCAACTATTTGCGGCCATCGATCGTCGGTGCGGGTCTGGACCCGGATAACCTGCCGGAAAGCGATCCTTCAAAAATGAATTTTGGCTCTGGCGGCAACACCGACGCAAAAGCCTGGAAAGATATCTGGGGCTGCGGGCAAGGCATTGGCGCCATCGAGAAACGCGAGAGCACAGCAGACTATGTCAACCGACTGGTCAGCGAATACGAGGCCGCCAAAAACCGGATCGGCGTCTAGCGCTTTAGTCGATGCTGTAATCGAGGATTGGCGCGCGGCTCTCGCCTTCGAGGACAACGGGCGCCAAGTTTAAGAACGGCGTCTTGTAATTATAGACCATCGTGACAGCAATAACCTTGAATTCCAGTGCGCCTTGCGAAGCCGTTGAAACGTCTGTCGTCACCTGATTGCTGAACCGCGTCAAAGCGTCGTCGATGCTCTTTTTGATCTCAGAATCGGTTCGGTCCGGATCGATATAGACCTCGCGCGCCGCCGCGTTCACCGCATGGGTGAAGTTGCTTTTGACAAAAAGCGCAATCGCCACATCGAAGAGCCCAAACAATACAACAAGCACAACCGGCCCCATGATCGCAAATTCGAGAACCGTGGCGCCGCCGCGATCGCGGACAAATTTACTGACGGCTCTGATCACGGGGGTCCTCATCGCGTCTGCACGACAATCGAGTTGTTGAGTTCAAAATCGGGAACCAGGATGCCCTCGTGACGCCGCGCCATCATGATCGAAAGAAACGCCGACGGCGGCTCGTCGTCCACCGTGCAGATGGTGCTGCAGGAAGAAGCGCTTCCATCGGTGCATTCGCACGTGAAAGCGACATCGATACATGTGGTATCAGCGCGGCATATGCCGTCTTCTGAAGCCGAACCCGCTGCGTCTTCGCCAAGCGCCGTCAGCGCCGCCAACAGGATCTCTTCTTCCTCGGTGATATTGATCATGGAAACCTGCGCGCCGGCGCGCAACGCCTGCTGCATTTCCAACTGTGAAACGCCCGCGCGACCGATATCAAAAGTGGCGATCGCTGCAAAGAGCAACAGCGGAATAAAGAACGCGGACTCGGTGACCGCTAGTCCCGCGCGGTCGTTAAAAAAAAGCCGAACGATCGCGCTGCTCTGAGCGTTTGTGCGGTCCATGGCCGTTACTCCACAATCAAGACGACCTGAGCCGTCTCCGCTGCAGAGATGCCAAGCGACGTGCAATTACTGGCGAAAAAGCTGTTGCCGGTGAATTCGATTGTGTCGGCGACCAGCAACGTACAGGCGTTCGGGTTGGCGTCGTTGGTTCCGGAAAAAGATACATTCGATGTTGGAAAATAAAGCGCGCCTGTAAACGACGTAGACGAATTTCCATTCAGCACATGGGATAAACCTGCGTCATCGCGGTCTGCGAATATCAATACGCCATGATACGGATCGAGCGGGTTCGTCGGCGCACGTAATTGAATATCCGCGCCGCCATTAAAATGTACCGTCGAGCCGCCGGTCAGAAAAAACGTAACGCCGGCGCCAAAGACTTCGGCAGTCGCATTGATCCTCAAATTGACGCCGTCAAGAACATAAAGACCCGGCGCGAACGTGATCGCGCCGCGGATCGCGACATTGGGACCGCCAGCGCCCGATCCGCAAATCGTGCCGGGGCTGACATTGCGTCTTTGGCGAGGCTTGGCGCCAAGCGCCGCCTTCAGCGCCTTGTCACATGCCCCGGACGCCGGTTCCGTAAGCGCCGAAAAGGGGTCGGGAAACGAGCGCGTCCCTTCAAACGGCTGGGCGCAATCGGTTAGTGTCAGGCGATTGGCGCTTGCGCCGTCAATACCGCCGACTGCGGAAGCGCATTCCGTCACAACGCGCGTTGCGCCCTGAAAATCAATGGAATCGCGCGCGATCGAATTCGAAGCCACATCGCACCCATCGAGTTCAAGTTCCGACGAGCCGGCAAAACTCACCGCCTTTCCGGCTGTCTTGTTGAGCGCCAGAATACATGACGGGCGACCTCCAGCAGTGCGCGAAACCGAGCGCGCGCTGACCTGAATGAACTCGGATTGAAAAAACAGTTTTGAGAAAAAACGCGGCACGTTGTCGGTCAACGAAACCTCCACCGCCATCGCGTCTCCAGCGAATGCGCCTGTCAGCGGCGGTGACTGAATGACCGGGCTTTCTGCGCGCAGTCTTTCAAAACCGGAACCGGCCGCCGCATTCAGCGCCGCCATTTCAACATCGGCTGCATTGCGCCCTTGCGCGATCTGCGCAGCCCCCGAGAACGCGGCCGCATCCGCCGCGCTTTGCAGCGAGCGCTGGGTCCAGAACCAATAAGCGACCTCGGCGCCAAGCCCGCAAAAGCCAATAATAATCGGCATCATCAGCCCCATCATGACGGCGACTGAGCCGCGCTTATCGGAACCGAGTGACGTGTGAAGGTGGATTTTCATAGTAGGCCCTATCATTTTTTTGTTTATTACGAGGCGCATAGGTTGCGACCCTAGCTGATGCGGAATTTCGTAACGCCAGTTAAAGGCCGTAATAAAAATTTTCCGAAAGACTTAATAAAATTTCCCGTATTCGATCGCGTGATTTCTTATGAAAAAATCTTTCTTTTAACGTAATCAGCATTTTTTAAAGTGAATGATTTCCTAAAGACAATTTGATTCAATAGTCATTGAGTAATAAATTTCTATCGATAGTTGCGGGCCTGCACGCGTCTAAACTGAAAGCGGCATTGCCCGACCGCCCCTGCAAGAGCCTAAAAACACCGCCGCAAAATAGAGACCGGAGCACGACGGCGATTTTTCGGATGGGGTTTCCAAACGGGGCAATCTCTATAACCTGCGCCTCCGTAGTCTTCCGCAGCGAGGGTCCTGTGCGTAACCGCCATTGTAAGATTGTTGCGACAATCGGCCCGGCCAGCGCCGCGCCGTCCATGTTGCGCCTGTTGTCGACTGCCGGCGTCGATATTTTCCGCCTGAACTACAGCCACGCAGACTACGACAAGACCGCGCGCATCGTCGATGCGATCCGCGACACCGAACGCGAAATGAAGGCGCCAATAGCGATTTTCGGCGATCTTCAGGGACCGAAAATCCGCACCGGCGTTTTAAAGGGCGACGAGATCGATCTCAAATACGGCGCCTCCTATCGCCTGGTGCTCGCCGGCGAAACCGAGGACGACGATGTCATTCCGATCCCGCATCCGGAGATCCTTGATGTCGTCCAGCCGGGCGACGTCCTGAAGCTCGATGACGGTAAGCTCCAGATCACCATTGAAAGCCGGGAAGACGGCTTCATCAGAGCGAAGGCCGATACGCCGGGCGTTCTCACCAATCGCAAGGGCATCAACCTGCCCGGTCGAAAATTGCCGATTTCTGCAATCACAGAAAAAGACCGCGCCGATCTCGATCATGCGCTGTCCCTCGGCGTCGATTATATTGCCTTGTCATTCGTCCAGTCGCCCGACGATGTCGCGGAAGCGCGCGCCCTCATCGACGGACGGGCGAAAATCATCTCCAAAATTGAAAAGCCCAGCGCTGTCGAACACCTTGACGATATAATCGCGCAATCCGACGCCCTGATGGTCGCGCGGGGCGATCTCGGCGTTGAGTTGCCGCCGGAGGACGTACCGTTGATACAGCGGCGCATCGTCAGAGCCTGTCGCGCCGCCGGCAAGCCGGTGATTGTGGCGACGCATATGCTGGAGTCGATGGTTGAGTCGATTGCGCCTACCCGCGCTGAGGCCTCCGATGTCTCGACGGCGGTCTTTCAGGGCGCAGACGCGGTCATGTTATCGGCTGAAACAGCCGTTGGCCGCCATCCGCCGACGGCTGTCGCGATCATGGACCGGATCATCAAGGCGACGGAAGCCGACAGCGAAAGCAACAGCTTTGTAACAACGGTCGATCCCGATGCGGATTATACCACCGCTGACGCCATCACCTTGTCGGCCTGCCGGATCGCCGATGTGCTCGATTGCCGGCTCGCAGTCGCCTATACGAAAACCGGATCGACGGCCCGGCGGCTTTCACGCGACCGGCCCCGGTGTGCGATTATCGCTGCGACCCCCGATGAGATTGTCGCACGCCAGCTGGCCCTGCACTGGGGCGTCGCGCCGATTGTCACCGACGACATTTCTCATTTTCATGAGATGCTCGGCAAGGCGGACACGCTGGCGCGCCGCCATGGCGGCGCTGAAGGCGAACGGATTATTATCCTCGCCGGCTATCCGTTTGGCCGGCCAGGCAAGACGAACACGTTGAAGATCAGCCGTATTGGCGCTTTTGACGATTGATCCAACCCACACAGGAGTTCTGTGATGTCGATTGAGACCCGGCCCATCGAATATAACCAAAACGGCGCAACGTTTGAGGGCGTCCTCGCGCTTGACGCCAGCCAGTCGGGCGCGCGACCGGCTGTTCTCGTCTCCCATGCTTGGGCCGGCAGAACCGACTTTGAGGTCGACGTCGCGAAGAAACTCGCCGGGCTCGGCTATGCAGGTTTTGCGCTCGACCTTTATGGCAAGGGCGTCGTCGGATCGAGTACGGAAGAAAATCAGAAGCTGATGACGCCTTTCATGGAAGATCGCGCAATGCTGCAGGCGAGGCTCCTGCATAGTGTTGAGGTAGCCAAAAATCTTCCCGAAATTGACAGCGCCCGGGTCGCCGCGATCGGATTTTGCTTTGGCGGTCTATGCGCCCTGGATATCGCAAGGACCGGAGCCGACTTGCGCGGGGTCGCCTCCTTCCATGGCCTGCTGAATGCGCCGGGCAATACAAGCGCCAACATCAAAGCAAAAGTCATCGCCTTTCACGGCTGGGACGACCCAATGGCCGAGCCCGACGCGGTTGTTGCGCTTGGTAAGGAACTGACGGCCGCAAACGCCGACTGGCAGCTTCACGCCTATGGCGGGACCATGCATGCCTTTACAAATCCGCAGGCCAACGATCCGGACTTCGGGACAGTCTATTCGCAAACAGCGGCAGAGCGGTCCTGGACGGCGCTTGTTGAGTTCCTGGCGGAGTGTTTCGCGTAAACGCGTTCTCTCGACGGCTTATTCTATTCAACATCCATGGCGATGCGGAAACCAAACCCGCGGTCGCGCGTTGATCGGGTGACACGGCTTCTGTTGGCGGACCGCAATTCTGACGGCTTACTGCGCCAGCTGCCGCCGCGAATCACGCGGCGCGAACAATCGCCTGCATTGACTGAAGAGCCGTCCGTAGGCGCATCGCTGAAGTTATTGACGTAGCAATCCTGCACCCACTCGCTGGCGTTTCCGGCCATTTCATAAAGGCCAAAACCATTAGCCGGCAGCGATCCGGTTTCGACGGTTTCGCCAAGCGCCGCCTTGGACTGGTCAAAGCGCGTCCCCCACCAATAAGCGGAAGCGGCACCGCCGCGGGCGGCGTACTCCCATTCCGCTTCTGTCGGCAGACGATAGGTTTTCCCGGTCTTCGCGGAAAGCCAGCGGGCGTAAGCCTGAGCATCGTCCCATGAGACTGAGAGCACCGGACGCGCGCCGGCGCCAAACCCCGCATCGCCAGGCGCATAGCCGCCGCAACCGCCGTCCGCGACACAAGCCGTCCACTGATCATGCGTGACCTCGTGGACGCCGATGGCAAAACGCGGGATCGACACTTCCCGCAACGGTCCTTCATAGGCAAACCGTCCGGGTTCGCTTTCCGGCGAGCCCATCATAAAAGCGCCCGCCGGCAGCAGCTTCATCGTCGGACACAGTTCGCAATCGGAAAAAACACCGTTTGTGGCGGCGCTCGGCGCGGGATTGCCAGCGTCAAGCGGCTGGTTCGCCGGAGCGTTCGCATTGCTGGCGACACCCTCTGTGGTCGACGCGAGATTCGTATTTGCCGGGTCGGCGGCCTCAGGCGCCGCTGCGCTTGCCCCTGCGGGCGCAGCCTCTCGTGGGACCGCTTGCGATGGAACAGCCTGCGATGGAGCAATTTGTGAAGGCGCCGGTTCCGACTGCGCGGTTTGTGTTTGTGTCGTCGCCGTCGATGCGACGACGGCGGCCGGAGCGGCCTCTTTTGCGCCTCCAAACTGAAGCGCCGCTAAGGCGCCAAGCCCAATGACGACCGCACCAGCGGCTATCGCCATCATGGGCAACCCTGAAGGGGCTTGCGGCGGAGCGCTGGCGGTCTGCTGCGTGCGCGGCGGCGGCGCTGAAGGCGCGGCGGGCGCTGCTTGCGGTTGGCGGCGCACTTGCTCGGGCGCGGCCTGACGGACGGGCGGCGCTGTGCCCTGCGCCGGTGGTCTGTGCGCCGGTGTTCCGTGCGCCGGTGTTCCCTGTCCTATTGTCCCGGCGCTCCCGGCTGCAGCGCGCGGCGGCGCAGCGGCGGCCGCCTTGCGCTCCATTTCGGCGCGTTCAAGACCGGCGAGACGCGCCCGCGCCAAATCAGTGAAATGTCCGTGCGGGTATCGATTGAGATACGCCTCAAATTCGGCTTTGTCGCCGCCGTCCTTGATTGAATTCCAGAAGGTGTTTTCAATCGTCACATCGGCGGCGGGGCCAGCCGCCGCGGCGCCGGGTGGCGCGGCGGCGGCAGTCGGCTCAGGCGCGCCCGCCTCATGGCCGAGAGCCGATTTCACATCGTGAATGAATTCGCGCCAGTTCTTGTCTTCGCGGTCGCCATGCCAGGAAATCAGATCCGCTGTCTGCACCAGCTCGAACCGGAGCGGGCGCTCGCATTCTTCGATCATCGCGGGCACAAGCTTTGAAAATCGCTCCCCGACGGTCGCTTCTGCGCGCACCCATTTGGAATTCACCGACCGCGTCGACCACAAAACCACCACGGCGCCGGCCTCTCGGAGGTTTTTTTCGGTCACCTCGTCATACGACTCGCCGGCGCGCAAATTGGTGTCCCACCAGACAGCAAATCCTTCCGCCTCAAGGGCGTCGGCGATCGCGCGCGCGCGATACTGATCCTCACGATTGTAGGAAATAAATAAATGAGCCACGGCACTCCCTCCTCCGCGACAATTTATACTTCATACTGCAAGCGATTGATAGTATTGCCGAACGGGGGAGCCTTTCGCACACCGCGTTAGGCCCGGGCGCGGCGCGGCGACTGCGTGTGCGCACATCGCAGTGACTCACAACAGCGGGGGCGAGGATCATGCGCTACAGTTTCAACTCCGATCTTCTTCTTTCTGACGCCGATCAGGAAATGGCGCGAAAGGAATATCCGGACCTGTCCTTTGCGCTCGACAACGCTCTGTTGAGAGAAACATTCCGGCCCTTCGACGAACGCGCCAACACTGCAAAAACACGCTCCCGGCGTTGGGGCGTTTTTGCCGTCTTCCTCGCAACGGGGGCGCTCCTCCTCGCCGGCGGCGAGTTGCTCTATCATGACCTGCCGAAATATCAGGTTCGGATCATCGCCGGCATCGGCGGCGTCGCCGGCATTGTCAGCGTCATCATCGGCGTCTTCGGCATTATGTTCCGCAAACGCAAAATGCGCTGGCTCGCCGACCGTCTCGCCACCGAGCGATTGCGCCAATATCATTTTCAATATTATGTCGCGCATGCCGAACAGATCGTTGGGGCGGCGCAATCGGAGGCGGCGGCGGAAGCCTTCACGCTGCAACGCGCACGGGATTTTTCCGAGTTCCAAAAAGGATTTCTCGAAACCGTCGACGAGGAATTGCATCATCTAGTGCATACGGAGGACTTTGGCGAAGGCGTCCTCATCGAAGGCGGCGACGCACCCGTTATTGATCCGGAAGACAAGCACTGGCGCGCCTATCTCGACGCCTATGTCGCTTTGCGGTTCAATCGCCAAATCGGCTATTGCGACTATATTCTGCGGGAGCGCAAAAGCTTCTGGAAACAGGCGCCGGTTCAACAGGAAAAAATTCTCGGCGCCATCGCCATGGGTTGCGTCATGGGCATCCTCATTCTCCATGGCCTTGTTTTTGTCGGGGCCGTTGCGAATATCGGCTGGATGAAAGGCCCCCTCGTCCATGTTTTTGCAATCTGGGCGGCGATCATCGCGCTGACGGCGCGCACTTTCGAGGAAGGCTTCCAACCGGAACGCGAGATTGAGCGGATGCGCCAATACCGCGTCTCGCTGAAACGCATCTATGCGCGTTTCGAAGCCGCGCTCGCGCCATCAGAGAAAATCGCCGCCATGCGCGATCTGGAAAAACTCTCCTATGAAGAAATGGTGCTTTTCTTGAAGAGCAACTACGAAGCGCAATTCGTCATGTAACGGATAAAACACCGTGTCATCGCTTCATCACCTAAGACGATTTGTCTATCGCCAGCTGCACCCGGAAGGCTGGGAGCGGCGCGGCCTGTCGCCCACCAACTGGTTCATCATTAATGCGATCTGGCTATCGATCCTCTTTGGCGTCATGGCTACCGAGCCGACTTTCGCCACAGCGCTTGGCGGCGGGCTCTTGCTCATTGATTATCTGATCCTGATCATTTTCGCGACGGAATATGTCGGGCGCCTTGCTACGGTCGGACTCAATCCGCGCTATCGAGGCGCCGGCGGCCTTGTCCGCTATGCGCTGAAGCCGGCAAGCGTCGCCGATCTCATCGTTTTGGCGCCCCTGTTTCTGGCGCCGACCTCCGCGTGGCTGCTTTTATTCCGTTTACTGCGCATCCTGAGGCTGCTCCGGCTTGCGACGATGCCGAATGTTCAACGTGCGATCGCTGAATTTGGCGAAGCCTTTCTCGCCAAGCGCTACGAACTTGTTTTTACCGTATCGCTGGGCCTCATCCTGATCCTTGTTTCCTCAACAACGCTCTATTTGATTGAGCGCGATATTCAGCCGGACGTGTTCGGCTCGATCCCGCGCGCCATCTGGTGGAGCGTCATCACCTTCACGACGGTTGGCTATGGGGACTCCGTGCCGGCGACATCGCTCGGGCGATTTTTTGCGGGATTTTTCGCAATTGCCGGTCTCGGCCTCGTCGCCATGTTGACCGGCGTGATCGCCTCCTCGCTAAGCGACGCCGCCCAAAAACACTCAGAAAATAGCGACGACGACTGAAGCGGCGGACGGAAAATTCCCGCTGATTTCAAGCTCGCAGCGCATATTGAAGCACCGCAAAAAAGTCGAATATCGCGCCTTGACCATCCTATCGGCGGCGCCTATTTTCCGCGTCTCGCAAAGGCCCCGTCCGGGGGCTTTTTTTTGAGGGCCCATAGCTCAGTTGGTAGAGCAACTGACTTTTAATCAGTAGGTCGAAGGTTCGAATCCTTCTGGGCTCACCATTTTTCCGAAGATTGAATTCTCTGTCGCCTCTAAAATGCTTGCGTCTTGGCGCGGCCAGAGCGCGGCCTCGCCTGGCGCGCGTATTTCTTTGGTCAACTTGTGATTATTCGCCTCGCCGATCGTGCGAAGGGGTCGCGGCGCTTCGCGCACATAATCGTCAAATCATTGTTTGTTCAATGACTTGGGTTGAAAGCGCCCTCCCGGGCGGCGATGCATGCAAGCGTTGCTCTTGACTCTTGCCAAAAAGAACGAAACATGAACAAATGGCACGCGCACCGCTTCCCAAAGGCGTCTTCAAACTGAGCGCCGCATCCGCTTCGCAGGATTTCTCCGAAGCGACAAAAGCCTTTCCGTTCGGACTTGGCCGGCAGGGCGTGCATGAGGTGTGTGAGGCGGCCTATGGCGACCGAACAGCCGCGCTCGGGTTTGTCGCCGCCCATCTGCCCGTGCGGGGCGGACCGATTATCGCGATCGCTCAGACCAACCCGCTCGCCGATCACGGGCGCTGGTATGAGACGGGGTTGCGCATTTTTACGCGACAATCCCCGCCTTTTCTGCACGTGACAGCGCGGACCGCCAAACAGGTTCTCTGGGCGACGGAAGAAGCGCTGAGCTCGGGCGCGCCCGGGCTTGTCATCGCCGAAACCGATACGCCTGATTTTACCGCATCGCGCCGCCTTGCGCTCGCCGCGGCGAAAACCGGCGTGCCGGCGGCGCTGCTTTTGCCGCACACGACGCAAGGCTCAACAGCCGCAACCGTCAGATGGCGGATCAGCACGCAGCGCTCCGCCGCCAATCCCTATGACGCCGGCGCGCCGGGCGCAACGCGCTGGCGGGCCATCGCTGAACGCATCCGCAGCGCGCCGCATCACGCCGGCGCAATTTTCGACCTTGAGTTTGACCATGAAACGTTTCGTCTCGATCTGGTTTCCCGACTGGCCCCTGACGCGGCTCAAGCGCGCCCGTCTGGCCGCTTGCCCGCCGATATCTCTGCCGGAAAAGCCGTTCGTACTGGTTGAAACGGGCGCGCACGGGCTATCGGTCGCCGCCGCCAATACGGCCGCCAAAGAATGCGGGGTCGCTGTCGGCCTTGGGTTTGCGGACGCCAGAGCCCGCGCGCCTTCCCTGTTATCGGACGAAATTGACCGCCGCGCCGATCGGGCGGCGTTACGCGCGCTCGCCTTCTGGATGATCCGTGTCGCCCCGATTATTGCCATTGACGGCGATGACGGCATTTATCTTGAGACGACCGGTTGTGAGCGTTATTACGGCGGTGAAAAGACACTATTGCGTCATATTGAAACTCTTCTGTATCGGAACAAAATTCCCCATACAATGGCGCTTGCCGGCACGCCGGGAGCGGCCCATGCGCTGGCGCGCCATCACAACAGCGCCGAGACTATTCTTGGCGCCGGAAATGAATGCGAAGGACTTGCCAATCTTCCTTGCCAGGGGCTGAGGCTCAGCGAGGAAGCGCTGACGCTTCTGCGCCGATTTGGCCTGTCGCGCATCGGCCAGCTATACGATGTCGATCGCAAGGCGCTGGCGCGGCGTTTCCGGTCGGCCAAAGCCGCGGACGCCGTGTTGATGCGGCTCGATCAGGCGCTGGGCCGCCGCAGCGAGCCGTTAGTTTCTATCCAGCCGGCGCCGGTTTTTTCTGCGCGCTTGCCCTGCCCCGAGCCCTTGATGACCAGCGAGGGGCTTGGCGCCGGTCTTCAGACCATGGCTGAAGATTTATGCGCGCAACTTGCCCGGCATGCGAAAGGCGCGCAGGTTTTCACTTTTCATGCGTTCCGCAGCGAAGGCTCCCGGGATGCGATAGAAATGGCGACGGCGCGCCCTTGCGCCGATGCGGATCACCTTTGTTATTTATTCCGTGAGCGTATCGACCATATCAACCCCGGCTTTGGTGTCGACCATCTTGTATTGCATGCGTCCCGCGTCGACGTCTTGCAAAACTGCGCTCCGGTTCTGTCAGGCGCCTTTGGCGGCGGCGAGACCGAAGATCACGAGACAGCTACGCTGGCCGACCGGTTGACATCAAAGCTCGGCCCGCAGAGCGTAGCCGTCTCGCACTATGCGGCGCGTTACTTGCCGGAAAAAGCCGAACAGCGACGGCCTTTTCATGGCGCGCCCCATGAAGACGCACGTGAAAACACAGGAACCGGACCGCGTCCGCAAAGGCTGATTGATCCGCCCGAGCCGATCACCGTGCTCGCCGCCGTGCCTGACGGTCCGCCGCGAATATTTCGCTGGCGGCGCGTGCAGCGCCGCGTCCTTAAAGCCGACGGACCTGAACGCCTCGCGCCGGAATGGTGGCGCCATTCCGCACCGGTCGCCATCGCCTCTCCCAACGACAAGACCGCGCGCAAATGGCTGACACCGAAAATGGACCCCCGTGCGGACGCCAGTCAGATCAAAAAAGGTCGTACAGAAATCGAATCCGCCCTTTCAAACGACCTTAGCGCCCCGATTGTGAAAAAACCGCGCGCACGCGATTATTATCGCGTTGAAGATCAGCAGGGCCGTCGCTACTGGCTCTATCGTGACGGGCTTTATGACGACAATCGCGGCGGCGCCCCGCAATGGTTTATTCATGGGCTGTTTGCGTAATGCGGTACGCCGAACTCGCCATCGCCACGAATTTTTCATTTCTTCGCGGCGCCTCGCATGCCGAAGAATTGGCGCAAGAGGCGAGCGATCTTGGGCATTACGCCATCGGCGTTGCTGACCGGAACACGCTCGCCGGCGTCGTCAGGGCGCATGTGGCGGCCAAAGACAGAAACCTCAAATTGCTGGTGGGCACCCGCCTCGCGGCGACAGACGGGCCGGAGCTGATTTGTTATCCACAAAACCGGGCCGCTTACGGACAGCTTTCAACGCTTTTATCAAAAGGAAAATGCGCAGCGCCGAAGGGTGAGTGTTATTTTACCGTTTCAGACATTCTGGCGCAGGCGCAGGACCAGCTTTTCATTCTGATGGTCCCGGACCAGTTTTCAACAAACTTTGAAGAGCAGGCCTCAATGTTGAGCGAAGCGCTCGGCGACAGGCTTTACCTTGGCGCGCGCGCGGCCTTTCAGGGCCGAAACAAGGAGCGCCTCGCCCGCCTCGCTGCGCTGGGGGGCCGGGTGCGCCTGCCGCTCGTCGCCCACAATGATGTTCTTTACCACAGCCCCGAACGCAAACCCCTTCAGGACGTCATCAGCTGTATTCGAGAAGGCTGCACAATCAATGAGGCGGGCTTTCTTCTAGAGGCGAACGCCGAGCGTCACCTGAAAGCGCCGCAGGAAATCGCCCGGCTCTTTGAGGGCTACGAAGATGCGCTGGAGCGGACGCTTGATATTGCAGACGCCTGTAATTTTTCACTTGACGAGCTTTCCTATCAGTATCCGGATGAACCGGTCCCGCCCGGCAAAACGCCTATCGCCCATCTGCGCGCTCTGACCGAGAAAGGCGCATCATGGCGCTATCCCCAAGGCGCCCCCGATGGCGTCAGAGCGGCGCTCGAAAAAGAACTCACCCTGATTGATGATCTGAATTACGCGCCTTACTTTCTCACCGTCCACGACATTGTCGCCTGGGCCCGCTCGCAGGATATTCTCTGCCAGGGACGCGGATCGGCGGCCAATTCGGCGGTTTGTTATTGCCTGGGGATCACAAGCGTCGACCCGAGCCAGACAAGTCTTTTGTTCGAGCGCTTTTTATCGCGCGAACGCAAGGAACCGCCGGACATAGATGTCGATTTCGAACATGAACGACGCGAAGAGGTGATCCAATATGTATATAGACGATACGGCCGCCATCGCGCGGCGCTGACCGCAACGGTCATTTCCTACAGGCCGCGTTCAGCCGTACGCGAAGTATGCAAGGCGCTCGGCCTGTCTGAAGATATTTCGACCGCACTGGCGGGCACCGTCTGGGGCAGCTGGGGGTCGGATATCGACGCGGACCAAATTCGCAAAACAGGCCTCGATCCGTCAAACCCAATGCTGCGAAGAGCGCTCACGCTTACCCGCCAGCTAATCGGCTTTCCAAGACACCTTTCTCAACATGTCGGCGGCTTTGTCCTGACGCAGGGGCCTCTCACCGAAACGGTTCCAATCGGGAACGCTGCGATGGACGATCGCACGTTCATTGAGTGGGACAAGGACGACATTGACGCCCTCGGGATCATGAAAGTCGACGTGCTGGCGCTCGGCATGCTGACCTGTATCAGGAAATGTTTTGATCTCTTGCGCCTGCACAAGGGGATCGACCTCACCCTCGCCAGCGTGCCGGCGGAAGATAAAACAACCTACGACATGCTTTGCGAAGGCGACAGTCTCGGGGTCTTTCAGGTCGAAAGCCGGGCCCAGATGAACATGCTGCCGCGCCTGCGGCCACGGTGTTTTTACGACCTTGTCATCGAAGTGGCGATTGTCCGCCCCGGCCCCATACAGGGCGACATGGTCCATCCTTATCTGCGCCGGCGCAAAGGCCTTGAACATGTCGCCTATCCAAGCCCCTCGCCAGCCCATGGCGACGCCGATGAACTTGAACGCATCCTGAAACGCACGCTCGGCGTGCCGTTGTTTCAGGAACAGGCGATGCAGATTTCAATCGACGCTGCGAAATTTACGCCAGAAGAGGCCAACGGCCTGCGCCGCGCTATGGCGACGTTTCGAAAAGTCGGGACGATCCAGAACTATGAAGAGCTGATGGTCGAGCGCATGGTTGCGCGCGGTTATGAACGGCAATTTGCGCAACGCTGCTTCGATCAGGTCAAAGGTTTCGGAGAATACGGGTTTCCGGAAAGCCATGCGGCGAGTTTTGCGCTGCTTGTCTATGTGTCGAGCTGGCTGAAATGCCATCACCCTGAGATTTTCTGTGCGGCGCTGTTGAACAGCCAGCCAATGGGATTTTATGCGCCGGCCCAGATCGTCAGCGACGCCAGAGCGCATGGCGTCACAGTGCGCGCGCCCGACGTCAACCTCTCGGACTGGGATAATATTCTGGAGCCGGATGAACAGGACAACTTCGCGGTTCGTCTCGGATTTCGCCAGATCGACGGCGTTGGCGAAGACGATATGAATAAGCTGATGGCCGCGCGCCGTGGGGGATATGACGCATTCAGCGATATCCGCCGGCGCACAGGCCTTGGACGCAAAACACTTGAACATCTGGCGGCGGCGGACGCCTTCGGCTCTCTGGGTCTTGATCGTCGGGCGGCGCTATGGGCGGTGCGCGGCGAAGCGAGCACGCCGGCCCTGCCGTTGTTCGCGGCAAACGATACGCCTGACGAGGGCGGCGATGCGGCGGTCGCGTTACCGCAAATGCCTTTGTCGGAACATGTCATTCAGGACTACCAGACGACCCGTCTCTCGCTCAAAGCGCATCCCATCGGGTTTTTGCGACGACACTATGAACGCATGCGAATTATAACGACCCGCGAGGCCTGCGCAAAACAGAACGGCGCCCGCCTAATGACGGCGGGCATCGTCCTGATCCGACAACGGCCGGGCTCGGCCAAAGGCGTTTTCTTCGTCACAATCGAAGACGAGACGGGGATCGCTAATCTTGTCATCTGGCCCAAAGTCGGCGCCGTTTACCGGCCAATCCTGATGGGCGCGCGCATTTTGTTGGTGAAAGGGCGCGTTCAACACGCTGATAACGTCACACATATTGTCGCCGACCAGTTGATTGACCGCACGGACGATCTTCATCTTTTGTCAGAGGATGCGCAACGCGAAGCGCTCGACGGTGTTCTTGCGCGCGCCGACCATGGCCGTGCGCCGCTGCCAAGCTCAAAAGAGATTCTTGAAAAACGTTTACGCAAATTGCGCCGCGACGATCCGCTCTTACAGGTTTTGTCGCGCGCCGATGAAGTGCGCCGCCCAATCCCTGAAGGTCGCCGCGGTCAGGGTTTCAGAACCCATCCGCGCAATGTCAGGATCATTCCGAAAAGCCGTGATTTTCATTGATCGGCGCTTTTCAGCCTCGCGCTATTCCCACTCTATGGTGCCGGGCGGTTTTGATGTCACATCATAAACGACCCGGTTGACGCCGCGCACTTCGTTGATAATCCGCGTTGCACAGCGACCCAGAAAATCATGCGGGAACGGATAATAGTCAGCGGTCATCCCGTCTGTCGACGTCACCGCCCGAAGCGCCAAAACGTGATCATAGGTTCGCTCATCGCCCATGACGCCGACGGTGCGTACCGGCAAAAGAACGGCAAAAGCCTGCCAGATCGCATCATAGAGCCCGGCCTTCCTGATCTCATCGAGATAAATCGCGTCCGCCTTGCGCAGGATGTCCGCCTTCTCCTTGGAGACCGCGCCTGGAATACGGATCGCAAGCCCCGGCCCCGGAAACGGGTGACGCGCAACAAAATGATCCGGCAGGCCAAGCTCCCGGCCGAGCGCACGCACTTCGTCCTTGAAGAGCTCACGCAACGGCTCAACCAGCTTGAGGTTCATCCGCTCCGGCAAGCCGCCGACATTGTGATGGGATTTGATCGTCACCGACGGACCGCCGTCGAAAGAAACGCTCTCGATCACATCGGGATACAGCGTACCCTGCGCCAAAAAGGCGGCGTTTTCGATCTTGGCGGCCTCTTTTTCAAAGACGTCGATAAAAGTCGCGCCAATGATCTTGCGCTTTTTTTCGGGGTCGTCGACGCCGGCCAGTTTGCCGAGAAAAAGGTCTTCGGCTTCAACATGTATGAGCGGGATGTTGTAGGCGTCTTTGAACAGACGGACGACCTCTTCGCCCTCGCCGACGCCGTCGCGATTAGCGCGCATTAGTCCGGTGTCGACGAAGACACAGGTCAGTTGCTCGCCAATCGCTTCGTGAATCAATACGGCGGCCACGGACGAATCAACCCCGCCCGAGAGCCCGCAAATCACCTGCGCATCGCCAACCTGATCGCGGATCGCCGCGATAGCTTCCTCGCGAAACGCCGCCATGGTCCAGTCACCCGAGAGCCCGGCAATATTCTTGACGAAATTCGATAAAAGACGAGCCCCGTCCGGCGTATGCACGACTTCCGGATGAAACTGAACCGCATAAAGCTGCCGCGAGACGTCGGCGATCGCCGCGAAGGGCGCGCCTTCTGACCTGGCGACGACCTCAAAGCCATCCGGTATGGCGTTGACGCGGTCGCCATGGCTCATCCAGACTTGATGGTTCTCACCGGCGCGCCATACGCCGTCGAATAACGGATTATCCTTAACAACTTCAACTACAGCGCGGCCGAACTCTCTGTGGTCGGAGCGTTCAACAGCGCCGCCCAGTTGTGCGCACATGGTCTGCTCGCCATAGCAGATGCCGAGCACCGGAACGCCCGCTTCAAAGATCGCCTGATCAGCGCGCGGGCTGGTCTCAGTTTTGACGCTTGCGGGGCCGCCTGAAAGGATAACCGCCTTGGGCGAAAACCGCTGGAAAAAAACGGCGTCAACGCGGTTGAAGGGATGAATTTCGCAATAAACCCCAACCTCGCGCAGACGCCGCGCAATCAGCTGCGTCACCTGGCTTCCGAAGTCGACAATCAGGACGCGGTCGTGGGCGTCCGCCTTTGATGTATTGGCCATCACGAGCCTTTAGCGCGCTCCGCACGCGGCGTCGATACGCAAAATCGGCCTCCGCCAGTATCGGCGGAGGCCGGGCGCAACAAGGCGCGTTATAGGCTATTTCGGTGTCTGAAAGTGTTCAGGACCAATAGAGATATCCTGCGCAAAGAAACGAAAACTCTCATCGGCCGGGTTTTCCAGATCGTATTCGAAACGGGCGAGCCCCGGCGTTTGCTCCTGAGCGCCCGGCGCACGCACGAAAAATGACTTCGTCTCGGCTTTGCCGCGCGATGATTTGAACCCGAAGACGTGGGACTGCGGCTTCGAACGCCCGCCGCCTTCAACAACCATCCGGACAGGCCGGTCAATGTCGGTCAGCGGCGTAAAGCGCCAGATTTCCTCGTAGAATTTGCCCGCCGTCAGTGGAAACGGGGTGATCCGTTCAATGAAAAAGTCAGGGTGCAGGGCCCCGCAACGGGTTTCACGGCCGCCCGGATCCTGAAAACAGCGGCAGGCGCCGGAATAAGGATCGGCTGGAACATTGCCAAAGCCCGGGACAAAACATCCGCCGGCGCCGGCAACCCCGCCGGTTGTTTCGACAAAGGTCTGAAACGCCAAATCGCCCGGTTCACCCGTCAAAATTCCATTGAGATCGGTACGCTGCCAGCCGGCGAATTCGGGCCCGGATTCAAACCACCCATCGCCATCGGCGTAATGGTCGCCCGCTGGCGGGCGCAACACAGCGCACTCGCCGGTTTCATTTCTCAAAACCAGCGCAAGCGCATCGCCCGCCGACACATCGATTGGGTTATCGAGCGCGACTTCGACAAAGGCCGCCGGCGTCACCGGAAAATCGCTGGCCGGCTTTATCGTGCGTTCGAGCACAGCGCCGCCCGGCTCATCGCCTGAAAGGCGGGTGATCTCGACAATCAGATTTCCGCTTCTGCAGCCAAGCGGCAGGCCAATCGCCGCGAGCGGTCCGTCGATCCCGACCTTGAAGGTCTGTGCGATTTTTTGTTGCGCGCTCCCGCCGATGGCAAAATTTTGACCGCCCGTGTCGAGCCGGGATTGCTCCTGATCGACGCTCAACGCCGCGGCCGCTGGACCCGCGCCGATCGCCGCAAGACAGGTCAGACCGATAAACGCAACTTTCTTTTTTCGATGTTGAAACACAATACTCTCCCAATTTGTTCCCAGCCTCGACACTGGAATTGGGAGGCCTGCCGCGCGGGCGCTGTGATCAACCGCACACAAATGGGACTGAGAAAAAGCATTGCGGCGCGCGGGCTGCGAATGCGGGGCCGCGCGGAGTTCATGCGGGACCCATATTGCGCTCCTGCACGCTTGTTCACCTCTGGCGACGCCCCATACAGCTGGTCTAGGCAGGCGGCGATTTTCTGAATGAAGCGATGAAAAACCCATCGGTTCCAAGGCGCGACGGCGTCAAGCGCAGCGCACCCGCCGGCGTTCGGCACTTTCTTAATTGGTCCGCGCCATCATTGGTGAGGCGCCCAGGCGCCAGTACGGCGTCGATTGTCTCTTCAGCACAAAAATCATTAATGTTCGCCAGAAACTGATCGAGCCGGTCTTCATTCTCCTCCATCAGAAACGAACACGTCACATAAATGAGCCGCCCGCCCGGCTTCACATAGCGCGCGCCTTCGCGAAGAACCGCATCTTGCTCTTCCGTGCGCCGCGCAAGCTGCGTTTGCCTCAGCCGCCATTTTGTATCCGGATGGCGCCGCCAAGTGCCCGCGCCAGAGCAAGGCGCGTCCAGAAAGACGACATCCATCTTGCCTTCAAGGTCTTCAAGCCCCTCCTCACCCGCGGGCGAGCGCACCTGGAGATTTTTGACGCCGCCGCGTTTGGCGCGCGCATAAAGCGGTTTTAGCCGGCGCGCATCGATGTCATAGGCGTAAAGCTGTCCGGTGTTTTCCATGAGCGCGGCAAGCGCCAGCGTTTTGCCGCCGCCGCCCGCACAGTAATCGAGAACCTGCGCGCCTTTGACGGCGCCGGCCGCCAAAGCGGCGATCTGACTGCCGAGATCCTGAACCTCAACCCAACCCTTGTTGAAGGCTGGAATCACCGTCACCGCCGGCGCCTTTTCGCTGGGGTCCGGCGCGGCAATACGCGCCGCCGTCGACAGCAAGGGCGATTGATGGGCCTTCACCGTTTTGAGGGCCTGGAGGGATTTTTCCGGTTGCGCTTTTAAGGTGTTGAGACGCAAATCAATGTCGGCGCGCACCGAAAATGCGTTCATTTCCGCGGCGCTACCGTCGCCAAAAACTCTTTTTACGGACGGTCCGAGCCATTCGGGGAAATCATCAACATCACTGGTGATCGACACCCCTGACAACGCTTGCCTTTCGCTCGCAGTCAGGGCGCCGGGGCCGTGCGGTTCTTCACAGGAGGCATCGCTCAGATCTGCGATTTCCATGCGCCAGATAAAACGCGCCGCCGCGAGCGTGAGCGCACGCGCCGCGCCGGCTTGGGCGGCGCCGTCCATTGTCGCCAGAAGAGAGTTCCGCCGACGCAAGGCATCGAGGCAGAGACCAGAAATCCAAGCCCTGTCCTTTGCGCCCGCATAACGATTGCTCCGCGACCAATCGGCGATCGCAGTTTTCAACGGCACGCGGCGTTTTTCAAAATCGTCCAAGATCTCGATCGCGGCGCCCAAACGCCCGGACAGTCTCATAATGGAACCACTTTTCCGCGCACCCTCTCCGCTGGCACAGGCATTGCTAGAGTTCCCTTACGATCAAGAGATCGTTTTGATGACGGGACAGCGCGAAGCGCTGGCGAATTGACAAAAGAGGCGCCCATGGGTTTGACCGCTACACTTCTCGCGCTGGTTGCGAGCAACGAAATTTATACCGCCTACCCGGTTTTTGGCGATACGCAGCCTGCATATTACAGCGACCGCCGGGTGCAAGTGGTGACCGACAAAGGGCCGACGCGCGAATTGATTGTCTCTTGCGGCCGAGATGAAGCCATCATTATCCATGACGTTGCGGATGCGCTTTTCATTGACGCCAAAAATACTGCGCATCGCTCATTGAACGCCGCCATCGCGCGCAGTTGCTGATACATCTCTAAGGCGCGCCGGTTTAGGACGGCGTCGGATAGTTCGGCGCCTCGCGCGTGATTTTCACGTCATGGACATGGCTTTCGCGCAACCCCGCATTGGTGATTTTCACAAAGCGCGCGCGCGTTTGCAGCTCTTCAATTGAAGGCGCGCCGACATAGCCCATGGATGCTCTGACGCCGCCGACAAGCTGGTGCAGAATCGGCGCAACCGGGCCCTTATAAGGGGTTTGACCTTCAATGCCCTCCGGGACAAGCTTCATCTGCTCTTTCACGTCGGCCTGAAAATACCGGTCCGCCGAGCCGCGCGCCATTGCAGAAATCGAGCCCATACCTCGATAGGACTTGTACGGACGGCCCTGGTAGAGGAATACCTCGCCGGGGGCCTCATCGGCGCCGGCAAGGAGCGAGCCTACCATGACGCAGTCGGCGCCGGCGGCGAGCGCCTTGGCCATATCGCCTGAATATTTAATGCCGCCATCGGCGATGATCGGCGCGCCTTCCTCGCGGCCGGCGCGCGCGGCGTCCATGACCGCCGTCAGCTGCGGCACGCCGACGCCGGCGACAATGCGTGTTGTACAAATCGAACCGGGGCCGATCCCCACTTTGACGGCGTCCGCCCCCGCGCCCGCCAGCGCCTTCACCGCCTCATAGGTCGCGACATTGCCGGCAATCACCTGCGTCGCATTTGATGCGCGCTTGATCCGGTCGACTTGTTCGACAACTTTCGCCGAATGCCCGTGCGCCGTGTCGATCACGATGACATCACAGCCGGCGTCGATCAGCGCTTCCACCCGCGCGTATCCGTCGTCGCCGACAGTTGACGCCGCAGCGACCCGCAATCGCCCTGCGTCGTCTTTCGCCGCATCGGGATGTTTTTGCGCCTTTTCGATATCCTTCACAGTGATCAAACCGATGCACCGGTAGTGATCGTCTACCACGATCAATCGCTCAATACGGTGACGATGAAGGAGCCGCGTCACTTCTTCCTGGGTCGCGCCGGGCCGCACCGTGACAAGGCCTTCGCGCGTCATCAGCTCTCTGATTTTCTGCTTCGGATCATCCGCAAAGCGCGTATCGCGGTTGGTTAAAATGCCGACAAGCCGGCCGACGCCGTTGGCGTCCGGGTTTTCAACCACCGGAAAGCCTGACACTTTCCGCGATTCCATAATTTCCTGCGCCTCGGCGAGCGTCGCATCCGGCGTCAACGTCAGCGGATTGACGACCATGCCGCTCTCATAACGCTTCACGCGGCGCACATGTTCAGCCTGTTCGTCAATCGTCAGATTGCGATGCAGAACCCCGATACCGCCATTCTGGGCCATGGCGATCGCCATCTCCGCCTCCGTCACCGTGTCCATCGCCGACGACATGATCGGTATGTTGAGCGTAATTTCGCGGGTGAGGCGCGATGTCGTTTTGACTTCCGACGGCATGACTTCAGAGGGCCCTGGCTCCAGTAATACGTCATCGAATGTCAGCGCTTCGCGAACGGTCATCTTCGGTCTCCTAAGAAAGGGTTTCGGGCTCGAGCGGCGCTTCAATAACGTCGCTTGGCGTTTCCGCAGGACTGACATCGCCGCGGCGCGCCGTTTCAATCAGTGTAAGGTGATATAAATCGCGAGCTTGAAGGACGCCCGCATAAGCGTACCACATCGTCACGACCAAAAGCGCCAGCACAACGCCGCAAATAAAGAGGAGTGCTTCCGCGCCAATTTCTGAAATGAATAGCCCAAGCCGGTTCGGCAGCAACTGGTTCACCAAAACGAGAAATCCAACGGGAATAGATATGTTCCCGATAACGTTCAGCCGCATGGCCGACGTCGCCTGTTCCAGGTTGACAAATGCCATCATGCGAAACTGACCGAGCTGACGGTCATCGAGTTTTTGGAAAATATCACTGACGGCCCGGGCCTTTTGCGCGTTCAACAACTTGCCCATACGATTTGGATGCGTGCGCTCAACCAGGCCGTAAAAATGCGCCGCCGACGGGCGCATGGCGCGCCGATTAGCGAACACTTTTTCGGCCGCCCGCCACGCCGAGCCGACCGCCTCGCAGGTGAACGGCGTTACAATGGCCTTTGATTTCGCTTTTTTCGCCATGCCCGATCGCCCTAAAAACGCGCCGGAATATGAAAGGGCATGCCTTCCATTTCGCGTGATACACGCTCGGCGCGTTCCTTATCGGCGCAAATTTCCTCCACCGCCGCCGTCATACGCCCATCGCGCTTCAGAATTTTATCCGCATGCGCCGCGATAAGCGTATTGGGAAACGCCGTCGGCGACGCAGCTTTAAGACTCGTCGCAATCGCCATCTCATCAGCGTCCGGATTGTGAAGACACGCCGCAATGAAGGCTGTCGCCGTCGACCGTGAAATGCCCGCCCAGCAATGGATCAGCAAAGGGTTGTCCGGGCTCCAGGACTTCAGGAATTCAATCAACTCCGCGACATGCGTTTCGCCTGGCGTCACGTGGCCTTCCTGCGGCGCGCGGATATCATGCATATGAATTTTGTGGTGATCGTCAACGCCGTCAATTTGCGGAAAAATATCGCCCGGAGACAGGAGGCTCACGGCGCGGGACGGTTGCGCACGGGCCGCGGTGTCATAGACCTTCGCCAGCGAGGAAACCCAGATCTTCATCGCTTATCCCCTTTGCCATGCGCTGCCGGCCGGAAGCCCGCAGCGACCACATATTTTTCCGCCGAATCGGAACGGCTGGCATTTGGCTTGGCGTGTTTGACGGTCTCAAAATTGGCCCGCAGCCGTTGCAGCAATTCGCCCTCGGCGCCGCCAGCGAACACCTTGCAGACGAAAGCCCCGCCGGGCGCGAGAACATCGACGGCGAAATCGAGCGCGGCTTCTGCGAGCGCGACAATGCGCAAGTGATCAGTCGCGCGATGGCCGGTTGTCGGCGCCGCCATATCAGACAAAACGATGTCGGCCTCCCCGCCAAGGAGTTGTTTGAGCCGGTCGGGCGCGTCGTCATCGAGGAAATCGAGTTCAAGAATGTCGGCGCCGGCCACAGTGTCCATGCCGAGATAGTCGATGCCCACAACGGTGGCCGCTCCCGCCTTCACCGCAACCTGACACCAGCCGCCCGGCGCGCAGCCAAGATCGACGACACGCGCGCCATTTTTCAGTAGCGAGAATTTCTCATCGAGCTCGATCAGCTTATAGGCCGCGCGCGAGCGATAGCCTTCTGCTTTTGCGCGCGCCACATAAGGGTCGTTGAGTTGGCGATGAAGCCACAGGGTCGATGAGTGCTTTCGATAGCGGCCGGTTTTTACCTGTACGGACAATTCACGTTGCCCCGCCCCTTTATTGGCCGGGCCGTTCTTGGACGTCGATGCTGTGCTATTTTTCTTGTTGAGACCGCGTTTGGCCGGTTCGGCGCCGAGAGCCGTCTTTGCGATATCGCTTGAGCGCGATTTTTTCGCCACTCTCTTTGGTTCAGGCCGCTTTGTTTCAGGCCGCTTTATTTTCTTCGAAGGATCGCCAGTGGATGATCGCCGCCGGTCTCCCGCGACAATTTTTTTCCCGGCCCCGGATTTTTTCTTACGCTCCATAGCGTCCTATAGCGGCGACCGGGCGTCAGGTGAAGCCTTGGCGTCGCCATTGTCGTGCGCCTTTTGACAAACTGATGCGCTAGAAGCGCCGCAGGGCCGAAATTCAGGGCGGATGAAAACTGGGCGAATTTTAACGCCGCCCGAGCGGTTTCGGTCCGCTCGTCTATTTGCACAGAGTTTTCATTGACTTATAACGTTAAAGCCGCTGCGTTTGGGCGGCTCAACCGGCGCGTTGGGCAGGTGCTTTTCACGCTGCGCGCCACATAAAGGTGGGAACTTATGTCTTTGATGGATCAGCTTTCTAGCGTCGTCTCCTCGCAAGCCTCGCAGGCCGTCGCTCAGAAAACAGGGCTCAGCCCGGACATGGCTGAAAAGCTCATGCCGATGGCGATGGGCATGTTGATGGGCGGTCTGAAGAAAAATGCGGCGAACCCGGCAGGGGCGCAGGCATTGGCGAGCGCGCTGGAGAAGCACGATGGCGGTCTTCTCAACAACGTCAACAACCTGGCCGATGACAATGTCATGGCGGATGGACAAAAAATTCTGGGCCATATTCTCGGCGGCAACCGCGCCCAGGCCGAACAGCAATTGGCGCAGGCCGCCGGCGGCGCGGACGCCAGCCAGGTGTCTTCGATTTTGGCGATGGCCGCGCCCGCCGTTCTCGGCGCGCTTGGCCGCGCGAAACGCGAACAGGGCCTCGATGTCGCGGCTCTGGCCGGGCTCGTATCAGAAGAGGGTCAGCGCGCGCAGCAGGCCGCGCCATCCCAGCTCTCAGGCTTTATGTCGATGCTGGACAGCGACGGCGACGGCAACCTCAACAATGAAGCAATGGGCATCGGTAAAAAACTTCTCGGCGGTCTTTTTGGCCGCAAATAAACGCCTCGAAACAAAACAACAAAGGAGACGATGAATGCTGTTTAAATTCGCCAAGAATGCCGGTGAGGCGCTTTCCAAGACTTTTTCAAACGCCGCCGACGGCATCAAGGACCGCATCGGCGGCCATAAAACCAAAGTTGAAAACCTTGAAGTCGAAGAAGCCGGCGACAAGGTTGTGCTGAAAGGCAAGGCCGCAACCCGCGCCGAAGCCGAAAAAGCCATTATCGCCGCCGGCAACACGCCAGGGGTCGCAGAAGTCGAAAGTCAGATCGAGATTGAAGAAGACGCGCCTGAAGCGACTTTTTACACCGTACAATCCGGCGACAGCCTATCGAAAATCGCAAAGGCCCATTATGGCGACGCGATGAAGTATCCGGCCATCTTTGAGGCCAATAAGCCGATGCTGTCTGATCCTGACAAGATTTATCCAGGACAGGTTTTGCGTATTCCGCCTCAGGACTAACTGAAACGCAGTCGCGTCAATGCTGCGGCCTGAACCAAAGGGCTCCGCCAATTTTGCGCGGAGCCTTTTTTATGCGCTAATCGCCGGCGTCATCGCCCGTGCGCGGGGCGTTTCGACCTGAATTACCCCGGGATTTGCCGCCGCGATGGCGCCGCCCGCGCCGACGCTTTCTGACGCTTGCTGAAAGCCCCGCAAGTATGCCTTCGCGCAATCCCCGATCGGCGACGCGAATACGATCGGAAGGCCACTCGCGTAAGAGCGCTTCCAGGATTGCGCAACCGCATACGACAAGGTCGGCGCGCTCGCGACCGATGCAAGGCTCACTGGCGCGCACCTCAAAAGACATGGCGCGCAAACGTTCCGAGACCCGCCGCGACTCAGCAGCGTCAAGCCAGAGCCCGTCCACCGCATCGCGCCGATACCGGCTCAATCCGAGATGGACCCCGGCGATCGACGTCACCGTTCCGGATGTCCCAAGCAGGTGCGCATCGCCCGCGCGGAAATCAGGTCCCAGCGTCTCATCGATGTCGATTTCGCGCAGCGATGTCCGCACGCTTTCGACGATTTCCTCATAGGTTGCCTTGCTGATATCGCGGCCGCCCCATTTTTCCGACAAATTCACGACGCCAATTGGTAAAGACGTCCAGGCAACGAGATCGAGCCCGCCGCGCCCGCCGCTTTTGGCGTCATCGCCGCCGGACGCGCGTGGGCGCACCCAGGAAAGCTCCGTCGAGCCGCCGCCGATGTCGAAGATCAAAGCGGCCTTTACTTTCGGGTCAACGAGGTCGGAGCACCCCCGCACCGACAGGCGGGCTTCTTCAACTGTCGGAATAACCTCAAACTCGAGGCCGGTTTCTTCCTTTACGCGATCGAGAAATTCTGCACCGTTGGACGCGGCGCGACAGGCTTGTGTGGCGATGTAGCGCCCGCGGGTAACATCGCGTTTGCGCACTTTTTCCGCGCAAACTTTTAAGGCTTCAATGGCGCGGGTTTGCGCCGCCTCGGAAAGGGCCCCGGTTTGCGAAAGCCCCTCGCCGAGCCGCACGATCCGCGAAAACGCATCGATAATGCGAAAACTGCGGCCACGCGGCGCTGCGATCAATAATCGGCAATTGTTTGTACCCAGATCGAGGGCGGCAAAGCGGTGACCCGGTTTGCGGCCACTGGGGCGGCTACCGGAGCGCGTAATGGGGCCGCTGTTGGAGCGGCTATCGCGATTTTGCCGCCCGTTTGGGCCGTTTGTCTTTTGCCCGTGTTTGTTTTGTACAGGCTGTTTTTGTGCGCCGTGATCGCGGGCGTCGGGAACTCGGGAATTTTCGGAGTTTAGACCCGCGTGGCCTGCGTGTCCTTTGGGCTCTTCACTCACACCGTTGCGTCCTCGCTGGCGGCCAAGATTGGCGGGCCGTCCGTCCAACAGAGACTAATAGCGATTAATGGGTGTGTGCAACCATCTCCTATCGTCTTCGAAAAGTGCGCTGATGCTTCTCATTGAACCTTTAAAAAGCCAGCAAAAGGCAGTTTTCGACCAGTGAGGACTTGCCCTGCGCCGCAACCGCGCTGTCGCCGCCTGTCCAGTAAAACAGACTGGCGCTTGCGAGCAGAACAATGACCATGAACAATATCGCTTTGAAAAGTATGGGCGTCGATCGCATCTCTCTCTCCGTCAAATTTCGTGTCGGTTTTTCCGACCGGCGGCTCTCTCTCAACCCGCCGGCCGGCCTCGCCTAATTTCGAGCGCCACTTTCCAGATCGCGGAAGGCTTTATTTAGTCCGTACTCTTCCGACGTAACGGCGCGCTCCATATCGCTGACCCGGGCGTCGATGGCGCGGAAACGGTGTTTCAGCTCCTGGAAAGTCGCCTTGGGCTTGACGGAAAACGTCCGCCAGAAACGCTCATCTTCGGTGCTTCGCGGCGCCGGCTCACTTTGCGCCGGTTTCATCACCATGCCCGCGATGACATATGCAATCAGCGGCATCGGAAAGAACAAGACCGTCAAAGCCACAGTCGCGATCCGAACGACGGTCGTGTCCCAGCCGAAATAGTCTGCGATCCCCGCACACACGCCAAGCCATTGCTTGTTGCGCATATCGCGGCGCAAGCGGTGAAAGTTCGGACCCGGGCCGGGCTCGCCGGCATGATACGCATAACCGTCGCGCTCATGATGGTGATGATGATGGTGGTGATGGTGGTGCTCAGGCATGGGGACGCTCGCGATAGTCGTCGCGCCAGTTCGGCGCTTCCTTGTCGAGAATGGTCTCCAAGGCTTCTACGCGCCGTTCGAGACGCTGCGCCGTGCGCCAAAGATCATCAACCAGCCTTTCATCATCCGTAGACAGTGTTTTGGCTTTTCGCCATTCTGTCATGTAGTGCATGATTGTGGCGGGCAATCCGACGAAAAGAATCGCCACAATCGCCACAATGAACGGAAATACTTCCATAATAATCGCCCCTTCAGCGTTGATTTATGACTGGTTCACGCGCTCGGCGACACGCCGCTTCAGCGCCTCGAATTCCGCGTTCACTTCGTCTTCGGTTTCAAGTTCGGCGAATTCCTGCGCCAGCGTCTTCGGTCCGCCGGCGGGTTGGCCCAGCGCATAGCTTTCCGCTTCCGCCTCAAGTTCGTCGATCTTGCGCTCATAGCGCTCATACCGGGACAAGGCGTCATCAATCCGCCCGTCATAGACCTGGCGATTGACGCGCACGCTGTCGCTCGCCGCATGGCGGCGGATTTCCAGCGAGCGTTGCTTGGCTTTTGCTTCCTTGAGTTTGGCTTGAAGCTTTTCCAGATCGTCATTGGCTTTTTGCAGGCTCTTGTCGATCGCCGCAAACTCGCGGTCGAACAACGCGCCCATTTCCTCGGCTTTGCGCTTTGCCGAAATCGCGCCCTTGGCGAGGTCGTCGCGGCCTTTTGCAATGGCGAGTTCGGCTTTTGCTTCCCATTCGCTGGCGCGGGTTTCGAATTCGGCTTTCTTGCGCTCAACTTCCTTTTTGTCGGCGATTGCGCGCGCCGCCCGGCTTCTGACCTCGACGAGCGTGTCTTCCATCTCCTGAATAATTAGACGAACGATCTTTTCCGGATCTTCCGCCCGATCGAGCATGGAATTGAGGTTTGAGTTAACGATGTCGCTTAAACGTGAAAAAACACCCATGAGTGATGCTCCTTATAAAATGATGCCGCCGATGATGAGACCGATGAAAAAGGCGCCCCAGGCGAACCCGTCGCGTCCGCGCACTGCATTGCGCAGGCGGCGGTCCCAGTAGGCGTTGTCGCGGGCGGAGCCGTCGTCATCGTAATATCGCGAATATCTCATCTGTTTCTTCTCCTGGTTCTTTGACCCTCTTGGACACCTTCTCGCGGCGCCGTTAACCTTCCTATTGCCAAAGCCGTGCCAACTTCGAAATTTTTCTATAAACTACTGTTTTTATTTCTTTTTCTGACATCCTTACGGTTTCACACGATCGTAATAGTGGTAATTAATACCGATATTATGGTTGATTTTACCTTTCGTAATTAGCATTTTACGCCTATGTTAAGTGAACGAAACGCCCCGGATCTTATTGGCGAGGCCCCCGTTTTTCTCGATGCGCTGGCCCATGCGTCGGCGGCGGCGGCGCTCGATCGGCCGCTTCTGGTCGCCGGCGAACGCGGCTCCGGCAAGGAGCTGATCGCCGGGCGTATCCACTTTCTCTCCCCCCGCTGGGACGGCCCATTCATCAAGGTCAATTGCGCGGCGCTGTCGGACGAATTGCTGGACAGTGAGCTCTTCGGTCATGAAGCGGGGTCCTTTACCGGCGCGCAGCGGCGCCATCTCGGTCGGTTTGAGCGCGCCGAAGGCGGCACGCTTTTTCTCGATGAAATCGCCTCAGCGTCCTTACGCATTCAGGAAAAGCTCTTGAGGGTCATTGAGTATGGCGAGTTTGAGCGCGTCGGCGGGGACAAGACGCTTAACGCCGACGTGCGTGTTGTCGCGGCCGCCAATGTCAATTTACCGGCGCTGGCGGCAAAAGGTGATTTTCGCGCCGACCTTCTCGACCGTCTGGCCTTTGATGTCATTTTCGCGCCGCCGCTGCGTGAGCGGAAGGAGGATATTCCCCTGCTCGCCGCCCATTTCGCCGCCGCGATGGCGCGCGAGATCAGCGAGCCCCATCATGGCTTCACAGCTGATGCGATGGCGGCGCTGGTGCGCGAAAACTGGCCGGGTAACGTTCGTGAACTGAAGAATGCAGTCGAGCGCTCCGTTTATCGCTGGCACGCCACCGGACAATCGGGGCCGGTCGGCGCCATTGTCGCCGATCCGTTTGAGGCGAGCGCCAGCCTCGCCGACACGCTCAGCGATGCGCCGGACGCTGCGGCGCTCACAGCGGCGCCCGTCATGCGCGATACGTCGCCGCCCCAATCGGCGCGTTACGACTTGCAGAAACACCTCCATGCGGCAGAACGCGTCGCCGTCGAAGAGGCCCTAATCCGCCACGGCTGGAACCAACGTCGCACAGCGGACAGCCTGATGCTCACCTATGATCAGATGCGGGGGCTTGTGCGCAAACACGATCTGAAAAAGCCGTCGCGCGAGGCGGCATAGCGAACGCAGCGCCCCCGAGCCGACGCCCGTAAGACGCCGCGGTAATTGCGTCATAGGAAAGACAGGCGCAACGGCCTACACTAACGCGATGCAGGACATTTTTAATTCGCTCGGCCTCGTACGCACTCATGAGACGACGGGCGGCGGCGATTATCCATCGAGATTTGCGGTCAGCGATCTTGCCGAAAATGCGATCGGCGCAATCGGCGCCGCGCTTGGCGATCTCTTGGCGACTCCCCTGTACGCCGAAGCGGCGCCTGGGCCGTCCGCCATTACGCCTCTTGTTGATCGCCGACTTGCGTCTCTTTGGTTCGGCATTTCGATCGAGCCCATTGGCTGGGAGTTGCCGCCTGCGTGGGATGCGATAGCCGGCGATTACGAGACCCGCGACGGCTGGATTAAGCTGCATACGAACCTTCCACACCATCGCAGGGCTGCATGCGCTGCGCTCGGCCTCAAGCCTGAAACGGCTGGTAAAGATGCAGTCGCAAGAATTTTGAAGACGGCGCAAAAAGACACCATTGAGACCGCAATTGTCGGCGAAGGCGGCGTCGCCGCGGCTATGCGCTCGCAAGATGAGTGGGCCGTCCACCAGCAAGGCGCAGCGGTCGCCAGCGAGCCGCTTATTGACTGGCGGCGTTCGCGCCGCATATCGCGCCAGGAATGGCCTGCGCACGCAGAACGCCCGCTTGAAGGCGTGAAAGTCCTGGATGTTACGCGCGTGCTGGCCGGACCGGTCGCAACGCGCACGCTTGCCGCGTTTGGCGCTCAGGTCCTCAGGATCGACCCGCCCGGCTGGGACGAACAGATCGTGATCCCGGAAGTCACGCTTGGCAAACACTGTGCGCGGCTTGATCTGAAGTCAGCGCAAGGGCGCGACACGTTCAAAGCGCTTCTCGCCGAGGCCGATATATTCGTTCACGGATTACGCCCCGGCGCACTCGACGCACTTGGTTTTAGCGTCGACGGAAGACGCGCCGTCAATCAAGACCTGATTGATGTATCGCTGAATGCGTATGGATGGACCGGCCCCTGGTCGGCGCGCCGCGGGTTCGACAGCCTCGTTCAAATGTCATCGGGGATCGCCGAGGCGGGCATGATATGGGCGTGCGCCGACCGCCCCACGCCCCTGCCCGTTCAGGCGCTCGATTTCGCCACCGGCTATCTGATGGCCGCAGCGGCCGTCAAAGCGCTTTCCAATCGCGCACGAGGATTGCCGGTTGCGGACGCCCGGCTTTCGCTGGCGCGCACCGCATTACTATTGACCAAAAGCCGACAGCCCTCGCCGAAAGGTGCAACAATCACCGGCCCAGAGGCCGCCGATTGGTCTGAGACAGTTGAAGAGACCGGCTGGGGCCCTGCAATGCGCCTAAAACCGCCTCTTGGCGTTGGACCGGCGCCGATGCGCTGGAATAAGGCGGCTGGCCCTCTTGGGTCGAGCCCGGCCCGGTGGCCGTAGCGGAGCAACGTCGCGGCAGGGCGCGGCGCTAATCACCTGAAAAAATTGAGCTTTTAAAAGGCCATAAGTCCATGATTGGCCATTTTGACGCGGTGCAAAAAATTTAGTGGACTCAACTCTATTTTTATATATATTCCACTCAACGGCGCGCGTCGCGTATTGGCGCCGGTCCTGACAAGAAAAAGATCAACTGGAGGAACCCATGCCGAAACGCCTTTCAGACGTGATCAGAGACTGGTCGCCAGAACAACTTACAGGTCTCGATGCGTTATTCGCCTATGCGGAAACGCCGCGCACCCCGATGCATATCGGCGCATGCGCAATTTACGATCCGTCCACGGCGCACGACGGCAAAGTCCGGTTCAAGGATATCCTCGGTTTCGTCGAAGAGCGCCTCCACCGCGCTAAGACATTTCGCCAGAAACTGAAGCAGGTGCCGCTCGGATACGATCACCCTTATTGGATCGACGACGCCGATTTCGACATTGAATACCACATCCGCCACATTGCCCTGCCGCATCCGGGCGACTGGCGACAGCTCTGCATTCAGGTGGCGCGTCTGCACGCCCGCTCCCTCGATCTGTCAAAGCCGCTGTGGGAATTCACGGTCATCGAAGGGCTCGACAATATCCCAAACGTGCCGAAGGGCTCGTATGCAATTGTCTCCAAGATTCACCATTGCGCGATCGACGGCGCCTCTGGCGTAGACATCAGCGAGGCCATCCACAGCCTCGACGCCGACGCCGCCGTGACGGAAGAAGTTGATCCGTGGACGCCGGGACGCGAGCCCGGTAGTCTTGAGCTTATGGCGCGCGCCAATTTTAACAACGCCGTCAAGCCGTTTCACGCCGTCAACGTGATGCGCCGCATTGCGCCGGGCGCATTGAAATTTGCGACTGGCATCACGAGCGGCGAAATCAGGCTGTTGGGCGCTCGCCCGCCGCGCACCCGCTTTAACGGTACGGTTTCCGGACACCGCGTTGTCGAAGGCGTCGCGTTTGATCTGAATGATATCAAAACCATTCGTCAGCGCATTCCGGGCGTAACGGTCAACGACGTCATGCTGGCGATCGTCGGCGGCGGTTTGCGTCATTATCTGAAATCGAAAGATGAGTTGCCGCAGGAATCGCTGATCGCGATGGCGCCCGTATCGGTGCGCGCCAAGAACGAGAAAGGCGCGCTCGGCAACGAGGTTTCCGCCCTGTCGATCCCGCTGGGCTCCCACATCAAAGACCCGCTCGCGCGGCTGCACTTCACCCATGACAGCGCCAAAAATCAGAAGGCGATGTCGAATGCTGTCGGCGCGCGCGAAATGTCGGAAATGTCCAAACTGGCGCCGGCGATGATCTCGGGCGTGTCAACGCGCCTTTATTCGCGTCTCGGCCTCGCAAACCGCCTGAGCCCGATGTTCAACACGGTCGTCACCAATGTCCCCGGCCCGCAAGTCCCGCTTTACATGGCGGGCGCGCGGATGGTCTCATCTTACGGCCTTGGACCGGTGATGGACTCGATGGGTCTTTTTCACGCCGTCACGAGCTATTGCGGAGAGATCGACATCTCCGTCACGGCCTGCCGCGAAATGCTGCCGGACCCGGCATTTTATAAAGAATGCCTGCAGAAATCGTTCGACGAGCTGCTCGAGGCGGCTTCCGCGCCGCGCTCGAAAAAGCAGCGCAACAAGAAAAAGCACAAGGACCAGACCAGCGCGAAGAATTTCTTCGCGTCAAGCAATGACGACGCTGACGATCTGACAATGATCAAAGGGATCGGCAAACAGCTTGCGGAGCGTTTGCGCGCGGTCGGCCTCACGACTTTTGGTCAATTGGCGACGTTGACGGAGCAGGAAATCGAAAAGCTGGACGAGCGGCTCAACCTTCGCGGCCGGCTCGTGCGCGATGAATGGATCGCACAGGCGATCGTCCTGTCCGGCGATCTCGATGACGCGCGGCGCGAAAAGAAAGCCGCCAACGCTGAAACCTCTACATCCGTACACTAACGAAGAGACCCATGGCTCAGATCAAGGCAAATAAGACCGATATCGAAGTTGAAACCCACGGCAAGAAGGGCGACCCCGCCGTCCTTCTGGTCATGGGCTTGGCGGCGCAACTCACCCATTGGCCGCCCACCTTCATCAAATCGCTGGTCGATCAGGGTCACTTTGTGATCGCGATGGACAACCGCGACATTGGTTTGTCCGAAAAGTTTCACTCCAAGCGCGCCATGAAACCGACGCATATGGCGCTTGCAAAGATGGTCGGCCTGAAAGCGCTCGCGCCCTACACGCTGCGCGATATGGCGAAAGACTGTGTCGGCGTGCTTGATGCGTTTGACGTTGACGCCGCCCATGTCATCGGCGTCTCAATGGGCGGCATGATCGCCCAGGTTATGGCCGCTGAACACGGCGCCCGCGTCAAATCTTTGACTGCCATTATGACGTCAACGAACAATCCGAAATTACCCAAGGCCGATCCCGCGATCATTCAGGAGATTTTTGCCGTGCGCACGCGGCCGCGCACACGCGAAGAACTGATCGATCGCACGATCAATCTCTGGGGTCTCATCGGCACAAAAGACGGCGGCAATGATCCGGACGAGTTCCGGACGAAAATTGCCGCTGCGGTCGACCGTTGCACCTACCCGGCGGGCATTCGCCGCCAGATTGCCGCCATTATCGCGACCGGCGATTTGCGCGGATTTTCAAAGAAAGTCGCCGCCCCGACGCTCGTACTACACGGCACGGCCGATCCGCTCGTGCCGTTCCAGGGCGGCCTTGATATCGCTGCGAATATCAGCCACGCGCATGTGGAGCTGCTGGAAGGGATGGGTCACGACCTGCCCCCGCGGTTCCTGCCGCAAATCACCGAATTCGTTACCGGGCATTTGGGCTCGGTCGAAAAAAGCGCCTCGAGCGCCGGCGCGCCGCGCCGGTCAAGCCGGGCCGCTTAACCCCTCGTTCGCATTCACTGAAAGGAGACACCACCATGGCTGCAACGAAAACCACGAAGAAGTCGGCTGCAAAGAAAACCGCCGCCGCCAAAAAAGCGACCAAAAAAGCTGCTGAGAAAATCGAAGCTGCAGCGGAAGAAAACGTCGAATCGATCATGGAGCGCATTCAGGCTGGCTTCAAAGACGCCGGCGCCGCTTTTGCTGCATCGGGTTCGATCATGGACGAAAAGCGTCGCGAGATTGTCATGACGCTGATCGAAAACGCTCAGGAAAATACGGACGCAACCTTTGAAGCGCTGCGCGACGTGATGGAAGCTGAGAGCGTTTCTGAATCGCTGCGGATCCAGCGGGACGCCCTCCGTGAAGGCATCGAGCGCAACGTCGCTCAGGTTCGCACGGTCGCATCAATGACAGCCGAGACAGGCCGCGAGTCCATTGAGCCGATCACGGGCTATGTCAGCGCCCTGCGTGAGCGCGTTCGCGCCAACGCTTAAGGCGCGACTTTTCCGTTACTGACGGGAATGATCTTTCTCAAAACCGGAGCGCTCGGCGCTCCGGTTTTTCTATGCGCAAAGAAAGACCGAGCGCCCGATGAGCGCCCGGCCAGTGAGCCCGGAAAACGGAGAGAGAAAGAGAGAGAACGCTTCCCGGTAAAAAATGAACTCTGAACGTCGGTCGCAACAAGGTAAAGATGCGTGCTTGCGATACTTCTGTTTGCAAAACGGGATTTGAAAACGGACTATGAGACCGCCGACAAGCGCGTATCGCCGCTTTTGAGAACGCCGGCCTCTGCGGTCAGGTCAACGAGATCGTTCAGCGCAGAAAAGGCGGCCGCCTCGTAGGGCATCATTTCGTCGATTGGCGTGTCGATATTCGGCGCGTCCCAGCGCCATAAAGCGAGCTTGAATAGAACATCACGCACGGTGCGCGCGGGCAACATGGCCGCCGACCGGACGACAACACTCTGTGTCGCAATCAGATTATCGGCGTCATCATCGTCTGCGGTCAGTCTGCTTTCGATATCGCGATAAATCGCAAACAGCGATTCGTGCGCACTATGCTCGCCCTCGGGTGCGTCAACCGCCAGGTCGGTCAACTCTTGAAAGTTCTCGTTAAGCGAAACCGCGTCCATGGAAGCCTCCCCGCGCTGCAATGACCTTACAAGTTCTATGTAGGCGGGAAGCGCTCATTATCATGTCACGGACTTGCGGGACACGAGCGTCTATAATGTGTTAAGATGATGGGGTGTTATAGATTCACAAGGGGAGTTGCGCGAGGAGAGACGCGCAAGCAAGCCAGCATCGTGACCAGTATTGAATTTAATTCGCGACCCGTCCCGCCCTCGCGGGCGGCGGCGGGCCAGTCATGAGCGCGTCCATCGAGCACATCGCCACGGAGTTGCGCGCGTGCACGGCGTTTGACGATTTGAGCGCTTTGTTTATTGAGCAATACGCGCGCGAAGGCGTCACGATGATGAGTTATCATCATCTGCCGCCGCCAGGCGCGTCCGATTATAGCCAGCCCATTACCGTCGCCGCACACGGCTTTCCCGAGAACTGGGTCAAACAATACGTCGATAAGCAATACTACTTGATCGATCCGATTCCGAAACACGCGCTGTCGCTGGTTTATCCCTTTTGGTGGTCCGACATCGCCGAACTCACCGACCTCAGCGAGGAAGAAAAATCTTACATTGATGCACTGAATAAAGCCGACCTTGGCGACGGCATCGCGATTTCCTTGTTTGGTCCGCACGGGCGCAACGGCTACACCGGGCTCGGCGGCGGCCAAAAGCAAAAGAATTGGGATGCGGAAAAAATCGCGCGGCTCCACCTGATGGCCCAGCTTGGCCATATGCAGTATTGCCATATTCTGCACGCGCACGCCCCGTCGGAAATTCGATTATCGTCGCGCGAAAAGGAAATTCTGGAATGGGTCGCTCGTGGAAAAAGCAACTCCGTCATCGCTGACATTCTGGGATTGTCGTCGAATACAATCGACACCTACATGCGGCGCGTTTTTGAAAAGCTCGATGTGGCCGACCGCGTCACGGCGGCGCTTCGCGGTCTTGCTGTCGGCGTGATCGGCTAGCCCGGCGCGACGCCCGCCCGACATTATATACTTGACAAACCCATAAGGATTAATTCGGTCTCTCCTACGATTCGGAGCGACCGCAATGTCTATTCTTTCAAAAAAGTTCTTCCACGACGAAGCCGCAGCTTTCGCGAAACTGGAGAGCATCGTCTGGCCGAACGGCCCGCATTGCCCTCACTGTAGCAACGCTGGAAAGATTTACGAACTGAAAGGCGTTCGCTCCAAGCCCTCTAAAAAGAATCCGGAAGGCGTTGAACGCCACGGCCTGAAAAAATGCGCTGAATGCCGCAAGCAATTCACGGTGCGTGTTGGTACGGTTTTCGAGTCCTCGCATATCCCGCTGCATAAATGGCTACAGGCGGCTTACCTGATGGCGTCGAGCAAAAAAGGTGTTAGCGCCCACCAAATGCACCGTGCGCTTGAGATCACGTACAAGAGCGCGTGGTTCATGGCTCACCGTTTACGCGAAGCAATGCGCGCCGGTGATCTTGACGTGTTCGGCGGTAATGGCGGCGACGTTGAAGTTGACGAAACTTTCATCGGTACTGATCCAGACGCAAACACGGACGTTAAGCGCAAAAACACTGTGCAGAAAATGAAGGTGTTGACGCTCGTTGACCGTGAGACGAAACAGGCGCGCAGCGTTGTCATTGACGACCTAAGAGCAAAAACAATTCAGCCGATCCTCGCTGAGAATATCGCCAAGGAAGCGCGTCTACTTACGGACCAAGCGCATCACTACAAAACGCTTGGCAAAGGCTTTGCTGCGCATGAAAGCGTGAACCATGGCGCCGGTGAATACGTTGGCCTTGGTCAGCCGGAAATTCATACCAACACGATTGAAAGCTATTTCAGCGTGTTTATGCGCGGCATCAAGGGCGTTTATCAGCACTGCGCCAAGAAGCACCTTCACCGCTACATGGCGGAATATGACTTCCGCTATAACAACGGCTCTGCTTTGGGCGTAGAGGACATGGGACGGACGGATGCCATGCTTGCGGGTATTTCCGGCAAGCGGCTGACGTATCAAAGGTCTGATTTAAGGGGATAAAAATCGAGTCAAAATGTCGCGGCGCCAAGGTTAAAGCGAATCGCTACATTTTGACTCATCAGCGCCCTGGACTTGCCGAAGCCCTCAGTTCCACTGGGGGCACTCATGTAGGCGGTCTGGGGCCTTACTTATTTTTTGGCCTGTAGTTTGGATCAACTTCGTGATCGCTAGGAACAAATAGCCAATGTCGGTATCGGTGTTCCCATCGGTCACTCAATCCGTTTTTTGTTCCCGTAGAGACTCCTGCGTTGAAGTAAGGATAGAATTGGCGAATCCTCTCTTGCATGTGCCTGTAGACTAGTTCTTTTGCTCTCGCCTTTTTTGATCTATGGCGTCCCTTGACTGTAGGTTTCGTGTGCTTGTCATTTAATCGGGAGCATACTCCACCCAAAATAATATCGAGACCTTGAGCTATCACATGTTGTTTGGAATCGATTTCGGCAATGTCTTCTGGCGGAAATCTAACGCCACGAATCTGGAATGGCGGATATGCATACAAGGAGGCGATGTATTTTCGGAATCGCTTAAGTTTAGTCTTATTGTGCGGGACTTCATCTAGCAAAAGCGCAACGCTAACTGGTTGATCCTCTTGTAGGCCACAGTATTGAAGTCCAAAGGCGTGCTTGAAAAACTGATAGTATAGCAAGAAGTATTGGTTTTCGATTTGCTCATCTGTCAGGCCTTTTGGACGCCGCAAATTCTGTGTGAACATAATTCTAATTTTTATGGCATCGTCAGAAATCAGGTCAAAATAATCATCTAGGAACGCAATATACTTTTCGACATAATTTGTTGAAATTCGTTCCCATTTAAGTTCATTGCCTAAATTTAGCTCAGCCTTCTTTTCGTTGAGCAAATCTGATATTTCTTGCCTATCAGATGCATTTATGAGTGCGCCACCGTAAAAGTTTGAAAAATGCCGGCCCTTTTTGTCAGACTCGTCAGCAGAAATTATTAATCGGTTTGTCATGTCCGAAAAATCCCAAACTCAAAAATTCAAGGACCTCGCCCGCGAAGCTGAGTGCGAAGATGACGAGGATGCTTTTGATGAAAAGTTGCGACGAATATCACAGGAAAACGCCGCAAAGCCAGACAACAAGGAAAAGAAAAGTAGTGAGAATTAGGTTTCTTTCCTACATCGGGAAAATATTGGGAGTCCAGTTTTCAGTAAACGGACTCCCTTATGGCGCCGCTACGTACCGTAGAAACGCCTGTAGTTCGTCGGGCTCTGCGACTGCCAGCGGCGACGAACCGTCTCGGCCGTTTTTGCATCTAATCCGTGCCAAGCAATAGCATCGGTAGTTGCATTAACAACTACGACAGAGTCGTTCCTATCAATGGCCCTAACAAGTGCGTCTCGCGCTACTGTTTGGTTGTGAGAGCTGCTGACATACCAGACTGATTTCTGGATTTTTACAGCAGCTCCAAGAGAGCGGATTGCTTTCGCAATGCGCGTGTAGTTTTGACCCGGTCTATACAGGTCGTAACTGATAATGAGGTTATTAGCCATTTTCGGCCATCTCCTGTTTCAAATGTGCGAGACGGCCTTGACCCAAAACGATATAAATTTATCATTATATCCTCTTTTAAAGCGCTTCCCGAGCCGTCTCATCAATGGGCGGGAGGTTAAGACTGAGAAGCCGCCTTCGGGGTTCGCCCCCCTTGGGCGGTTTCTTTGTTTTCAGCCATTAACCATCTAGCAGTCTGGAATCTTGAGTGCTAATCGTCAAGATGATGTGTCATTTTAGCTGCAAATGGTGCCAGATGTTGTGTCTTAAACGAATCACCTAATTCGGCGACCCGAATCGCTACTGCTCAGAGAATGGGTTTGTCATCGATATAATGTCGAGCCCGCCTACCGGTCTAGTCGTCGTCGTCGTAGACGTGACCAGAGGTCGGATAGGCCGCGCGCCGCCACGCCGCCGCTTTCCGGTCAAACGGCTCCCAGCCATTTTCCGGTAACGCCAGGCGGTCAGCAATTGCGAAATAGACAACCGGATTGACGCCAAGCCCGCAATGGCTTGCATAGACCTCGATATTATCAGTCAGCGCCGCCTCTGGCTCGATACACCCACGCCAGTGGACGATGCCGTCGGTCTTCGTAAAAATCGCGGTCGACGGCACAGTCGCCGGCGGCTTGTGAAGATTTTCAATCAAGGCGAGCATTTCCTTAGATTGCTCAACCGGACCAGCGACACGCTCATATATCCAGGAAATCGTCGATGCTTCCGGCTGCCCGGCAATCGGGCTGCCGAGCGTGATTACCTGCCGGACCTGGTCCGGCATCTGTTTGGTA
>JBCBBT010000007.1:0-72777 GCA_038531315.1 Pseudomonadota bacterium
ATTCGGCATTTTTGCACAAGACGCGGACGGTAATACGTCGATCCTGGGTCAAATCGAGTTGACGGATGCGCTTGTGGCTGAGGGCACGCTTGATACGTTGTCGTTGCTTGTCAGTGCGGAACAAGCAATGTCAGCCGTGGGTTCGCGCATCGGCGTGTTCTTCAATAACACCGAAGCAACGCAAATCCTGATCGACAACGTGTTGCTGACGGCGAGCACGGCTGAGGTGCCGTTGCCTGCAGCGGCGTGGCTGTTCGGATCGGTCCTCGCTGGCGGCTTTGTCGCCCGGCGTCGGAAAGCGAAAGCGTAACCGACCAACAAATCTGGTTTTTTGAACAGCCCCCGAAAGGGGGCTGTTTTTTTTGCTGGGTCTCGATTGTTAACAGTTGATGAACAGGCGAGCTGACCGCCTGGGCGAGGCATTGCCCAGCGCAATGCGGCTGTCGGATTGCGCTGGCGGATCGCGTTGGCGGATCACGTTGGCGGATAGCGCTTCGCTCGCGCATCAAGGCGCTGGTCCGCCGGCGATCTCGGTCATGATCGCGTTCCGTTTACGTTTTTCAGATATGCCGTCTGTGTCAGACATTTGCGGCGTTCGGCGACCGGTTCGCTGGGGGACGCGCCGCCGGCACTGAGACGCGCGCGCCGGTCGCGGCGCGGTCGAGCGCAAGAAAAACGAAACGGACGGTCGATTGTGATTTTCCCCCCGCCCCCTTCCGGCAACATCACACAGGACAAAAATGTCTGCATCATAGGGCTCGGATATGTGGGCCTGACGCTTGGCGTCGCGCTCGCCGATGTTGGCTTTCGCGTAACCGGCATCGAGGTCGCTCCGGAAATTTTGAAATGCCTGAATGAAGGCCGTGCTCACTTTACGGAGACAGGGCTCGACCGTCGCCTGCGCAAGAACATCGACGCCGGGCGGTTTTTCTTTTCCGACGATATCGCGCAAGCCGCCGGCGCGAGCGCTTACATCATAACGGTCGGAACGCCGGTCGACGACGCCAAGAAAACCCGCATCAACGTCCTTGAAGCCGCCGCGCGCGATGTCGCGAAGGTCTTGCTGCCGCATAATCTCGTGATCCTGCGCTCAACGGTGCGCGTCGGGATCTGCCGCGAGCTTGTCAAACCGATCCTTGATGAGACCGGCGCGCCCTATCACCTTGCTTTCTGTCCTGAGCGCACAATCGAGGGCAAAGCGATCGAAGAATTACGCAGCCTGCCGCAGGTCATCGGCGGGCTCGACGACGCCTCGACCATCAGAGCCGCGCAGCTCTTTTACGCGCTGACGCCGTCGGTTGTGCGCGTGTCGAGCCTTGAGGCCGCAGAAATGGTCAAGCTGGTCAACAACACCCACCGCGATATCATGTTCGCCTACGCCAACGAGATCGCCACCGCCGCAGAGGCGTCGGGGCTTTCGGCGATGGAGGTCATCAAGGCCGCGAATTTCGGCTATCCGCGCGGCGGCGTGCGCAAGCCCGGACCCGTGGGCGGGCCATGCCTTGAAAAAGACCCTTATATTTTGGCCGAAGGGCTCGCCCGCGCCGGCGTGACGCCCGACCTTCTTTTGGCTGGTCGCCGCCTGAACGAAACCTTGCCCCAGCGCGTCGCCGCCCGCGTCGCGGCGCTCATGCGCGCCCGCGATGGGACGGCGAAAAAGGTCGCGCTGCTTGGCCTCGCCTTCAAGGGCCGCCCCGCCACGTCTGACTTGCGCGGCACGCTCGCCAAACCGCTTGGCGAGGCGCTTCAGGCGGCGTTTCCCGGCGCACGCCTTGTCGGCTGGGACCCGGTCGTTGCGCCCGACATGGCCCGCGAAGAGCTAAAGATTGAGGTGGCGGCGACGCTCGAAGACGCGGCGCTCGACGCCGATCTCATCGTGATACAGAACAACCACCCCGCCTTCGCCGAGATGAACCTCGCAACGCTATCCGCCACGATGAACGAGAATGGCCTGATCTTCGACTTGTGGGCCCAAAATGAAGGCGATGAACTCGTCTTGCGCAATAACGTCGCTTACGGATGTCTTGGTTCAGCGCATGTGCAGGGCGGCGCATTACAAAAAGAACAAACACAACAACCGTCTGGGTCAGAAATCCGGCGCGCGGCGACAGGGTGACTTCGCACAACGAAAGCGGCCGATCGCGTCAGATAATGCCGGCTTTCAAAACATCATGCATATGAATGATGCCGACCGGCTTGTCGTTCTCGGTAATGAAAATCTGCGTGATCTTGCGCTCGTTCATGACCTGAAGAATGCGCGCCGCGAGGCTATTCGGCGGCGCCGTCACGGGATTTTCCTTCATTGCGGCGGCGACGGTTTCGGGGGTTTTTCCGAGCGCTATAAGGCGGCGCAAATCACCATCCGTGATGACGCCGACCAACCGTCCCGCCTCGTCTGTCACGCCCACACACCCCATCGACTTTCGCGAAATCTCGCTCAAGCCGTCCTGTAGCGACATTTCAGCGGCGATCAGCGGCACAGCCTCCCCGACATGCATGAGATCGCGCGCGGTCTTGAGCATGGCGCCGAGCTTACCGCCGGGGTGGAAGATCTTGAATTCATCCGCCTTGAAGCCGCGTCGCCGCAACAAAGCGACCGCGAGCGCATCGCCAAGCGCCATCGACATCGTCGTCGACGTCGTCGGCGCTTTTGTTTCCGCACACGCCTCTTCCGCCGGCGGCAATAACAGCGTCACGGTCGCGGCCTGCGCCAGAGTGCTTTCGGCGACAGCGGTAATCGCGATCAACACGACGTCGTAACGGCGCGCATAATGAATAATATCGTTGAGCTCTTCCGTCTCGCCGGAACGCGACAAAGCAAGCAGAACATCGTCCGGCTGGATCATGCCGAGATCGCCGTGGCTCGCCTCTGCGGGGTGGACAAAATACGACGCCGTCCCCGTCGAAGACAGTGTGGAGGCGATCTTCCGCGCCACGTGACCGGACTTGCCGATGCCGGCGCATATCACCCGCCCGGACGCCTGCATGATGCGGTCGACCGCCTCGCAAAATGGCGCGCCCAGTGATTGGCTCAACATCAAAAGACCGTCGGCCTCCGTCTGCAGAACATCGCGGGCGGCGGCGAGCGCTTCATCTTTTCGGGTTTGTTCGTCCAACGTACGACCTGAATTCTGGCGACACTGTGTATCTGTCTACCGGATTTCCGTGCGCCGGCAAAACCGCGAGACGGGGCGCGCGGCGCTATTCTTGACCCGGGGCGAAAAAGCCCGCAGCAAGTCAGGAGAGCCGCGTCCAGAGCGGGCGCAAAAAGGCGCCAACGGACATTGATACGCCATGAGCCTGAAAACCCTGATTGTCGTGCCCGCACGTTACGAATCGACGCGCTTTCCCGGCAAACCGCTCGCCAAAATCTCCGGCGTCTCGATGGTGGTCAGAGTGGCCCGGCGCGCCGAAGCCGCCGCGCGCGCCCTCGACAATGCGACCTATGTGGTGGCGACGGACGATCAGCGGATCGCCGATCATTGCCGCGACAACGGATATAGCGCGGTGCTGACCGATGCGGCCTTGCCGAGCGGTTCGGACAGGGCGCTAGCCGCGGCGCGGGCCGTCAGCGAAACGCCGCGTTTTATTGTCAATTTGCAAGGCGACGCCCCGTTCACCCCGCCCGATCACATCACCGCCATCGTAGCGGCGCTGGAAGCGCGCGAGGCCGATGCGACGACGCCCTGCGTCAGGCTCGACTGGGCCGGGCTCGATGCGTTGCGCGAGGCCAAGAAGACGTCTCCGTTTAGCGGGACGACCTGTCTTGTCGGCGAAGACGGCGAGGCCTTGTGGTTTTCAAAAACAATTTTGCCGACCCTGCGCAACGAGGACGCTCTGCGGCGCGAGCGCACACTCTCTCCGGTGCGCCAACACATCGGGCTTTATGCATTCCAAAGACAAAGCCTGCAGCGCTTTGCCGACCTGCCGTCGTCGCCTTACGAAAAACTTGAGGGTCTTGAACAGCTGCGTCTGCTTGAAAACCGCATGTCGCTTCTGTGTGTCGAGGTTGCGCCTGCGCGCTTTTTGGCGAGCGGCGTCGATACGCCGGAGGACCTCGCTCGGGTCGAAGCGCTGATCGCCGCCAACGGCGATCCTGATCGGGACATCTGACGCAATGGGGCGGCTCTTTATTGTCAGGCATGGCAATACCTTCGACGCCGGTGATGTGGTGCGGCGGGTTGGAAGGCGCACCGATCTTGCGCTGTCGGTATCCGGCCGCGAACAGGCGGCGGCGCTCGGCCGGTATTTTGCGGCGTTGACGTCTCGCATCGACGCCATCTTCGCGGCCCCGCTGCGCCGGACACTGGAAACCGCTGAAATCATCCGTTCAGATATCAACAAAGACCTGCCTGTCGAGCGCCGCGCCGACCTTTCGGAAATCGACTACGGGCCCGATGAAAATCAACCTGAAGACGTCGTCATTGCACGGATCGGCGCGGAGGCCATGCGTCGTTGGAATGAAGACGCCGCGCCGCCGCATGGTTGGGACGTCGATCCGGCTGCGCTGACCGATAGCTGGCGGACGTTATTTAAAGAAGTCGCGGCAGGGTCAGAAGACACGGGCGCGCTGGCGGTCACCAGCAACGGCGTTGCGCGCTTTGCGCTCGACGCAGCCGACCACCGGCCTTCCAACGCGCCCCGCAAACTGCGGACTGGCGCTTTCGGCGTTGTCGATCTTTCACTGAACGCCGCCGGCGACGTCGCCGCGATCATCGCCGGATGGGACTTGCGTCCAGGCGAGGTTTCTGGCGGTTGAATGAATTTGCCATCGCGCCGTCTAAAGCGGCAAGTCGAGCGATTTATAGAGCCGGTCGAATGCGCTCACTGTTTTTACGACCCGATCAAGCTCATCAAGCCTGATCATATTCGGCCCGTCCGACGGCGCATTGTCCGGGTCCTGATGGGTTTCCATGAAGACGCCCGCGATACCGACCGCAGCGGCGGCGCGCGCCAGCACCGGTGCGAAATCGCGTTGACCGCCGGACGACGCGCCCTGCCCGCCGGGCTGTTGCACCGAATGGGTGGCGTCAAAAATCACAGGCACGCCGTTGGCGCGCAGTTCAGGGATCGCGCGCATGTCGGTGACAAGGGTATTGTAGCCAAAACTGGCGCCGCGTTCGGTCACCAGAATTTGTTCCGCTCCGAAGGCGCGTAATTTATCGACCACATGGCGCATGTCCCAGGGCGCCAGAAACTGTCCTTTTTTAACATTGACGGCGCGCCCGGTTTCCGCCGCCGCCATCAGAAGATCGGTCTGGCGACAGAGAAACGCCGGAATCTGCAAGATATCGGCGATGTCGGCGACGGGCGCGCATTGCTCGGGCAGATGCACGTCTGTCAGGACCGGCAATCCGACGCCGCTTCGGATTTCGGTGAAAATCTCCCCGGCGGCGTCGAGGCCAAGCCCCCGCACGCCGGCGGCGCTGGTCCGGTTCGCCTTATCGAAGGAGGTTTTGTAGACCGCGTCGACGCCGGCGGCGTCCGCAATCTCCTTGATGGCGCGGGCCATCATGAAGGCATGGTCCGCATCTTCAAGGACACACGGGCCCAGAATAAAGCCCGCCGGGCCGGCGTTCGAAAACGTCGCCTTTCGCCCCGCAGGGCTCTCGATCACTACGCTCGCGGCCCCGCCGTCGCCCTTCGTCGATCCTGCCATATAACTTCCCTAACGGTCCTCATCGCCTGCGCGCGATGAGATAGCACGATTTGCCGCGCGGCGCGCTCGCCGCGGCGGCGCGCCGCCGACCTGTTGCGCGGCGCGCAGGCCCCCGGTAAAAGCGCGGCGATACGGGCCGTTAAGACGCAAGCGCTAGGCTCTTTCCAGTCGCCGGCCTGTCCTCCAGCGCCGGACATTTTCAATCGGACGCCGCGACAGCCGAGCAATGGAAAGGCGCGCACCATGAAGGGCATCATTCTCGCCGGGGGCTCAGGCACGCGGCTTTATCCGATCACGCGGGCGGCCTGCAAGCAGCTCCTGCCGATCTACGACAAGCCGATGATCTATTACCCGCTGACAACACTGATGCTGGCGGGCATCCGGGATATCCTGATCATTACGACGCCGGAAGATCAGGCCATCTTCGAGCGGCTTCTTGGCGACGGCGCCCAGTGGGGCCTCAATCTCGCCTATGAGCCGCAACCGAAGCCGGAGGGCCTCGCGCAGGCCTTTCTGATCGGCGAGGATTTTGTCGGCGGCGACAAGAGCGCGCTCATTCTGGGCGACAATATTTTTTACGGCCATGGCCTGCCCGCCATGCTCGATGAGGCGGCTAATCTCCAGGCCGGCGCTGTTGTCTTTGGCAGCCACGTTCAGGACCCCGAACGCTATGGCGTCGTCGCCTTCGACAAAAACGGCCGCGCTGTCAGCATTGAAGAAAAGCCTGAGAAACCGAAATCCAACTACGCCGTAACCGGGCTTTATTTTTATGACGAGACGGTTTGCGCCCGCGCCCGCGAAGTAAAGCCCTCCGCACGCGGAGAACTAGAAATCACAACGCTCAATGAGATGTACCTGAATGAAGGCGCTCTCAACGTTAAATTGCTCGGTCGCGGCTTTGCATGGCTCGACACCGGCACCTATACCTCACTTTTGCAGGCCGGCCAGTATGTTCAAACGGTCGAAGAACGCCAGGGCCTGAAGATCGGCTGCATCGAGGAAGTCGCTTATCGCAAAGGTTTCATCAACGCCGACCAGGTGCGTGCGCTCGCTGAACCGCTCCTGAAAAGCGGCTATGGCGCCTATCTCATTCAGATGCTCGAAGAGCGTATTTTCTAGTTATGGACGTCGCGGAGACCGCCATTCCCGACGTGAAGATTTTTACGCCGCGCGTCTTTGAAGACGACCGCGGCTACTTCACCGAGACCTATACGCAAAATAAATTTGATCCTCATGCGCCGGGTCTTTCCTTCGTCCAGGACAATGAGTCCTTTTCGCGCGACAAATTCACCGTAAGGGGGCTTCATTATCAGGCGCCGCCCTTTGCTCAGGACAAGCTGGTGCGGGTTTTGAAAGGGCGCATTCTCGACGTGGCCGTGGATGTGCGCAAAGGCTCAGCGACGTTTGGAAAGTGGGTCGCAGAAGAATTATCGTTTGAGAATAAAAAGCAATTGCTGGCGCCGAAGGGTTTCCTCCATGGGTTCATGACGCTCGAACCCGATACGCTCGTCGCTTATAAAGTGACCGACTTTTATAATGGCGAGGCGGACGGCGCCGTCTTCTGGGCCTCGCCGACGCTGGCGATTGACTGGCCCGCAACGCCCGATCAGGCGACCTTGTCCGCGAAGGACGCCGCTGCGCCGGACTTTAGTCAGTTCGCATCGCCATTTTGAGACGCCGCGACGTTCGCCGTGACGATGTTCAGGTCAATCGCGGGTCGTCAACAGCTGCATCCCCGCAAGATCGTCGGCGGTGTCGATATCGCTGAGCGTTTCGATCAGCGAGACCCTGAAACCCGGCGGCAGCGATCGCAGAGTGTCGTCGAGCGTCGTTGCGCTTGACCAGCGCACGCCCGCGAAAAGATCATGCGCCGGCGTGCGCCGCGCCAATCCGATCAGCCAGTAGCCGCCATCATCGGCCGGACCGAAAACCGCATCGTGGCCGCGCAGGCGCTCAAAAGCCGCGCGCACATGGATCGCTGAAATCGCCGGCGCATCGGCGCCGATAATCACAACCGGACCGGGGCCCACCGCGCGCATCGCCGTTTTCATGCGCGCCCCAAGGTCGCCGGCGCCTTGCGATACGCGGGGCAGCGATGCGGGCCAAAGGGGACGCGGACGCCCTATTTCAGTGACCGGATCGACGGCGAGCACCGTTCGCCATGGCCCCCGGCGCGCGCGCATAATCGTATGCCTCGTCAGGGAACGGAATATCGCGGCGGAACGCGCAAGGCCGATGTCTGCGCCGAGCCGCGTTTTAACGCGGCCCGCCACAGGCGCTTTCACCATAATGATCAATGTGGCGCGCCCGCTCGAAGCTCTCATGGGGCGGTCAGCTTCCCTCAAGCGCGCCATAGCCCTTGGCGATTTTGTCGGGCGATCCGCCGGTCTTATAACGGGCGATCCGCCAGGCGTTATCGAGAACCTGGCGGACATAACCATTGCGTTCATACTTCTCTGCGGACGTCACTGCGTAAGCCTGAAAGACATGCAAACCGCTGCGGCCTTTGTCCGCCACGATGCGCTCGATGATGTCGACATCTTCAAACAGCGCGGACGCCGCGTAGCCGCCAAGCGCATCGTAAAAGCGCCGCGAGATCAATAGCCCCTGATCGCCATAAGGCATCGAAAAAAGACGTGTTCTGATCATCGCGCCGGCCGCCACGATCCGCGCCGCAATTCGCGGAGAATCAAATCGCAGCGTGAAGACGCCGGCTTGCGGGAGCGCCTGATCGCGCCGTTCAGCATCTTCAACAAATTTCCCGACTTCCGCCTCCCACATCGGCGACAGGACCGTGTCGCCATGAAGAAACATCAGCCAGTCCCCGCGCGCCGCATCGCCGCCGGCAATCAACTGGAGGCCGCGGCCTTTCGCCGAAATCACGACCCGCGCGCCGGCGTCCTCGGCGATATCGCGCGTGCGGTCGCGCGACCCGCCATCGGAAACAATGACCTCTTTGACAAGGCCGTCGATAGCGGCGGGGACGAGCGCCGTCAGGCATTGCGCCAGTCTCGCCTCTTCATTCAGGGCCGGTATCACGACAGAAATCATGGACTTTCGCTTAGCGCATAAGCGCCCGGGCGCGCCAGCGCTCAGCGCCGTGTGCGCGATCACCTTCCCGCGCGCGGACCGGACGATGACTGGAGTTCCAGATTTTGGCCGCATCGGGAAATTTTGTTCTTGCTTTGTTCTTTGCGGCGCGCTTTAGTCCGGCCATGGCACGCGCGACGCACCTGACCCTCACCCCTCGCCGCCTCCGCCCTGCCTCGGTCGAGGGGAGACCGCCTGAACGGGAAAAGGGGCGTGGCGCGTGCTCCAATCATTCAGGCCGCTATGAGCCTGAGCAGCGCGAGGATTTCGATGACGGCTGGGGGGACGGCTGCGGGGAGAGCGAAATCCTCGCGCCCCTCAAAACCGATGTCACGATCGAACATCCACGCAAGATCATTACGTCCAACAAGTCACCCTATGTCGGCTTTGATCGGTCGATAAATCCCTATCGCGGCTGCGAGCACGGCTGCATCTATTGTTTTGCGCGCCCGACCCACGCCTATATGGGCCTGTCGGCGGGGCTTGATTTTGAAACTCAATTGTTCGCCAAACCATCTGCGCCGCAATTGCTGGAAAAAGAACTCTCAAGCCCCTCCTATCGCCCGCGCGTTGTGGCCATGGGGACGAATACCGATCCTTACCAGCCGATTGAACGCAAATTTCGCATTATGCGCGGCATACTGAGCGTCTTTGACCGCTTCAATCACCCCGTCACGATCCTGACGAAATCGGCGTTGATTGAGCGCGACCTTGATATTTTAGGGTCAATGGCGCGCCGTCATCTGACGCGCGCCATGGTTTCGATCACAACCCGCGACAAAACCCTCGCCCGCTCGATGGAGCCGCGAGCGTCAGCGCCGGCCAAGCGCTTCGGAGCGATCAAAAAGCTTGTCGACGCGGGCGTCCAGACCGGCGTCATGACCGGCCCGATGATCCCGGGGCTGAACGATGACGAGATGGAAGCAATCCTTGAAGAAGCCGCGGGCCTGGGCGCGTCTTTCGCCGCCTATACGGTCATCCGGTTGCCGCTTGAGGTCTCGCCGCTGTTTCAGGAATGGCTTGAAGCCTATGCGCCCAATCGCGCGAAACGCATCATGCGTCACATCAGGGATAATAATGGCGGTCGCGATTACGATCCTCACTGGTCGCGGGGCGGCGAAATCAAGGCGCCCTACGCCAAACTGATATCACAGCGCTTTAATGCGGCGATCCATCGCTTCGGCCTGACCGAAGAGCGGCTTGCGATGGATCTCAGCCAGTTCAGGCCGCCCCCTGAGGCGACGCCGCAACTTTCGCTTTTTGACGAATCGGAGCGTTAATAAAAAGTTAATGCACATTCGCTGACACGCCTTGCAGCATGGTTTTTATGCCCCGATCGTCAACGCCGCCGCCCACCTTTGACCTTGAAGATCAGTTCGACGGTCCGGTCGCGGGCATCGACGAAGCCGGGCGCGGGCCATGGGCCGGTCCCGTTGTCGCCGCTGCGGTTATTTTAAACCCCCATTGCACACCGGCCGGATTGCGCGATTCCAAGAAGCTGACGGAAAAACGCCGCCGCCTCCTTGCGGCCGCCTTGTGGAAGACGGCCCGAATCGGCGTTGGCGTTGCGTCGGTGGAGGAGATCGACCGCATCAATGTCGCGCAGGCGACGTTGCTGGCCATGGCGCGCGCGGCCGCCGCATTGCCTTGCCCGCCGGGGGTTTGTCTTGTGGACGGCAATCTGAAACCGAAACTCCTTTGCCCGGCCTATACGGTGATCAAGGGCGACGCGAAATCCTTGTCGATCGCCGCAGCGTCGATCATCGCCAAGACCACACGCGACCGCATGATGCGCGAGCTTGCCCGCGATTTCCCGCAATATGCGTGGGATTCCAACAAAGGCTATGGCGTCGCCGCTCATAAGGCCGCGATGGAATCCTTCGGCGTGACGCCCCATCACCGCCGCTCTTTCGCTCCGGTCCACAATATATTGTATGCGGACTCTTCTGCGGACCTATGTTGACGGGGCCCGATCCGTTAACCAATCTTAACAGATTGACTCAGAACGCCTTTTTCAGATTTTTTGCTTGACGGGAGTCGGCCGCCGACTCACACTGCGTCCCCGTTTGACGATCAATTAGTCTGGAGGCGGATTAATGGCGCGGCGCAAGAAACTGACGGCGGCGGAATTCGCCAAAGCCCGCAACACAATTGTCGAAGGCGACTGCCTCGATGCGCTTTCGCGGATGCCGGACGCGAGCGTCGATCTCATTTTCGCCGATCCGCCTTATAACCTTCAGCTCGGCGGCGATTTATCGCGCCCGGACAACAGCCGCGTCGACGGCGTCGACGATGCGTGGGACAAGTTTGACTCGTTTGCCGCCTATGACGCGTTCACGCGCGCATGGCTGAAAGAGGCGCGCCGTATTCTGAGACCGGACGGCGCCATTTGGGTGATCGGCTCCTATCACAACATTTTCAGGGTCGGCGCCGCCATTCAGGATGAGGATTTCTGGATCCTGAATGACGTGATCTGGAACAAAACCAATCCGATGCCGAATTTTCGCGGCACCCGTTTCACCAACGCCCATGAGACTTTGATTTGGGCGGCGCGCTCGAAAGACGCGCGTTACACGTTCAATTACACAGCGCTGAAAACCGCCAATGACGATCTGCAAATGCGTTCCGATTGGTCGTTACCGATCTGCACCGGCAATGAACGCCTGAAAGGCGCCGGCGGCGCAAAAGCCCATCCCACCCAAAAGCCGGAAGCCCTGCTCTATCGGGTCCTGATCGCCGCGACCAATCCGGGCGACCTTGTCCTTGACCCGTTTTTTGGCTCAGGCACGACGGGAGCCGTCGCAAAAATGCTCGGTCGCGATTTCATCGGCATTGAGCGCGATAAAACCTACATCGCCGCGGCCCGCAAACGCATCGCCAAAGTGAAAACAGGCGATAGCGAGCATCTCAAAATCACGCCGTCAAAACGCCAGGCCCCGCGCGTGCCCTTTGGCGCCGTTGTCGAGCAAGGCCTGTTACATCCGGGCGCCAAGCTTTCCGCAAAGCGCGGCGCGCGGACCTTCACGGCGCGGGTGCGCGCCGACGGCTCTGTTGTCGCCAAAGACAAGGACGGCAACAACGTCCAGGGATCCATCCATAAAATCGGCGCCCATGTGCAACAAGCCGAAGCCTGCAACGGCTGGACATTCTGGCACTATGAAGAGAAGACGGGGCTGAAGCCGATCGATTTCCTGCGCGAAAAGATGCGCGCAAAAATGGCGAAATAACCTGAGCCATTGAGATCGTCACAATCGCTACAGCGCCGTCAGTGCTAGCGATCAATCTCGCCGAAAACGATATCAAGCGAGCCGATGATTGCAGACACATCCGCCAGCATATGCCCGCGGTTCATCCAGTCCATGGCCTGAAGATGGGCGTAACCGGGCGCGCGAATTTTGCAGCGGTAAGGTTTGTTGCTGCCGTCGGAGACAAGATAAACGCCAAACTCGCCTTTCGGCGCTTCCACTGCTGCGTAAATCTCGCCGGCCGGAACGTGAAAACCTTCCGTATAGAGCTTGAAGTGATGGATTAATGCTTCCATCGAGCCCTTCATTTTTTCACGGCGCGGCGGCGCAACCTTGCCGTCGGCCGACATGACCGGGCCCGGTCCTTCTTCGCGGATTTTGGCGATGGCCTGTTTCATGATTGAGATCGACTGTTTCATCTCTTCCATGCGGCATAGATAGCGGTCATAGCAGTCGCCATTTTTGCCGAGCGGCACGTCGAACTCATATTCCGCATAAGTCTCATAAGGCTGTGATTTCCTGAGGTCCCAGGCGATGCCGGACCCGCGCACCATGACGCCGGAAAAACCCCAGGCGAACGCGTCCTCCTGCAAGACAACGCCGATATTGACATTGCGCTGTTTGAAAATGCGGTTGTCCGTGATCAAGGTTTCGATGTCGTCCATCACCTGCTGGAAGCCATCGCACCAATTGTCGATGTCATTGATCAATTCTTCAGGCAGGTCCTGATGGACGCCGCCGACGCGAAAATAGGCCGCGTGCATGCGGCTGCCGGAGGCGCGCTCATAGAACACCATGAGTTTTTCGCGTTCTTCAAAGCCCCAGAGCGGCGGGGTCAGCGCGCCGACATCCATGGCCTGTGTGGTGACATTCAGAAAATGCGACAGGAGGCGGCCGATTTCGCAAAACAGAACCCGGATGTGCTGGGCGCGGCGCGGGACCTCAATGCCAAGAAGGCGCTCTGCCGCCAGACAAAACGCATGTTCCTGGTTCATCGGCGCGACATAATCGAGGCGATCGAAATACGGGATCGCCTGAAGATAGGTTTTGTACTCGATCAGCTTTTCCGTCCCGCGATGCAGCAGGCCGATATGCGGGTCCACCCGCTCGACCACTTCGCCATCCAGTTCAAGAACAAGGCGCAAAACGCCGTGCGCGGCGGGATGTTGCGGGCCGAAGTTGATGGTAAAATTCCGCTCCGACGAGGCGTCAGAGGGTGAGTCGGTAATTTCAATTACGCGGGTTCCGTCGGCCATACTAAGAAGCGCTCTCTCCGCTCGCGAACGCCGCCATCACCTCAGCGCCGGTCATCTTTGTCGTGACCTGGCTGAAATCGTAATAAGACGGCTTTTCATCTACAAAAATTTCAACAGTCAGTTTCGCGTCGGCGTCATCGTCGAGCGCGCCGGCGATAACGGTGTAAAGACCGCCGTCTTTTAACTGGTAGAAAAGGTTCGATCCGCAGACCTTGCAGAACTGGCGTTCCGCCCACTCGGACGACGCATATGTCGTCAGGCTCTCGGGATTGTCGATCGTCGGCGGGCCGTCCAGGGTCACGCCAAGAAGCGGTCCGCCGACGAGGCGCCGGCACATACTGCAATGGCAGGCGTCAACATGGACGCCGTCATTATGGGGCTTCGGCGTACAGGTGAACGCCACAGCGCCGCACAGACATCTGCCGGAACGCGCGCTCATGCGCCGTCACCTTCGGCTTTTTCATCGCCCGGAATGACGTATTGAGCGCCTTCCCACGGGCTCAGATAATCAAAATTACGATACTCCTGAACCAGCGAAACCGGTTCATAGACAACCCGCTTTTCCTGATCATCGTACCGCACTTCCTGATAACCGGTCAGTGGGAAATCCTTGCGCAGCGGAAAACCTTCAAATCCATAATCCGTCAACAGACGGCGCATATCCGGATGATCCGAAAATACAATACCATACATGTCAAACGTCTCGCGCTCGAACCAGTTGGCGCACGGATAAACGTCGATGACGGAGGGGGCGGTTTCATCCTCGCCGACAGCAATCTTAACCCGAACACGCAAGTTATTGTGCAACGACAAGAGATGATAGACCACATCAAAGCGCTTTAGGCGTTCGGGATAATCAACCCCGCACAAATCGACCAGCTGAACAAATTTGCACACCGAATTATCGCGCAGGAATTTCAGCACCGGGACAATCCTGTCGGCGCGCGCTTCGACGGTTAGCTCACCATGCGAAATAGAGGCCTGCCGCACATCGTTTTCAAGCGACGCCGTGATATGATCGGCGAGTTCTTTCAGGTCTTCAGACATTCGATTGGTCTTTTTCGAGCTTACGGGCCTTGGTCGCGCGAAGATGCGGCCGGAGGATGCGCCAGGTCAGCAATGGGACCGACGCCACGATTAACGCATCAACGAGCATCATGGTGGGCGCCGACGCCGCGAGGAACTGATGAGCGGCCATCAACAAAAGTACGGTCGGCGCAACCGCGATCAAGAGCTCATTCAGATGGAGCGTATTGTGCGGTCCCGGCCTTGGCGTATCGCTCCGCATCTCTATCGCACAATGCTCCCTTCGCGCCGGATTTTTTTCTGCAGTTGCAAGATGCCGTAAACAAGCGCTTCGGCGGTCGGCGGGCATCCGGGCACATAAATATCGACAGGGACGATCCGGTCGCAGCCGCGCACGACAGCGTATGAATAGTGGTAATACCCCCCGCCATTGGCGCACGAGCCCATTGAAATCACGTAACGCGGGTTCGGCATCTGGTCATAGACCTTGCGGAGCGCCGGCGCCATTTTATTGGTTAGCGTCCCCGCGACGATCATTACGTCTGATTGGCGCGGACTAGCGCGCGGCGCCACGCCAAACCGTTCCAGATCATATCGCGGCATTGACGCTTGCATCATCTCAACGGCGCAACAGGCGAGCCCGAACGTCATCCACATGAGCGAGCCGGTCCGCGCCCAGTTAATCAACGCATCGGCGGGCGCTGTAAAAAATCCGCGGTCCGCAAGTTGATCGGAAAGCTCAGAGTAGAAAGGGTCTTTCGCGTCGGCCCGATAGACAGGCCCGCTGCTATCGAGCGTCTGATCGATACGAGCGGGATCGGCTGGCCCCGATTTGATCTCGTCTAGCGCCATTCGAGCGCTCCTTTTTTCCACTCGTAAAGGAAGCCGATTGCGAAGACCGCGAGGAAAACGAACATCGACCAGAAAGCGTAAATCTGAAAGCCGCGATCGGTCCCAAGCTCCGGATTAAAAAGCGTCACCGCCCAGGGGAAGAGAAACGCAACGTCCAGATCAACAATGATAAAGAGGATCGCGACGATATAGAACTGGACGTCAAACTTCATGCGCGCGTCGTCAAACGCATTGAAGCCGCATTCGTAGATCGAATTTTTTTCCGGATCGGGGTCGGCGGGCGCAATCACGATCGGCAGCAACAGGAAGGCGAGCGACAGGGCGACCGCGATTCCTAAGAAAACGAGAATAGGTAAATAGTCGAGGAGAAAGTCGGCCGTAGCCATAAGTGCGACCTTTGCTCTGCGCGGCGCGCTGAAACGCCCCTTTTCGGCGCGAACGTAAGCAGTTGCGAGGACGGGCGCAACGGGTTTCCGTGTCGCATTTTTCGGCCCAGATCGGCGTTCTGGCGCGCCCGAGGAGCGGTCGTTAGCCTCGGTCTTCAGACATATAATATTCGCCCACGCTCGCCACGAAATCGCGCGGATCGAAATTGAGGACGCGCGCGATTTTCTGAATGATGGATAGGTTCAGTGGGGCGAGCCCGGATTCGAAATCCTCAATTGTCGCGACATCGACGTCGATGGCGGCTGCAAGCGCATCAATCGAACAATTCTCCGCCCGGCGGAGATGACCCAGGACCTTACCGGCAAAGCCGTCAATATTAGGGATCATAAAATTTAGCCTAAAAGGGCCGGTTGAATATTGAGAAACATCGCAACTCTCCTTCAGCGAGATTTTTCGACGATATTTTCAATTTAAAATTGGGTCAATATCTTAAAATGCGGTTTTTTCTTGGCGAAACCCGGATTACCCGTGCCACCTCGCCGCTTAGAGGCACAACTTATAATTGTAATTATCATAGAGCGCTATATTAAATTGTATTTTACTTAAATAATGCGTTTTTACCGTCCTGATCATGGATTTTTCAATCATTGTTAGGGTAAGAATAGCGCCGAGCGCGCCAGTGGGGCGCAGCGCAGCGCGGACGTCAGGCCGCAATTTATGTCGAGCCAGTCGAAGGCTTTGTTTTCAATGTCTGATCAATTTCCGGAAGCCGATGATTCCATTGACGTTGAATTGGGTAAGCGTCTGAAGGCGCTCCGCGTCCAGTCCGGCAAAACTCAAGCGGATATCGCCGCCGTCCTCGGCGTCAGCCCCCAGCAATATCAAAAATACGAAAAGGGCTCGTCTAAATGCAGCCTTGAGAGCCTTGTGCGACTGGCGGCCCATTACAAGCAACCGGTAGCGAGCTTGCTGCCGGACAGCCTTGGCGCGAAATCTGGCATGAGCGAAAGCGAAGACGCGTTCGTCGCGCCCGGCGCAGCGGTCGCCGACGAAGCCCACCTGATCGCGGAAGTGACAGCGCTTTTTATTCGCATCGGCTCGAAAGAAACCCGCCGAAAGCTGATCGCGCTCCTGAGTGAAATCTCTCAATAAGCCTCCCAGTTCATTATAAGCAGCGCAGTTCCTTTGCGGCGCTGGCGTGTCGGTGAGTTTGGCGACCAGCGCCGAAAATGCCGGACCGACTGAGCGCCAGCGCCAACGCCACCGCAACCGCAACCGCCAAAGCTAACGATCGCTCCCGATGTCGACTGGCGTCGCCGCTTGATCAGCACTGATCCGTAAACGGATGAGTGCTCAATCGGAAGGCGCATCCGGGATTAGGTGCGCCTTTATCCGCCGCAGAGCCTTTGTCCGCCGCAGAAAAAAGATGAGAAATATCCAACAAACCGGATAGCCAGGGCGCAGCGCTATTTGATGGTACCGCCTTCTGGAATCGAACCAGAGACCTCTAGATCCACAATCTAGCGCTCTAACCAACTGAGCTAAGGCGGCGCGCTGGGCGCTAAGGCCGGGTTTCTGTCGCGTGCGCCACAGAAAACGAGCGCGATATGTATCGACCGCGCCCGTTCAATGCAAGGATCAATCTGGCGATGGGCGGCCCTGAATTCGCCGCGCATCGCGGGGGGCGGCGCGTTTATCCCGCGCCGCGCTCTGGTTCACGAGCCGGCTTGCGCGCCCTCGGCGCTCATCCGCTGGATTTCTTCTTTCAGCTGCTGGATCCGCGTGCCGCTGCCGGGGTGTGTGGACAGAAATTCGGGCGGCGCCGAGCCGTTGTTCGCTGCGCCCATTTTCTCCCAGAAGCGCACCGCCTCATTCGGATTGTAGCCGGCGACGGCCATGTATTTCAGACCCTCGCGATCGGCTTCGAGTTCATGTTCGCGCGAGAACGGCAGTGCATTGCCGACCGTCACGCCAAGCCCCAACGCCTGCATCCAGAGATTGGCGTTTTGACTGCCGGAAAGACCGGCGGCGGCGAGCCCGAGACCAAACTGCGTCTGCGCAGCGCGGCCGGCGCGTTTGGCGGCATGGTCGTATTTCACATGCGCGACCTCGTGGCCCATGACAGCCGCAATCTGATCATCGTTTTCCATCAGATCGAGAATGCCGGTGTAAAAGCCGATCTTGCCGCCGGGCAGCGCGAATGCGTTTAGCTGGTCGGATTGAAAAACCTGGACTTCCCATTGTGCGGGATCGCCGCCGGCGGCGCGGATCACCCGCGGCGCAACGCGCTGCATGCGCGAGACATAACGCGGATCAGAGGAAATCTGTTGCTGGTTTTTGATGCCTTGCCACGCGCTCAGCGACGCCGCCTGGACCTGTTCCGGCGGCGGCGCGAAGGCGCTGTCGAGCGACGCGCACGCCGCAGCGCCGATCGCCAAAGCGCCGCAAGCGAGCCGCAACACGATCCGCTGAGCGGCGCTTGTGCTGGTTGCGGCATTTGTTGATTTTTTGATTTGCCCAATTTTCATGAGTATTCCCTTCCCAGAAAAGGCGTGTTCGTGCCCCTGAAGTCTCCCACATGGTGCGGAGTATAGGCGAAAAGCGGCCGACGACAAATCGGTCAGCCTGGCAAAAGCCGCTGAAACACCTGAACAAATTGCAAGATTAAGACGCCCTGACGCCGCGAACGCGAGCGCCGATCAGGGCTCCAGCTCGGAATCCCAGTAAAGAAAGTCCTGCCAGCTATCGTGCAGATAATGCGGCGGGAAGGCGCGGCCGCGCTCGTTGAGTTCGAACATGGTCGGGCGCGACGGTTTGCGCGCGGGGAACATATCAGCCTCGCGCGGCAGCCGGCCGCCCTTGCGCAAATTACAGGGGCTACAGGCGGCGACAATGTTCTCCCATGTCGTCCGCCCGCCTTTGGAGCGCGGCACAACATGATCGAAGGTCAGAAGATCGCGCTCGCCGGAGCCGCAATATTGGCAGGTGAACTTATCGCGCAAAAACACGTTGAAGCGCGTGAAAGCAGGCGTTCGCGTGTGTTTCACATAGGTCTTTAACGAAACGACCGACGGTAGCTGCATTTCAAACGACGGACTGCGCACAACCGTCTCGTACTGCGCGACCACATCGACCCTGTCGAGAAAAACAGCCTTTAGCGCATCCTGCCACGACCACAGCGACAGCGGAAAATAACTGAGCGGACGGAAATCAGCATTCAGGACCAGCGCCGGACATCCCTCCGGCGTCTGTGCGGCTAGCTCCACAACACCCTCCCCACGGCGTCAGCCGGTCGCCTTAGAGGCGAAACGCGTAATGACACAACCTCAACAGTGAACGCGACATCTCCTTGAAAATTCACGCTTTCCCTAAAGACAGTTTGTCTTACCTGATTCCCTATGACAACTCTTTGTCAAAATCGTTGCAATTGCGCCTCAATATTCAGTTTACAGCAGAACCATTTCGGCCGGCGTGCGCGACGCGGCGGTCAAAGCGGCGTTCGCCCGCGCAGATGGGCGTAGAACGTCCATAAAATATGGGCCGCGACGCCGCGATACGGCGCCCAGCGGGCCGCACGTTCGTCGAGTGTTCGCTGATCGTAATCGGGCCGGCGCGATTTTGCGGCGTTGCTAGATGACCATGCCGATCTCGTGGGCGCTCTCGCCAAGCTTGCATTGCAGCGTGCGCGCGGTCCGCTCGTCGGCGCAAATGCGCTCTCAGCCAGATCAGCGCCGCGCATCTTCGCCGTCGTCGCGTCTTCGCCGTCGATTGATCCGAATGCGCATGCCGAAGCATTGGCGCGCCGAATAGACGAAATGGGTTTGCGGGTTCTGGCGATGCCAGTGAAGGATACCGCGCCTGACAGCTATGAATTCGACCGTATTGAGGAACGCCACGACATCGTCATTCTCGCTGCACGCGTCGTCGATACGTCCTGGTACAGATTTGTGTTGCGCCACGCCGATCGATTTTTGGTCCTGGCGCGACGCGATGCGCGCCCCCCGAGACCTTTCCCGCTGGTGACGGCGGCTGGTGAGCGGGCGAGAAAGTTTCGCCTTGTCGATCTTGTCGTTCTGCATGAGGGCCCGGAGCGCAGTTCCGTCGCCGATTGGCTCGATGCGCTAAGCGCGGCGAGGGTGTTCCATTGCCGCGGCCAACGCTGTGTTGATCGGCTGGCGAGGGTGATCGCGGGGCGGTCGGTGGGCATGGTGTTATCGGGCGGCGGCGCGCGGGCCTACGCACATATCGGCGCTGTCAAGGCATTGCGTGAATATGGCGTTCCCATCGATCTTGCTTGCGGCGCGTCTATGGGCGGGATCATCGCCGCGTGCGTTGCAATGGGCTGGAGCAGCGAAGAAATCGAAGAACGTATCAAAGACGCTTTTGTGAGCAGCAATCCGCTTGGGGATTATGTGTTGCCCGTCGTGGCGATGACCCGTGGCAAGCGCGTTGAGGAGCGCCTTGCAAAACACTTCGGCGATTCGCTGATTGAACAGATCGAACTACCGTTTTTTTGCGTGTCCTCGGAGCTCACGCGAGGGGAGGCCAAGATCCATCGTCGTGGTTTATTGCGCGATGCGTTGCGCGCGTCGGTTTCGTTGCCGGGCGTCATGCCGCCGGTTGTGCGCGAAGACCATCTGTTTGTTGACGGCGCCGTTATCAATAACTTTCCGACGGATATCATGAGCGCCATGCACAGGGGGCTGACGATCGGCGTTGACGTTGCTCGGCGCGGCACGATCAGCGCCGAGGCCTTTATCGATCCGCCGAACTTCTTTCAGTGGGTTTTTAGGCACGGGTTATCCGCCCCGCCGCCAATTGTTCCCTTGTTAATGCGTTCTGCGACAGCGCGCGCGAACAACGATTTACAACACAGACCCGATATCGCGATCGCGCCGGCGGTGCGGGGCGTCGAGCTGCGAGACTGGAAAAAATATGATCAGGCCGTCGCGGACGGCTATACGGAAACCCGCAAGGCGCTTGATCAGTACGGACCGCTCCTTGAGATTGGACAACAAGGATGATCCGCGTTGTTTTGCTCGCTGTTTCGGCAATTGGCGGGGTTGTTGCGCTTGGCAGGAGGCTGGCCGACCGATCAATTGAAAACCGTCTTGATACGGAGCTGGAAGCCGCCAGCAAACTTGCGATGGCTGAGCTTGATCGTGAAATTGATGCGGTCGTCCGACACCACCTTGCCGCTTATGCATCGTCATTGCTGACAAAGGCCGGCCTGGTCGGCGGCGCCTACCTGCTTTTTGCCGCTGGTTTCATTTCATCGATTTTTTTCAAGGCCGGCGTGTCGGTCCTGATCTTGTGTTTTATTGCGTATGATATCGCGAGGGTGTCGCGCCATACCCCGCTTGCGGTGAAACTAATTCGTGAATACGGCTTCGATGGTCGAAAGGCGATCAAGGAATATGTCGCCGGCGTTGCGTTTCAGCGCGTCTACGCCGAAGCTCGGACGCGTCTTGGAACAGGCCCCGCCAAACGCGTAATCGCTGTATCAAGCTTTTCCGCTCACGAATTGTCCGAAGATGTCGCGAATGCCGTCGCCCACGTCGCCCATGAAACGAGTTATGATAAAATCCGCGCGCGCGTCATGCTGGCGTTGTTCAAAGGCGGCCTCATGTTTGCGGTGTACGCCGGTTTTGTCGCGTTGATCGTCGTTTCGTAAGCTAGCCGGCGTCTTTCACGGCGCAGACCATATAATTCACCGAAACATCCGATGTGACGCGCCAGGCGTCTTGCAGCGGATTGTAGAAAACCCCCGCTTTCTTGGTGATCGACATCGCAGACGGCCTGAGCGCCGAGGCGATTTCGTCGGGCTTTACGAATTTTCGAGGGTCATGCGTGCCGCGCGGCAACCATCCCAGGACATATTCGGCGCCGACTTTGGCGAGCGCAAACGCCTTTAGCGTCCTGTTGATCGTTGCGACAATCATCAGGCCGCCGGGCTTCACGAGATCAGCTGAACTTTGCAGAAACAAGTCGACATCCGCGACGTGCTCAACGGCCTCAAGATTAAGAACAATGTCGAACGGCGCCTCGCCCGCATCGACGAGCGCTTCAACGGTCGTCGCCCGATAGTCGATATCAAGGTCTGATTGCGATGCATGGACCATCGCTGTCTTTATATTGCGCTCGGCGGCGTCAATCGCCGTCACCTGCGCGCCGAGGCGCCGCATGGGCTCTGCGACCAACCCGCCGCCGCAGCCGACATCGAGCAGACGAAGTCCTTCGAGCGGCTCGGCCGTCTCTGTCTTGCGCCCAAAATGGTCAAGAGCGGTGTCGCGAATATAGGCGAGCCGCGTTGGATTGAACTTATGGAGCGGTTTGAATTTACCCGTTGGGTCCCACCACTCGTCGGCGATCTTTGAGAATTTCTCGATCTCCGAAGGATCGATTGTTGTCGCGCCCGCGTTTTTGTCTGCGGCGGCGGTTGCGTCGGGTGAGGGGGCGGCTGTTGCGGCCATGTCGGCTCCTTGCTTCATATGGGCGGCGTCTCTAGATATCGGGTCGCCTGACATCCACCAATGCGGCTTCCGGCTGCACATCTCAGCAACACTGGCCCGGGAAAATTCCATGGCGCGCGTCGTGATGAAATTTGGCGGCACGTCCGTCGCCGATCTTGACCGCATTCGGCATGCGGCGCGCTTTGTGAAACGCGAAGCCGATGCCGGTCATGGGGTCCTTGTGGTGGTGTCGGCCATGGCCGGCGAGACCAACCGACTGGTGGCGCTCGCCGATGAGGCGGGCCCGCCAGACCCGGCGCTCGACGCGCGTAACGTCGAATATGATGCGATTGTTTCTTCTGGCGAGCAGGTCACGTCCGGGCTTCTGGCCCTTGTGCTCCAGAATTTGGGCTTCAGAGCGCGATCCTGGCAGGGCTGGCAGGCGCCGCTGATGACCGATAACGCGCACGGCAAAGCCAGAATAAGGGAAATACCGCCCGACAAGCTCGTCCAGTCTCTCGATAATGGCGAAATCGGAATTATGTCGGGTTTTCAAGGTGTTACGCCGGAGGCGCGGATCGCAACGCTAGGCCGAGGCGGCTCCGACACCAGCGCTGTTGCGCTGGCGGCGGCCATTGAGGCCGACCGCTGCGACATTTATACCGATGTCGACGGCGTTTATACGACGGACCCGCGTATTAACCGGGAGGCGCAGCGCCTTGAACGCATTTCTTTTGAGGAAATGCTCGAAATGGCCTCACTTGGCGCCAAGGTCCTCCAGACCCGGTCCGTCGAGTTGGCGATGGCGCACAGCGTTAAGCTCCGCGTTCTGTCGAGCTTCGACACGCCCGAAGCACCGGGGCCTGGTACGATCATCTGCGACGAAGAGGAAATTGTGGAACAGAAAATCGTTAGCGCCGTCACGCCGTCGCATGATGAAGCCAAAATCAGCTTGTTGTCTGTTCCGGATAAGCCGGGGAACGCCGCTAAGATTTTCACGCTTCTCGCAAACGCCGGCGTCAACGTGGACATGATTGTCCAAAGCCCCGCGCGCGCTGAGAATGCGGCCAACATTTCTTTCACGATGCATGAAAGTGATTTGTCGCGAGCAGAAGAAGTCTTAAGCGGCGCGCAATCTGAGATCGGCTTTGAAGCCATGCAATCAGATCGTCACGTTGTCAAAATCAGCGTCATCGGCGTGGGCATGAAAAGCCATACGGGCGTTGCATCGACAATGTTTGAAACGCTTGCGGAGAACAATATCAATATCCACAATATTTCGACCTCGGAAATTAAAATCAGTGTTCTGATCGATTCGAAGTACTCTGAACTCGCGGTTCGTGCGCTGCATACCGCATACGGTCTTGATCGCGCGGCTGGCGCCGCGTGAGGTCATGAACTTTTCTTGAAAAATAATTACGGCGATAACAGACATGCCTTCCGATAATTCAACGCAGCCCTTCGGACCGCGCCATGGAGGCCATGGCGCGAGGGGAATTACCGTCTTGCTGCGCTTGATGCACGACGCGGTCGCGACCGAAGCCAGCGCTCAGGAACGGCTTGATCACTTGACGCGGGTAATCGCCGCCCATGTTGTGGCCGATGTTTGCTCGATTTACTTGCGTAGAAGCGACGACCGCCTTGAGCTCTACTCAACCGAAGGCTTGAAGCGCGACGCCGTCCATAAGACGCTGCTTGATTGGGGTGAAGGCCTTGTTGGCGCGGTTGCGAATTCGCAAGCGCCGATCGTCACGGATGACGCTCAGTCTGAAGCGGCTTTCAAGTTTTTTCCCGATATTGGGGAAGACCCGTTGAAGTCTTTTCTTGGCGTGCCGTTGATCCGCTCAGGCAAAGTGCTCGGCGTTCTCGTTGTTCAAAACAAGATCAAACGTCAATATACGGATGAAGAAATTGAGGCCGTGCAGGCTGTCGCCACTTTGCTTGCAGAGATCACGGCTTCCGGTGAGCTTCTGGACAGAGCCGAAACCGAAGCCGTCGATGAGATGTTGCACCGGCCGGAGCGACTTGAGGGGCTTGGCGTTGCGCCGGGCATCGGGGTCGGGCGGGCCGTGTTCCGTGAAGCGCCAGCGCCGAAGCATCGCGTGTTCTCGGCTAATGCTGCTGATGAGCGGGTCCGCCTTGAGGAAGGCCTTGCGCGCCTGCGCAGCTCTGTCGATGCGATGCTCGCCAAGGAAGGCCTGAGAGGCGAAAGCCTCGAAATTCTCGAGACCTACCGCATGTTCGCTTATGATCGGGGATGGAAAGAGCGCCTTGAGGCGGCTGTCTTTTCGGGCCTGACGGCGGAAGCCGCCGTTGAGCAAATACAAGCGGAAAATCGCACGCGCCTGACCCAGGCGCGCGATCCTTATTTGCGCGAGCGGCTCTTTGACCTTGATGATTTATCAAACCGATTGATGCGCGCGCTTGCCGGTGAGGCGCTCGACGACGCGCGCGCTATTCCGGATGATTCGATCATCATTGCCCGGATCATGGGTCCCGCAGAATTGCTTGAATACGATCGTGAAAAACTACAGGGCGTTGTTCTGGTCGATGTTTCGGCCACCTCGCACGTGGCTATTGTGGCGCGCGCGCTCGATATTCCGGTAGTCACCGGCATTCACGCCGTTCTTGATCAGGCCGAGGAAGACGATGCGATTGTTCTCGACGGTGAGACCGGCGTCTTGCATTTGCGCCCCACTGATGAGGTGGTGCGCAGCTATGTCGAAAAGCGTGATCTGCGGTCGGAACGCCAGGCCGCCTTTCGCAGCGAAGCCGATCTTCCCTCGGTGACGGTCGACGGCGTTTCTATTGAAATATTGATGAACGCCGGCCTTGCGCTCGACATGCCAAATCTCGACGCCACGGGCGCAGCCGGCATTGGGCTGTTCCGCACCGAGCTTCAGTTTCTGATCGGGAGAAATCTGCCGCGGGTCAGCGAACAGGAGAAATTCTACGCGGAAATTCTTGATCGCGCCGGCGGCAAACCCGTTGTTTTTCGGACTGCCGATCTCGGCAGCGATAAATCAGCCGCCTATATGAAACGGCGCACTGAAGCCAATCCTGCGATGGGCTGGCGTGGTCTGCGGATGGCGATTGACCGTCCCGGTTACCTGAGGCCGCAATTGCGCGCACTGATTGGCGCCGCGGCGGGGCGCGAGTTACAGATCATGTTCCCCATGGTGACGCTCGCAAGCGAAGTCGAAGCGGCGAAGGCGTTCCTTCAACAAGAGATCGCCTTCGCGGAAAACCGCGACAAGGAATTGCCGTCGTCGATTTCCATCGGCGTCATGATCGAGACGCCGGCATCCGCCTGGCGGATGCGCGAGATCGCCCGCGAGATCGATTTTCTATCTGTCGGCGGTAATGACCTTGCTCAGTTTTATTTCGCCGCCGACCGCGAGTCGGAACTGACCCAGCGACGCTATGATCCGCTCGACTCCGGTTTCTTGAGCTTCCTCAAAATGCTGGTCGATAAAGCGCGCGAAGCCGGCAAGCCGTTATCCTATTGCGGCGAGCAGGCGGCCGATCCGATGATGGCGGCTGCGTTGATCGCAATCGGTGTTCGTCGCTTCTCAATTGTGGCGACCGCTGTCGGGCCTTTTCGCCGGATGATCCGCTCTCTGGATCTCGGCGCACTAGAAAAATGGGTGCTGGAAGCCTTGAATGAGCCGGGAAGCATCCGCGGGCCGCTAGAGCAATGGTTGCGCCGCAGCAATATGCACGTCGGCTAAGGGCTTGAATTTCAAATAAATGCGGAATTTCGCCGATCGATGAATCGTTAAATAAGCGAATTTTTATCGTTTTCGGGGAAATCTGCAGGCGTCGAAGGTGTGTTCAAGCGCCGGTGCGTGGTCTACGATTTCGACAGTTTTGAGTAAGTTGGGCGACATGGCTTCTGCAAACGACGGATCGGCGAAAATCTACGAGCTTAGCGACGCGCGCATGAGGATGCGCGAAGGCGGGTTTAGCGACGCCGATCTTGAGAATTTCGAGACGGCGGGCGCATTCTTGAAGACGATCCGCGAACAGGCCGGCGTCTCGCTGCAGGAAATCGCCGAGCGGACGCATATTCGCGAAAACTATCTCGTCGCTCTTGAAGACAATAACCAGTCGGCCATGCCCAGCCGTCCGTTTGCGATCGGATTTGTCAAAGCCTACGCCGAGACGATGGGGCTTGAACCGGACGCTATCGTGAAGCGGTTCAAACGCGACCAGGGTTTCGAAACCGCGCTGGAGGAGCAGGAAGACCAACCTGCGCAAGCGGCGATTGCGCTCGATCAGGCTGTCGGGCCACCCGTTGAGCGACGCGATATGTCGTTGCCGGGTGTTATTGGCGTTATTGCTTTCATCCTGTGGTGCGCCTGGCAGATCACCCGGCCGGGCGATGTCTCAACACCGTTCCGGCTTGACGGCCTGCCGACCAATGAAGTCGCGGAACGCGTTTCGGAAGAGCCTGCGCCCGGATTGCCGCCTGCTGAAGAGCCGGTATTTGTAGAGGCGCGCCTGATTGAGCGTATTGAACCCGTTTATCCGCGCAGCTGCGAGGCTGGAGCCGCAGCGGTTGAAACCGTTGAGATCGGCTACACGGTGACCGCGGAAGGCGGCGTCGCGGGAGAGCGCATTATCTCATCCACGAACACATGCTTCGACCGCGCCTCGCGCAATGCTGTCCGGCGCTGGCGATTTGACCCTCGCACCGTCGACGGGGCGCCGCGGCCGGCCTATGAGCAAAAGACTTCGCTGCGGTTCGTCAAACCCCAGTAACCTGGCCCTGCCTTCAGAGCGTGGGCTTGACTTCCGGGCCGTTGCGGTCGAGGTCAACTTTTGTATTTCTGAAGTGGAGCGAGTTTCATGTCCGTTCGGCCCTGGCGCGACATTGATCGGCGGAAATCCCGTCAAATTATGGTCGGCGATGTGCCGGTTGGCGGTGATGCGCCAATCGCCGTCCAGTCTATGACCAACACATTGACGAGCGACGCCCAGGCGACAATCCGGCAGATCAATGAGATCGCCGAAGCGGGCGCTGATATCGTTCGTGTTTCATGCCCGGACACGGCTTCGACGGCGGCGCTGAAAGAGATCACCAAAAATTCGCCAGTCCCCATCGTCGCGGATATTCACTTCCACTATAAGCGCGGCATTGAAGCCGCCGAAGCCGGTGCTGCGTGCCTGCGCATCAATCCCGGCAATATCGGCTCTGAAGATCGCGTGCGCGAAGTCATCAAGGCTGCAAAAGACCATGGCTGTTCGATGCGCATCGGCGTCAATGGCGGGTCCCTTGAAAAGGACCTTCTCGAAAAGTACGGAGAGCCCTGTCCGGAAGCGATGGTCGAAAGCGCTCTTGATCACGCTAAAATTCTTCAGGACAATGACTTTCACGAGTTCAAAATATCAGTAAAAGCTTCCGATGTTTTTCTGACTGTCGCGGCTTATCACGCCCTAGCCGACGCAATTGACTGTCCGCTTCATCTCGGCGTCACCGAAGCGGGCGGCCTGAAAATCGGCTCAATCAAATCGGCGATTGGTCTTGGTTCATTGTTATGGGCCGGGATCGGCGACACCATTCGCGTTTCTCTTTCCGCTGATCCGGTTGAAGAAATCAAAGCCGGCTTCGATATTTTGAAGTCGCTGAACCTTCGACATCGCGGCGTCAACGTCATCTCGTGTCCGTCCTGTGCGCGGCAGGGTTTCAACGTGATCGAGACCGTTGAAACGCTCGAGCAGCGCCTTGCCCATATCACGACGCCCATGACCTTGTCGGTCATCGGCTGCGTCGTTAACGGGCCAGGTGAAGCCCGCGAAACCGATATCGGCTTTACCGGCGGCGGCGCGGGTAAAGAACATGGCATGATCTACCTCAATGGCGAGGTCGATCACCGCATTGATAATGACGAGCTCGTCGATCATCTGGTCGATCTGGTGGAAAAACGCGCCGAGGAGATCCAGGCGCGCGAAGCCGCAGAGGCTGTCGCCGCAGAATAGCGCTGATTACGGGATCATACGCGCGGACGAATTCGCTTTCGCGCGTATTCTCATTAAGGCCGGGTGAATGATTCCTCAGGAAAAACTTGATGCGCTGATCGCGAGATTCGACGCGGTGGAAACCGCCATGTCGACTGCGACGGACAGTGAGGAAATCATCAAGCTCTCAAAAGAGCACGGTGAACTCAAGCCGGTTGTTGAAAAGGCCAAGGCTTTATCTGAGGCGCGACAACAGATTGGCGACCTTGAGGAGCTGTCGAATAGCGACGACGCAGAAATGGCCGAGCTTGCGGCGTCCGAACTCGCCGGCCTGACCGACACAATTCCCGCATTGGAGCAGGAACTACAGCTGCTTCTTCTGCCTAAGGATAAAGCGGACGATTCCAGTATCATACTTGAGGTGCGGGCTGGAACCGGCGGTGATGAGGCTGCGCTGTTTGCCGGGGATCTCTTTCGGATGTATCAACGCTTCGCTCAACTGAACGGGTGGAAGGTTGAAGTCCTCTCGCAATCGGAGGCCGAAGTCGGCGGCTTTAAAGAGATACAGGCAAATGTTTCTGGCGATGGCGTTTTTGCGCGAATGAAATTTGAAAGCGGCGTTCATCGTGTGCAGCGGGTTCCGGAAACGGAAACCCAAGGCCGCGTTCATACCTCGGCCGCCACGGTTGCGGTGCTCCCGGAACCGGAAGAAGTTGATATTGAAATCAGTGAGTCTGATCTGCGCGTCGATGTCTTTCGCGCTTCAGGGCCGGGCGGTCAATCGGTGAATACGACAGACTCAGCCGTCAGGATAACGCACTTGCCAACCGGGATTGTCGTCAGCCAGCAAGACGAAAAATCCCAACACAAAAACCGCGCCAAGGCGATGAAAGTCCTCCGTGCACGGCTCTACGAGGCGGAGCGCGCGCGCGCTGATGCGGAACGTGCTGAGGCGCGCAAGGGCATGGTAGGCTCGGGCGATCGTTCGGAGCGTATACGCACGTATAATTTCCCCCAGAGCCGGGTCTCCGATCACCGCATAAATCTGACGCTTTACAAGCTTGATGAGATTATTGCGGGCGACGGCCTTGGCGAAGTCGTGGAGGCTTTGGCGACGCAGGATCGCGCCGATCGTCTCGCGGCGATGCAATCGGATACAAGCGCCTGACCAGCGTGCGACAACGCCATGAAACACCGTGCGGGCGATAACCTCGAAACTGTTTTAAGGCGCGCCGCGGCAAGACTTTCAAACTCGGCAACGCCGCAACTTGATGTCCGTCTTATCGCGCGCAGGGTATTAGATCTCGATGACGCCGGATTGATCGTAGAAGGTCGGCGTGAAGTATCACGCGATAAGATTAAGACGATAGAAAAGTACGTTGATCGCCGTGCGGCCGGCGAGCCCATGGCTTACATTCTCGGTGAAAAAGAGTTTTATGGATTATCGTTCGCCGTGCGCGCGCCGGTTTTATGCCCGCGGCCGGATACAGAAACGGTGATTGAGGCGGCGCAACAGATTTTCGCCTCCGCGCCGCCAACGTCGATCCTTGATCTTGGCGCCGGCTCCGGTTGCCTCTTGATTTCTCTGTTGTCGATTTTTCCGGATGCTGTCGGCATCGGCGTCGATAAGGCGCCGCACGCCGCATCTCTGGCGCGCGAGAACCTGCAACGGCACAGCCTTCTGGCGCGTGGATCGATCCTGTGCGGTGACTGGATGGAAGCGCTTCGCGGGTCTTTCGATTTGATCGTTTCAAATCCGCCTTACATCGCCGACGGCGACAGTACGGCGCTGCCGCCGGATATAATCGGTTATGAAGACCCGGCGGCGCTGTTCGCAGGCGCTTGCGGTCTTCAGGCCTATGAGGCGATTGCTGAAGGTGTCGCCGACTATCTTTCGCCGGGCGGGGTTGTCATTCTTGAGATCGGCGAGGGGCAGAAATCAGCCGTCGAAGCCATCGCGGCGCGCATCGGCGCATTGCAGGTCGCCGGCGCCCACAAGGATCTCGCGGGCCGCGATCGCGCGGTCGTTTTTCGGCGCCTTCCGTGACGGGACGCCGTTAAAAAAAAGCATTGAAATCGAACCCTAAACCGGTATTGTAAAGAAGAACGAAGTACAGCCTCTGGCGTTATTGCGCTGTACCGTTCGAAAGATCATCTAGGATTAAAGCAACGACGTGGGTCCTGCCCGCGAGATGATGAAAGAAAGTTAACGATCCTAGGATTGCTAGAAATCGAAATGCGAAACGCTCACGGGTTTTGCAGGTTTTCCGAGCGCGCCGGTTTCGGAGAAAGATCTTTGCAAGCGTTTAGGATGAGGTTGGTCGGGGATGAACAAACCAAACAGCGGCAACAGACAAGGCAATTCAATGAAGCGCGGTCGTAATCAGCGCCGTCGTCAAGGCGGCCAAAATCCGAACAGAGCGCTGGACTCCAATGGTCCCGATGTTCGAATTCGCGGCACAGCGAATCAGATCTACGACAAATATCAGGCGCTTGCCCGGGACGCGTCTTCATCAGGCGATCGCGTGAAGGCTGAAAACTATCTTCAGCATGCCGAGCACTATTTCCGGCTGATCAAGTCAATGCAGCCGGCCGCCCAACCAACGCAGCCGCAATCTTCGGTCGATGCTGATGGCGATCAACCGCAAATCGAGGATGAAAAAACTTCGAAGCGCCGCACCAGCGAGGGCGCGGATGCAGACGACGCGCCCGCCAAAGACGAGAGTGACGCCGGCGATAGCGACGCGAAACCGCGCGGGCGTTCGCGCAATGCGCGAGAGAAGGACGCTGAAGCAGAAGGCGGTCAGGACGGAGACGACAGCGAGAAAAAGCCGCGCCGGAAACGCGCCCGCCGCACGCCTCAAGCCGGCGCTGAGGAAACGGACGAGACGACAGACAAAGTCGCCGCTTCCTGATCGACACTTCGGAGGCGCCTTATTTCCTCGCTTTTCAATCTTGACGGCAAAACGGCTATTGTGACCGGCGCCTCTCGGGGGATCGGCGAAGCGATCGCCCGACGCCTCTGCGAGCATGGCGCCAATGTCGTTCTTTCAAGCCGCAATGAAGATGCTTGTCAAAAAATTGCCGACGACATCAACGACGTGGAGAATCGTCAAGCGGCGCGCGCGACGGCCTGCAATATCTCGAGAAAGTCCGATTTAGAAGATCTTGTCGCTTTTGCGAATGACGCATTTGGCGCAATCGATATCGTCGTGGCGAACGCTGCGGTGAACCCTTACTTCGGCGCATCTTCGGGCATCAGTGAGGAACAGTTCGACAAGATCATTACCTGTAATTTGAAAGCGCCGCACTGGCTCGCTCATATGGTGCTGCCGCAGATGGTCGAAAAACGCAGCGGTTCCATCATCATCATTTCATCAATCGGCGGTTATATCGGCAGCGCCGACTTGGGCGCATACGGAATATCGAAAGCAGCTGATTTGCAGCTGGCGCGCAATCTCGCTGTTGAGTACGGCCCGCACAACATAAGGGCTAATTGCATCTGTCCGGGCATCGTGAAAACCTATTTTGCTGAAGCGCTCTGGAAAGACCCGAAGATTGAAAAGATGGTCTCCGGAAAACTGCCATTGAGGCGGTTCGGCGAACCGGACGATATCGCTGGCGCGGCTGTATTTCTCGCGTCTCCCGCCGGCGCCTGGATGAGCGGTCAGTCGGTTATTATCGACGGCGGTGCGCTCGTCAGCGCCAGCGTCCTTTAAGAATTGTTCGCAACTTTAGCCCCCTAGTTTCGCGGTTCAGAAGATTTCGCCAATGCCCGTCCCCGGGGACGACGTGTTGTCGGTTAACGCGTCTTGCGTCGTCCGAAATGTTTCCCATTTAGCTTATAGAAAGCGTTGCCGACTGCGGGACGCTTGAAACCGTTTGACGCTTTGAAAGGTCGACATGAATTTTGAAAATTACACCGATCGCGCGAAAGGGTTTATCCAGACCGCGCAGGGCGGCGCACTGGCCGCCAGCCATCAACAGTTTAAGCCGGAACACGTGCTCAAAGCATTGCTGGACGACCCGGAAGGGCTCGCCGCCAACCTTATTCGCAGCGCAGGCGGCGATCCCGCCGCTGCTCTTGAGCAAACCGAAACCGCCTTGGGCAAAACGCCGAAAGTCGACGGCGGCTCCGGGCAACTTTATATGGCGGCGGATCTCGCGAAGGTTTTCGCCCGCGCAGACAAGTTGGCGGAAAAAGCGGGCGACAGCTTCGTATCGGCCGAACGGCTGTTGACCGCACTCGCGGAGGAAGAATCCGCTGAGACAGCCACAATCTTAAAGAATGCCGGCCTCACGCCCGCCGGCTTACGTGAAGCCGTTAACCAGCTGAGGAAGGGCCGCACCGCTGATAGCGCTTCGGCTGAACAAGCTTACGATGCGCTCAAGCGCTACGCGCGCGACCTGACCGATGCGGCGCGGGGCGGTAAGCTCGATCCGGTTATCGGGCGCGATGAGGAAATCCGCCGCACCATGCAGGTTCTCTCGCGAAGGACCAAAAACAATCCAGTGCTGATTGGCGAGCCCGGAGTCGGTAAGACCGCGATTGCGGAAGGCCTCGCTCTGCGCATTGTTAATGGCGATGTGCCTGAAAGTCTGCGCGATAAAAAACTTCTGGCGCTCGACATGGGATCGTTAATCGCCGGCGCGAAGTATCGCGGCGAGTTCGAGGAACGGCTGAAGGCTGTTCTCTCGGAAGTCACCAGCGCAAATGGCGAGATCATTCTGTTTATTGACGAAATGCATACGCTTGTCGGCGCCGGAAAAACCGACGGCGCGATGGACGCGTCAAACCTTTTGAAGCCTGCTCTTTCGCGCGGGGAGCTTCACTGCGTGGGTGCGACAACGCTCGATGAGTATCGCAAGTATGTCGAGAAAGATGCAGCGCTAGCGCGTCGGTTTCAGGCGGTCTTCATCAACGAGCCGACGGTTGAAGATACAGTGTCGATCCTTCGCGGCCTGAAAGAAAAATACGAACTTCACCACGGGGTTCGCATTTCAGATACCGCAATCGTCTCTGCGGCGAGCTTGTCGCACCGTTACATTACCGACCGGTTTTTGCCGGACAAGGCGATCGACCTCGTGGACGAAGCGGCTTCGCGATTGCGCATGGCGGTTGACTCAAAGCCGGAAGAACTCGACGAGCTGGACCGGCGGATAATTCAAATGAAGATTGAACGCGAAGCACTGAAGAAAGAAGATGACGAGGCTTCGCGCGAACGGCTTGCAACCCTTGAAAGCGAGCTCGCTGACCTTGAGGAGCGATCAAACGAGTTGACGGCGCGTTGGCGTCAGGAAAAGGAAAGTCTCGCCTCTGCAACCAAGGTCAAGGAAGAACTTGACGCGGCCCGCCAGGCGTTGGCTGAAGCCGAACGGCGCGGCGACCTCGCGGGGGCGTCAGAGATTAAATATGGGCAATTGCCTGAGCTGGAAAAGCGCCTTAGGGCCGCTGAGGAAAACGGCAATAGCGGCGATCTCGTCCAGGAGGTCGTCGACGCCGAACACATTGCGAGCGTCGTTTCCCGTTGGACGGGCGTTCCCGTCGATAAGATGCTGGAAGGCGAGAAAGAAAAACTTCTTCGCATGGAAGAAGCGCTTGCGGGGCGCGTTGTCGGTCAGGCTGAGGCCGTCGAAGCTGTCTCATCGGCTGTACGCCGCGCGCGCGCGGGCCTTCAGGATCCGAACCGGCCCATGGGTTCATTTCTCTTTCTCGGGCCCACCGGTGTTGGCAAGACAGAATTAACGAAGGCCCTCGCAGCTTTCTTATTCGACGACGATACGGCGATTGCGCGTATCGACATGTCGGAGTTTATGGAGAAGCACTCTGTTGCCAGATTAATCGGCGCGCCGCCGGGGTATGTCGGTTATGAAGAGGGCGGCGTTCTCACAGAAAAAGTCCGCCGTCGCCCCTACCAGATCATACTTTTTGATGAAGTTGAAAAAGCGCACCCTGACGTTTTTAATGTCTTGTTGCAGGTCCTCGACGACGGTCGCCTGACTGACGGGCAGGGCCGCACGGTCGATTTCAAAAACACGTTGATCATCCTGACGTCGAATCTCGGCGCAGAACATCTCGCTTCGCAGCCCGAAGGACAGGACTCCGAGGCGGTGCGCCCGCAAGTCATGGAAGCGGTTCGTCAACGCTTTCGACCGGAATTTCTCAATCGGCTAGACGAGACCATCCTGTTTCATCGCCTGACACGGGCGAATATGGACGCGATCGTCACGATCCAGATCAAACGTCTCGAGGCGCTGCTCGCCGAGAAGAAGATCACGATAACGCTTGATGACAGGGCGCGCACCTGGCTAGGCGACGCTGGATTTGATCCAGTTTACGGCGCGCGGCCGCTGAAGCGCGTGATCCAGAAAAAACTGCAGGACCCGCTTGCCGAGCGCCTGCTTGCCGGGGAAATCAAGGATGGCGATGCGCTCGCGATTTCCGCCGAGCCAGAGGGGCTTACGATCAACGGATTGCCGGCCGAGAAACGCAAGTTGTCTTCGTATGCGGACAACAATCCTAATGAACGCCCGCATGGTGCGTTGCTGAATTAGAGGACGCCATGACAGCAAGCGACGGCAAAAGTTGGTCGCCTGATACGGACGCAGCACTAAAAGCGCTCATTAGGCAGACAATTGAGGACGCTGGCGACCTAAAGCCGGATGCGTTGCCGCATCGGGTTCGCGAACGCCTGAAGGGTAGGGTGACGGGCGATATCGATCTCGACGTCTATATCAGAGCGGTCATGGAAGATATAAAAAAAGAACGTCGCCGGTAGCCTTAGAGAAAGTCGATTTGGTTATAGAGCATCGCCAACGCCGCCGGCGACCTCGTCGTGCGCCAGAACGCCAGACGAGCCTTTCTCGGGCGTTCTTGAATTATCGATCTCGTCACGGATTTTTTTGAACGCCGTAAAGTCGCCGCCCTTAAGCTTCACGCCGGTTGCGATCTTCAAGCGCTGTGGATTGACGGCGCGCCCTTTGTGGTGAACCTCGTAATGAAGATGCGGCCCGGTCGAGCGGCCCGTCGTCCCGACATAACCAATGACATCGCCTTGACGAACGCGTTTGCCGGCGCGAATGCCTTTTCTAAATCCATTGAGGTGCGCGTATGCGGTTTTGTAGCCGTTCGCGTGCCGTATGCGGATGTAATTGCCGAAGCTGCCGAAACGGTTGGCGCGCTCAACAACGCCGTCCCCAGCGGCGTAAATCGGCGTACCGCGCCGCGCGGCGAAATCGACGCCCTTATGCGCTTTGCGATAACCCAGAATTGGGTGCTTGCGCGTGCCAAAGCCGGACGAAAGCCGCGCCCCGTCGATCGGCGTTTTCATCAAAAGCCGCCTGGCGCTTTGTCCGGCGCGGTCGAAATAGTCAACGCGTCCATCATCTTGCGCGAACCGGTAGTACCCTTTTTCCTTGTTTTTTCCGCGCCAGTTCATCCGGCCGTAAAGAATGTCGCCTGAACCAATCAAAACGCCTTCGTCATCGTAGAGTAGTTCAAAAATCGCCTCGAACTCGTCGCCGCCGAAAATATCGCGTTGGAAATCGATGTCATAAGCGAACATGTTCGCCAGCTTTGCAACAACAGAGTCTGGCGCGCCCGCACGCTTTGCTGAGAGAAACAGGCTGCCGTCGATCCTTCCATTAATTGCCGCGAGGCGCGTAGTAATCGGTACAGTGATTTTTTCCGCCTCAATGGCCCCGCCGGGCGCGCGCGCGAGCTCAATCCGGCTTTCCGAATCGGGGCGAAACTTCAACGCAAGCAAATGCTGGTCGTAGTCGGCGGTCTCGCTGACGTCCTGGAAAAGCGTCTTACTCGCAACGCCAGTCGTGATCGTAAAGAGCTGACCCGGCCGAAGGCGGCGCAGGCTTTGATGTTGGCCGAACGCTGCCGCTGCGCTGTTGCGATCGTTTGCGTTAACGCCGGCGCGTTTTAAAACGTCAACAAAGGTTTCGCCTCGTTTCATAGACACAGTAATTTCGCGCGGCGCCGCATCAATATCCGTCGCCAGAGCAACCGCAAGCGGCGGCGGCGGGATCCGCGTCGGTTTCATGTCACTTTCAAAGAACACAGGCGTTTGGTGGGTCGTGTTTGGCGTGAGGGTTTTCTGGGCGAGGCGTTGCGGCCTTGCCTTGGGATTTGCCGTGTTTAGCTGCGCCGTTTTTGGCGCCGCCGGTTTTGCTGCACGGGACCCGACCGGGGCTTGTTGTATCCGTCTTGGATTTAGGCGCGGGGCAAATCCGTTTTGAACCGTCGTATCGGTTGGTTGCCGGCGCGCGTCGCCGCCAAGGTGCGGTTTCAGTCGAGGGCCCCAACGACTTACGACGTTTGCGGAGGAATTTTTCTCCAGCGCAGGGAATTTGCTATCAGTCCGAGCGGCGGCTGCAACCTTGACGGGTCTTGGATTGCGCGGCTGAGAATTCGCTTCAAGAGATCTCGCGGATTGCGTCGCCGCATCTGCGTTGGCCGTCGCTGACGGCGCGCCATTGCCCGCGAGGTGCGCTTGCGGAAGGTTGGCGAGGAAGATCGCCCCAATTCCCATGAGGACAACAGCGACCACAACGCCAGCTGTCGCGGAAGCCGCGCCGCTTGAATGCGCGGGCTGGGCAAAGCCGGCCTCCCATTCTGACTGGGTCCATTCCGGTTGCGCTGTCTCGTGCGGCTCGCGGTTCATGATGTCGTACGCCACCTTGTCCTTGAATTCTATTTTTTGCTTTCAATTCAATAGGATAAATTAGTTTCGCGGATCGTTCCCGATTGCGCGCCAAGCGTTTCGTGGGCCCAGCGGGCGAACCACTGACACATGGCACGGCTCACCATTTTGCGCAATTATCGGACCAAACCCTGTCGATTTTTTGACGCTCATTCCGGATTTGGGGCATTCTATGACCATAAGGTTAATCTCTCAGGGTCACGGGGCAAAAAAAGGGGGCTCATGAGCGTTTTATTGCGGGTCCTGCTGACGGCGCTGATCATCTTCGCCGTCATCGCTGCCGGCGCTTATCTGTCGCGCGAAGCTTTGCTCGGATTTGCGGCGAGGCAGGCGTTGGCGCGCGTTGGCTTTGAGAACCCGCAATTGCGTGTTGAGGAACTGACGCTCCAACGCGTGTCGTTGCGTGAGTTGCGCGCCGGGCCCAAAGAGGCGGCGCCGGCTCTCTCCGTCGAAGCGATCGATGTGACATTTAGTTGGCGCAGGCTTTTGCAGGAGCGCCGCGTTGACGCCATTTCAGTGGGCCCCGCGAGGATTATCGTAAATGCGCCGAATAGCGGGCCCATTAGAATTGCTGGATTATCCATTACCGAAGAAAGACGCGCTGACGGAAACCGCGGCTCCCCGCTAGCGTTACCGTTCGAACAGGCTCGGCTGCGCGACGTCATGATTAAGATGAATAGTGACGGGGGCGCTGCCGAGTTGCATGTGAATGCCGACCTCAACAGCGAGGCCGGCGGGAAGATTACCGCGTCGCTTGCTGCTGATCAGTTTCGCCTCGGCGACCTCGACTTTGGAACTGTCGACGGGGCTGCGACGGTCGATCTCGCAGAAGACGGCGCCTTCGCCATCCGGGCCAGCGGCGCCGGCGCTGCGGCTATGACGCTAAATGATCGCCAGACCGATATTCGCGCGATAGACGCTTCATTTTCAGCGACTGGCGCATCGTGGCGCGATCTGGCCTCCAATGGCGTCGCCGGCGCAACAGGCAAAGCGTCTGTTGTGGCGTCATTGAACGGTATCGGTCTCGATGCTGATACGTTTGCTGAAGTCTTTTCATACGCCGGGGAAAGCGCTGATATTGGAGCGCCTTTGGAAACCGCCGACGCAAATCTCAGCTTTGACATTGAGTTTGATGGCGGCGCGGTCACGGTTTCATCGAAGTCCGAAGACGCGATGTCGATCGCGTCCAATCGCGGCGACATCCTAGCGATTGCGTCCAGAACAGCGGGAAAGCCCCTTCTGATTGCTTCCAAGGACGGCCTCGTCGGACAAGCGCAGATCGAATTTGACGGACCCGCTTTTGCGGGGACGTCAGCAGTCAACTTCAACAAGCGAACAAACGAGCCGCTCAGGTTTGCGCTCGGCGCAACGTCCGACCGTATGCAGTTCTCAAAGGATGATTATCGCGCCCGCTTTTCCTCCTTGTCGTTGATTGCTTCCGGCCAGTTTGGCGCCGAAATGTTGAGGAGCAATCTTTGGGTGGCGACAAACGCGGATGAAATCCGTATCGGTCGTATGTCTCTGACGGAAATGCCGTTCAATACGCAATTGTCGCTGGAGGCCGATCTCAACTCGAATTCAATAGTCGTTCGCCAGCCGACCCGCGATGCGGGTTTTGCGTTCATCCGTCCCGGATGCCTCGCCATTGATGCAGGCGCAATGACGATCGAAAGCGAGGACCTTAGAGCCAAAGTTCGCGAAGCAAATTTTTGCGCGCGTGAAGGCGCGCCGCTTCTGACGGCGACATTCGGTCCAAACCCTACCGTCGAAGTCGTCGGCTCATTGTTTGCCGAACGCGCCGAGTACGCGCTCGGTGAAACAAGTCTGAAGGGCGCGCCGCCTCGCTTTGATATTGATCTTTCCTATGACCCGACAACCCACCGTACGGTGGCGAATAGTGCGTTTAGCGGCGGCAATGTCATAATTAATGGCGCGCTGCGCGGGTCGGATGCGACAGGCAATATCCGGGCCGAATTGTTGCAACAGTCGCTAAAGGCGTCATTTACTGTAAGCGATGTGAAATTTTCTCAGGTTGCGGAAATTCCGCAGCTTGCAACATTAAGGGCCCGCGCCGCCGGCAAGCTTGAGAACGACGTCATCATCGCTCAGTATTCCGTGCAAAGCCCGACGGGGGCTGCGCTTGGCGGCGGTGAATTTCGCCATGAGGTCAAGACCGGCGTCGGGCAAGCCTCGTATCTTTCACGAAGACTTGAGTTTTCGCCGGACAGCCTTGAGCCTGCTTCAGTTGTTCTTGCGCTGACCGGCATCATTTCTGAAGCGACAGGCGCTGCGGAAGTCGCCTCCAATATTCAGTGGACGAAGGAAGCGCTCAATTCAAATGCGACGATCGCGCTGGACAACGTCAGTTTTCGTGGCCCTGGCGTTGCCGTATCGCAAACGCGAAACGTCGCCGGCGACATCGCTCTTCAGAATTTATTGCCAGTCAAAAGCAAGGGTGCGCAGACGATAAAAATCGGCGCGATGGAAATCGGTGCGCTGATCCTGGAGAACGGTGTTGTCGAGTTCAGTATGCCGGGCGACGATACGCTCGAGGTCATCAAAGCGGAGTTTCCCTGGTATGGCGGGCGGATCGGCGCTTATGACTCGGCTGCGGGCTTTACCGGCGAGACTGCGCGCACGCTGCTGCGCGCTGAGGATGTTGATCTCGCCGCCATGCTGGCCAGTCTGGAGATTGATGGGCTTTCCGGGGAGGGGCGCGTTGAAGGCTCGTTGCCGCTCATAATCGAAAACGGTCGCGCGAGGATTGAAGACGGGCGTATGGTCGCCGTTGGGCCCGGCGTTATCCGATACACCGGCGACGCGACGAGCGCTGCGGCGACTGTCAATGAGCAAACAAAAGTCGCTTTCGGCGTTTTGAGCAATTTAAACTTTGAGACGCTAACCGCTGAGATTGACGGCCCCCTCGACGGGGCTCTTCAATTCAGGCTTCTGTTTGAGGGAACGAACGAAATTCCGCTGACCGACGCGCGTCTTGATGATCGGGTCGTGGCGCCGGTGATCTATCGCATCAATCTCGAGGCGCCCCTGTTGTCGATTATCAACAACGCCCGCAACACAAGCGATCCGGGCTTTTTGCTCAATCGGGCGCGGGACATTCAGGTTGAAGGCGAGAAAATTGAGGTGAATTAAGGCGGCGCTCTCAAAAAAAGCCGTTTTTTTGTCAAATCAAACTGGGATATAAGACCCATAGGGTGATCAAGGGGCTCAAATGAATAAAGCTGAAATCAGAAAAGCTTTTTTGCTAAACCTTTGCGGCCTGTCGATGGCCGTTTCTGTCGGTTGCGCGACGGTCAAGGTGGAGGCGCCGGACAAGCCGATTGAGATCAATCTCAACGTCAAAATCGAACAGGAAGTCCGCATTAAGCTAGATCGGGAAATCGAAGACCTGATCGAGAACAATCCGGATATTTTCTAGCGCTATCGCGGCGACGATCTGGTTAGGAGACCAGCAAATGAAAATGAACACAACGATCATTGCGGCGGTCGCCGCACTCACGGCGGCGGGCATGACGGTCGCAACGTCGCCTGTTAGCGCCGCCAGCGCCGCCATCGAGTCGGCCAAATCACAATGCGTGGTCGGAGAGCGCAATGACGGCTATCTCGGCGTCGTGCCTGGTGAGACTGCCGCAGCCGACTTGTTGCGGGAAATCCGTCGCGTCAATCAGGAACGCAAAGCCGCCTATGAACGCCTGGCCGAACGAAACGGCGTGAGCGTCGCAGTCGCCGCAGCTCTTACGGCTGAACGGCTGATCAATTCCGCAAAATCCGGCGAATGCGTACAAGACGCCTCTGGCGATTGGATTAAAAAAGCCTGAGGCGCGACAGAACTCTGGCGGCAAGCCATCGAATCACCGCATGGCGATCTTCGTAAATATCGGGATCGTCATGGCTGAAAACTCTGTGCAATCGCAACAACTTGACCCGTCCGAGCTAAAAGGTCACCCAACGATCGACCCGGGCTCGCTTGACGCGCCGACACTCTCGGCGCTGCTGGCCTCGCGTTTGTGTCATGACTTGATCAATCCTGTCGGCGCGCTCGGGTCTGGCCTCGAAGTCCTTGACGAGGACGGCGTCGATGAAGGCATGCGCGACGCCGCTCTCGAATTGATCCGCACTGGCGGCGCTAAATCAATCAGTCTCCTGAAATATGCGCGTCTCGCCTATGGCGCATCCGGGGGGCGCGGCGTTGAGATTCCCATGGAGGAAGCCGGCGAGATTTTATCTGATCTCTATCAATGGTCGAAAGCCGATTTGGTCTGGTCGGCGCCTGCGGGTCAGGAGCCGAAAGATATCGCAAAGTCAGTTATGATCCTGACGCACTACGCCAGCGAATGTGTCCCGAGGGGCGGGACGGTGACGGTTGAAAAAGGCGATCGCGAGTATCGCATCGAAGCCGACGGGAAGCGTGCGCTGCTGCAAGATGATCTCACAGCCGCCCTCAAGGGCGACAGTAACGAAATCAAGCCGAAATTCGCTCCAGCTTACTTGGTGGGTCTTTTGATGCGTGGTGTTGGCGGTTCGGCGTCGGTTGGCCGGGTTTGCGATGAAAAAATTGCCTTCAGCGTGCGATTTTAAGTCCTGCGCCGGCTCATTCATTAATAGAATTAACCAAAGTCTAACCTGACGCCTTCAGACTTGGCCTGAAAAGAACCAAGGATTAAGGCTATGAAGACCTGTCTCATCATTGATGATTCCGATGTGATTCGTGAAATTGTTGCACGGATCGTTGAGGGCCTCGGTTTCAAGCCGCACGAAGCGGGCGACGCTGTCGACGCCATTGAGTTCTGTCGCTCGACCAAGCCGGACATCGTGCTTTTGGACTGGGATTTGCCATCAATCGGCGCCCTGGATTTTCTGCGCGGCATCGGCGGTTTCGAGGCCGGGCAAAAGCCAAAAATTGTTCTTTGTGCGACGGAAAATAATCCAAAACAGTTCGCGCTGGCGCGAGCGGCGGGGGCCGAGTTTCATATTCTTAAACCCTATGATCACGATGCGATTGCGCGGGCATTTGCCGAAGCCGGCGTCCTTGACGCCGATGAAGCGGGCTCTGCGATCAATGATATTGTCGCGCCTGAGGCGGACCGGGAAGTCTCGTAAAGCTCAGGCGATCACGCCGCGCTGCCTGAGAGCCGAAATCTCGCGCGCATCAAGTCCTAAACTCTTTTCCAAAACATCCTCAGTATGCGCCCCTAAGGTCGGCGGCGCGATCGCGTAGGCCGCTGGCGTTTTTGAGTACTTGACGGGATGTCCAGTGACGTTGATTTCGTCGCCGCCGCCTGCGCCCGCTCCGCTGCGCCGCATGGGAACCTTCATTGAGCGTGCTTGTGTCTGCGGGTCTTCGAATACGCTGGCGATGTCCTGCACGGGACCGGCGGGCACGCCCGCGCTTTCAAATTTTGCAATCAGGTCAACGGATGTATGAAGACGCAACTGCGGTGCTATAAACTCTATTAATGCGTCCCGGTTGGCGACCCGTAACCGATTGGTCTCAAAGCGCTTGTCGGCGGCAATCACGGGAAGTCCAATCGCACCGGCAAGCGCGCGAAACTGTGTGTCATTGCCGACCGCAATGACAATATATCCGTCAGCCGTTTCAAAAGCCTGGTAAGGCGCAATATTGGGGTGCGCATTGCCCAGCCGTTTTGGCGCCGATCCCCCCATAAAGAAGTTCATGGCCTGATTGGCGAGCATCGCAATTTGACAATCGAAAAGAGACACGTCGAGATGCTGACCCTCGCCGGTTCTTTCAGCATGGCGCAAAGCCGCGAGGATCGCGTTTGAGGCATACATGCCGGCAAAAAGATCGGCGACGGCGACACCGACCTTCATCGGTTCGCCGCCCGGTGCGCCGTCAGGCTGGCCGGTCACCGACATCAGCCCGCCCATCGCCTGAATCATGTAGTCGTATCCGGGGCGGCTCGCCTTAGGGCCGGTTTGTCCAAAGCCCGTCACAGAGCAATACACAATCGCCGGGTTTCGTTCCGAAACATTTTTGTAATCGAGCCCATATTTTTTCAGCCCGCCGACTTTGAAATTCTCAATCAGAATATCAGATGAGCCGGCAAGCTCTTGAATGAGTTCAGCGCCGTCGGGTTGGCCAAAATCGATGGCGACGGATTTCTTGTTGCGGTTGGCGGCGAAGAAATAGGCGGCGTCGCCGACCGATCCGTCCTCGTTGTCGAAAAACGGCGGTCCCCAGGCCCGCGTATCGTCTCCGCCTTGCGGACGTTCAATCTTGATGATTTCAGCGCCGAGGTCGCCGAGGAGCTGGCTCGCCCACGGACCGGCCAGGACGCGTGACAGGTCGAGGACGCGCACGCCCTGCAGCATGGTTTGGGGTGACGATGGGTCGTCGTTCGGATCGCTCATGGGCCCGGAGAATATCCGCGGCGTCGCAGTGCGCAAGAGCCCGGCGCCGGCGCGCATTGACCAAAGCTCAATGAATCTCGATAGTTAACCGCTGAAAACGCGTCTGAATAAATATCCGATGGGAGGATTGGCCGATGCAGGGTCTGATGATGGACCGTCCGCTGTTGACGACGGAGATACTGAGGCATGCGAGCCGAAATTTCGCCGCCACGGAAATCGTGACGCGGACCGTAGAAGGGCCGATCCATCGATACACGATCGCGGACGCCGAGGCGCGCATCAAGAAACTGGCGAACGCATTGACCGCGCTTGGCGTGAAACGTGGCGACCGCATTGGCGTCATAGGTTGGAACACGTATCGACAGTTTGAGTTATATTATGCAGTTGGCGGCCTTGGGGCCGTTCTGCACACGATCAATCCGCGGCTGGGTCCTGAAAACGCCGCCTTCGTGATCAATCACGCCGAAGACGCGTATCTTTTCTACGACATTACATTTGCGCCGCTGGTCCAGGCGCTGGCGCCGCAGCTCAAGACGGTGAAGACATTTGTTGCGCTCACTGATGATGATCACGCCCCCGATATCGGTCGTGAAAGCAGCGCTTACGAGACGATGATCGCCGATCAGTCTGATACCTTCGAGTGGCCCGATTTCGACGAGAATACGGCAGTCGCAATGTGTTATACGTCTGGCACAACGGGCGACCCCAAAGGCGTGGTCTATTCCCACCGTGCGCTGGTGCTTCAGACATTCGCGTCGGTTTTGCCGACGGCGTTGGGCGTGAAGGAGGGCGATGTCTTGTTGCCCGTGGTGCCGATGTTTCATGTGAATGCATGGAACACACCCTATTCGAGCCTCATGGTTGGCCTTAAGCAGGTGTTTCCCGGGCCGCGGCTTGACGGTGAGGGGCTTTTTGAATTGCTTGATGCGGAAAAGGTGACATTTTCCGCCGGCGTTCCAACAGTCTGGCTCGCCTTGCTCAACTACATCGAAGAAAATGGCAAGGAGCTGCCATATCTGAAAAAGGGGCTTTGCGGCGGATCGGCGCTGCCAGAAGCGCTGGTGCGCGGCTTTGAAAAATATGGTGTCGAATTGCAACAAGGGTGGGGCATGACGGAAATGTCGCCCATCGGAACGGTCAACGTCCTGCCGCCGCATGTCTGGGACCTGCCGAAAGACGAGCGCATTAAATACCAACTTAAAGCGGGTCGCGCGTTGCCGTTTGTCGATATGCGCATTGTCGACGACCACGGCGCTGCATTGCCGTGCGATGGCGGATGCGAAGGCGCTTTGCAAGTGCGCGGCCCTTGGATCATCAAGGAATATTATAAAGCGGAAAAACCAACGCTTACGGATGATGGTTGGTTCGATACCGGTGACGTTGCGATTATCGACAGCGAAGGTTTTTTACAAATCACCGATCGATCAAAAGATGTCATCAAAACCGGCGGCGAGTGGGTGTCGTCAATCGAGATTGAGAATGCGGCGTTGCTTCATCCGGGCGTCGCGCAAGCTGGCGTCATTGGCGTACATCATCCCAAATGGCAGGAACGCCCGCTTCTGATTGTCGTCAAAAAACCGGGATCGGATGCAACGGGTGAAGAGATCCGCACCTTCCTAAAAGACAAGCTGGATAAAATTGCCTGGCCAGATGCGGTTGAATTTATCGACGAAATTCCGCTTGGCTCCACGGGTAAAGTATTGAAAACCGAGCTTCGAAAACTCTTTAAAGACTATCGCCTTGACGCCGCATAGGGACGGCGTTCCCCGATGCGTCTCGTAATCCCGCCGCCTGTGCAGCTCCTGATTTGCGTGGCGCTCATGTGGGTCGCTGCGCGCGCTGCGCCGTACTTGTCCGTCGACGCCGCCTTCCTGAAGGCTGTCGGCGTCACCCTGATCGCAGGCGGCATTTTGTTGGAAGTTGCTGCGGTAATCGTTTTTATCCGTAACCGGACGACGCCCAATCCGCTGAAGCCGGAGAATGCGCGCGTCCTCATCACGGACGGTCTTTACCGGATTTCACGCAATCCGATGTATCTCGGCATAGCCATTGTGCTTACCGGCTGGTTCTTGTGGCTCGGTAATCTCCTGAGCTTTCCTGTTATTCCGCTATTCCTCTGGTACAACACGCAATTTCAGATCAAACCTGAAGAAGAAGCCTTGGAAGAAAAATTCGGAGACGACTATCGTACGTACAAGAACGACGTTCGTCGCTGGGTCTAACGGCGATGCAACGCGAGTGCTGTGCGATGACGTTTGGCTTCTTCGATATAGTTTGCGGATCCAATTAACGCGAACTTGTCCTCACCTTCGCGCAGGTCACGAAATTTTTTCGCGGGGACGCCAGCCCACATTTCGCCCGCAGGTACAATTTTTTTTGGGCTCAAAAAGGCGCCGGCCGCGAGCATGGCGCCGCTTTCGACGATCGAACCGTCGAGCATAGTCGCGTTCATGCCGACAAAACCGCCGTCGTGGACTGTTGCGCCATGCAGCATGCATTTGTGGCCGATCAGAACATTTTCTCCGATCAACGTCGGCAGGCCGCCCCAGTCGGGATGGTCGACATGGATCACCGTGCCGTCCTGAACGTTAGATCCCTTGCCGACGACAATTTTATTTTCGTCCCCGCGCAATACGCTGCCGTACCAGATTGACGCATCTGCATGCACTTCAACGTCGCCGGCGATGACGACGCCGGGCGCGATGAAGGCGGTTTCGTGAATTTTTGGGCTTTTATCGCCGATTGCAAAAATCAAAGGTTCCATAGCTTGGGTTCTAACAAAGGGCTCCCGCCGGCAAAAGCGCTGCTCGCAGTCATCGATCGCAGAATGAGTATGCCCTGATATCGGGCGTAGCCGTTTCATTATGGGACGCAACGCTGACGGCGCAACTTGCGCCCGGACCGCGTTATCGGCGGCTCAAAAATCATTTCCTTACACTTTCGGGCTATGGCATTCACCAGGCTGGAAAGGGCTGCGTTATGAGTTTGAGCGAAAAGCAAGTCTCGGAAATCAAATCGAATATGTCCGAGTTGGAAAAACGTCGGCGCGCGTCTGCGCAAGCCCGCCCCGACGCCGCGAGAGCCGCCGACCCCAAACAGGCCCAGCCCGCCGGCGAGGCGGGCGCACTCAGCGAGGACGCCCAATGGGCGCGCCAAAACCTCCGCCATGGGTCTGACGGGCCTTATCTTGATATCGCCAACAGTCTGCGCATTTTCGAGCGTCATCCGGATTTCAAAGGCCGCTTCAAATTCAACGAGATGATTAACAAAGTCGTCGACCGCGGGTCGGTCATGGTGGAGTGGAAAATTTCCGCCATCGCCGCCGAAGTGCAGGAACGGTTTGCGCCCATGATGCCGTTTGAAATCGTCAATCGGGCCTTGATAATCGCCGCCAACCGAGCCGGCGAAAGCAAATAACTGACGCCACAGCGTCTTTTTCCGCCGCCAACAAGCTTTCCGAGTGAATTGCGCCATTTGGTAACATGCGTTACTAAAGCGTCTCAATCACAGGAGCTTGCCATGGCTGATCTATTTGAAAATCCAATCGGTACGGACGGTTTTGAGTTTGTTGAGTACACAACAGACAAGCCGGACGAGATGCGCGTGCTTTTCGAAAAGCTTGGCTTCGCGGCGGTTGGCAAGCACCGGTCAAAAAACGTCATTCACTACAAACAGGGCGATATCAATTTCCTGTTGAACCTGGAGGACAGCGGACAGCCAAGCGCGTTCCGCGACATTCACGGTGCGGGCGCAAACGCCATGGCGTTTCGCGTCAAGGACGCCGCGCACGCTTTTTCCGAAGCCGTAAAACGCGGCGCTGAACCGATTGAACCGAAGACGGGCCCCATGGAGCTCAATATTCCGGGGATCAAAGGTATCGGCGGCCTCAATGTCTATCTTGTTGACCGCTACGGCGCTCAGACCATTTACGATATCGATTTCAAACCATTCGACGATCAAAATAGCGGGAATCCGGGAGCCGGACTCACCTATATCGACCATCTGACGCACAACTTGCATCGCGGCAACATGGACAAATGGGCGGCCTACTATGAAGACATCTTCAACTTCAGGGAAATCCGCTATTTTGATATCGAAGGAAAGTTGACCGGTCTTGTTTCAAAAGCGATGACAAGTCCGTGCGGTAAAATTCGCATTCCGCTCAACGAGAGCCAGGATGACAAATCGCAGATTGAAGAATTTTTAAAACGCTATAATGGCGAGGGTATTCAGCATATTGCACTGGGGGCGGACGATATCTACCAAACCGTTGAGGAACTCCGCACACGCAGCGTCCCGTTCCAGGACACTCCAGACACGTATTATGAAAAAGTTGAAGAACGCATTGGCGAACACGGCGAAGACCTTGCACGCCTTCAAAGGAATAAAATCCTGATTGACGGCGCCCCGACGCAAGGCCAGGGCCTGCTATTGCAGATCTTCACGCAGGACGCCATCGGACCTATTTTCTATGAAATCATTCAGCGCAAGGGTAATGAAGGGTTTGGCGAGGGCAACTTCAAAGCACTATTTGAATCGATTGAAGAAGATCAGATCAGGCGGGGCGTTTTAAAGGATAGCGCCTAGATCATCGCAGGCATCGTTTGCGAGACAAAGCCATGACCAATGTCGCAGAGTTTCAACGCTTCGTCCTGTCAAAGTTTACGCCGTACCGAATCGTCGCTCTGGGCGATAAATTCGCACACGCCCTTTCCGATGAGTATGCCCGCGACGGGATTACCATCGCAGAATGGCGCGTCTTGGCGGTTGTTGGCGGCGGCGGCCAGGGCCAGCCGCCTTGCGGCGGCATTGCGGCGCGAGACGTCGTTTCACAAACGCCGATGGACAAGATGGCGGTAAGCCGCGCGATTGCGACCCTGGAAGCAAAAACCCTGATCGAGCGCAGCGCCGACCCGAAAGACCGGCGCATATCGCGCATTACGCTGACGGGAGAGGGGCGCAATATCTTCGAAAAGGTCGTGGCGATCGCCTTGCGGTTTGAAGAAAGGCTTCTCGCCGGCCTCAGTGAGCACGAGCGACGGCTTTTCCTGGAATTATTTGATCGGGTTGAAGCGCAAGCCGCCAGAGAGTTTCAGCGTTGACATCGGCTCTGCTCAAAATTGCGGCAATCGTCTTTCTGACGACAGGATGCGTTTCTTTTCCCGAAGCGCCGGCGCCGACGACCGCCCCGGCTCTGCGCGACGGTCACTTCGTTTCATTCGACGGTGCGGCGCTCGCCTTTACGCGGTGGGGCGTTAAGAACCCGGATCAGAAAAAGAGCGCGGCGAGCGGGAAAAATCAGTCACCACCGTCGGCCATTATCCTCGCGCTTCACGGCATGAACGATTATGCGCGGACTTTTGAGGGGGCGGGGCCTTACTGGGCGGCGCAAGCGGGCATCGTGACTTACGCGATTGACCAGCGCGGATTTGGCCGCAATGAATTTGAAGATGACGCGCTTGATGGGTCGTGGCCAGGCGCGCCGATTTTGCAAGCCGACCTGCAATCGGCGATCAGCGCATTGCGCAATGCGCACCCCTCGTCGCCTCTTTACCTTGTGGGACATTCCATGGGCGCCGCAGTGATATTGTCGGCGGCGGGCGATGCGCCGCTCGACGTTGACGGCGTTGTGCTGGCGGCGCCGGCGGTTTGGGGCGGATCGCAATTGCCGCTACTTTATCGGCTTTCGGCAAACATCGCGGCCGTGATCGCGCCGCGCAAGACACTGACCGGCGCCCGCGCCGGTCGGCAGGCGACCGACAATATCGAGGTTTTGCGCGCGATGGCCGAAGATCCCTACATCATCACGGAAACGCGTGTGAAATCGGTCCTAGGCGTCGTTCGTTTGATGGGCGCGGCTTACGGCGCCTCTAAAAGAACCGGCGGTAATATTTTGTTGTTATACGGAGAAAATGACGAAATTATTCCTGATAAACCGATAGAACGCACTGCGCGTCGGTTGTGCGGCGATGTCGAATTTCGCCGATATGAACAGGGATGGCATTTGTTATTCCGGGACTATCAGGCGCGCGCAGTCTGGCGGGACGTCGCCGACTGGATTAGGCAAAAGAACGCCGCAGGCTCGGGTAAGGGGATGGCGCCTGCGGCGTTCGTTTGTTCAGACACGACAACAGCTGTCGCATCCGGCGTTGCGGCGCCCCGGGCCCTGGCGAAGGGGCGTTTGGGCGAATAGGAGTTGGATGTACGCCGCAACGATTGCTACTTTTGCGAGAAAATTTTAAAGACATCTTACGATTTGACGATCGGGACCGGAAAATTGCGGAATCTTGGTTCGATCAGCCGCTGATTTCGCCTTGCACCCACTGGACAAAAGTCTCATTGGATCCAGCTTCGTTGATATCCAGAGCGGCGATACAGGGCGTCTCATAGGGATGAAGAGCCAAAAGCCGCTCTTTGGCTTTCTGGACGGCTTGAGCGGCGGTTTTGACAATCAGGACGCATTCATCGTCGCAGGCGATCGCGCCGCGCCAATGGTAGAATGATCGCATTCGTGGAAGAATATTGACGCACGCAGCCAGTTTTTCCGTCAGCAAATCTTTCGCCAGCGTCTCGGCGACGTCGCTGGACGGCGCCGTCACATACAGAAATTTTATGGCCATGACCTATCCGTTCCTTCATCGACAAAAATGCCCGCTCATCGGCGCCGGCGAGGCGCCGCCCGGCGAGACGCAATCCTATCACAAGAGGCGCGGCGCATGAGACAGCTTGATCCCGGCAAGGCGCTCGTTCTTTTTTCCGGCGGTCAGGACTCGTCTATCGCGCTCGCTTATGCGCTGGACAAGTTTGATCGCGTGGAAACGCTCGGTTTTGATTATGGACAACGCCACGCCGCTGAGCTCGGCGCGCGAGCCGCAATACGGCGCGCCCTCGGCGAGCGCTTTGCGCTTTTGGCTGACAAGCTAGGCGAGGATACGCTCGTCGATCTTGGCGCTTTGTCGGCGCTTGGCGATACGGCGATGACCGCCGCCACTGAGATATTTATCGATGACACGGGCCTGCCGACGACTTTCGTGCCGGGGCGAAATCTTGCGTTTCTGGTGATCGCCGGCGCGCTGGCTTATCGCCGGGATGCGGGCGTTCTTGTCGCCGGCATGTGCGAAGCGGATTATTCAGGCTATCCCGATTGCCGTCAGGACGCTATCGCTGCGCAGGAGCAAGCGCTTCAATTGGGAATGGACGCGACAATCACCGTCGATACGCCATTGATGACCCTCACAAAAGCCGACAGCTGGCGGCTGGCGGAAGGCATTGGCGGCGTCGATCTTGTCGACCTGATTAATGAACATTCGCATACCTGCTATCTTGGCGTTCGCGCCAAGCGACATGCCTGGGGCTATGGCTGTGGAACATGCCCGGCATGCGCGCTTCGCGCGCGCGGTTGGGATGAGTACAAGGCCGCAAGACTGGGGCAAATCTGATTTACTCCGTTAAGGAAACATATTTCACCCTTCAGGGCGAAGGCGCGCAGACCGGTCGCGCCGCGGTCTTCCTGCGTTTTGCGGGATGCAATCTTTGGTCAGGCCTTGAGCGTGACCGGAGCGCTGCTATCTGCAAATTCTGCGACACCGATTTCGTCGGTGTGGACGGTCCCGGCGGCGGAAAATTTGCGAATGAGCATTTGCTGAGCGCCCACGTTAAAGAGTGCTGGGACCGCAAAGCCGGCCGCACGCGAGGCTCATCTCGTCCGCTGGTGATTTGCACCGGCGGAGAGCCGCTCCTGCAAGTCGACGAGCCGCTGATCAGCGCGCTTCATGATGCGGGGATTGAGGTCGGCGTGGAAACCAACGGGACCGTAGACCCGCCGCAGGGGCTGGACTGGATTTGTGTCAGTCCGAAGTCCACGGCGCCGCTGAAGATTACAGCGGGCGACGAACTAAAGCTTGTCTTCCGCCAGGAGGATGCGCCGCCGGAAAAGTTCGCTGATCTCGATTTCGAACATTTCTTTTTGCAGCCTATGGACGGGCCGGACGTGATACGGCATACGGCGGCGGCAGTCGAGTATTGCATGGCCAATCCCCAGTGGCGGCTCAGCTTGCAGACGCATAAAATGCTGGGGATCGACTAGCCAGGCACAAGTCAAAAAGGCCGCGTTATGCGCATCACTAAAGCCGCGACATTTGATGCGGCGCATTATCTGGAAAATAAGGACGCGGACGGCGGCGATCATCCGTACGCGCGAATGCACGGGCATTCCTTCCGGGTGGAAATTACTGTTGAGGGCGAGCCTGACCCCGACAAGGGCTGGGTGGCGGATTTCGCTGACGTGGCGGACGCCCTCGACGAGGTCAGCAAAGAACTGGACCACCGGCTATTGAACGACGTTAACGGTCTGGCGGCGCCGACCCTTGAAAATCTCTGTCTTTGGATCGCAGCGCAACTGACGCCGCGCTTGCCGGGTCTTGTTGAGGTCAAGGTTGAGCGGCCGTCGAACGGCGAAGCCTGCGTCTACACACTCGACTAGCCGGAACCGATTTAAGGATACGGAACGCTTGCGGCCTTTTCAGAGTTATTGCGATTTGAGGCGCGCGATCAGATATTGCGCATCGCGACAATAGCCGGCGGCGGCGCGATCGGCCCGCTGGATCGCTTTGTCGAGCTCTTCCATGATCTGGGTAATTTCTTCAAAGGTCGCAAATGCGTCGCGCGGTGGATCAAGGTTGAGCCCCTTCGCGGAAACGTCGAGCCGCGTCGGCGAAATAGAATACTGCGCCTTGCCGCCAAGCGGCACATCAATGTGTTGCCGACTGTTCCCGACAAGAATTTTCCCCTGGTCGTCGATGGCCTCAATCGCGCTGTTAATGGAAAGGCGCAACTCATCATAACTTTCCGCCAAGAGGGCGCGGCCGCCGGCGTCTTCGACCTCGCGGGCCGAATGCGCGACATCATAAGCCTGTTCAATGATGTCGCGAATTTGGTCGATCGAATAAAGCGCCGCTTCGATTGCCGCCAGCGCATCGTGCACAGGTTGGTCGTTGGCGCTTTTTTGCTTTGGCGGCAAAGAGCGCTTGGCGTTTAAAATTCTGTTTAGTCCGGCCTCGGCGTTTATCGCCGGCGTGTCTTCGTCGTCCGTATCGACGTTTTTCCGCCCCAGCCAGCCGGCGAGCGGGCTTCGCTTTTGTTTTTTCTTCTCCGAGGCGGCCTGCGTCAGCGCATATCCCATAGCGATTTTTCCTGTTGTTCTTTCAGGTAAAATAGCCGTCCGGGTTTTGATGTGGCGTTAGAAAGCGCGGCGCAATTGAACACCATTTGTTAACCCTTTAGCGAGGCTAAACAGAAGAGCGCTTTACGATTTGGTTACGCTTCAGCGCCGGCCTTCAAGGCGCCACGCGCAAATAAGCGCGAGGCCGATGACGCTAAGCCATACCCAGGGGCTTGTGAGCGGGGCGGATTTCACCGCATCAATGCGTTCAGCATTTTTACGGATGACGCCGGCCCAGCCTGCGCCGGCCCAGCCTGCGCCGTTCTCGCGCACGCGCCTGACGGCAGGGATCGATGCCGTATCGCCGCGGCGCACCTTAAAAAGACCGCCATTGGTCAGATCGGTCAGCGGGCGCATTTTTTCCGGCGCTGAAACAACATTGAGGAACTCCGTCGGCGCATCCACGCCGAGCGATCCAACCGCGAATAGATCGCCTGAAGTTGCGCGATAAAGTCCGCGCGGCGCGTTTTCAAGCGACGCGCTGAAAAGACCAGGTTCTTGCTCTTCCAGCTCTATATCGGCGGCTGTCCCATCGGGTAACGTCAGCGTCACGGGGGCCGCTGCGTCGTCAAGCGTGCGGCGCTCGATCAGCAGATTTTCGCCCACCGCCGACAAACGCAGTTGTTCTTCTTCCAGCTCCGGCTCTTTCATCAGCCAGTGCGCAATCCGGCGCAAAAGCTCGGCATGCGGACCGCCGCCGTCAAAGCCGCGCGCCCAGAGCCAGACATGATCGGAAAGCAAGAGCCCGATACGCCCGTCGCCGACGTGGTCCAAAATGAGCAAGGGCTCGCCATTGTCATTTTCCATGAGCGAACGCCCGGAGCGTTGCGTCACCGGCATGATCCTGAGCCAGCGGCCCCAAAAAGACTGTTCCGGCAGATCCGCCGTCACTGGATGGCGGGCGCCGACCTCGCTTATGCGCGGCCGGAACGCGGTTTCAATTTCGCGTCTGCGCGGTATCGCCGGCAGGATAAATGAAAGCGTTTGCCGCGATGCAAGGCTGAGGGGGCCGACATACTCCGGTCCGGCGGCGATCAGGACGCCGCCGCCGCGCTCGACGTAGCGGGCGATATTGTCAAAGTGGAACGCATTCAGAACGCCGCGATACGTATACCGATCAAAAATCAACAGATCGAACTCGCTCAGCTTTTCGATAAAGAGCTCGTCCTGCGGAAACGGAATAAGCGCAAGCTCGTGTTGAAGCGCCGTGTCGGATTTATTCAGCGGGCGCAAAATTGTGAAATGCACCAGATCAATCGCGGGATCGGATTTCAAAAGGTTGCGCCAGACCCGTTCACCCGGATGCGGTTCTCCGGAAATCAGCAACACTCTGAGCCGATCGCGGATCGACGTGATCGGCAAGACCGCCGTATTGTTGCGGGTTGTCAATTCGCCGGCGCGCGGCGCGGCTTCGAGTTCAATCACGAGGGCGCCGGGCCGCGACAAGGGCGCATCGAAAGAGACCTCGGCGCCGAGAGGCACCGGCTGGCGGAAAATCTCCTGTCCGTCGACCTTGAGGCCGACTTCAACATTTTCAACGCCGCCGCCCGGCGCAGCGACAGGTTCGTTGTCGGGGCCGACATCTTCGACGCGAAAGGAGATTTTGACGGCTTCGCGCACGATCCCGTATCGCGGCGCGTTCACGAGCGTGATCTTTCGGTCGACTTCTCCGTCGCGGCCCGTGGTCATCACATGAACCGGCACGCCGACGACTGTCCTCAGCGCCGACCGGACGGTCTCGATATCGCTCGCCTGTCCGTCGGTAATCGCGAAGACGGCGGCAAGCCGGGCGCGCGGCGCCTCGCCAGCCGCCGCCGTCAAAGCCTCGATAAGGCGGGTTTCTTCCGCGCCGTCCACATCGATAATCCGCGTTTCGATTGCGCCCAATGCGCTCAGCCGGGTCTGCAATTGCGCGGCGGCCGCATCAGTGATCTCCATCCGCCCGTCGAGGGATTGGCTGGCGCTGCGGTCAACGAGGATGATGGCGATGTCGTCGAGGCCGGTTTTTTCCGCAAGACGCAATTGCGGGTTCGCAATCAGCCCGATGAGCGCCGCCAGCGCGATGACGCGAAAGACGCCGCCAAGGGGCGCGCGCAGTAGGCTGACGAATGAGATCATGACGGCGATCAACGCGATCGCCGCCAGCGCCCATTCCGGCACGAAAGGATCGAAAACGATAACCCGGTCGAAATTTGAAGAGATCACGCCGCGCCTTTCATCGTCCGAGCCGTTCCAGAAGGATGGGCGTGTGCACCTGATCGGATTTGTAGTTGCCGGTAAAGGCGACCATCACCACGTTAATGCCGGCGCGATAGGCCATTTCGCGGCTGCGTGGCCCGCCCTGAATGATTGGCAGCGCCGGCGCGCCGGCGCTGTTCGTCGCCCATGCGCCGGCCCAATCTCGCCCGCCGATGATCAAAGGCGTCACCGCATCGTTCGCATCGCCCGCCGCCTGCACCCAGACGGGATTGTTCCGCATGCGGCCCGGTAAGTCAGGAAGAAGATAAAACGACCGCTTCAAAACGTGATCGTCGGGAAGCGGCGCCAATGGCGGCACGTCAAGCTGGGACAGGATTGCGCGCAAGGCGATCCGCTCCGGCGTGTCGAGCCCCGTAATGGCGCGTTCGTCGTCGCGGGTGTCGAACATCACGAGGCCGCCGAAACGCATGAAGTTTTCAACATTTTCTAACGCCGCTTCGGACGGAACCGCGTCTTGCGTCATTGGCCAGTAGAGAAACGGGTACACCGAAAGATCATCGCTGTCCGGATCGACGCCGACGGGCTCGGCGGGCTCAATGGCGGTTCGCCGGAAGAGCTCGCGCGACAGCGCCGCCAGGCCGGTTTCCGATAATCTGTCTACGGTGGGATCGCCGGTACGCACAAATGCCAGCCGCGTCTTCAGGGCGGCGTCGGCTGCGAGCGTATCAATCGGAGCGTCGAGCGGCTGGGCGGGGCTTGGGCTTGCGCCTTCATCCGCCGCAAGGGGTTGCGCCGCCATTGTCGGTGCGGCGCCGGCCAGCAATGTCAGGGCGCTCACTAGAAGCGTCGTCGCTGCAGCGGCGGCGGCGCGTTTCGGCAATCGCAGGCGGCCGCCGACAAAGAGCGACAAGAGTGCGTCGATTAACAAAAAAGCGATCGCCATCGCAATCAGCGGCGCTGCAAGCTGGCGCGGCGGTTCAGCGTCGTAGCCACTCATGGTCGCGCCCGTTAGAGCCAGCGGCGCGAGCCTTTCAGACGGACCGACGGCGTTGATGGCGATGGGCGCGTCCGGCGATCCGTAAAAGCCAGGCGGCGTTTCCGGGCGCGCCGGCATCGCCGCATCGCGCGCCCTGATCGCATCAAGGCTCGCCGGCGGAGGGTCGAACCGTCCAAAGCCATTCAAGATACGGATCGGCGCAAAACGCGCTGCGCTGTCGTCCTCGCCGGTCGCTGTTAGATCTTCACTCGCGGATAGAACAGACAGCGCGGTCAGCTTACGGAGCATTTCGATAAAGACGCCGGAGATCGGCAGGTCGGACCATGACGGCGTCGCGGTTACATGGAACAGGACGACCGCGCCGCCGCCAATGCGCGCGCCGGTGACGAGCGGCGTGCCGTCTTCAAGGCTCGCCCATGTCGCGAGCGAGGTGTCTCCGCCCGGCGCGGCCAGCACCTGGCGTCTGATAAAGATGTCGTCCGGCAGGCTCACATCGGCGAACGGGCCGTCAGGGGAGAAACCGCTCAGCGGTTGCGGCGTTTCCCAGGTGAGCGCGCCGCCAAAGGCCCGCCCGCCGCCGCGCAATGGAACCGGTAAAAGGTCCGGGTCGCCGTCTTGCGCAGCCTCCGCAAGCGTCGGGCCGGCAAAGCGAATGAGAATGCCGCCTTCTTCGATCCATGCCGATAGCGCATCAACATCGCCGATCCGCAAGCGGCCGACATCGTTCATGACAATCGAGGATACGCCCGCCGCAATCAACGCTTCAGTCGATCCGTATTCAAATTCGGCAAAGGGCTGCAATGCACGTTGCACATAATAGACGCCGTCGAGCAGCTTGTCGGTCTGTTGGCCGGCCCCGACGAGCCCCACCAGCGACCGGCGATCGCGCGCATCGGCGAGATAGGTCGCGCCGGCCGACTGGACGCCGTCTATGCGCGCAACATTGACATCGTTTTGCAGGGCCAGCGGCAAGTTCATAGTGACGATCGCACTGTCCTCACCGCTTTCCAGCGCAAACGGCGCGCGCGCAATCTCGCGGCCGTCGCGCGCGGTCACCACGACGGCGCCGGCGCGCGTGTCCGCCGCGCCGATCCGCTCGATGCGGAATCCGAGCCCGCCGGCTTGCGGCGCGGCTGGGCGCAAGGCGAGAACGGCGTGTGCGCTGTCTTCAAAGACAGTGACGTCGCCGAGGGTCTTTAACCGGTTCAGAAACTCTTGCGCGCCGCCTGTCGATGCGCCGGCGCGAGCCGGATCGGCGACCCCGTCCGTATACCATCTTATCTCTGCGGTCCCGTCATAGGACGCGAGCGCCGCTTCAAGCGCCGATAATCGATTGAGGGCGCTGCCGCGATTGGCGCGGAAGGGTTGCGGCGTCATGGCGTCAATCGTCTCCCGCAGCCTTTGCGGCGTGAGCAGATCGACCGTCGGCGACACCGCCGCCGGCGTTGTTGTGATCAAAAATGCGGGGCGGCCTGCGTCTTCTGCTTGCGCCGCCGCCAGCTTGATCGCGTCTTTGCGCTTGCGCCATGCGGAAGCCGCCGCCCAGCTGTCATCAACGATGAGCACCAATGGCCCCGTCGACGCCGACGGCGGCGGGGCGTTCAGAACCGGCCCGGCAAGGGCGATAATGATCATTGCCGCCGCCGCAAGCCGCAACAGCAGGAGCCACCATGGCGTCCGGTCAGGCGTTTCTTCCGTCTGCTGAAGGCGGCGCAAAATCACGAAGGCCGGAAACTGAACGCGCGCCGGCGCCGGCGGGGTTGCGCGCATCAGCCAGTAGAGAACCGGCAGAGAGGCCAGCGTCGTCAGCACCAAGGGCGCGCTAAATGACAAAGCGTTCAAAAAACTCATGTTAAACCGCCGCCTTTGCCGCTGCGCCGGTCGCTTAGAGCCGTATAGAGCGACAACAACGCCGACTGGCCCGGCCGGTCAGTGCGATGCGTCAACAAACGCCATCCTGTTTTGCCGGCGAGCGCCTCAAGCGCCGCGCGGTGGGCGGCAAACGCCGAGCGATATTTGCGCGCCAGTGTATTGGCGTTGCCGAAAGTCAATCGGTCGCGGGTTTCAACGTCTTCGAACTCAGTGCGTCCTGAAAACGGAAAATCTTCCTCCGCCGGATCAACAATTTGCAGGAGGACGCCGTCGGCGCCTTGCGCTGCGTAATGCGCGCATGCCGCTTCAACGCTGGCCGGATCAGAATAAAAGTCGCTCACAAAGACAATGTTTGATCCGGCGCGCACCTGTTCAAGCGGCGGCGCATCGCTTGCCGCGCCATCGCTGTTGATATAATCCTGACAAAGAGTTTCGAGAATGCGTTGCGGCGCGATGCGTCCGTGATAAAGGCCGGCGCTTCGCCCGAGAACGCCGCATCGCTCGCCCGCTTCACTCGCCAGCATCGCCAGTGCGGTGATCAGGACATCGGCTCTTTTGCGCTTGGTCGGCGTCTCATTACCCGAGGCGTAATCTAGCGAGGCGGTCTGGTCGCGCCAGACCCAAAGCGTTCCCGCCGCTTCCCATTCATTCTCGCGCACGTAAAGCCGGTTCGATGATCGCGCGGACTGGCGCCAGTCAATCGCCGCCACGGGATCGCCATAGCCATACGGCCTGTGCTGCCAGAAAGTCTCGCCCGGGCCGGCGCGTCGGCGCCCGTGAGCGCCGGCGACGATCGTCTGAGACATCTTGCGTGCTTCCAGCATCAACGCCGGCAGCGTTTCGGCAATGCTCTCCGCGCCGTCGCGGATCGACGCAGCCGAAGCATGATGGGGGCGGGACGTTAGCGGTGAATTCATAACAGACCCGGCGCCGCGCGGCTTTGTGCGCAGCGCCTTTCAGCTCTTAGTCGAGCGCTTCTTTGATGAGATCATCAATAAAGCCGTCAACGGTTAAACCTTCCGCACGCGCTGTAAAATTGAGCGCCATCCGGTGGCGCAGGATAGGCTGCGCCAGGCGCACGATATCGTCCAGCGAGGGCGCGCTTCGCCCGTCAATCAGCGCCGCGGCGCGCGCGGCCAGCGTGAAGGCCTGACTGGCGCGCGGACCAGGCCCCCAGGCGACAAATTCGCGAACGCGCGCGCTTGCGTCTTCCGTCGGCCGCGCCGCGCGCACCAGCCGCAATATCGTATCGATAATCTGGTCGCCGATCGGCATCGCACGCACAATATTCTGTGCACGAATTAAATCATCCGGCGACAAAATCGCCTCCGCGCTTTTCTGTTCGGCGCCCGTCGTGGCGCTCAACATCTGTTTTTCCGCTTTGAGATCAGGATAGCCGACATCGATCTGAAGCAGAAAACGGTCAAGCTGCGCTTCGGGAAGGGGGTAGGTGCCTTCTTGTTCGATCGGGTTTTGCGTGGCGAGGACATGAAACGGGCGCGGCAGGTCATGTTGTTCGCCGGCGACGGTCACATGTTTTTCCTGCATCGCCTGCAATAACGCCGATTGCGTGCGCGGGCTTGCGCGGTTGATTTCGTCGGCCATCAGAAGTTGAGCGAATATCGGGCCCGGAATAAACCTGAACGCGCGTTTGCCTTCGTTGGTTTCTTCAAGGACTTCGGACCCCAGAATGTCGCCGGGCATCAGATCGGGTGTAAATTGAACCCGCTTTGAGGTCATGCCGAGGAGACCGCCGATAGAGGTGACAAGCAAGGTCTTCGCCAGTCCCGGCGCGCCGACAAGCAGACCATGACCGCCGGCGGCGAGCGTCGTCAGGGTCAGGCTCAAGACCTCGTCCTGACCGAAGATAATGCCGCGCAGATGATCGGACGCGAGAGAAAATTTCTCCGAGATTTCCGAAAAGTCGCGAACGAGATCGGTATTGGTCTCTGTATCGATGTCTGACATTTGCGCCTTTCTTTGGCCGGCGGTTCAAAAGCGACAAAGGCCGCAACGAAAAATCGGGCGCGCCGCCCTCTTTATGACGAATACGATGCAGGCCTCGCGCCACGTGGAGGCCTTTCCCGTCTCAGGCAAGCTAGAGCTGCGCGCGGCCCGGCCCCTCGATATCGATGGTTGCTATCGCGATGACAAGGCGCAATTGCGTCACGGGCCTGCGGCGAGGTCGGGGCTTCATTCTGTCGCGACAAATGTAGCATATTTTTCAGGCCTTTCCGACCCACTTCGACCGGTCGACGGCTCTGATTGTCGCAAAGACCCCGCACTGCTCTTGCACTAAGCGGCCGTCTCCACAAATGTTACCGGAAAGCAAAGCGGCGTTATTGCCGCATTAATGGCCATCTGTAATGATGGTCGCCCGAAGGGGATAATAACGGTGACCCGCCTGACGGCGCGTTTGTCGTGCGCCCGAAAACTGGAAGGGTCATTACTTGTGCCTTTAAACGCGTCTTCGACTTCTCAAAATTTGTCGGTCTGGGGTTTCATCAAAGGGTTCGGGAAACTCGTCGTCGGCCTGTTGCTGCTGTTGCAGGGCATTGTCGGTCTTGTCGTTCTGTTGCTCGTGTTGGGACTGTTTGGCGCCGCGATGAATAACGCCGGCGGCAAAGACGTCGTCAAAGTGCCGCAGGACGCCGCCCTCGTCCTCAATCCCAAGGGCGTGCTCGTTGAGCAGGCCGAAACGGTCGATCCTTTCGAGGAAGTGATTGAAGAGGCCTTCGGCGCCGATGAGCCGTCGCAAGTCGAGGTTCACGATCTCGTGCGTGTTATTCGCAAAGCCAAAGACGACGCCCGCATCAAGTCAATCGTACTCGACCTGGGCGAGCTTTATGTGCCCGCGTTCAGCGCGTCGAAACTGCATTACGTGGCCCAGGAGCTGGACGCCTTCCGCGCGGCTGAAAAAGAGATTATCGCCGTCGGCGATTTCTACAGCCAGGAGCAATATTTTCTGGCTGCGCGCGCCAACGAAATTTACATGAACGATTATGGCAATGTCGTCCTGTTCGGCTATGGCCGTTACGGCACCTATATCAAATCGCTGTTTGAAAAACTGAAGATCACCAGCCACGTATTCCGTGTCGGGACGTTCAAGTCAGCGATCGAACCCTTCATTCGCGATGACATGTCGGAAGAAGCCAAGGCGGCCAACCTCGCTTTTTTGAATGTGCTCTGGGACCAGTATGCGCGTTCGGTCGAAAGCGCGCGGGGCCTCGACCAGGGCGCGGTTGCGACCTACGCGAACGAACTCGGATCGATCATGCGCGAAAATGGCGGCGACTTCGCCAAAGCAGCTGTTTCGTCCGGTCTGATCGACGGTCTGAAATCGCGTCCAGAACAGCTCGCATTGCTGAAAGAAAAATTCGGTGCTGACAAGGACGGCAAGTCTTTCAAGAAAATCGTCCTTAGCGACTATCTTGAAGCGATTGGCGAGCCGGAAGACACCGACGCGCCGAATGTCGCTGTCGTCACCGCCGCGGGCCCGATTGTCGACGGCGAGCAGCCTGTCGGCGCAGCAGCGGGCGGCGATACGGTCGCGAAATTTCTGAAAAAGGCCCTCGAAGACGATAATGTGAAAGCGGTTGTCTTGCGGGTCGACAGTCCTGGCGGATCGGCCTTCGCCTCTGAGATTATCCGCGAAGGCGTGCTGGCGCTGAAGGCGGCGAACAAGCCGGTCGTTGTATCCATGGGCTCGCTCGCGGCGTCAGGCGGCTACTGGATTTCAGCGCCCGCAGACGAGATCTGGGCTGCGCCGACAACGATTACGGGGTCGATCGGTATCTTCGGCGTCTTTAACACCTTCGAAAACAGCGCCGCCGAACTCGGCGTTTACACCGACGGCGTCGGCACCACCGAGCTCGCGCCGATCCTCGCCACCGGCATCGGGCCGCTCCCGGCGTCGGCGGCTGATATTATTCAGCAGTCGGTTGAAAACGGCTATGAACGCTTTCTCGGCGTCGTCGGCGAGGGGCGTTCGCTTGATCGCGATTATGTCGATGAAATCGGACAGGGCCGCGTCTGGATCGGCGGCAAGGCGCAGGACCTGAAGCTGGTCGACAAGATCGGCAGCTTCGACGAGGCCGTCGCGGCGGCGGCTGCGCTCGCGAAACTGGAAAAGTATGACACGGTCGACATGATTGAGCGCGTCAGTCCTTTTGAGAAGTTTTTCTCTCAGTCCTCTGTTCGCGCCATGAAAGCCATGGGCTTCAAGAAAGACACGATCTCCGCGCACAGCTCATCATTGCGCAAACTGATCAATGCGGCCGACGAACAAATCGAATTCTTCGATCAGTTCAACGACCCGAACGCGACCTATGCGCGGTGCCTCGCATGTGGTTAAGACGCCGCTTGCCCAGCGAAAATTAAACCTGAACAGCGTCGCGCCAATGCGGCGCTGTTTTGCTTATGACCGATCTCATTTCATACGCCGCAGAACTTGAAGACCTTGCCGGGGCCGGGCGGTTGCCGCCGGTCGAGCAATGGCGGCCTGAACGGACCGGCGTTGTCGACATTGTCATTCAATCCGACGGCGTCTGGCGCCACGAAGGCGCACTGATCCGGAACGCGAAACTCGTCCGGTTGTTTTCAACGATTTTGCGCAAGGACGGCGACGACTTTTATCTCGTCACGCCGGCGGAGCGATTGAAGATCACTGTTGAAGATGCGCCCTTTGTCGCCGTCGCCATGCGCGTCGAGGACGATCGCCTCATTTTCAGGACAAATCTCGGTGATCGGGTGACGGCTGGCGAGGATCACGCCTTATTCATGCGCCAACGGGATGGCGCCGTCACGCCCGCGCCCTATATCCATGTGCGCAACGGGCTTGATGCGCGTCTTGGGCGGCCTGTCTATTTTGAGCTTGCCGAGCGGGTGGAACACCGCACAGTCGCGGGCGAGCCCGTTCTGGGCGTTGCATCGGGCGCTGCGTTTTTCCCGCTGGAGCCGCTCGCGGCGTCAACGCCTCAGATCCAATAATCAGCACCATGCATTTTGGGCTGACATAGAAGAAGCCCGCGGGCGACACAGGCGATTTAATGAGTGAGACCACTTTAGTGAATGCAAGGCCGGATATCCTGAAGGCGCACATTCAGAGCAATTTGCGCCACGCATCCGCGCAGCGCATTCGCGCCCTGTTTTCAGAGATCAATCCGGATCTTGTCGGCGATACGCTGTTTGAAAGCCGCTGGAGCGACATTCGCAAAGACGCAGCCGTCTTGGTGCCGATTGTTGCGCGCGAAGAGCCGACGGTCCTCCTCACCGTGCGGTCGTCCAAGACGCCCTCCCATGCCGGGCAGATCGCATTTCCGGGCGGGCGCGTTCAGCCGGAGGATGCGGACCGAACGGCGACGGCGCTGCGCGAGGCTGAAGAAGAAGTCGCGATCCCCCGCGGCGACGTCGATGTCGTCGGCGCGCTCGGCGTGCACAAGGGCGGGCTCGGATTTTCCGTGACGCCGGTGATCGGCGTCGTGCCGCCGGCGGTTGCATTCAAAGCATGCCCGCGCGAAGTTGCCGAAATTTTTGAAGTGCCGCTTTCTTTTGTCGCCAACCTCGATAATCACATCACGGAGGAGCGCGAGCATAAAGGCGTCAAGTACAATATGTTCGCCGCGCCTTACGGGCGCTTTCATATCTGGGGACTGACGGCCGGGATCTTGAGAACATTTGCTGAAACGCTGCAATAGGCGCGCGCCCGCTTTACAAGCGCGGCGGGCCCATGTTCTGTGATCAACGCCATGAAAGAGGAATTTATTCCACTCGCTGAGTTTGGCCCTGATCGGGCGGCGGCGTTCAGCTGGGCGCGTGGCGGTCCCGCCGCCGTCGTCATCGACGCGCTTGTTCAATCCCAACCGCGCCGGGCGCCGGGCGCCGTTGCGCGGTTTGTCGGCGGATGCGTGCGCGACAGTCTTCTTGGAACGCCGCCGAAAGATATCGACGTCGCGACGGTTTTAACGCCCGCACAAGTGACGGCCGCGCTGGCTCATGCTCGCCTGCGCGCCGCGCCGACGGGGATCGATCATGGAACCGTGACCGCGGTCGCCGAAGGGGTCCCGGTTGAGATAACAACGCTGCGGGCAGACGTCTCGACAGACGGCCGGCGCGCAACCGTTGCATTCACTGAGGATTGGTCTGTTGACGCGCGCCGGCGCGATTTCACTGTCAATGCGCTCTATCTGACGCCCGCGCTAACGGTCTTCGATCCGGTCGGCGGGCTCGACGATTTACAAAAGAACCGTGTGCGGTTCATTGGCGACGCCGGCCAGCGCATCCGGGAAGACTATCTGCGGATATTGCGCTTCTTCCGCTTTTCAGCGCGCTTTGCGAGCGCGTTCGATGAGGCCGGCCTTGCGGCTTGCACGCGCCTCCAAGACGGCCTTCGCTCGCTTTCCGCTGAACGGGTCGGCAGCGAATTGTCATTGATCCTCGCTCTACCGAATGCGCCGCGCGCCGTTCAGGTGATGGCTGAGTGCGGCGTCCTCGCGACAGTTTTTCAAGACGCCGCCTTCAAGCACGGCGCGGATGTGTCTGCGTTCGCCCGGCTTAAGGAATATGATCCGTCTGCTGAGGCCGAACTCGGGTTTGCGGTGCTTTTTGGCGCGCCGGATGAGCTGAATGAGGCCGACGGCGGCAAAACCATTGAGATGGCGCTCAGACTATCCAACAGGGCGGGCAAACGCCGCCGTATGGCGGTGCGGAATGCGCGGCGCATTAGTCAACTAATTGATAATCATAGTACGGACGGGCATGCTGCGCGGCGAGCGCTCTACAGGATCGGCGTCGACGGCTGGCGGGATGCTGTCGCGGCGGCGTTTGCGCTTAAAGCCGGCGCAGCCGAGGCGGCGTTTCGCGCCCTCGAAACACTGCCGTCGCGCTGGACGCCGCCGGCGTTCCCGATCACAGGCGCCGATGTGATGGCCCGCGGCGTGGCGCAGGGCCCGGCGGTTGCGGACATGCTCAAGGCTGTTGAAGAACAGTGGATCGCCGAAGATTTTCCTGAAGGCGCACGCGCCGAGGAAATTCTTGAACAACGTCTCAAGGCGCGCGAAGGCTGAGACGCGGTCACCGCTTCACAGCGGCTTGCGCATATCGTCGAGATAGAGCTGGTATAGCTGCGGCTCGAAGATTGAATTCACAATCGTCTTGGACGGGCGGGCGATATCTTCGGGGAACACTCTCGCGCCCGCAAAAACCTGCTCATTCCAGAACTTTGTCGGCACCGTGACGGGCGGCGCGGCGTTTAAGGTTTGCGCGTTCTGTGCGCCGAGATGAAATCCCCAGACGCCGAAACTCGGGATTGCGATGTTGTAGGCTTGCGTCGCCTCGAAAGCAGCGTCGATTGTCGCGCCGACGCTCCAGAATGTACGGCGGGCGAAGAAAGGCGACGAGCTTTGCGTAACGATCAGGCCTTCCGGCGATAGCGCGGCCTTGATCATCGAATAAAACTCAACCGAATAGAGTTTTGAAATCGCCGCATCGTGCGGGTCCGGCATGTCGATGATCACGCGATCATAGCGGACCGGCGCGTTCTGAATAAAGACGAATGCATCCTTGTGGTGAACCTCTACCCGCGCATCGTCCATAACGCCTTCATTAAGGCTTTTGATCGGGGCGAATTCGGACGCAAGCGCTGTCATGGCCGGATCGATATCCACAAGGTCGACCCGGGCGACGCCGTTATGCTTCAACACCTCGCGCAGGGCCAATCCGTCGCCGCCGCCCAGGATCAGAACATTTTCAACAGGGCCCGGAAACGACATCACCGGATGGACAAGCGCCTCATGGTAGCGATGCTCATCGGACTGAGAAAATTGCAAATGCCCGTCGATGTAGAGGCGCAGATCGTTTTTCTTCCAGTCGCGCGTCACGACCAGCGACTGATAAGGCGTTTGTTTCTTCCAGATGATATCGTCGAAATAGAGATGATGCTGCGCAAAGGCGGTGATCTTGGCGCCGAGCGCGATCAGGATCAAAAGCCCGACAAGAACGCCGCACGCCGCCTGGCCAAGACGGCGCGACCGGGCGACATTCGCCTTCAGAAAATGCAATGTCATCAAGGCGACAAAGACATTGGCGACGCCAATGGCGAACGACGCCCTGACAAGACCAAGGCTCGGCAACAAGACAAGCGGAAACGCCACAGACCCGATCAGGGCGCCGACATAATCAAGCGACATGACGCTCGCAATCGACCGGCGCGTGCCTGACGACTGAGCGAGGATGCGTGTCAAAAGAGGTATTTCCAGACCGACGAGAAAGCCAATCGTCAGGATAAATCCCATCATCACCGTCGTATAAAGCGCCGGCGAAAACGGAAAGGCGACAAAGAGCGAAATCGAACAAACCCCGCCGATAATCGCCAGAACGATCTCGACAAGGATGAAATTATAGATCAGGCGATCGCGAATATGCTGGCTTGCATACGAACCCGCACCCATCGCGAACATGAAAAAGCCGATGGTGATCGAAAACTGATAGACGCTGTTGCCGAGGAGGTAACTTGAAATCGCCCCGATGATCAGCTCATAGACAATCCCGCACAGCGCGACGACAACGATGGAGCCGAGCAGCGCCGAGCGTCCCAGCGGGGTGATGGAAGAGAAATCTTCGCGTTCTTCCCGCGCGGCGGCGGAGGGCGGGAACGCATCGGCGATGGTTGCTTCGCTCATGATCGTCGGTGCGCCGGAGACGGCCCTTTTTATTTGCCGGACCGGGTGCCGCCCGAGCGCGCCGATGACCGGGCGCTGGTGCGCGCGCTTGCTTTGCGCGCCGCGCGTTGTTGCGCCGCTTTGTGATCGCGAACCTTGTGATCGCGCGAGTCCATGGCGACATTGGCGAACCGGTTCGGTCGGACGCCGGCCTTTGTTTGCTTGTCGCGCAAATCGCCCATCAGAGCGCCGACGAAAAATCCGCCGCGCACGCGATAGCCGTGATGGGCGCCGGTTTCGTCAATCAGGACGAGGCGCTCATTTTCGGCGTCGATTTCCATCGTGAACAGCTTGCGTTCGCCGGCGGCTTTCTGGTTGTTGATGTCTTTATCCTCAAAGCCAAGAAAGCTGGCGTCTTCGTTCAGATTGACGCCGATTGGCATATTGTGAAGGCGGGGTTTTTGATTGAGAAACGCAAACAGGTTTCGGTTGAAGTGCTCCAGATCTTCCTTGCTGATCGTTTCTGAGCCGTTGCTGGCAAACATCCGGTCATAGGCGAGGATCATCTCAACGGTTCGATCCATAATGCCGTAAAAGTCCGGCGTTTGCGATGAACCGGCGCATCCGCTCAGCGCCATGATCGGCACGAGCGCGATCGCGCGCATGATCGATTTGTACCGTGATTGAGACTTGAACCCTGTAGGCTTGGACACTGTCATGAGGTTGGTTCCCGCTGTCTTTCTTCCCGGCGCTATTTTAGGCCAGCTGTCTTAAGGGGGGCTTTACGCCGCGGCCTCAATTCGGCCGGGGCGGATCAACACAATCGCAAGGGAGCGTCGATACTCTGGCGGCTGACAAGCCACGCGAGCGGGACCCCTTTGTTATTTTCAGGCGCCAAAAAACGTAGTCCGGAAGGATATCTTTACAGACCCTTAAAAAGGGCTGACATCGACGCCGCCGTCGCAATTGTCGCCGCCCATGATGAGGACGATGCGGCGGAGGCGGCCTATGCGCTGACCGGCGACCTTTCAGGGTTTTTTGTCGTGGACGTCGATCGCGACGTGGCGGGGTTTACCGGCTATGAGCGGATCTGCGATGCGCCGACATCGGCCTGGCTTTCGTGGACCTATGTGCGCGCGGATATGCGTAAACGCGGCGTCGGCGCTTTTATGATGGAGCAATTGCGCTTCTCGCTCGCCTCCACAAAAGTCGAGCGCCTCTTTATCGACACCAGCGACTACAAGGAAGACGGCGTTGATATCTATGCGGATGCGCGGCGGTTTTACGAACGTCTCGGCGCGCGGTGCGATATCGTGATCCCTCATTTTTATGCGCCGGATGAGCAACGATTTGTTTACCGCTTGCCGCTGGAAGGGGCCGCCTTTGTGGACGCGCCCTCGCCGGCGCAAAGCGCCGTTCGGTTTGTCGATATCGATCGGGTCAGCGAAAGCGAAACGGGGTTTTGCCTGCTCTGGGAAGAATGCGCGCCCGGCGAGGAAGGCGCGGCCGACGCGCTCGTCGCGCTCGCCGATGCGGCGCGTAACGCCGGGGCGCATGCGGTGTTTGCTTCACTGCCCTCGCCATACTCGGCGGCGGCCGCGCCGATGCTCGAGCAGGCTCAGTTCGCCATGGTCGGCGCGGTGAACGATTACTACAGCGCCGGGGTCAACGATGTTTACTGGACACGCACCTTCTTTTAACGGCGCGGCGCACAGGTCTTTAACGGCGCCGGGCGCTGGCGGGTAACCACGCCTTAAGGCCCGCCGCCTAGTTTACCCCCGGGCGATCGAAAACGGTCGCCGTCAGGGAGGGGAGCGAGCATGGCGTCTGCAGCCAAAAACCCGAAAAATGCGGGCCCGCAGGCAAAGGACAATCCGCCTGAGGTCGATGCTGATTATTTCTGCGTTGAAGACGGCGTGCGGTTTGCCGGGCGGCACGTCATTTTAGATTTCTGGGGGTGCGATCATCTCGATAATGCGGACTTTATCGACAGGGCGCTCAGGAAAGCCGCCGCAGACGCCGGCGCAACGATCCTGCACGGACATTTTCATTGCTTTTCACCCTATGGCGGGGTGACGGGCGTTCTCGTGCTGGCCGAGTCGCATATTTCAATCCATACGTGGCCGGAGCGCAGCTTCGCGGCGATTGACATCTTCATGTGCGGCGGTTGCGATGCGCAAGATGCGGCGCCGGCGTTAAAGCGGGCCTTTCAGCCGAGCCGGATATCGGTGGTGACGGAAAGGCGCGGTGTTGACGCCGCCTGAGCGGCGATTCATCCGGTCAATTCGAATTAATTATTCAGTATACAGTATAAATACTCAAAGCGCCTGCTGCAGCCCTTAGCCGCACTGGGCGCGATGCATCAGTGCGTGATCGGCGAGCACGCAGCGCATCATGGCGATGGCGACCGGGACGCCGCGAATGCCGACGCATGGGTCGTGGCGGCCTTTGGTCTGGATGTCGGTCTCGGCGCCGTCCTTTGTGATGGTTTTGCGCGGCGTCAGGATCGAGGATGTCGGCTTGATTGCAACGCGCGCGACAAGGTCTTGTCCCGTTGAAATGCCGCCGAGAACGCCGCCCGCTTTATTGGACAGAAAATGCGGCGCGCCGTCTTTGATCCTGATTTCGTCGGCGTTTTCTTCGCCGGTGAGGGCGGCCGCCGCCATGCCCGCGCCGATTTCAACACCCTTGGCGGCGTTGATCGACATCATCGCGGCGGCGAGATCGGCGTCGAGCTTGGCGTAGATCGGCGCGCCGAGGCCGGCGGGCACGCCGCTGGCGCAGACTTCGATAATCGCGCCCAGCGACGAGCCGTCTTTGCGCGTCTGTGTAAGGACGTCTTCCCAGGCGGCGGCGGCGGCGCGATCGGGACACCAGAACGGATTATCGCCGACGGCCGCCCAGTCAAAGCGCGCCCGGTCAATCCCATGCGCGCCCATTTGCGTCAGGCAGGCGCGCACCTGCAGGCGGGCGGCGAACACATCGTCCAGCACCATTTGCGCCACTGCGCCGGCGGCGACGCGCATCGCCGTTTCGCGGGCCGAGGACCGGCCGCCGCCGCGATAATCGCGGATGCCGTATTTCCGGGTATAGGTAAAATCCGCATGTCCGGGCCGATAGGCGTCGCGAATATCGGAATAATCCTTCGAGCGCTGATCGACATTCTCGATTAACAGGCTGATCGGCGCGCCGGTCGAGCGCAGCCCGTCCGTGCGTTCATCTTCGAAGACGCCGGAGAGCACCTTGACCGCATCGGGCTCGCGCCGTTGGGTGACGAATTTCGACGAGCCGGGGCGGCGCGCGTCCAGCGCTTTTTGAATGGCGCCGATATCGATCCGCAAGCCGGGCGGGCACCCGTCGATAACACAGCCGATCGCGGGGCCGTGGCTCTCGCCCCAACTTGTAAACCGAAACATGCGGCCGAACGTGTTAAACGACATTTCGAACACCCCTATGCGATGCGCGATATTTTATGATGCGCGATATTGTGCAATGCGCGACATTGCGCGGTCTGTCGCGCGTGCGGTCGCGATTGTAAAGGACAAAGCCAACATAGCCTTAACGGGCCGGCGCCGGCAAAGCGAGCCGCCCGGCGACAAAGCGCGTCCCCACAAATCGCGCCCCGACCACGCGCCACATGACCAAGCGCGATTAGGGAAAGCGAGACAAGGAAAGCAAGAAATGGCCGACGACACTCTTATCCCGCCGACGCCGAGCGCAGAGGCCTATGCGGTCGACGAGGATCAGGGCCCCGTCTTCACCCATGACGATCCGTTCGATCTCTTCAAGGCCTGGCTTGGCGAGGCGCGCGGGAGCGAGCCCAACGATCCGAATGCGATGGCGCTTGCGACCGCCGGCGCGGACGGGCGCCCCGACGTCCGCATCGTTCTTTTGAAGGATATCAGCGAGGGCGGGCTCACCTTTTATTCAAGCCGCCTCAGCGCCAAGGGCCGGGAGATTTCGGAAAACGCCGCGGCGGCGCTCTGCTTCCATTGGAAGACGATCCGCCGTCAGGTGCGTTTCCGGGGCGATATTCGCGAGACCAGCGCCGCTGAAGCCGACGCCTATTTCGCAACCCGCGCCCGCGGCGCGCAGATCGGCGCGCACGCCTCCGACCAATCCGAGGCGATGCCCGCGGACGATGCGCTGCGGCGTGCGGTGGCGCAAACCGAGGCTGCCTTTGACGGCGAGACCATTCCGCGGCCGGACTATTGGACCGGCTTTCGGCTGATCCCGCTTGAAATAGAATTCTGGGTCAACCGGCCCTACCGGTTACATGACCGGCTGGCCTTCAGGCGCGAGGCGCCTGAAGGCGATTGGCGTACGGAACGGCTTTATCCTTAAGCTGGCCCGTTAGCGAACTTGTAAGCGAGCCAGCAAACGGGCGGCTTATTCAAAAGCCTTGTAGAAAAATTCTTCGCGAACAATCTTGCCGTCGTCGACGGTATAGATCGCGACCTCTTTCATCTGTTGCCGGGCGCCGGACTGTTTGTCGGTCGCATCAAGCTCAAAAATTGCGCTGAACTGCCTGTCGCCGTGGATGTAGGGGCCTTCGACGGTGACGCTGTGGACTTCCATCGCATTGTTCCACCAATCGTGTTTGGCGCGAATGTTGTCGGCGCCTTCGGTGACGACATTGCCGCCCCCGAGGTCGGCGGCCTCCACCGAGACCGCGTCCTTGTGATAGAGTTCGTCAAGGCCTTGATATTCTTTGCCTTCGCGGCAATAGCCGACGAGTTTCATGGCTGTTTCGGTTAGTTTTTCGTCAAACATGGGGTTTCTCCAGTTCTCTCCATTGGCTTGTCGCGTCGCCCCGCGCGTTCGCCGCAATGCCCTGCCGCCGCCAGTCTATCGCACCGCATGGGCGCATCATAGAAATTTAGGCGAACCCGAGTGTTTTTCTGAGCGGCCTTTTTCGCTCAGAAATCTTGTAATGATGGGGCGCGCCGAAAAACGGCCGGGCGGGCTTGAGGCCAATTATTATTGCCGTTCCGGGCGCCAATCCAGAAGTCGCATTATGGTTCCAGCAAGTCCTCATAGCGCTCGGCGACGGCGTCGAGCTTGATTTCGTTGAGGAATGTCGAATAGGCGAGATAGCTGAGCAGGTAGCGCAAATCGCTCGCCCATGGCGGCAAGAAGCGCGGCGGTGAAATAAGACCTTCATCCCAGAGCATTTTCATGGCGTCGAGATCGGCAAGATCGATCTTGCCGACAAACAACAAGCGGAAATAATCAACATCGCCGCTGCGGACAGCGGTGCGCAAATAATTGTGAACTTCTAGAAGACCCTGAAGATAAATAGAATCCTTCGTAAACGGACCGCCGCCACCGACAAGACCGCCGCGCACTACGCGTCTTGCGCTTTCAAAAGCCTCAAAAGGTTTATCCGATTTGTTCCGTTCCCGGAAAAACGAATATAGCTGGAGAAAGTCGGCGCCTTCTGTCGCCATGTGGATGGCGATCACACGGTCTGCGAGGCGTTTGAAGCGACGCGGGTCGAGCGCGCCGGAGATAAACTCGGCGAAGACCGCCAGACCTTCCTGAGTGCGCGCGTTGCCCGGATGGCTTTCTCCCAGAATCGCAAAACGTTGCTGCGCGCGTCCGTTCATCCCCGTTGCGATATGAACGAGCGCTTCGTGCTGCAAAAGCTGGGCGGCGTCGAGGTCGGAAAAAAGCGCATCGGCGCGCAGTTTGATATAGTCGCCGCCCGCGGCCGCCTTCGCAGAGACATTTTCCGTCACTTCAACGCGCGGCGCGTCGTCGCCGAAATAAGCGGGCAGCGCGGCGTCGAGTTCCTGTTTCAGATCGTCCGCCGTTCGCCTGTCGGGCGGTTCAAACTTGTCGCCGCTTTCGTCGAACTCGGACAAGACCGTGTCGAGCCGGCGCGCCAGATCGAGCGCCGTGATTTGACCGTCGGCGATCGGCGCGGTCGGCGAGCCGTATAGTGCGCCCGAGTGGCCATGAAACAACGCGGTGCCGATCGTCGACAACAGCGCGGCGGTTTCCTCGGTGATGTCCGCAAAGCTTTTCAGCCACGCATGCACCGGGCTGTCGCCGTCGATCAGCGCGCGCGCCGCGAAGACGAGTTCGAGGCTGGGGTCGGGATCAACCGGATCGTAGACCGGCGCCGGCGGTTCGGTTGCGCCATCGGCGAAAAATTTCTCCGCAAGCGCCCGGTCCCATGCGAGCGATTTTAAGACCGGCAGGCGCGCCTTGGCCTGTTGCAGATAGCCCGCCGCTGTCGCGAGCCGTTCAAGCTCGCCTTCGGAGAACGCCGCCATTTCAAAATGTCGCTGAAAAGAGCGGCCGGTCCGGCGCAACGCCGGCGCGTTTCATGCCGTCCGAGTTCCAGGCGAAGGCGATATCACCGTCGCGCGAGACTGCAATGACGCCGCCGTCGCCGCCAAGGCGGGCGACATCCTTGATCAGATCATTGGCGGCGCTTTGCAAATCGGCTCCTTGAAAACGCACGCGGCTGGCGACGTCCTGCGCCCCGCCAGCCAGAATGAAATACTCGCCGAGGCCGGTGCACGAGGCGGCGACGAATTCATCCGCCCACGTCCCGGCGCCGATCAATGGCGTGTCGCCGACGCGCCCTTCAAGTTTTCCGAATACGCCCCCCGTCGATGTTGCGCTGGCGAGCCGGCCGTCGCGGTCAAGGGCGACGGCGCCGACGGTCCCGTGACCAAGTTCAGCTTGCGTCATTTCTTCCGGCTCAACGCCAACCGGAATGACATAATACGTAGCGGGATCATCGATAAAGGTGAGCCCCGCCGCCCGGCAGTAATTTTCCGCGCCGC